>NZ_CADCXN010000102.1 GCF_902806695.1 Candidatus Methylobacter favarea | reverse complement strand
TCTGTTGGAAACATCAATTTCTGTAAAAACTTGGCTTGCAATTGGGGAGGAGTCCCTATATGACTCGACGCGATTTCGTAAAGCCTGCATTTTCACTACGCAAAAAACGCTCCGTGAAAACACATGCACTACCGCTTCTGGTGACTACTCGACTCCTGTCTCGCAGCGAATGATAAGGGGCGAATGAGAATTCGCCCCTCAATTTCATCCCCTTGAACGGATATAACAGCGCGTATAACTAAGCCTTTAAAAACCGCAGCGCGCCATTTTCAACATCGACTTTTATCGTATCGCCGGCGCCAAAATTACCGGTCAGTATTTCCTGGGCCAGCGGATTTTCAAGCTGATGCTGAATGGCGCGTTTTAAAGGTCTTGCCCCATACACGGGATCAAACCCGGCCTCGCCCAACACATCCAGCGCTTCGTCGGTAATTTCAAAGCCGATTTCCCGGTCCTGCAAACGCTTGCGCAGATATTCAATCTGAATGGCCGAGATGGCTCTGATCTGGCTGCGTCCCAACGGGTGGAAAACCACGGCTTCGTCAATCCGGTTAATAAACTCGGGCCGAAAATGCAAGCCGACAATGTCCATGACCGCGGCTTTCATGGCCTCATAATTGGCCTCGCCTGATAATTCCTGAATGCGATCCGAGCCCAGATTTGAGGTCATCACTATGACTGTATTTCTAAAATCAACCGTTCTGCCCTGGCCATCGGTTAAACGGCCGTCATCCAGCACTTGCAACAGTACATTAAACACATCATGGTGAGCTTTTTCAATTTCATCCATTAAAATAACGGAATACGGTTTACGTCTGACCGCTTCGGTTAAATAGCCCCCTTCTTCGTAGCCGACATACCCGGGGGGCGCGCCAATGAGCCTGGCGACGGAATGTTTTTCCATAAATTCCGACATATCAATGCGCACCATCGCCTCCGCTGTATCAAACAGAAATTCAGCCAGAGCCTTGCACAATTCAGTCTTGCCCACGCCGGTCGGGCCGAGAAACAAAAATGAACCATTGGGCCGGTTAGGATCGGATAAACCGGCTCTGGAGCGCCGTATGGCGTTACTGACAGCCTTGAGCGCTTCGTCCTGCCCGACCACCCGCTTGCGTAACTGCTCTTCCATGCACAATAATTTATCACGCTCGCCTTCCATCATTTTGGATACCGGAATACCCGTCCATTTCGAAACCACTTCAGCGATTTCTTCTTCAGTGACTTTATGGCGCAGCAAGGACATTTTTTGCGATTCAGGCGCCGCAACCGAGTTCAGTTGTTTCTCAAGTGACGGAATAATGCCGTACTGCAGTTCCGCCATTCGGCTTAAATCACCGCCGCGGCTAGCCGCTTCCAGCTCGGTTCTGGCCTGCTCCAGCTTTTCCTTGATGGAGGCCGAACCTTGCAGGCCGGCTTTCTCCGCTTTCCAGGTTTCTTCCAGATCAGAATATTCATTTTCTAATTCTGCAATCTCCTCTTCCAGTATCTCAAGGCGTTTTCTCGAGGCGGCATCGGATTCTTTTTTAAGCGCCACCTGTTCGATTTTTAATTGAATCAGGCGCCTGTCCAGCCTGTCCATCACTTCCGGCTTGGAATCGATTTCCATACGAATACGGCTGGCCGCTTCATCAATCAGGTCAATCGCTTTATCCGGCAGCCGCCGGTCCGAAATATACCGGTAGGAAAGACCGGCCGCAGCAACGATGGCAGGGTCGGTGATTTCAACTTTATGATGAACTTCGTATTTCTCCTTCAAGCCTCGCAGAATGGCAATGGTATCTTCAACCGAAGGCTCGTCAACCAGCACCTTCTGAAAACGGCGTTCCAAAGCCGCATCTTTTTCGACGTATTTCCGGTATTCGTCCAGCGTGGTCGCACCTACGCAATGCAATTCGCCGCGCGCCAGCGCCGGCTTCAGCATATTGCCCGCATCCATTGCGCCTTCGGCCTTGCCAGCCCCTACCATCGTATGCAGCTCGTCAATAAACAGAATTACCTGCCCTTCCTGTTTGGCAAGGTCATTTAACACCGCTTTAAGGCGTTCTTCAAACTCCCCGCGATACTTGGCGCCGGCAATCAACGCCGCCATATCCAGCGCTAAAACCTGCTTATTCTTGATGCCTTCGGGAACTTCGCCATTAACAATGCGCTGCGCCAGACCTTCCACAATCGCCGTCTTGCCTACGCCCGGCTCGCCGATTAATACCGGGTTGTTTTTGGTACGGCGCTGCAGCACCTGTATAGTCCGGCGAATTTCATCATCGCGGCCGATCACAGGATCAAGCTTGCCGCTTTCCGCCCGCTCGGTCAGATTTATAGTGTATTTTTTCAAGGCCTGGCGCTGATCCTCGGCATTGGGATCATCGACGGTCTGACCGCTGCGCATATTATCAATCGCTTTTTCTACCGCGGCTTTGCTGATGCCGGCTTTTTTAAGCATATCCTGTAAGGTGCTTCTTTCCTCAAAAGCCGCTAATAAAAACAGCTCGCTGGAAATAAATTTATCATTTCGCTTTTGCGCCAGTTTATCGGTGACATTTAACAGTCTGACTAATTCATTGGAAAACTGTACGTCGCCGCCTGAACCCGTTACTGTGGCGATACGAGTCAGTTCTTTATTGAGCTCTGTCCGCAGAGCTTGCGTATTAACTCCCATTTGAGCAAGTAAAGGTTTGACGCTGCCGCCTTCCTGATCCAGTAGCGCCATCATTAAATGGGTGGGCTCTATGAATTGGTGGTCTTTGCCCAAAGCCAGGCTTTGCGCATCAGCCAGTGCCGATTGAAACTTGCTGGTTAATTTATCCATCCGCATGCTGTTTACCTCATTAAAGGAATTTATAAGTTATACCTAGCATGAGGGGTAAACCGACGATTTTCAACCCGGTCATTTACTTATTAATGATTTATTTAGCTGCCATCTCGATCGCGCCGGCTGCCGTAAGCTTTGATCGGCCCAAGCGACTTCTTTTGGACGGTTCAGTAGTTACCTTCGAAGCTCCCGGTCAAGCTCCAGGCGCGATTACAGCCATTTCGCCAGGGCTTTAGCAGCTGCCGGATGGGGGTCAGGCAGGGCCAGCTCGATTTGCGATTGCTCCATGCGGACTGCCCGGATCTTCATGACCGCGCAGTGATTAAGTAAAATCTGGTGACACCGAATAAGCGGCCTAACCCCGCTCCCCACAGACCAAGCCAGGCATGAAATCGGCGCAGCTATTTCAGCCAGTTACTACGCTTGGGTTGTCGGTACGGACGTCCCTCCAGGTTTTCGAAGCGAGAGATCATCTTGAACTCCCATTTACATCAAACATCTGCCCAAAGGTGCAGCAGGTTCAGATAACATCACACCAGCGAAACGATTTCAGGGTACTCGGGGTCACGACTTCGTAGGCTCTGAATAGACGCATCGAGCTGGAAAAGAAGACACCGCTAAGCGATATCGCGCACCATGCTCTGCACCCAGAATACTCCTGCATCTCTATGGCCGCTGGTAATTACCTCTACCCGGTGCAAGCTCACCGGCAGTGACACGGCCATCTACAAATCGGGCTTGAGTGAAGGTCTCGCGCATAAGCGAGCTCCTCAGCCGTCAATACATTTTTCAATTGCAAGCAGCATGTTTCTCCTTTCTTCTTTCGTAACGTGATATTCGGTAGCGCTGAGCTTGGTTAGCAACCCAGTCCATAGGGTTTAAAATCCATCTTTGTTGATAACAGCTGCGAGCTAACGGTGGACGGATAACCTGCCGGCTTTTATTGTTATGGCCAGACGTGCCAGCGGGTAGACATCCCTGCCATCATGTGGTCGTTGACATGGCAGTGCAACAGCCACTCGCCGGGCGAGCGGGGAACCATGGTGACCGAGGTCATGCTGGCGGGCAGCACTTCGACCACGTCGGTCCGGCGTCCATGATCGAGCACCGTCTGCCCATGCCAATGTACGGTATGGTTGTCTACCTCATTCCCCAGAGCGACAAGGTGCCAGCGTACATGCTTGCCCATGCCGGTTTCATAGCCCGTAAGATTGCCGAAAATGCGGCCGTTGATGGAGTGTTTCAGTCCTTTTTCCTTGTCTTTCTCTTCGTTAAAAATCATGAACAGGGAGGTGAATTCCTGATCTACGTCTTTAGGCGCAGGATCGGTCTCAGAACGCTCCATGCCTTTGCGGGTAACGACAAGAGTACCGATCAGGCCAAGGTTAATTTCTTCCTCCGCCATGACATGGGAGTGATAGAGCCAGACAATGGAGGAGGGATCATTCGGTCCGGGACCTGCGTCTTTATCCACAACCCAGGTGTAGGTAAAGGACTCATTAGGCTGCACAATCGCCCCGGCGCCGTCCATGTTTGCTCCTTCATTGTCCTTGTCGTAAAGCATGCCGTGCGGATGCATGGAAAGCGGCCGGTCGCTTTTATTCAGAAAATTGACCTTGATGGTATCACCTACCACAGCTTGCAGCTGCGGACCTAATACTCCCATCCATTCCGGCTGCGGCAGAAGCGTCGACCTGCTGCCGTCAGTGTAGCCGATATAGCGGTATTTGTTGTATATCAGTTTTTTCCCCATACGCCTAGCCCGTCTTCCGCATTGATCAGGTTCTGACCGGAGGGTGCATAGTTCCAGGGTATTTTTTCCGCCGTTATCCAATATTCTCTTACCGCCGATTGCGCTGGAGATAAGACCCCTATACCTGTTACCAGAATCATCATGACGAAAATTTTATATATAACGATATTCATGTTTTTCTCCGATGTGTATTGATTATTTTTACCAGGGAAATACTAAGAAGCGATTATTTCTAGTATTTACTGGCAGCGTTATTTGCCCCGAAAGCGGCGTCTCCGGCAAGGCTTGTATTGGTCTGACCGGACTCATAATAGACCTTGTCCAGAAGATTGAAGACATTTGTCTGGATATCGAAGTATTTCCGGTGATACGCAACAGTAGCGTTGAGACGGGCATAGCCGGGCAAAGCAACTTCATTGAATGTATCGCTGAAACCTGAGCTCGCCATAGATACGCCGCCTCCGATTTCCCATTCCGGAGTGATAAGGTAACTGGCCCAGCCCACGCCGCTGTTCTCCGGCACATTCACAGAAATCTTGCCTTCAAGCGATTTGGATATTCCCCTTACCAATCCCGTTGCCCGGTTATTCGGTTTAGTCACTTCAGCATCAAGATAAGCGCAGGTGGCTGAAAGACTCCAGGCAGGCAGTAAATCTGCGGCCAGTCCGAATTCAAAAACCGTCGGTTCGCTGCTCCCCGGCCAGAATATTCCGGGTCGGATCGGCAGGATTGGTGGTTCCCGCATTGGTTTTTTCCAGACGGCACAGCGCCCCGGTTGCACCAAACCCGCCATCAAAAAGATCCACTTTGGCACCGGCTTCCAGATTCTGGCTTTGCTCAGGTTTAAGGTTGGCGTTATTAGCGGCGAGAAAAAAAGTTTCTGCGGAAGGATTAAAGGAAGTCCATAGCTAAAATAGTATGATGCCAGTATTAAGTTGTAGCTTTCACTCCTGATAAAAATAATTTCCAAACCACCTTTTAAGAACCAAAATCCAGGCATTTACAATCCACGGCATGAATATAGCCGTGCTCGATAAGTAGAGCCAAGGCCTTCGATGAAATTGCGATGTGTAGCAGGTTATTTACCATATCAAGGCCTCAACCAAATTCTTTTTTACAAATAATTATGAGTGGCATTTTTATGTCACGCTAGATTAATCGCCCTAACGCCAAAATTTATATAGCTAATTTTTTTTTACTGAAAATAAAAGGCGCAACTCAAGTCAGCCTATAGGTCAAATTATTAGATTTAGCTTTGTTGTTTAATATACAATCAAGCTGTATTAAGGAGAGTGAATGTTTATTTTAATAAACCTGTTTGTTAAACAATTATTCAAGAGTTTTCTAAACCTTGTCCCTATTCTCGCCGTGGTTTTGCTTTTCCAGATTTTTATTGTTCGGCAACCTATTCCTGATGTTGCCAATTTAATCATTGGCACTCTTTTTGTTATTCTGGGTCTTACTTTGTTTACTCAAGGCCTGGAACAAAGCCTGTTCCCCATTGGCGATTCAATGGCGTATGCTTTTGCCCGTAAAGGCAGTTTGTTCTGGCTGCTCGTTTTCGCCTTTTGTTTGGGGTTCGGCACGACGATTGCCGAGCCCGCTCTGATAGCGGTTGCCGATGAGGCGGCGTCCATTGCCGCTCAAGGCGATATGATTGAACACACGGCTCTAGCTCAGGAGCATTATTCCCTGGGGCTGCGTCTAACGATTGCGTTGTCTGTGGGAGTTGCCATTGTCATAGGCGTATTAAGAATTATCCGCGGCTGGTCTCTGCCTTATTTGATTATCGGCGGTTATTGCGGGGTCGTTACAATGTCGTTTTTTGCGCCTTCCGAAATTATCGGGCTGGCATTTGATTCCGGAGGGGTTACGACCTCGACGATTACCGTACCCTTGGTGACCGCGCTCGGCGTTGGCTTGGCCAGCGCCATTAAAGGCCGCAATCCGATAACCGACGGTTTTGGCCTGATTGCTTTCGCGTCATTGACACCGATAATTTTCGTCATGGTATACGGCATGCTGATATGATTGAATATCTGAATCATTTTGCACAAACACTGCTGGCAACTTGCCGCAATGTCTTGCCTATTGCCGGCATTATTATGGGTTTTCAATTACTGGTTATTCGCAAGCCCTTGCCTTATCCTAAAAACACGTTGATCGGTTTTCTGTACGTGCTGCTGGGCATTGCATTTTTTCTGGAAGGGCTCAATATGGCGTTGTTCCCGTTGGGAAACTTAATGGCAGACCAGCTAACCTCATCCGAATTTCTGGGCATAAACTCGCAGCACTCCATGAACTGGCAATCTTACTGCTGGGTTTATGTTTTTGCCGCTTGTATCGGTTTTGCCACAGCCTTGGCCGAACCGTCATTACTGGCTGTAGCCCTTAAGGCCGAAGATATATCGGCGGGCGCTATCAGTGCCTGGGGATTGCGACTGACAGTGTCCGTCGGCGTCGCTTTTGGTCTTGCCTTAGGCACCTTCAGGATTGTAACGGGAACCGAACTTTATTTATATATCGGGATCAGTTATTTGATTGTTATTGTTCAAACGTTGTTTGCGCCCAACATAATTATCGGACTGGCCTTTGATTCGGGAGGCGTTACGACATCCACCGTCACCGTGCCGTTAGTCACTGCGATGGGCTTGGGCTTGGCCTCTAATGTGCCGGGACGCAATCCATTACTGGACGGTTTCGGCCTGATCGCTTTTGCTTGCCTGTTCCCCATTATTGCCGTTCTTGGCTATGCCAAACTAGCCGAATGGCGTAGCAAGGACCGCTTTTCATCCAAACCCTGAGGAAATTCATGCGTTTTAAATTAATTATTGCATTTGTTGAAGATAATAAAACCGATCTGGTTCTCGACACTGCTCGTAAAGAAGGAGCAAAAGGCGCGACTGTTATCAGTAATGCCCGCGGCGAGGGGCTGAAGCAATCCAAGACCTTTTTTGGACTGACCCTGGAAACCCAACGCGATGTCTTGCTGTTTCTGGTTGAAGAACATTTAAGCCGACATATCCTGGAGAACATCGCTCATGTTGCACAATTCGACTCTACGCCGGGCATCGGCATCGCTTTTCAACTTGATGTTGAAGACGCCATCGGCGTCATGCATCAGGTTGAAGAATTAACCCAGGAACTTGAGGACAGAATATGATCGATACTCCCCTACTAATACGTGTCCGAGAGGTTATGAAAACCGATTTCGGCACCATTGACGGCATTGCCACCATCAGTGAAGCACTGAAAAAAATGAAGTCGCTTAAAACCTCTGTGCTCATTGTTAACAAACGCCATGAGAATGATGAATATGGCATGATTAATTGCGGCGATATTGCCCGCCATGTGCTGGCAAAAGATCGTGCGCCGGACCGGGTTAATGTCTATGAAATTATGAATAAGCCGGTGATTTCGGTGCCTCCAGACATGGATATACGCTATTGTTCGCGTTTATTTGCCAACTATAACCTGGTCAGAGCACCGGTAATTGAAAACAGACAGGTTATAGGAGTGGTAAGCCCGAATTCCCTGGTTCTGGATGGACTATACAGAACTTTTCAATAATGAAATTCTGAGGCCAATAACATTACAATTTCACCAGGCAGAGTGTAAATAGTGAACGAAAGCGAGCCCCGGGATCAGAAGGTTGGCATCTGTCGATATTATAATTCTTTGTTACCTTAAGTTTTTATTTCAGGAGTTATTAAAATGGCAACAGGCACTGTAAAATGGTTTAATAATACCAAAGGTTTTGGTTTTATTGAGCTTTCCGAAGGTAGCGAAGATGTTTTCGTTCATCATTCCGCTATTCAGGGAGAAGGTTTTAAAACGCTGTCGCCAGGCCAGACAGTTATTTTTGACATAGAAACAAGTCCAAAAGGTTTAACTGCCGCCAACGTTTATCCAAAATAACCCCCATTCAAGGCGTACCTGACCTTCAGGCCGAGGTCAGTTGAGCAAGGAGCTTCGACTAACGTAACTGATCATACATTTTTAATTATGATGCTAGGGGATGACTTTAGTCACCTGCCGATTAAGGTCATCTTCTAGCCCATCCAGAACAGGGGCTCTTAACTTCCTCACCTGATTTCAGCCGGAGTGAATTAACACTGCCTGAACTTACAAGGAGCCTGCCATAGTTCTGTTTTCCGGCCAGCTATTTTAACGGCTGCACTCTATCTTAACGGGCGCCCTTTGGCATCTTTATCCAGATGCCCCGCCAGAATCAGTACGCCTTCGACAAATCCCCAGAGCAAACCATATCCGGCCGTTGCCAGGGTCACCGCCAACTGGGCAAGGGCGATTCCATAATAGCCCAAATAAAGCCGATGCATTCCCGCGCCTCCCAACAACAAACCCAGTATGCCCGCTACATATTTGTATTTAACAGCTTTCGGCTTATTCACTATAACGCCCGCCAGACAAACTTTCTTAGCTACAGCATCGGCAGCGTCAAAGCTTACTTCATCGCCCGGATCGGGCGGAACTTCAACTGTCCAGTCAGTTAAATGAAAATCATAAAACTTGTCCCCGCTTTTTATAACGCCGGTCTGGATGTCAGGATTATAACTTTCAATTTGGCCAATCATGTTTCTTTACCTTTGAATAGAGTGGAAGATAATTTTAATTTTAATTAATAAAATCGCCTTGCCTGTTTAGACCTCGCTCCAATCAATAGCTTCATTCCCAAAGGCATGTTTTCTTGCTGCTTGAACCTGCTGGATATTTATCCGTATACCGGGCAGCTTGAAAGCGACAATTAACTCTCCGGCAAACGTACCGCCACAACATCACAGGTGGCGCGATGCAATACGCCGTTTGCAGTCGAACCGAGCAGCAAAGCCAAGCCATGGCGGCCATGCGAACCCACTACAATTAAATCAACTTTGTTTTCCTGAGCAATTCTGACTATTTCCAGTTTGGGGCTGCCCAGCTCAATCAATTGCGACTGTTCAGGAACCTTGAGATCTTCACCCAGTTTAGCCAATCTTTTTTTTGCCGCTTTCATCATCTCGGCCGTTAAATCCATATCATAGGGAACAACGGAGCCGTATGCCGGATCAGTAAGAGGCAAACTCTCCAGAACATGAAGAATGCTCAGCTTTGCCTGGTATTTATCCGCCAGATCCTTAGCTCTTGCGGCGACCGCTTCTCCATGACTGAAGAAGTCCGCCGCCAATAATATATGTTTATAGTTTTCCATCATTTCTCCTATTCAGTTCCGGCAATCTCAGGAAATAACAAAACCATTACCCGATAAGAGCCCAGTATGTATAAAAACGCCAAGCCTAAACTAAAAACCAATTTCTGTCCCAACGCATGACGAATAATATGGCCGGTAACCGCCCAGTGCCAGATAATTAATCCAAGAACTACCATAAACGCCAGCCAGCCGCCCCGGCCTATTTCCATAGAGGCTATGCTGGGCAAAGCAAAAAAACTGATTATTGCATCGGTGCCTAGCAACGCGCAGGTAGCCTGATTAAACCTCTGCAGCTGTTGAACCACATATAACATGCTCCAGCTAAATCCAACCACCAGTAATACTTCCACCCCAACCTGTAATAAGGCATTAAGCCATTGGGTACCGATACTTAACATTAAAAATCTGATGATCACATACATAGCTATTAATAGCCGCAATAACCAGGAAGAATGCGGTAAATCCTGAGGCCCTCTTCTAAACAGGCAAATATCGAATAATAACTTGATGATTTCAAACATTGTTATTTGTCCGGCCGATTGGCGCTCTCTTACGGTAATAGAAATTCCGCTCCACAATTTGTATTTATAACCAAACTAATACCTTGTGTTGTTAATTATTTAACTTCGGCAAGCTTCTCCTCAGCCTCTATCCAGTCTAGATCAGCCTCTGCCAATGCTTTATCTACCCGGGCTTTTCGCTCCACCAGCATTTTTAAACGCTCTTTTTCAGATTCGGCATAAATCGAAGGATCAGCCAATTGATGTTCCAGTTGCCGTTGTTCATTATGAAATTTTTCAACGGCAATCTCTGCTTTTTTTACAGCATCCAGCAGAGGCTTATTTTTCTGCCGGCGTTCGGCCTCCAATTTTCGCTGGTCTTTGCGGGAAAGGGCCGGCGCAATGTCATCAAGCTTTTTTTCTTCGCCTTTTTTCTGCTCTGCCAGCCAGGAACGGTAATCTTCAAGATCACCCTCAAAAGGCTTTACCTGTCCGTCTGCAACCAATAATAAGGTATCAGTAACCGAGCGTAATAAATAACGATCATGGGAAATGACGACCAAAGCACCGTCATATTCCTGTAATGCCACACTCAAGGCATGACGCATTTCCAGATCCAGATGATTGGTCGGCTCATCAAGCAGCAAGAGATTGGGATTCTGATAAACCAGCAGCGCCAATACCAGGCGAGCCTTTTCACCGCCGGAAAAAGGTTTGACAGCCTGTAAAACCTTGTCGCCCTGAAAATCAAAACCACCCAGAAAATTGCGCAAATCTTTCTCGGACGCCTGAGCATCCAGCTTTTGCAGATGCCATAACGGGCTTTCATCAAGCCGCAATTGTTCGAGTTGATGCTGGGCAAAATAACCGATTTTCAGGGCTTCCGCTGCCTGTCTTGTGCCCGATAACGGCTGCATATCCCCGGCCAATACTTTAATCAGGCTGGATTTGCCGGCGCCATTCGGCCCCAATAAACCGATACGGTCACCCGGCGATATAGATAATCCGGCCTGTTGAATGACCCGGGTTTGGCCATAGCCGATATCGGCTTTTTTTAAAGTTAATAACGGATTGGGCATTTTATCCGGCTTGGCAAAGCTGAAATCAAACGGAGAATCCACATGCGCCTGGGCAATCAATTCCATTCTTTGCAATGCTTTTATCCGGCTTTGCGCCTGTTTGGCCTTGGTCGCCTGGGCTTTAAAGCGGTCGACGAAGCCTTGAATGTGGGCGATTTCCCGTTGCTGCTTCTGGTAGGCTGACTGCTGCTGAGCCAGTTTTTCCGCGCGCATTTTTTCAAATGCCGAATAATTGCCGGTATATATTTCAGCTCTGTTTTGCTCAATATTAACAATATGATCGGTAATACTGTCCAGAAAGTCCCGATCGTGGGAAATCAGCAATAATGTACCGGAATACCTGCATAACCAGTCCTGAAGCCAGATAACGGCATCCATGTCCAGATGGTTGGTGGGCTCATCAAGCAATAATACATCGGATCGGCACATCAAAGCCTGCGCCAGATTAAGGCGCATGCGCCAGCCGCCGGAAAATGAATTGACTGGCTTTTGCTGCTGATCCGCAGTAAATCCTAAACCGCTCATTAACC
This sequence comes from Candidatus Methylobacter favarea, assembly GCF_902806695.1. Classification (GTDB taxonomy): domain Bacteria; phylum Pseudomonadota; class Gammaproteobacteria; order Methylococcales; family Methylomonadaceae; genus Methylobacter_B; species Methylobacter_B favarea. Next base: position 92,180 of record NZ_CADCXN010000102.1, on the reverse strand, counting down.
TGGAAGCTCGGGCCGGTGCAGTGTAAGCGCCAATGCCTTCCATGGCGGCATGCAATTCCGCCTGTTTTAAACCGTTGTCGGCCTGCTCGGCACTTACCAGTTGACTCTGAAGTCGTCTTAATTCCTGATCGCCATCCATAATATAATCGATAGCGGAACAGGCGGAGGCCGGCGTTTCCTGGGCAACGTGAGCAATTTCCAGACCCGGCGTCATGGAAAAATCTCCGGCATCCGGATGCAGTTCATTTTTTACCAGGGCAAACAAACTGGATTTACCTGCGCCATTAGCGCCGGTAAATCCCGCTTTCTGGCCTTTATGAATCGTGAACGAGGCATTATCGAACAGCAGCCGCGAACCGCGGCGCAACGCTATATTTTTAAAATTCAGCATAAAATAAAAAGTGCAGAATGTAAGCTAGAAAGCGCAACGGCCTTAGCCTGACGCCTTTCGCGATCTGCCTTATCCAAACCTCTCGATCATTTTTTCGGCCTGCTCGGCAAACTTTTCAAGATTGCCTTTTTTTACCGTATCCACAGGAATCACCAGCGCCGTATTTAAATTGATATAGATATAGACATAGCGCTTGCCATATTCCACCCGGAGCAAATCTTCCCAGGCCATTTTATGTTTACCGCTCGGTGATTTTTCAAATAGATAATTGGGATTGCCAGGATCTATACTTAATGTATAAGTGCCGAACATGTTTTTCTTTTCTTTGTCGGTATAATTCTTAAGTATTTGCCGGCGCAGATCCAGCATCATTATTTTGGGAGATAGCAGCGCCCATAGCATGGCTATAACGATAATATAGGCCGACGACTTCATATTACCGTAATAGAAATAATAAAAAGCGCCAATAAGGGCCATGACTCCCGGCACAATCCAGCGGTTCTTTTTTATATTGTTCTGGATTTCTTCAGACCGCTTAAACTGTATTTCATTAAAATGAATTAAATCTTCTTCGCGGAACTCGTATTCGATTTCAAGCATTTTCTTGTTCTTTGTCAGTTAAAAAATTTCTAATGCAATTTTATTTTTTTGTAGGCGCTGTGCCTGAATAGATTAGAAAGCGTTAGCATTATCGTTCTTAAGCCATGTATGGCTATTTGATGCATCTTGTACAAGGAAAGATAAACCACCCTGGCGATAAATCCGCCAATACTTACCGAACCCATCTGGTAGCCCATCAAATTACCGTCAGTAGTATATTTATCCCGTGAAACCAGTGATCCGTCATCATAATAAACATAGCTTACCGGCGCTTCGCCTTTTAAACGCCGGATATTTGATGTGTATAAAGCCGAGGCCTGCTGATGAGCCGCTTGCGCTCTTGGAAGCACATTCCCGTGACGGCCAAGCCACATGCAGGCGGCGCAGCAGCCCATTGCAAAAATATTATCATTACCGGTTTTTAAGGTCTCGTCCACTACCAGCTGATGGAGATGATTGGTTTGCAGCCCATCCAGCCGCTTCATCCATTCAGGCGCTTTAACGCCCGCCGCCCCCGCCGACAATCACTATGTTATATTTTTTGTTATTGCTGTCAGCCATTGTTATTCGCTTAAAAAATCAGCTGCGGTATGCCAAATTAAACCAAAATTATTACTTTCGGGTGGTCAGATTATTGATCCGGTCTCTATATGAAACCGTTCGCCTCGTATCGAATGGCCAAGCCATGAAAGGGCTTCCTTTTTAATTTTTCATACTATAACATTATACAGCTTCAATCTTCTGCCAGATTTCGCTAAGCCTTTATTTCCATCTGACAAGGGCATTAAAGAGGGTTAATCATTAAATTATTCTGCTGAAACCCGGCAGCTAGCCAAAAGGGGTTTTCAAAACTGCCCATCATCATTGAAGCCCAGTGAAGTATTGATTGGTGGAAAGCGTTTTTACGCTTATTCGAGGCTTCCGCCTGAATAAAAAGTATGCCAGCGCTGTTCAGCTCTCTTGCCGATATGGACATGTTCCTCTCTGGCTAGACGTAACGCTGTCCGGCCGGTTCCGTGCAGGCTATAATGGTAAGGTAAATCAGGATTATACTGCTGCCAAACCTCGTTCTATCATTCCGTTATGGTAGTATTTATTCAGATCAATACCATAGTCCTCCGCCCTGACATTTTTCCTGATTCTATAGCCATGCCCGCTCGCATCCAAATCCATTTTGGACAAATCAATCATTCGTTCAGGCCTGGTTTTTTTATCCTCATCCAGCAATAAAATAATTTTGGGTTTGATTTTCTGCTTCTGATTGACTTCAACAACTATCGCGACTTCCCCATTATCCATTTCAACAATGCTGCCGGGAGGATAAATACCGAGACATTCAATGAATTTATAGGTAAGTCCTGAATCAAGGTGAGCTCCGCATAGCTTGGTCATGATGTTAATCGCCTCAAGATGGGTTCGGCCCTGCTGGTAAACGCGATCGCTGGTAATGGCATCGTACATATCGACAATAGCCACTATGCGGGTATAGGGAGTAATCTGTTCGGCAGTTAATTTTCTGGGATACCCTGTTCCATCCAGCCGCTCATGATGACTGTAGGCGACATCTACGGCGCCCCCGTACATGCCGCGGCTTGACATTAACAATTGCCAGCCCAGCTGCGGATGGCTTTGCATGATTTTTAATTCATCAGGATCGAGTTTCCCGGGCTTGTTTAAAACTTCCAGCGGCACCCGCATTTTTCCCATGTCGTGCATCATGCCGCATAAACCGACATTATTAAGTTCCTTTTCGGGAAGATTTATCTGTCTGCCCAGGGCAATAGCCAAAATGCAGACATTCATACTGTGTTGGGAGGTATACAAGTCCCGGTTTTTTAACTGAGTCATCCATAACAGGGCATCCGGCGCATGAAGAATGCTATCCACACAGGCGGCCACGGCTTTTTTGGCTATTTCGACATTGATGCTCTTGCCTAACTGCACCTCCTGCATAAAACTTCTAACCAGATCACTGGTTTCCTGATAAACATAGCCGGCCCGCACAATCTCCTTTTCAAAAGTGGAAAGCGGCTTTGGTGGAACCCGTTTATCCAGCCACTCTTTATTAAACGAGATTTTTCTTGTTACTCTGGCCGGTGATTTGTTTTGTCTGGCGACATCAATATAAACAAATTTACAGTGCTGCTTGACTGCATGAATGTCCGCCTGACTTTTTAACTCAAACCCCTGAAATAAAAAACTGGTTTCCAGCCAGGGTTTATCGAGTCTGGAGACATACATACCGATTTTCAGATCCTTGACATCAATCTGCATCATGGTATTTGATAAAGCTGGAAATTCATTATCATCCATAGGGCTTTTACTCCTCTTTGAAAAGTTTTGCCTACCTTAAAATGGTCATACATATCCTGTAAAAAAGCCGAATTACCCTCTCCTACATCCAGCCTATTGCCCAGGCCTCTACTTCTTCACGCCTTTCACAACTAGTATAGTCCCGTCAGGTACGGCTGCTTTAAACGCAGGAGCCTTTTGACGATTTTCCCTCCGTTGAAAGGATCTCAATCTGAAAAAGCAGGCGGGCTTGCTCTGATAAAACCGGCCCGCCATAGTCATGAATGCTGATAAGCGCCAGAAAACCAAAACCTGATGCGCCTGCTCCTGACAAATCCCCTCTTACTAGTGGCGGCGCCCAGCAGGCCATGATTTGCACCACGCATACAGGTGGTTGAGTAATTTTATTATCCTGTTTATTTTATACATTTATTTCGTGTATTATGGATATCTATTTAACATTAATTTGGAGTATCTTAATGAGTACGCGTATGAACATAACTCTCTCGGATGATTTAAGCCGGGAAATTGACCGGGCGGCCATGGAATCGGAAACCAATAAAAGCGAGATTCTTCGCAAGGCATTAACGCTCTACCTTGCGATGTATGAAGGCAAGAAAAGAGGCCGCAAAGTCGGCCTTGTCGATCCGGAAACGCAAAAACTGGAAACCGAGATTATTGGCCTGTGAGTTCAATTGACCTCAATTCGCCCCCGCCCGGGCATGAATTCAGTGTTTCTGTTGAGCGTATGGAAACGGATGGTGAACGCCGGGTTCGCTTGTTTAAGGAGATTGTGCTCTTCGTCATGACACTTGTGTTTGTGTCGCTGATCGGCTGGCTTTGTTTCCACACGCTGGACTCAGCAGAATCTTCGCCCGATGCCAAAAGAGGGGCGCAATCTGTACTTTCCGCAGCGGCGGGTGGACTGATCGGGTACTTGATTAAAAAATAGCTACCGTTTAAGGAGGCGGTATCTGTTGCGCCATAAAGTCCCTGATTGCTTTATCAAGAAGCGAGGCGGCGGATGTCTGGCTGAATGGAATATTATCAGGGGCCATATCATCGGCTATATAAAATAAGGTCATTGGTTTTCTGGCGCTGAGCAGCAGATTAAGCGAATCCTGAATCTGGTGGGAAATCGGGTTGGCAATGAAGTTATCTTCATACAATAAAACAAATGCCGCCATATCCGCCCGGCTAGCGCCCCGGAATAAATTAACCGGAATTTCCGGCTGCCCTGGCAATACCATTAAACCTTTATTGCTAAAATCTTTGGCGTAGGATAAGGCAAGTTCAGGATGATGATAAAGGCGTTTGTGATCATAGGAACGCGCCGCGAACAGTCGAATTGAATGGCCCTGTTCATCTTTATAGATGCGTTCAAACCAGTCCTGGCTGCCAAACGTATCTTCACCCCAGCCGGGCTTTCGATTTGACGGTAAAGAGCTAAAGTTGCCCAATACCGGCTTTATTTTTTGTACCGACCTGCCATCGTTTTTAATCAATCCCAGATAGCTATGAATAATGGTTGGTATCAGCGCCAGCAGCAGCAGGATCGCCACCGGAAGCGCATAGCGGCTTGATATCATTGTTTGTTGCCGGCGGCCGGCATTGACTCAGGCGGATTCCGCCCCAGAAAGAAGATAATGGGCAAGGCAATCATAAAAGTCAGCAAACCTGATAGTTCATGGGCTGAAGTCGCAAGCACATCTAGGCCAAACCAGTTCACCAGCAGGGTAAGAATTAATACCCGGATTATATTAACGCCGACCGCAAGCGGGACTGCAATGAGCAGCACCAGTATTCTGCGGCGCATGTCATGGCAAAAATAAGCGGTCAGTACGGCAATAGTCACAGCGGCATAAAGCGTCGCAAAGCCGCTGCAGGCGTCGGCCACCATTAATGAGCCATTTTCAACCTGAAGCAGGGTGCCTGTAGAAAATACCGGCACGCCGAATAATTTGAGCAGCCAGGTCACGCTCCGGGTGGCGATATGCCGAAGGGCAAGGTGTATGGATTCTGTAAAAACCAGCGGAATGGGCAAGGTAAGGAACAACGTAGCCAGAGGAAAAAGAATGGCTTTAGTTCGCTCCGCGCCAAAAAACAGTAACGAAAGACCCGGTAGAGACAATAACAGCGCAGCGGCCGAAAGAAGCTGGGAATGTATGCCGGTATCAAGCATATGCATCATCAAGGCCGGAATAAGCACGGCAAATCCCCAGGCATTGGAACTGGGCGGCGCATATTTCAGCTTGTGCAATTCTTCCCGGATAAAATAAAGTACCAGGGCGGTAACAAGAATCCCATGGCCATTCTGCCACACGCTCATCGTCCAGCGCTCCCAAAGCCACAAAAAATCCGGGGCGAATAAAACCACAAGCGCCGCCGACACCAGCCAGAGCAGCCAGCGCTGGCGAGTTGACGGGCGTATAGCAGATTTAAAGTAGGGATTTGTCCAGGTATTGGTATTCATTCGGAAGTATCACCTTACAGTCAGGGTGTTTTAAACTGAACCTCAGCCCGGGTTTAAACAGCCGATCTGCATGCAGATTGAGTCAGTAATGATTTAAAGCTAGGGTCATCTACTCATTAACATGAATCTGGTATTTTTCAAACAATGCATAAAGTGTAGGACGGGTTACTCCAAGCAGCTTTGCCGTATTGGAAATATTATTGTTGGAATAGGTCAAGGCTCTTTTTATAGCCAATGTTTCTGCTTCTTCCCGAACCTCTTTCAGATTAAACGGTATTGAAACCTCGCCATCCTCTTTCTCCAGTTCCAGATCGTCAAAGCTTATGCTGGTACCGTCGGTCATAATGACCGCGCGTTTGATTTTGTTTTCAAGCTCCCGGATATTGCCAGGCCAGGGATAATTTTCTATAGCTCTGGCGGCACCCTTACTGAATCCTTTGACTTTTTTATTGTTTAACTCGCAAAAGCGTTTCAGGAAAGCCGTGCCAATCATAAGGATATCGCCTTGTCTTTCCCGCAAAGGAGGAATATTAATCGTTATTTCACTAAGCCGGTAGTATAAATCCTGCCTGAATCTGCCTTCGTCGATTAAGGCTTGCAGGTTCTGGTGAGTAGCGCAAATAATGCGCACATCGACAGCTATTTCTTTTCTGCCGCCAAGCCGTTCTATAACTCTTTCCTGAATAAAACGCAATAGCTTGGCTTGCAATGGAACGGGAAGATCCCCGATTTCATCGAGAAAAAAAGTGCCGGTATGGGCATATTCGATTTTTCCCCGGGTTTGCTGCGCGGCGCCGGTAAAAGCCCCTTTTTCATAGCCGAATAATTCACTTTCCAGCAGATTCTCAGGAATCGCAGCACAGTTTATAGCCACAAAGGGTTTGCCGGAACGGTCGCTTAAGCCATGAATCGCCTTGGCCAGCACTTCCTTGCCGGTGCCGCTTTCGCCCAATAACAAGGTGGTGACATTGGTAGGGGCCACTTTTTCCACCATGCGGGTAAGCTCCTGCATCTTTTTGCAGGCCCCGACAATACCCGCCAACGGTTCTGCACTGTGTTTTTGCAGCCTCAGGTATTCCTTCTCCAGTCCGTCGAGCTGAAAGGCGCGCTCAATAATCATGGCAAGAATATCAATATCGACGGGTTTTTGATAAAAATCATAGGCGCCCAAAGCCACAGCTTTAACGGCATTTTCACGGTCGTCATTCCCGGTTACTACGATGACCTTGGCAGAAGGAGCCAGCGCCAGAATTTCCTTGAGCGTCTCAAGTCCTTCGCTGGCATTAGCCGGATCCGGAGGCAAGCCCAGATCCAGGGTCATAACGCAGGGGCTGTAACGCCTTAACGCTGTAATCGCTTCGACCCTATTGCCTGCAATTACAATTTGGTAGTCCTCAAAACTCCATTTCAATTGTTTTTGCAGTCCAGGATCGTCTTCTACAATAAGTAAAATTTTCTTGTCGTCCAACTTCTTACCTTTTTATTATCTTATTGAATACTTGCAACATTTTAAAAGGCTGCTTATATCTTACAGTCAAGAATTAAGAATAGCAGTTATTGGATTTTCCTGAAAATTTTGAATATTGATTTTTTAGATTTAGGCAGGCTGCAGACGTTTAGGGAAAGAGCCGGTTCGAATCCTCTTTTTCCGGCATTATTTATTTTATATCCGGCTAGAAACCGGCCACGCTGCGGAAAAATCGGAACCGCAAGATAGGATAAACCATTTAGCGAAGGTAAGGGCGAAAAGATCGGTAAAAAATACTACTTAATTTATAGGGCAAGCATTGCTGCTTTTCAGTCCGGTTACCGGACAGGTCGTGTAGCCTGCTGAGTTATTGTTCAAGTACCAGGGCAACCTCCTCGCAACTGATAATATTTTTATTACTTTTAAGAATATAATTAGCCAATTTAGTAACTGCTTTCCAGTTTGAATTATCGTTTATAAATTTAAAAGCTGATTTAAACAAATCATCCAGCTTCGTGACCTGATAGTCTTTGCAGGCAGAAAGACTTTGTAAATACTCATTGGCCAACGCAAGATCAGAAGTGCCGCCATAATTTTTCAGGGCTTTAAGGCTGATCAGATGCTGATTAAAAGCTTCATTATCCGTAGCAGCCATATACCTGGCCTCGGCTAATGGGCCGATAAGCAAATTTATAATATCTGTCTCAAAGGCTGTCATGAAATCTTCTACTAACTGAACCATTGAGGCATTATGTTCAGTAAGTTTATGCACCAGGCCTTCAACAGAAGGAGGTAAGGATTCAATCAGGCGCCCGCCTTCAACCTTGGCAATACAATCGCCCTGGCTTACCTGATAGACAGTTACATCGTAATCTTTCTCGCTTTTTATATCCTTAAAAATGATCTGAAAAAAAACCGGTGGAAGATTATTGGCCTTATTATTTAAATAAATGGCGGCGGCATGACCAGCCTCATGAAAAGCAATGCATTGCCTGTGTTCTTTTATTTTATCCTGCAAGGGAATAGCGGTAACCGCGCTACGTTTCATATTAATACCTCCCTATTAAAGCAATTAATAATTCTGATTAAAACTAATGATTAAACTTCTATAAACCATTGGAAATAGTGATTGCCAACTGCCTTTTCAGCTTTCAAGCCAGGCTTCCAGCACATGAGCGCGGCAAAGCCTTTTTTCAGGGCTTTGAAACAAGCGCATTCGGCAGTCATTTTTTGGAATTTTTCAGCATCCCTGCTCCCATTCCTGGCAATGGGAATTAACTTATTTACAGCTTTCATTTTCTCTCTTCTCTTCGCCTTTAAAAGTAGCGTTTATACGAGCATTTTTTATATATTTTTTTATATACAAAATATAGGATTTATTTTATCTACAAAATACAATATTGCTTATTCGTATAAATACTTAGGTATCTGGTATTTCAACTGCGCGGCCTCCCTGTACACGGATTCGTTCTAGGCAGGATATTATGGCATTAACTGCCGGAATATTTCCGAAGCTGGCGATACCGGCGGACTGTATAAATAACCCTGGCCTTCATCACAACCTAAATCCTGCAGCTGTTTTTGCTGGCCTTCAGATTCAATCCCTTCGGCAATAACCTGTAAATGCATACTATGACCCAAGGCAATTATCGCGCGGACAATATCTTCATCATGGCTATTATTCCCCATATTCTTTACAAAAGAACTGTCGATTTTCAGTTTTTTAACAGGCGTGCTTTTTAATTTAGTAAATGAAAAACAGCCCATGCCGAAATCATCAATCGTCATGTCTATTCCTGCTGCGCCCAGCTGGCTAAAGGACTTGGCGCTTTGCTCGGAATTGTCCATGAGACTGCTTTCGGTAATTTGCAGCTCCAGACAGCCCGGCTCAAGTCTGCTCATGCGTAATATCCGCTCAATGGCCGCGGCAAAATCGCAATGCAGAAATTGCGCTGCCGATACATTGACTACCATCTTTTTTATTGACAGGCCTTCGTCCAGCCAGCGCCGCATCTGCAGACAGGCCGTTTGCAAAACCCATTCACCCAGAGGCACCATGAACCCGCTTTTCTCAGCCAGGGGAATAAACTGCAAAGGCCCTATCTGGCCCAGGGTAGAATGTTGCCAGCGCACCAGGGCTTCGACGCCGGCCAGTTTTCCGGTTTTCAGGCAAATTCGCGGCTGGTAATATAAAAGCAATTCATTGCGGTCTATAGACTGCTTCAATAAATTGTCCGTCGCCATTTTCTCGAAAGCATCCGTGGTCAGTCCGGAACTATAATATTGAAAATTATTCCGTCCTTTCTTTTTAGCCCGATACATTGCCGCATCGGCATTTTTAATCAACGTATCCCCATCCCGGCCATCCCTCGGAAACAGGCTGATGCCCACACTGGCTGATATTTGCAGCCGCTGCTGTTTGATATAAAACGGCAGCTCAAACGCATCAATCAGTTTTTGTGCCAGCGAAGCAGGACTCGCGGCATCGGGAACATCTTCCATGCACACAATGAATTCATCGCCGGAATAACGCGATACGGTATCTTCCTTTCTGACCAGGCTTTTAATACGCCTGGCTACTTCCCTTAATAAACTGTCGCCCGCAGCATGGCCGTGGATATCATTTATATTTTTAAACCGGTCAAGATCAAGAAATAAAACAGCGACTTGTGAATTAGCCCGCTGCGCATTTTGCAAAGCATGATCAATGCGGTCTTTCAACAGCATCCGGTTAGGCAATTTTGTCAGCGGATCATGATAGGCAAGAAAGCCCAGCCGATCCTCAACTTTCTTCAGTTGAGTTATATCTATAAACATATAGACAAAATGGGTCAGGCGCCCGTGTGAATCTTTTACCTCGCTAACCGTTATCCACGAAGGAAAATCAGGGCCGTATTTGCGCCGCTGCCATACCTCGCCTTGCCAGCTATCTTTTGCCGAGCGGTCATCTCCCGAGCCATCATATATTTTTATAGTATCTTTTATTTTTATAGTATCTTTGCTGGCATGAAGAAAATCGGCATGCTTGCCGGCAACCTCCCGCTGGGTAAAGCCCGTGATAGCCGTAAAAGCGCCGTTAACGGAAATAATTTTTCGATTTTTATCGGTAACGAACAGGCTTTCACCAGTATTGTTAACAATAACGGAAGCCAGATTCAAGGTGGCTTCGTTGAGTTTCCATCGGCTAATATCGGTCATGATCATCAGTATTTGCTCGGGTTGCGGCTGATTGGGCTTAAAAATCGGGACTGAGGTGGTGTTCACCCAGCAATAACTTTTTTTCCCGGCATTAAATAAACCCATAATGACATTTTCTACCGGTTTTCCCGAGCGCAAAGCCAGCATCATAGGTTGTTGCTCATGCGGGAATACCGAACCATCTTCGCGGATAATTTTAGGGCAGGAAGACGTCAGGCGACGGCCTTTGATATTCTGCATCGAAACACCCAGCATATGCTCGGCGGACTGATTGACAGACACAACACTACCTGTTGGATCTAGATAAATAATGCCCTGGTCGGTAGTGTCAAATAAGGAAATAAATTTTGCTTCGCTGAAATGCAAGGTTTCAAGGAGCCGGGTTTGATTCGTTATCTGCTGCATGGAAAATACCGAATCAATATCCACAGCCGGCGCCTTAAGTTTTTTGGCCATGATATTTCCTCTAGTTCGTTACAAAACCTCAGAATTGAGGTTTTAACGCCGCCCGATGAATATAAAAGGGCTTGAGACGCGTATGATTTTGCTTTTAAATTCTTTAAAAGCAAAATCATAGCAGTTCAGTTTTTAAGCCGGACTGGTAGGGCTGTGAGCGATTTACCCCATAAAAGTTTATTTATTCTTTTCCATCACCCTGCCCGGAAGGACCTCCGACGAACCGGCCAAGGAGAATTCCTTCCGGTGCATTACTGCAAACTTGAAAGGTGCTATCAAACTCCAACCTATACACGACGAAATGATTTCATTTCGTTATTAAAAGAATGCGAGTTTTTCTTGGTTTTGGTTTTTATTACTTTGTAGTATTCAAAATCGACATCCATAAACTGCTTTTCTTTCAGTTCAATGTCAATTCCGTCAATTTTAAGCGGTTTATCACTTCTATTTGAGGCAGCCATTTCTCTCTCTCCGAATTTAATAGTCAAAATCAATTGTACGGATTGTTTAAAATTCGACTTTCTATTTACCAGTGGCGTAAGGAAAGTGTGAAAATATTTATACTTAAAAAACAATGCCTAAACAATTCGTACAATTACCTAGAAAGATAAATAATCTGAAAAAAAAACCGTACCAAGGAGCGGTGATGATCGGTTGGGATTTAAACTGCGCGAGTCTTAAGCCGGGTTGATTACTCCTGTGCATGACAAATGTTGCATGGCGAAGTATGTCTTTTTCCTTACCAGGGGTTGTGTTAGGATGAATTAGCCCCACATAAAAATTAATTTTTTATAATTCAGCAACCTGACTAAATTAAATCAGCATTTTCCGTGACTATTGACAATGATAAAACCGATAGCCAGGCACAAGAAGCAGCGCCCTTTCGCCTCGAGGACGCCGCGGAAACAGCATTGCCGGTTGTCGGCATAGGCGCGTCAGCCGGAGGGCTGGAAGCGCTGCAACTATTCCTCTCTCATTTATCGCCGGAAACCGGTTTTGCTTTTATTGTCGTCACTCACCAGTTACCCGAACATGTAAGCTTGCTGCCTGAGCTGCTGGTCAAGTTCACCGATATGCCGGTGGTTACCGCCGAAGACGGCATGCTATTGGAAAAAAACCAGGTTTTTGTAGGTCCTCCGGGGAAAAACCTGTCGGTTTTCAAGCGCCGCCTGCATTTGATGGCCAGTCCGAAACATAATCCGGTGAATCTGCCCATCGATTATTTTTTACGCTCGCTGGCTGACGATGTGCAGGAAAAAAGCGTCGGCATTGTTCTTTCAGGAACAGGCACGGACGGCACCCTGGGTCTTAAAGCCATTAAAGGCGCCGCGGGCATGACCATGGCTCAGGAGCCGCCAACCGCCAAATTTGACGGCATGCCGCTCAGCGCCATAGCCATGGGCGAGGTGGATTTCGTACTGCCCCCCGAAAAAATGGGGCAACAGCTGATTGAATACAGTGAAAGCTCGAATTTTAAAGACAGGGAGATTGACAAGGAGGAAGCGGCCGATCTGGTCAATTCCGAAATTCTGCATAAAGCCTTTATCTTGCTGCGTAACCGGACCGCGCATGATTTCTCGGGTTACAAATCCACTACCCTTAAACGGCGCATAATGCGGCGCATGAATATTCATCAGATCAAAAATCCGGACATCTATATTGAATTTCTACAGGAAAATCCTGTTGAGATTGACAAACTGTTTAAAGAGCTTTTGATTAACGTAACTAATTTTTTCCGGGACCCTGAAGCCTTTGAAGCATTAAGCGCCAAGGCCCTGCCGAAATTATTCCAGGACAAGCCGGATAATTATGAAGTGCGCGTCTGGATACCGGGCTGCTCAACCGGTGAAGAAGCCTACTCCATCGCCATTTTGCTCAGGGAATATAATGAAAAATTCGGTAAAAATTATCACTTTCAAATTTTTGCCACCGACCTGGATGAATCCTGCATCATCTGGGCGCGCGACGGAAGCTATCCGATCGGCATTGCCGCCGATGTTAGCCCTGAACGTCTGGCGCGGTTCTTTTATTTGAAGGACAATCATTACTGCATTATCAAGGAAATTCGCGATACCATTATATTTGCCGTCCAGAACCTGATTCAGCAGCCGCCGTTCACCCGCCTGGATTTGATCAGTTGCCGGAATGTGCTTATTTACCTGAATGCTGACTTGCAAAAAGAACTTCTGCCGCGTTTCCATTACGCCTTGAACCTCGGCGCCATCCTGTTTCTGGGATCTTCTGAATCCATCGGCAATTTTGATGACCTGTTTTTCGTTGTTGACGGCAAATGGAAAATATATCAGCGCAACACCTACCCGAGCAGACTTCCCCTTTCCAAGATCAATCTTTATGTGCGCCCGAATGACGCCTTACAGCCTCCTCCTTTAAAATCGCTGAACCTGCAATCCCAATCCGGCCTGCTGGGGCGCCAGATAGAACGGATATTGATGGAACTGCATGTGCCGGTCAGCTTGATCATCAACGAACACGGCAAAATCTTTTATATCCACGGCCGCACCGGCAACTATCTTGAACCCACGCCAGGCCAGCCGAGCTGGAATATTATTGAAATGGCCAGGGAAGGCTTGCGCATGCCTCTGATGAATGCCTTGAACCAGGCTGTAAAAAAAGGCGAAAATGAAATTATCTGCTCCGGTCTTCGCGTGAAAACTAACGGTGATTTTGAAACCGTTGACTTTTCGCTGGTAAGAATCATGCATCCGGAAACCTTGAAAGACTTGTTTCTGGTGTCTTTTCACCCCCATAAAAAAGACACTAGAATTTATTATTATTCCAAACAAAAGAAACAGCCGATAATTGCGAATAACAAGGAAAAAGAACAGCTTGAGCAGGAACTTGATTTTATTAAAGAGTCGCTCAGGGCTACTGTTGAGGAATTGCAAGCGGCCAACGAGAAACTCAAATCCGCCAATGAAGAGTTGCAGTCGACTAATGAGGAATTGCAAAGCTCTAATGAAGAACTGGAAACTTCCAAAGAGGAAATGCAGTCACTTAATGAAGAATTGAATACCGTGAACAGTGAGCTGCAAAACAAGGTGGAAATGCTTTCCCATGCCAATAACGACTTGCAGAACCTGTTGAACAGCACAGACATCGCCACCATTTTCCTGGATACCGACCTGAAAATAAGACGCTATACCCAACCCGCTAGAAACCTTGTCAAACTGATTGACAGCGATATAGGCAGGCCCCTGGGCGACTTGACTTCAAATCTCAAATACAAGCATTTGATTGACGATGCAAAAAAGGTGCTGATGACCCTGGAAAGTAAAAGCATTGAAGTGCAGACCAGGCGGGGACAATGGTATCTGCTGCGCATCCTGCCTTACCGGACGGTGGAAAATATGATCGACGGACTGGTCATTACCTTTGTCGATATCGGCCGGCTTAAAAAGGCGGAAAAAACGGCTGAGCTGGCGGAATTGACTACTTCGATTGTCAATACCATAACTCAGCCCTTGCTGGTGCTGGATGGCAGTTTGCAGATAATCTCGGCCAATCCTGCATTTATTCAAGCCTTCAATGCCGCGAATGAAAATTTGACCGGGCAATCGCTGTCTGCCGTCCATAAGCAGGCATGGGACTCAGTAGAATTACGCCGCCACTTATCCGAAATATTAACAGGCCATACTGCCTTTGATAAACTTGTCCATGACGCCGAGTTTCCGGGCCTGGGCAAAAAACAGCTTATTATTAACGGCCGCATCCTGAAGCAATCGAAAGATACTCCGCCATTGATTCTTCTGGCCATAGACGAGAGCCATGAGAAAACCAGATAAAGCAAAATAACATGATTAACAAGAATCGTCAGTCAAATGAAAACAGCGTCATTCCGGCAGGGCCTGCCCGGCCAGGACAGCCCGCATGACCAATCCGCCGGGAGCGGATTGGCATTTACCCCTTGGGGTGCGGGGCAGGACAGCCCCGCATGACCAGTCTGCCTGGAACAGCTTGGCATTGACCCGAAGGGCTCCGGGCATAATAGCCCGGAGTGAATCCCTGACCGGGGCAGGCCCGGCCCGAATGACGCATGCATATAGGTATCAAAAAATATAATAGCCGGATTTTTTCGGCAGTTCGAGGAAACAGATAATGAGCTTGATTAATCCTGCTGAAAACAAGAAAACTGACGATAACATCCGCCGGCAAGCCAAATGCCCGCAGGAGGTACAGGATAGTATCCGGAAGCGGGCGGAAGCACTGCTGGACAAATCCGAGACCGATATTGCGCGGCTGTCTACTGAGGACTTTCAAAAACTGTTGTTCGAATTTCAGGTTCACCAGATAGAACTTGAACTGCAAAATGAGGAGCTTAACCGCGCGCATCGGGAACTGGGAGCCTCCCGCGACCGCTATGCGCAGCTTTTTAATTTATCGCCGCTGGTTTATCTGACGCTGGACATAAAAGGCGCTATCCTGGCGGCCAATCTTGCGGCGGCGCGCTTGCTGAGCTGCCCTAGAGAGAAGCTCGGCAAGCGCAAGCTGGGGGAATTTGTTAATCCTGCGGATCAGAATATTTATTATTTTTTCCTCAGAGACCTGACTACGCGGCAGAGCGATCAGACTGTGGAGATCAGGCTCATTGTTGATAAGCGGCCGATAGATGTGGAATGCCATGCTACGCTCGCTTACCGCGAAAACAGGAATCCGGAAATATGGCTGACCATCAATGATATTACCGAGAGTAAAAAAGCCAGGCAGACCATTATTAATCTAAACAAGCAGCTGCTGGAAAAAGTCCATGACCAGACCGAAGAGCTTATGGAAGCCAATAGGCAGTTGCAGAAAAAAATTGACGAGCTCGAGTATTCCAAACATCAATTAGCGGAACGGGAAGCCAAGCTCAACTGCATTTTCAATGCTTCCATAGAAGGCATTATCACCATTGATGCCGCTGGCAAAATCGTTTCCGCAAATTCGGCCGTCGCCACTATCTTTGGCTTCATGCCCGATGAACTGGTCGGCCACAGCATTACCAGACTCATACCGGCGGCCAAGGCCAAGCAACTGCCTGATTTCAGGACTTATCTAAACCAGCAAATAGCCGAGTTCACGCACCAGGTTCGAGAAGTTGAAGGCTTGCGCAAGGACGGCTCCGTAGTGCCGCTGGATTTGTCCGTAGCTGAATTTACTGTGGACAAGGCACGCTATTTTGCCGGCATCATACGCGATGTGAGTTTGCGCAAAAGGCAGGCAAAGCAGGATAAAGATCATCTGGAAGCACTGGCTCATGTCACCCGGCTTGGGCTGATGGGAGAAATGGCGTCAGGGATTGCGCATGAAGTCAATCAGCCGCTGACAGCCATTTCCGGTTATACCCAGGCCTGCCTGAATTTAATTGCATCCGGAACCGGGAATATGGCGGGGTTCACCGAAATTTTGCAGAAAACTCATAGTGAGGCGCTCAGGGCGGGCCAGATAATTCACCGCATGAGAGAATTTGTCAAATCCCGGACAATATACCGCATTAGCGCTGAGATTAACGCCCTGGTGCAGGAGGCAGCGAGCTTATGCGCGGCTGACTTCAAACACAACAGTATACAAATAAAGTATGAATTGACTAAAGATCTTCCTCGTATCAATGTCGATAAGGTACAAATCGAGCAAGTTCTGTTAAATCTGTTCAGAAACAGTTGCGATAGTTTAAAGGAGCTGCCTGCAGAACGGGAACGAAAAGTGGTGATCAGGACTTATCTTAATGCTCATAACTACATAGAGGTCAGTGTAAAAGACAACGGCACGGGCATTTCGGAATTAAGACGGGATAAAGTATTGACGCCTTTTTTCACCACGAAAGACAACGGCATGGGCATGGGCCTGTCGATCAGCCGATCGCTTGTCGAAGCCCATGGCGGCAGTTTACATTTCAATACCCGGCAGGAAAAAGGCAGCACCTTTTATTTCACCCTGCCGCCGGCGCAAGACGAGGGCGATGACCAGGCGGACAGCGCATCTTCCGGTTAAGCGCAAGCTTCAGTCGCCCCGGCTACGGTAATCTCAGGAAATTTTCAGGCGGCGTCTCACGCAACCGAATGGATGCGGCCAGAAGACGCGGATGATTTGCAAAGTCTGCCTCCCGGCAGCCTCGATCTCGGCGCTATGAGTCCTGTTATTTTCAGGTATAAGCCTGATTGGGGTAGAATGACCGCTTTAAATACTATAAATACTAATAGTTCGACTAAAAAATTCTGCATAACCCGCTTAGCTTTAGAAATACAAGCGCTCATACACCACCATAGGAAAAAACCAACCATGCCTCAAATCAATAGCAAAACAGTGGAAGTCCTGACGCAGCGTACAAAAGACGTGCTTGAGGACTGGCTGCGCGCACAGTTGGCTTCAGCCACTTTGCGTCTTGATCTCGTCTCTGAAAACGAGTTGCGCAAGCAATCCCATGACTTTTTAACCCTGTTCGCCACGGCCTGCGAGGCATCCAAGCTGCAAGACATCAATACGCCGCAATGGGACGAGGCTCCGCACTGGAAGGAGGTGCGCGAGTATCTGAGCAGCATTACCTTCAGCCGCGCCAGACAGGGATTCAGTTCTTCTGAAACCGCCACCTTCGTGCTTTCGTTAAAACAGCCGCTGTTTTCACATTTGCGTCAATTAATGAATTCAAACAGTGAAGAGCTGATTGAAACGATGTGGACGGTGACCGTTCTGATAGACAAGCTGGCTTTATTGAGCACGGAAAATTACCAGCAGGGGCGGGAAGAAATTATCAGACGCCAGCAGCAGGAGTTGCTGGAGCTCTCTACGCCGGTCGTTAAAGCCTGGGACGGCGTGCTGATTTTGCCGCTTATCGGCACGCTGGACAGCGCCCGCACCCAGATAATCATGGAGAATCTTTTACAAACCATCCTCGATAGCGGCAGCGCCCTGGCCATTGTCGATATAACCGGGGTGACTACCGTCGATACCCTGGTAGCCCAGCACCTGCTTAAAACCATTGCCGCCGCCAAACTGATGGGCGCTGATTGCATTATCAGCGGGATCAGGCCGCAAATCGCCCAAACCATGGTGCATCTGGGTGTAGGCTTTGGCGAAGTGGCTACCAAAGCGTCTTTGGCCGATGCGCTGGCCGAATCCTTCAAAAGGCTGGGCCTGACTGTGGGTAGCCTGCAAGCCCCGGCTTGAGGAGATCATGACCATGGACACGATCCCGATTTTACAACTGGACGATTTTTTACTAATCAGCATCCAGGTAGAGATGCATGATCGTCTGGCCTTGCAGCTACAGGATGAACTCACTGAAAGGGTAGTTAAAACTAAAGCCAAGGGCGTACTGATTGATATTTCCTCAGTGGAAACCGTGGATTCTTTCATGGGCAGAATGCTCGGAAATATCGCTTTGATGACCCAGCTGTTAGGCGCTGAAACAGTAGTAGCCGGCATTCGGCCTGCGGTGGCTATAACTATTGTCGAATTAGGGCTTAGTTTACCTAATGTGCGCACCGCCCTGAATGTAAATAGCGGCATGGCTATGCTCCGGCAACTTGCGGGAACATCAGTCGGAGGGAATGGCCATGAGCGTCAGCCAGAGTGAAACGGCGCAGATCCAGGATTCTGAAGACATTGTTCGCTTACGGCAACGGGTGCGGGATGTAATGAAAAATGAAGGCTTCAGCCTGGTGGATCAGACCAAGATGGTAACCGCCGCCAGTGAACTGGCGCGTAATACGCTGATTTACGGAGGCGGCGGGACGGTAATTTTGGACATTCTAAAAAGCCAGGTCGGGCGAGTCGGTCTGCGGCTGTTTTTTGAAGACCACGGCCCCGGCATAGCCGACATTGACCAGGCGCTTAAGGATGGTTTCACTACGGGCGTAGGATTGGGCCTGGGGCTGGGCGGTTCCAAACGTCTGGTTAATGAGTTTGTAATTGATTCCGGCCCCGACGCAGGAACGCGCATTACCATCACGAGGTGGCGTTGAACATCTATGCCCGCCTGTCAATAAAAGATGCCAGTCAAGTGGCTGAAGCCCGGCGACAGGCAGCTCGATTTTCGCAAGCTGCGGGTTTCGATGCGGCAATGGAGAGCAAGGTTAATCTGATCATTTCAGAAATGGCGACCAATTTAATCAAGCATGCGGCAGGAGGTGAGATTCTGTTGCGCGTTATCGAAAATAAGGACAGCCAGGGCCTGGATATCCTGGCGCTGGATCGGGGACCGGGCATCGCCCATATCAATGACTGTCTGCGCGATGGCTTTTCTACGGCTGGCAGCTATGGAAACGGCCTGGGCGCCATTTACCGGCTTTCGGCATACTGCGAAATTTACAGCGTTCTTAATCAGGGCACGGCTGTGTTTAGCCGCCTGTGGAATAAAGCGCCCGCTTCCTTTGCGCCGGCTCCCGAGCCCATATCCTTTGGGGGTGTTTGTGTGCCGATGCCGGGCGAAGAGCTTTGCGGCGATGCCTGGGCAGTACGCCAGTTACCGGATCGCATTATTGCAATGATGGCGGACGGCCTGGGGCATGGCCCTTATGCGGCTGAAGCTTCGCAGGCCGCCGTCGAGGTTTTTAATAAAAACGCAGCGCGCGGGGCCACAGCCGGACAATTACTCAGTTATATGCATAGCGCTTTAAAATCTACCCGCGGCGCTGTGATCGCAGTGGCCGAGATACTGCCGGCATCGCGCCTCGTGCGCTATGCCGGCGTCGGCAATATATCAGGACTCATCATCCATCCTGAGGCCGGCTGTCATATGGTGTCACTGAACGGTACCGCGGGAGGCCCGGTGAGAAAAATTCAGGAATTTATCTACCCCTGGCCTGAAAATGCGCTGCTGGTCATGCATTCGGACGGCCTCGCCACGCATTGGCGGCTCGATGAGCTGCCGGTATTGCAAAGAAAGCACCCCGGCCTTATCGCCGGGATACTTTACCGGGACTATTTTCGCGGGCGGGACGATGCAGGGGTGGTGGTTATTAAAGAGGCTGAATCTACCTTATGAAACTGCCTATCATTAATATACAAATACGCTACGAGCAGGACATCGTTTATGTTCGGCAACGGGCCAGACTGATTGCTGAAATGCTGGGATTTTCCCGGACTGATCAAATCCGAATCAGCACGGCGGTTTCGGAAATCGCCCGCAATACCTACCAGTATGGCGGCGGAGGCAGGGCCGAATTTGTTGTGCAGGGCGATAATCTGCCCCAGATATTTGCCATATTCTTCCGCGATCAGGGGCCGGGCATTGCCGATGCCGAAAAAATTCTGCAAGGAAACTTT
Organism: Candidatus Methylobacter favarea; assembly: GCF_902806695.1. Lineage (GTDB taxonomy): Bacteria > Pseudomonadota > Gammaproteobacteria > Methylococcales > Methylomonadaceae > Methylobacter_B > Methylobacter_B favarea. The sequence goes on along the minus strand of NZ_CADCXN010000102.1, from coordinate 72,041 downwards.
TCCTCGCGGACCGGTTTGAAATGCGGTCTCGTCGGCGCGCGGCAGCTGATGGATTATTTTCACCTGGAAACCGGGAGCGGTAAAGGCACTTCCGTTTTCCTCGGCAAGACCATTCCCTTCGATAAAGGCTTGATTACCTCCCGGCTAATATTGCAGCTCATTGACGCTTTAGAACAATCGGCAAAGCAAGAGCCCCTGGAAGAAATTCGCTTGCAGAACCAGGAATTGATGCAAGCGCTAACGGAATTGCGTAAAAAACAGGAAGATCTGGCGCGGATTAATACAGAGCTGGAGGATACCAATCGCGGGGTTGTGGCGCTTTATCACGAACTGGACGAAAAAGCGGCACAGTTAACTCAGGCCAATAATTTGAGGGCGAGCTTTTTATCCCATATGAGCCATGAGTTCCGCACGCCCTTGAATTCAATTGTAACGCTGTCGGCAATTTTGCTGAATAAAATGGACGGCGATCTTACGCTGGAGCAGGAAAAACAGGTAAATTTTATTCATAAAGCCGCTGATGAGCTTTCCGGCATGGTAAGCGATCTGCTCGATCTGGCCAAAATCGATGCCGGAAAATTAACTCTGGAGCGCAAGGAAGTCTCTATAGTGAACCTGTTCAGCAGTCTGCGCGGCATGTTTAAACCCATGCTGGATGGCAAAACGCTGGGCTTGTTTTTTGCCGAGCCCGAAGGCCTGCCTCTGCTCTATACCGATGAAGGAAAGCTCGCGCAAATCCTGAGAAATTTTATTTCCAACGCCCTCAAATTCACTGAAGCCGGAGAAATTCGGGTAAGCGCGCGGCTCAGCAAGAGTAAACGCTCAGTCATCTTTGCCGTAGCCGATACCGGTATTGGTATCGCTGAAGAAGATCAGTCCCGCATATTTGATCCATACACCCAGCTTGACAACGCCCCAAAAACTGCCTTTCGAGGAACCGGGCTGGGACTGTCGATTTGTAAAAAGCTGGGTAACCTGCTGGGCGGCACGGTAAGCGTGAAAAGCAGCTTAGGCAAAGGTTCAACATTTTATGCTTTTATACCCGTCAGGTCTCCTGATTCAGCCAGAACGCCGCTGGTCCCCGCTGAGAATTTAAATTTCACTAGGCCGTATCCAGTACTCGTCATTGATCCTGATCAGGCCACGCATGCGCTTTACAATGAATATCTGGGCCATACCGACTATTATATGATGTCTGCCAGGTCCATTAAGGCAGGCCGCGAATTTTTAATGCAGATCAAACCGCTGGCGATTATCCTCGATGTTCTGTTTCCGGAAGAGGATAGCTGGTCATTTTTGCTGGAACTTAAAACCGACCCCGCTACCCGCCATATTCCCGTTATTATCGCTTCCATGCTGCCTGAGCAGAACCGGGCGTTATCGCTGGATATGGAAGATTATTGCTCCAAGCCGCTTAGCCGCCAATGGCTATTGAACAAGCTGCGCACTCTGAGGCAACGCGTTCCGGTCAAGACTATCCTGATTGTGGATGATCAGGAAGTGGATCGCTATATTCTGAAAGGTTTATTAGCGGATGAAAAATATCGCATACTGGAAACGGCGAGCGGCCTGGAAGCCTTGCAACTGGCCGAAGCCAGACAGCCGGATGTGATTTTTATGGATTTGATCAGGTCGGAAATATGCGGTTTGGAAGTGCTGCATAAACTCAAGGAAAATGCCGCCACCCGGCACATTCCCGTGATTATCAATACTTCTAAAATACTCGACCCTGCGGAGCGGCAAGCATTGAATGCAAAAGTGGTGGCCATTCTTTCCAAAAATACGGATTCGGGAGCAATTTTAATAAAAAACATACAGGCTACCTTGGAGAAGGCCATGCAGGCGCTTGATAAACGGTGAGAAAGAATTAATGGTTGATCAATTAAAGCAGCGGATACTGGTAGTCGATGACAATCCTATTGGCCAGTACACGACCGTCCGGATATTAAACTATGCAGGATTTGAAGTCATGGCAGCGGCCAGTGGAAAAGAAGCGCTGGAGATGGCGCAACAAAGCCCCGACCTTATTCTGCTTGATGTCAATCTGTCTGATATGAGCGGGCTTGAAGTTTGCCAGCACATCAAGTCCGACCCCGAGACATCTCATATTCCGGTTATTCACCTGACTGCCGAGGAGATCAGGAGCGAAGCCGTGGTTGCCGGACTGGAAGGCGGAGCCGATGCTTACCTCGTCCAGCCGATCAGTCCCAGGGAGTTAGTCGCCTGGATTAAAACCAGTTTGCGAATCAGGAAGTTCAAACTGCCGGTTAAAAGCATACAGGAAGCTTCCGATGAGTTTTATGCCTATACCAAAGATTTGCTTTGCATTCTTGATGAAAATGACTGCTTCTGGCGGCTGAGCAACAGTTGGGAAGTAACCTTGGGTTATCCTCTGGAGTACCTGCTGGGACGGCCTTTTCTTGAGCTGGTTCATGCTGATGACAGTCAGGAAACGCAGAGAGTGCTGGCCCAATTGAAAAATGAGAATACCAGGGTTGACCATGTCAACCGTTGCCGCCATCAGGATGGCTCCTACCGCTCTATTCTATGGCATTATTACAGCGCCAAGCTGTATATTTATGCGACCGCCCAGCACATTGGCTAACGCAGTCAGCCGCATGCCGGCTAGGGTTTTGTTTGAAGGGGAAAGGTGAGGAGGATGGGGCGCTTTATCCAAAATGTATCCGGATTCGGGATTAGCAAGAGTCGTCCGCAGGAACCCAAGAAGCCAAGGATGGCTTTCGTAGTCCACATCTCTGTAGCCTGGATTCATGCGGGGCCTTCTGCCCTGCACCCGGATGGGTGTAAATGGCAACCCGCTCCCGGCAGATTGGTCCGGCAATCCCTGCCTGTACAGTGGTATCAGCGCTTAGCGTAAGATTCTTGCTAATCAAGAAATGTATTAGCACTTTTTGTCAGGGTCAGGAATTTATTACCCTTGACGTCATTCCGGCGCTCCTGCCGGAATGAGGGCTAATTACCTAGCCCTTAATCGGTTTTCCCTGAATTTAAAAATCTGCTTCCGCGCGCATCCTGGGTCCGTGCCAGGTGTTGGCTATTGAGCCTGGGCCTCAAGGGAATAACGGTTGGACCCGAACCTTTGCGAATTATTCTGGGCACATTGCTGGTACAGGACGATTTGGCGGGCGCCAGCAGACGATCCGATTCTTTTTTTACCACTTCATAGCACTCGCATACTCTCGCTTCGAGGCCTTTTCTATCCAGAACCTTGATATGGCCGCGCCGGTAAGCTATCAGTCCGGCTTTCTGCAGTTTTCCTGCCGATTCGGTCACCCCTTCGCGTCTTACCCCAAGCATATTGGCAATCATTTCCTGAGTCATTACCAGTTCGTCCGAAGGCAGACGGTCCAGACTCAGCAACAGCCTTCGACACAACTGCTGGTCAACGGAATGATGACGGTTGCAGGCCGCAGTCTGCGCAATTTGGGTAATAAGCGACATCGTGTAACGCAGTATTACCCGTTGAAACTCTCCCATGCGTTGGAATTCCTGTTTGACCAGCGCGGCGGACAGCCGATAGGCCTGGCCTGCGCTCTGCACCACAGCCTGATTAGGCATTGAGCCTCCGCCCATAAATAGCGCTACGCCGCTAACGCCCTCCTTGCCGATGACGGCCACTTCACTCGAAGCGCCGCTTTCCATAATGTAAAATTTCGATATAATGCAGGTAGTGGGAAAATAAACATGCCGCAGTTCCGCGCCGGGCTCAAAAAGAACTTTGCCTAAAGGCAGGGAAACGAGTTCCAGAGCCGAAGCCAACCGCTCGAATTCGCTTGCAGGCAATGAGTCAAGCAAAATATTATGTGTTGAATTGTAAGATGGCATTGGTAACTCCAAAATCAATTAAAAATGAAGAGCTATTCTGCAAGAATAGTCCGCTAAATAGCAGTCTCACGCTGATCTTTTATTGATCTTTTAACCGCTAACCGGAACATTTGGCTATGCGGCCCAGTGCAAGACGACTGGTCATTTGTAGTCTTGGATATTATTTAATCCCATTTGCTGAGCTTTTAATATTAGGACGAATACCTACGTATTCCTACGTATGGTGCTTAAAGGCAGTGCTGGCGCACCGGGGAGAGGATTATCGGCTTTGAGAAAATAGACAAGCTGCGGAAAATATAAATTTAAGAGATAAATCCTAGCCGCTAATAGCTATAATTCCGCATTTCATGGCTACTATCATAAGTTCAGAGAAGTTCTGGACCTGCATTTTTTCCATAATATTGGCCCTGTGCACTTCTATAGTGCGATTGCTGATGTTCAGTATTTTGCCGGCTTCTTTACTGGAATGACTGCTTACTATCAGGCTCAGCACTTCCTTTTCCCGGCATGTTAATTGATCCAGACGGCTTTGCAGCCGGCGTTTTTCACTGGCTTCCGCTCTTTCCTCGGCATCTTTATTGATAGCTTCCTGGATACGCTGCAGCAATATTTTATAATCAAAGGGTTTTTCAAGAAAATCGACCGCGCCGGCTCTGAATGCTTTTGCTGAATCCGGAATTTGGGCATTGCCGCTTATAAAAATAATCGGCAGGGTTATATTTTTTTCAGCTAATTTCTCCTGCAGCTCAAATCCGCTCATAAGCGGCATTCTGACATCCAGAATCAGGCAACCCGCCTGTTCAGGTTTATAGTCATCCAAAAAAGCCTGGGCAGAGTCAAAACTCTTGACTGTCTGGCCTGAGGACTCCAGCAATAAAGTCAACGAATCGCGGATCGCAAATTCATCGTCAACCAAATAAACTACCGGATCTGATCTGTTTATCGTTATCATGCCTTTGCCTGCCAATGGCTGAATTAATTATTCCATTTAGAGTTTGCAGTTGAAATAGAGTATCTTCTACTTCAGTCCTAACTGATCCATCTGCGTACTGAACTACAGGGTAAAACTTGTCATTCCCGGATTGATGCTGAGATTTAATCTCATATAAAAGAGACCGCAAACAGCCATTTCCGGTTCAGTTTTTATCCTAAACCTTTGCTAACCGATTTACAAATTGAAGTTTTGATACGGGGTTGTAGTGCCGCACCAAAAGGTGCGAGCCCTTGTCGTTATACACAACTGTTTTTCAAACCCGTCATTCCGGCAGAGCCTGCCGCTATGAAGAAGTCATTGTTTAGATGACAATCTTTGCTGACCGGTCTCTTCAACAAGCTTCAAGAAAATAAATACTGAAGAAATGGTGTGTATCCGACCAGCTTTTTTGATGCCTGAAGCCGCTGGCGTTAGCCAGATTAATGAATTCATCAGGACTGTATTTGTAGGAATTCTCGGTGTGTATGCATTCGGCTTCGGTGAAGCGGAAATCCTGGCCGGAAATAGTGACTTGCTGATCTTCCAGACTGATCAGATGCATTTCAATCCTGCCCATCTGGTCGTTGTAATAGGCATAATGCCTGAACTTGTCGCGCCTGATGTTGCCGTCAAGTTCGTTGTTAATGCGCTCCAGCAGATTGAGATTAAACGCTGCGGTAACGCCGGCCGCATCATTGTAGGCGGCATTTAGTACGGCAGTTGCTTTTTTGCGGTCAACCCCGACCAGCAGACCGCCGCCTTTACCGACCAGCCGGTGAACCCCGCCCAGAAAATGCTGAACTTCCAGCGGGTCAAAATTGCCGAGGCTGGAACCGGGAATAAATACCACGCGCCGGCCCGCCGGCACGTCTTTCGGCACTATCATTTGCCGGGTGAAATCAAGGCAGGCCGCGTAAATGCGCAGCCACGGAAACTGTTGGCCCAGATCGCAGGCCGATTGCTGCAGGAAATCGCCGGAAATATCCATAGGCACATAGGCGGCCGGCAGGAGTTGCTCCAGCAGCAATTGCACTTTTTCGCAGCTGCCGCTGCCGGGTTCAATGAGTATGGCGCCGGGCTCAATCAATTCGGCAAATTCATCAGCATGGGTCTGCAATAATTCTCTTTCAATGCCGGGAATGTAATATTCCGGCTGTTCGAGAATGGCTTCAAACAGTTTTGAGCCGGTTTTATCATAAAAAAACTTGGGCGGAATTTGCTTGGGTTTTCGCGCCAGCCCCTCAAGCACAGCCTCGCGGAAGCTTTCCAGCTCCGGCTGAAAATCATGAAAACTGACTTTTTTGCCGAGGACGCTCATAAGTCCTCAGCCAGACGGATGCCGGCAAATTGCCAGCGATCATGCGGGTAGAAAAAGTTACGGTAGGTCGGGCGGATATGATCCGGCTGCGTGATGCAGGAGCCGCCGCGCAATACCCATTGGTTGCACATGAATTTGCCGTTGTATTCACCCATGCTGCCCGGCAGGGGTTTAAAGCGCGGATAAGCCACATAAGGCGAGGCAGTCCATTCCCATAATGCGCCGTAAAACTGCCCTTCTCCGGGTTGAGGGTGAAAAACCCCGCTATCGCTGAAGTGGCCTTTTAGCGGCAGCTCCAGCAGTTTTCTTTCCAGTTCGGCTTCCAGGGGCAGCCTTTTTCCGGCCCAATGCGCGAACGCATCCGCTTCATAATAACTGACATGCGCAACCGGGGCGGCCGGATTTAGCATTTCCAGTCCATATAACGTAAATTCATGCCATTGATTTTCATGCTTTTGCCAATAAAGCGGCGACTTCCATTGATGGCTGAGGATATGGCTCCAGCCGTCCGACAGCCACAGTTCAGGGCGCTTGTAGCCGCCGTCTTCGATAAAATCGAGGTATTCGGCATTGCTGACAAGCCGGGAGCTCAAGCGGTGCGGTTCCAGCCAGATATTGTGCCTGGGCCGCTCGTTATCAAAAGCAAAGCCGGCCGCCTCAAGCCCGATAGTCACCAGGCCGCCCTGGCGCTGCTCCCATTTTAATCCGCAAGGTCTTTCAATATCTTGCCGGTGCCGCTTTAGATATGCCGGCCGCTCGGGATTGCTCCACAAGTTATGTTTAATATCCATATATAGCAACTCCTGATGCTGCTGCTCATGGTGCAAGCCCAGGATGACCCGTGAAGCCATATTCTGCCACCGGCTTTCATCAATCCCGGAAAGTAAATCGAGCATGCGCTTATCGACGTCGGCGCGATAATGGTAAACCTGTTCAACAGTCGGACGGGACAATAAGCCGCGCCTGGCGCGCTCGTGCATTTTGCCGACCGTTTGATAATAGGAATTGAACAGATAGCCGTATGCCGGATTGAAAGGCCGGTAACCGGGCAGAAAATCCTGCAGCACAAAGGTTTCAAAAAACCAAGTGACATGAGCCAGATGCCATTTGGGCGGACTGGTCTCGGCAATGCTTTGAATCTGGTAATCATCCCTGTTCAGCGGCCGGCAAATCGCGGCGCTGGCATCGCGGATACGTTGGTAGGAGGCAATCAGTTCCTGCCGGGAAGTCATGAGGCCGGCTGGATTTTCTTGTAGCATGGCTGACATTTTTTTTATTTAGCCTTTGTCTTTAGCGTGGATTGACGCCGTAAAACAGACAGTATCAATTTATAATCTACTGTTTGTTTTAAGGAATGTTATAGAGGCTATCAAATCTCTATAGCCGTTAGTGAAAAGTTTATTAATAGCCGATTTTATTAAACTTAAGAGCCCTTCTCACCGGCTTTAATAGTTTCAGCTAATTTCTTTCAAACTGGCTGAGCCGGCCTGTTAATTAACATGCCGTAAGTCTTGGGATTGACATCGAGATGAGGCTGTGACTGGCTGAATAAAAAACAGCGCGGACCAGCAAGGGCTCGCGCTGTTTTTATTTAAAACGCTATTCCGCGGTCGGGAAAAGCTAGGCAGCTGCCACATCCAGAAGCCGCTCCAAAGTGCGTATATGCGATTGCTGGGCCGGCAGCAATTTTGTTTGAATCAGAGAGCGGGCTTCCTCAGGCAGATCGCTTTCCTGCAACGCTTCCTCATAATCTTCGGCACCGCTTTTTTCTCCTTCCTGCAAGGCTTTTAAGGCCGCGCCTTTACCGAGCATGTTGGCGCCTCCCTGAACTATTTCCGCCCATGTGCCCCAAGCCCCCGAATCCTCAGACGGAGTTCCTCCCAGATTACGGATTTGCCCTTGCAGGCTGGCCGCGGCTTCTTTATGCTCTTCATAAATCGGCGTTATATACGCTGCATCGCCGAGTGTTGCATCTTCCTGAATTTTCTCCAGAACCTGCTGATAGGTTTCAACTGATGATAATTCATCTTTCAGCAATTTATTGAGTGTTTCAATATGCATGATAAACCTCCTGTGCTTGTTTCGTTATTACATGCCATAGCATGATGGACTCTAAATTAGACTGAGGTTTCCTCGGTCGTTGAAATATCGTCTGCATGAGCCCGCTCGAAGATGGCTTTCGCCTTACTCCGGTCTTCGCTGCTTGCTGTGTGTACAGAAATCAAGGCGCTTCCACCCCGGATTTTACCTTCGTAGCGTTTGGCTTCATATTCAGGAATACCCAGCCCGATTAACGCTCCGGTCAAGCTTCCGGCGGCCGCGCCTACTGCCGCACCGCTTAATGCGCCCATAATGGGCCCTGCGGCAATGAAGGGACCGACGCCCGGAATAGCCAGACTACCAATACCCGCCAGCCAGCCCAGCACAGCGCCCGTGCCTATACCTACTGTGCCGCCCACGGCAGCGCCTTCGGGGGCCTTGGTGTTCTTTTCATGAGCAAAATCCTTGGTCGTGGATTTGTCTGGAAACAGCACCGATATATCGTTATTTGAAAAACCGCTTGTCTTCAGGTCATTAACAATGATCTCTGCCTGATCGATATTTTGGGCAATACAAAAAACTGCTTTAGTCATAACATTCTCCTGCGCTGTTAAGGCGCTTTAATTTCAAGTTGATTAATTACGTCGGTTACGCCCCGCGTTTTCTTGGCGATTTGTTGCAGTTTCATACTTTCGGCTTCACTTTCAACAGGCCCGCGCAACCATACGATTCCGTTACGGGTAATGATTTTTGCATTCTGCGCATTGACCGATAGCGATTTATTTTTGACCACAGCTTTACGTATTTTAGCCGTGATTCTGACATCGCTTTTCGTTTCCTTTTGATCTTCAGGGGTTAAAGTAGCGTCCCCCCTGTCGCGCACATTGCGCTCGGTATTTTCCAGTGCCGATTCGCCCGCGGCCAAATAGATTGGGCTCTCCTGACCGGCCTGAACAGTGCCCGTTAGCAGGGGTAAACTGCCCGTTATAGTGAACATAACTAACAATAATCGTGTAAACATAAATCATCTCCTTAATAGGGTGAGGTTTTTCTTCCAGCTAACTGGACGGCCTTCCTGCCGGCTTATACTTCTAGTTCAACGCCTGGTTTGAAATGGTGAACGCTTGACGGTAGCGTAAATCCATCCCAAAGCCAAGGTTGGGGCGGGGACTCTCTAAGGCCTCTATCGAATTAGAGGCACCCGCTTTAATCACCGGCAAGAGCACGCCTTAACGCCCGCTCATCAAACGGCTTAAAAGAAAACCCACTCCTACTGCAATGCCTAACGACGCTACGGGATTTTCATGAACGTAGCCGCGGCAATTTTCTACAAACTGCTGCTCCGCATTTTTTAATTGCTCGCCTTTCTGGTTCAGCACTTCTGCGGCTTGGGAGGTGGCATCGGCTACCTTGTCCACGGTATCGTGAGCTCCGGATCTGAGCCGATTAACGGTTTCATCGACATTAATGTTCTTTTCAGTTGCTTCCATAATGGTTTCCTTTAAAAAATAAAACAGGATCAGGTAATTTTTTCAATACGGGGATTTAAAAAATACCGCTTAACGCTTAAATAGGGCGCCCCGGTATTAATCATATTTTAAATAGTTGCGCATGAATTACCGGAATCGAGCAGTTAATGGTTAAAAAACAAATAAATAATCACCAAAACAATCACCGGCACGCCCATCAGCCAGCCTAAAAAATATTTACCCATAATGCATCTCCCCTCAAATGATTTATATAGTATTTGCCTACTTAGGAACTTTGGCTTACATTTGCAAATGTTGTGTAAAACATTATTTTGTAAGTTAGCAATAATTTACTGGAAAAAATTTCCCGAGTCAGTTCGGTATCGCACATTGGATGTCCATCCCTTAACTGCCCGGATTCAGATTTTTTTTGAAATTATTTTAATCTGCGAGAATTGTCTAATCGCCCCGCCAAGTGTCTTTTTTCAGTTCTTCAGGTAAGCTTTCCAGCAATTCCTCCAATTCATCCGCATGTTCTTCTTCCAGAACCAGGATGCCTTCCAGCATGCGCCGGGTAGGGTAATCCCGCTCCCCGACGGAGTGGATGAGGCGGCGATAGTTGGCAATAGAATTTCGTTCGGCCAGCAGATCTTCCTGAAGCATGCTTACCAAAGATTCATCTTCCCGCGCTTGGGCACTGCACTCGGTGATAATCATGGCTTCCGTTGCCAGCTCAGGTTCTCCGCCCAACTGCGCTATGCGTTCGGCAAGCTGATCGGCATGCCATTGTTCCTCGTTGGCATGGACCAGGAACTCCTCAGCGATAGTTTTTAATTGCACGTCTTTGCTTAAAGAGTAATGACGGCGGTAACGCAATACGCACAGGAGTTGAGCGGCAAGAGCATCATTCAGCAGTTTCAACACTCTTTGCCGGTCGGCGTTATAGCTGAAAGCAAGGGCGTCTTCATCGATATGATGGAGCGCCTGCTTGCGCAAGGAGTGAATATTTGCAAGAGAAAGTTTTTTAGACATAAGGACTCCAGTCTAAATAAAAATATAAGCTATTCCGCATACACAGGCGAATCGGCTGAATCTAAGTTTCGCGTTAAACAGGATTTACGCGGGAATTTTCCGCTTTGGCGACATACATAGCCATATCGGCCTGATTGATCAAATCCTCGCAATTTTGCCCCTCGGCCGGCACTACGGATGTGCCAATGCTAACGGTAAGATCGAGGACATGGCCTTCGATGACATACGGTCCCGCCACACAAGTGCGGATTTTCTCGGCTACCGCCAAGGCGGTTTTGTATCCATCAATATCCCGCAACAGCACTACAAATTCATCCCCTCCATACCGGCAGGCAGTATCGCCATGACGAATACAAACCCGCAAACGCTGCGCTACCTCCTGCAATAGCTTGTCTCCTGCGGCATGGCCCCAGGTGTCATTAACATTCTTAAACTTGTCAAGGTCAATAAATAATATTCCAACTTGCCGTTGTTGGCAGGTAGCCAGAACTATCGTCTGCTTAAGCCTTTCCCGCAAAAAACTACGGGTAGGCAGCCCGGTTAATTCATCGTGACTTCCGTAGCGGCGCGTGTCGGCATATTTTTTAGCGATGCGAATTATTTTTTGTTTAAGACAGGCGTTCTTTTCCTGAAGGATTTCAATTTGCCGTTGTGCATTTTTTAACTGCCTTTGTTCCGAGGCGATGGCTTCAAGGAGTTCAGCCCGCTCTGAACGCATCAGCGGTGCTGGGTCAAGATTGGCAAGGTCTTTATGGCAATGGTGCGGAGGCCAATATTCCTGTGCAGTGTTTTCATATCCTGATCTCTTTTCATCCGGCTTATTATAGGTATAAGATTTATCCATTATTCATTCCTGACGATTTAAGCGGCTGCTCCAGGGCGCCCGCCAATTTTTAATTAGATTACGAATCGACGGTGATAGGGTCTGTACGGTAACCCACGCATTAAAAACCCGCATCTGCCGAGCCAAGGTTGTAAGTCTGCTTTTCAGGCAATGCTTTTAAAGCTGCCTGTGGTTTGGGATTTTTGACAGCTAGCGGCTAAAATCCTGAGTAAAAGTTTGTGGCCTATCGTACAGACCAGATAATTCGAGCCAGTATAGTTAAGCCTCGGCTATAGGCTGGGGGCGAACTGGTACGCAGCCAGTTTCGAAAGGTTTTTTAGCTTACCGATAATCGGATGATTACAGGTGCGCAAATGCCCGGGTTAGTGCAATAATTCCAGACAAACGATTAATCAATGTGCTAAGTTCTTTTTTATATTCTTTCATAATCAGCTTTCAGCTTGGGATCTAAAATGACATTTTGTCTTGGCATTAAGGTAAATAACGGCTTAGTGGCGCTTGCCGACACACAGATTACCAAAGGCAACGAGCGCTTGAAAAAAGGCAAGTTATCGTATGTTGAACATGGCGGACTGCCTATTTTCGTAATGACTTCCGGGCTCCGGTCTTTGCGGGATAAAACTATTCTTTACTTTGAGGATCATCTGGCGCAGGAAGTCTCGCAATATGACAGATTATACAAAGTTGCCAATTGTTTCGGTGAGCAGCTTCGTAAGGTACGGCTGGAGGATGAGGCATCGCTCGGAGGAAGCGGTCTGCATTTCAATCTGAATACTATCATCGGCGGACGCTTGAAAGGTGATGAGGAACCTACGCTGTTTTATATTTATCCGGAAGGCAATTGGGTCGAAGCCTCCATTGATGCGCCTTACTTTATTATCGGCCGGACGCCTTACGGCAAGCCGATTCTGGATCGCTTACTGCATGCCGATGCCAGTCTTGAAAAAGCGGTTGCCCTCGCCTATCTTGCTTTTGATGCGACCTGCACCAGCGTTACGGATGTTGATTTTCCGATTGATGTTCTTGTATTCAATGCCCACAACCACGGCTTGCAACAACATCGCTTTGAAGCCGCAGATTTAGCTCAAGTCGCCCAGTGGTGGAAACAGCGTTTATCAACAGCGGTCAATGATTTTCCGATGGAGTGGTGCAGGCCGCTGTTTACTGATAAATCAGGCTAATCCGTATCTGCTAGACTTACTTAATCATACTGAAAAGGTTAACAATCATGACAACAATTCATGTAGGCTGCGACTTGACATATTCGGTCACAAATCCCACCAGCTTTCTGTTTAATGTCGCTGCGGCGAGAACTCCCCTCCAGACTATCAGCGAGGAAACATTACAGTTAAACCCCTCTATTCAATACGAGGCTAGCAGTCTCGGCATGGAAGATATTCAAGTGTACCGGCTCTATGCAGAACCGTGTGAACTGCAACTTAACTATCGGGCGACTGTGGATTTACGTCCTGCAATTAATGATACTTCCCAGATTGTCGAGGCTGGCTACTCGCAATTGCCAATCGACGTATTGCCCTACCTTAACCCGAGCCGTTATTGCGAATCTGACCGTTTGGCCCATTTTGCCTTGCAGATGTTCGGCAATGCCCAGCCCGGCTTTTGCAGGGTTAGTGCAATCTGCGACTGGATCAACAGCAATCTCGATTATCAGGCAGGCAGCAGCGGCCCAAGCACCAGCGCCTGCGACGTATTAATACAGCGCACCGGCGTCTGCCGTGATTATGCGCATCTCGCCATCGCCTTGTGCCGGGCCTTATGCATTCCGGCCCGTTATGTTTCAGGCTACGCCGTGTCTTTGCAGCCGCCGGATTTTCATGGATTTTTTGAAGCTTATCTGGGTTCTCGCTGGTATTTATTCGATGCCACGCATATGGCGCCGGTAGAAGGACTGGTGCGCATAGGCACCGGACGCGATGCCGCAGATGCCTCATTTGCGACCATTATCGGCTCCGCGACGCTTACCCATATGGCGGTATGGGCTGAGCAAACATCTCCCAACCCAATGCCTAACCAACCGGCGGCAGTGTCAACCACTGATTAAGGGTAATATTTAAAGGCTATTAAAGTATGCCCGGCAGGGATGCCGATCAATATACCGGCAGACTTCACGGCTCCCGCTTGATGACGCTGATCGTGCCGTCACCTTCCATATAAACATCTCTCACCTGGCTAAGGTCTTCGAGGCCTTGTTGGCGAACTTTACTCATCAATTCCTCTTCCGTGACCATTTCCTTACGCATATTTTTCCGCAACATCTTGCCGTCTTTAACTAAACAAAGGATGCCGGATTGGGCCAGGCGCCCGAGCTTTGGATAACGGTAACTTAGCCAGTCAAGCAGAAAATTCCAGAATACGATCGTGCTAACCAGAATACAGCCTTCGCTAATCGACTTGTATTGGCCCGCCATGGCATTCTGCGCCGCATCGGCGACAATGACCAGCACCAGTACGTCGGCGATACCGACCGAACCCACATCGCGCCTGACTACAAACCGGAAAACCAGGAATAAAAACCAGTATACGACCGTTCCGCGAATGATAATTTCCAGCGGCGAGGCGCTGAACATGAACATGCCTTCCCAATCAATGTCCGGCATAAGTTCTCCTTAATTTCATATCTGTTAATTCCATAATAAAGCATAAGCTACTTGCTTATAACAGTATCAACTCTTTATTCAGAGCGCAAATACATTAGATTCCCTGTGCCCCGGTCTTGAACACCAGGCTATTGACCTTATCTTGCGTGCCGAATCGTACAGACTCGATTCATTTATTCAGGTATGTTTTAAAAAACATGAAAAATAACGTAGTATTGAAAAAGTCAGGAAGCAGGAAAAGTGGGTGGACAACCATCAGATCAGTTATAGCCTGAAGTGATCGTAATTATCGCCCGCAACTGCCTTCCGCCTGAACGGGCGCTATTTTATTAAGTAAAAAATAGTAAAAGTCTTGTAAAAATCAAGAGGTAAATAGTATGAATGCAGATGAATTTAAAGGTAAATGGCTTCAGCTAAAAGGTGAAATTAAATCCAGATGGGGCGATTTAACCGATGACGATTTGACAGTAATTGAGGGCAATCGCGATAAGCTGGTAGGAAAATTGCAAGAACGTTACGGTTATTCCATGGAAGAAGCTGAAAGAGAAATTAATGATGCATTTGACTAAAAAGGCTCATTGATTTAAAAGGCTTACCAATAGAAAAAACAGGCCCAGGAAAAGCCGCGGCAGCGCTTCGAAAGCCAGAGACGGTTTATTAGTGCTGTTCATGGCAGTCCGCTCGTACGAGCCGAAGCATTTTAATCAGCTGCCGGCAAAATGCGCAGCTTGGAGTATTAATTAAACCGCCTTGCCGGTGTCAGACCCTAGATTAAAGGTTAGGTTGTGTTAGAAAAAAGGGCAGCGTCATTGCTTTGGAGGGCGACCAGGGGGCAGCCGCACACCTCGTCGCTTTATGGGCTTCATCCTTAAGGGAAGGTTTTTTTATTGCTTGAATAATGCTGTTAAAAAAAGAACTCATTCTGTTGAATAGCCCCTATCTCAAAACTTACATACCTTCCTTGCTATTGAAATTATTATCATTTCAATCGTATAACAATAAAGTTACCGCTGTTTACTATGTCTGATTTTTTTAATCTTTTTACTAGCTGGAAAAACTGGAGCGAGCAAATTACCCATCCTGAAATGGCAGGGGACGACCTCAAGGAAAAACTGGAGGAAATTCGTAGCCGGCTGCCGCCGCCGGTTATCTGGCTGCTGGGCAAAACGCAAAGCGGCAAAAGCTCCATTATCCGGGTGTTGACAGGCTCTTCGGCTGCCCAAATCGGCAATGGTTTCAAGCCGTGCACGCGTACCGCCATGCTGTTTGATTTTCCCGATCCGGAAACCTCATTCATTCGTTTTCTGGATACGCGCGGCTTATCCGAGACCGGTTATGACCCCACCGATGACATGAAGTGGTGCGAACGGCAGGCGCATCTGCTTATTGTGGTAATGAGAGCAATGGATCACCAGCAGGACGCCATCGTTGCCGCCGTCAAACAGATCCATAAAACCCATCCCAAATGGCCCATCATTGTGGCGCAGACTTCCCTGCATGAAGGCTATCCCGGCCGAACCATGGAACATGTCATTCCCTATCCTTTTGCCGCAGGCAAAATGGCCGCGGCGGTGCCGGCAGACCTGCGCTGTTCCCTGCTGAAACAGCGAGAGTACTTTCCACGCATGAAGGCGCATTTTGTACCTGTTGATTTCACTCTGCCGGAAGATGGCTATGCGCCTGCCGATTATGGTGTTGATGCCTTATGGTCAGCTATCGAAGAGGCATTGCCGGGTGGTCTGAAGGCAATGCTGGAACAGAACAGCCAGGCCGATGGTATCTGGCAGACGCTCCATCCGTCTATTGTAAGCTATTCCATTTCAGCCGGAATGGCCGCCGCCATCCCGTTGCCAGCGACGAGCCTGGCCACCGTAATGGCTATTCAGGCCAGGCTGTTTCACAACATTGCCAAAGCCTACGGTCTGCCTTTAACCAGGCAGAGCCTCAGCGAAATTATCAGCGCGGTGGGGCTTGGCGTACTGGCTGGCATGGGCGGGCGCGAATTGCTGAAACTGATTCCGGTGTATGGGCAATCGGTAGCGCTCGGAGTAGCGGGCATTTATACCGCCGCCATCACTTATGCGCTGGGCAAAACCCTGTGCTTTTATTTCGCGCAGACCAAGCAGAGAAAAGAGTTGAACCCGGAAGACTTGCGTGAAGTATTTAAAGCTGAGTTCGCGCGCGGCAGGCTGCTGTTACGCGACTCTATCAGCCGAGAGACTTGAATATGCGGGTGCCGGCAAACTGGCCGTGGATGATTTTAGGGACTCTTCTGCTGCTGCCATGGCTGGCGCTGGTGCTGCTGGGGGGTTTCTGGTTATGGCAAAATCAGTATCTCCCCGTTGGCTTGCTCGTGCTGGCCTCATTTTATGGCGCTCTCTGGATTTTAAGCCGGTATTTGAAGAGCCTCCGCGTTCCTCCTTTTGATTTACCCCTGCCGGCGCCGGACGAGCGCTGGCCTCCTGCTGCTGAAGCCGTCTGGATCAAGCTGGACAAGATGGCTGAAGAGATCAATCCCGCCGACTATCCCCTCACCGACAGCGGGCGTTTGCTGCATCTGGCAAGGCAGGTGATCGGCGAGGTAGCTCGTCATTATTATCCTAAAGCCGGGCAGGCCGAACTGGATGTCCCCTTGCGCAATATTCTGTTTATAGCAGAACAGGTATGCCGCGATATGCGCCAAAGCCTCGATGAAAGGGTGCCATTGAGCCATTTGTTGACCATAGAGGACGGCTTGCAGCTGTGGAAATGGAAGGAAAAACTGAAAATCGGGCATATGGCTTATCGAGTCAGTACCCTGCTGCTCAGCCCGACAACCGCCTTGCCTCGCGAGTTAAGCAGTTTTTTTCTGGGCAAGGCTTCGACTTACCCTATCGGGTTTCTGGAACGCTGGCTGCTGCAAACGCTGGTAAAAAAAATCGGTTATTATGCTATTGCCCTGTATAGCGGGCAATTGGTGCCGCCGCGATTATCTGAACCTGAGCCTGAGATTGATAGGGCTCCCCCTGTCAAGAAACCTTTGCGTATTCTGATTGCAGGCCAGGTAAAGGCGGGCAAATCCAGCCTGGTCAATGCCCTGTTCGGCGAATTGCGCGCCGCTACGGATGTATTGCCGCTGACTGACGCCCTGACTATATACAGCCTGAAACATGCGGATATGGGCGAAGTATTAATTTTCGACAGTCCGGGGTATGGCGACGAAAGTCACTGGTTTACGAAAGATCCTCAACAGGCTTTGGGAGGATTTGATCTGATTCTGCTAGTGTGTTCAGCAACGCAGGCCGGCCGTGAAGCGGATGCGCAGTTTTTAAACGCATTGCGAGCCTGGTTCGATGAACGGCTTGAACGCAGACTACCGCCCGTTTTAGCCGTAGTCACGCATATCGACCAATTGCGTCCCGTGCGGGAATGGCATCCGCCCTATGATGTGCAAACGCCTCAAAACGAAAAGGCGCGCAATATTCGGGAAGCCCTGGAGGACGTTGCCGAAACCTTGCATATTCCTCTGGAAGACAGCTTGCCGGTCAGTCTGCAGACACGCGGCGAATATAATACAGACGTTGTATGGACGGCAATTGCCGGAAAATTGCCTGAAAGTCTCAGGGCCCAGTATTTGCGCTGCTTGCCGGAGGGAAAAGACCGGGAAAAGTGGGCGCTGATCCGCACCCAGTTAGCTAATACCGGCCGGCTTCTGGTAAGCGGCTTAAAGAAAATAACTTCATGATGCCGGGTGAAAGCAACTGGACGAAACGCAGTTAATGGGGCATCCGGCAATTTGGCAGCGATCAGAGACCAATCTTGATCATCAATCAATTATTTTAAACTTTTATGAGCTCGGTTTTTTCTCTTTCAGGCAGCTTAATTTGAATAGGACAGCCTCATCAGGCCGGGACTGACAGGGCGTTTTATGCTGGTCATGAAGATTTACTGAGCCCAGAAAAGCATCGGGCAATAGGCTTTGGCTCATAATATTTTGATATAATGCCGGCGGAACGGGCGCGGTTGTAACTCTATTCCGCACGCAATATCCAGCAATCTTCGGTGTTTGAAGGTGATAATTTCTTATGTATTTATTAAATAACCATGAAGGCATGCTTGCCAGGGGCGATTTGGCTCCTTTAGCTGGCGCTGCCGAAACGCCCATCATTAAAAAAACACGATGGCTGTTTGATGCCTTCACAGACGATGAGCGGTCTCTGCTAAGCGGGGGCTTATTATTCATTGCAGTGCTGTCATTACATCTGTGGGCAGCTTATGCGCTGATGAAACCCGTCGAAGCGCTTACGCTGGCAAAGCCCCTGCTGATGGAAGCGTCTCTGGTATCCGTGCCCAATGAACACCAGGCAGCAACAGCTGCCCCTCCCGCTCCATCTAAACCGGTGCAGCCGATTCAGCCCAAAAAAACGGCGCTAAAACCACCGGTAAGGAAAAACAGGCCGGTTATTAAAAAACGCGCAGAGCTTCCCAAACCAAAGCCTGTTACTGAACATCAGCTTCCCAAGCCGTCACTTGCAGAAACCGCCCCTGCACCTGCAAGTTCAGCGCCAACACGCACCCCTTCTACTTCCAATACTGCCGCATCGCTCAGCAATGCCCACGCAAATTCAGCGCCTTTTACCGAAGCTAATTTCCGCGCCAATTATGGTTTTAACCCCAAACCAAACTATCCGGCGATAGCGCGCAATCGGGGTTGGGAAGGTAAAGTTTTATTGAAGGTGACAGTATCCGCCGATGGGCATAGCGATGAAGTAACGCTGCACCGCAGCAGCGGTCATGAAGCGCTTGACGAGTCAGCCATCGCAGCCGTCAAAAAATGGCGTTTTATACCAGCCAGACGGGGCGAAACCGAAGTAGCCAGTTCGGTAATCGTACCCATTAATTTTACATTGAACAATTAAGACAAGGAGATGAAATGCCCTACCATATTGCCCCTGCCGTTATTATCAACGGTACTTTGTATACTTTACTGGCTTTTTCAGTGCTGACATGGACGCTGATTTTTTTCAAGATCTGGCAGCTTACCAAGAACGGTTACTATAACCGGCGCTTTGACAGGGCATTCTGGAACGCCTCCGACCTGGGAAAGGCGAAAGAATTGCCCGCAAATATTTATCGAGGCGCGCAAGCGCGTATTGCCCGCCAGGGTTTTGCCTGGCTGGACGAAAGCCGGCAGGCTGTCAGCAAACCTCTTAAATATCGTGGAGTTCCGGATGAATTGCTGGAACAGTCCCTACGCATACAAATGCAGAAAGAGCAGCGCGCCATGGAAAGCGGTCTGATCATGCTGGCCAGCATTGGCAGTACGGCGCCATTCGTGGGCTTGTTCGGAACAGTTTTAGGCATCATGCATGCCATGCATGAAATTACTCGAAGTGGCTCGACCAGTTTGGATGTGGTGGCCGGCCCGATCGGCGATGCTCTGGTCGCCACTGCCATAGGCATTGCCGTCGCTGTGCCGGCGGTGCTGGCTTATAATTTTTTCCTGCGCAAGGTGAAACATGTCCGCACCGGTCTGGAAAATTTCGTTACTGCCTTTATACACACGGCCTTGACTGCAAAGGGCAAGGAATAGCGAATGGCTTTTAAACCCCAATCAGACGATGAAGAGGCGATGAGTGAAATCAATGTCACGCCGCTTGTCGATGTCATGCTGGTGCTGGTAATTATTTTACTGGTGACCGCGCCCTTGCTTACGCAATCCGTGCATGTGACCCTGCCGAAAACTGCCGAAACCACAGCTGATGTGAAAGAGCAGCCGTTGCAACTGGGCATCGATGCCCACGGGGGCATGACTTTGAACAAACTTGCCTTTGCCGATCTCCCTGCTTTGGAATCCGCGCTGAAAGCTGAACTGGCGCGAAATCCCGAGGCCGCCCTGCATTTATATGCCGATCAAGCTGTTGCTTATGGAAAAGTGGCGGAAATCATGGCTATCGTACAACACGCGGGCATAGCAAAGTTAGCCTTTGTAACAGTCGAGCAGTAGATAGGTAGAGAGCTATGCTTTCCATGTAGAATGGCTTGACGGCAGGCTTGCAGTTGCAGCGGGAATAGGCCCGATGACTGGTGCAGACGCTCTTTTATGGTTGGTCATGCTGCAAGAATAAGTTTATTGAAGTGTTGCCCGATTAACTGCTCGAACATAACCGTGCCGATTTCACGTCTTATCTGTCCGGGTATTTTATTTCATGCCTGAGCACTAATTTGCTCAGGGCTGGAAGAATGATAAAGGTGCACACTATAATCCAGAATACGCCGATAGTAATCACCAAGCCCATACTTGCTATGCCCTGGTGCGGCGAAAAAGCCAAGCCGGCAAAGCTGGAACTGGTCGTCAGTGCGCCATAAAATATGGCTCTGGCGGTGCTGGACTGATAGATATTTTTCTCTTCGGAAAGTGAATGCCGCAGCTTTTCAACCATATGAATGCCATTATCAACGCCCAGGCCCAATAAAAGCGGCAAAGCAATAATATTGGCAAAATTAATGGGAGTACCGCTAATAACGGTGCTGGCCATGGTGAATAAACCGGCCAGCAGCAGGGGCGTCATCACCAATAATGTATCAGTCAAATTGCGGCGGATAGCATACAAAAGCAGTGTAATAGTAATCAGCGCAATCGCAATGGCTTCTTTAAAAGCGCCAATCACTGCTTTCATCGATTCCCAATACATGACCGGCAGATCAGTTGCTTCAGGCGCAACTGACTGCACATCGGTAATAAACTCTTCCAGGTTATTTAAATCGTTCAGGTCTTTTTTGGGAACAATCTGGATACGGTACCAGCCATCTTTGCTTAGCCATCTGTCCTTGACATTGGCAGGCAGGTTATCGAGGGTAATTTCTCTGGCATTAAAACCTGTTAACAGTTCATTCATGACATTCGGTAAGGTACCGAGCAGGGTTGTCTGAACTTTTTCAATAAACAGCCTCCGGCTGGGTTGCAGCCGGTTCTCAATCTCGATCAAAATATCCTGCAGCTCCTTTTTAAAGCTTTTTAAAGCGGATATTTCATGAACATCCGTTTTTTCAGGCAAGATGCCGTCTATGGTTTTTACCATCCGCCCAATACTTGCAGAAGGATCGGTTTCTGGCTTTAAAGAAGGAAAACCTTGTGCCTGGGATCCGAGAACCAGCGACATCTCTTCAATCATTGCCAATTTATCTTCCTGACTGCCAGGCGCCAGATCAAAGAGGCTGATCGTTTTATCAACCGAACTCAATTTCGAAAGCTTTTGTTGAAGCGGCTTGATGTTCTCCTCTTCCTTAGCCATGACAGTCAAGGTCATAGGAGACGTATCCTTGTCTTTCATTAAATTTTTAAAAGCGATAACGGATTCAGTATTGGGATCACGAAGATTGATCGGATTAAAATCCATTTTAATTTTAAATACCAGAATTATCGACCCGATGGCGATAAGACAGGTTAATAAAGAAATGGGTTTGGCATAATGCAGGGTAAAAGTGGCCAATTTTTCTGATAGTGTTAAAAAGCCGGCATTAGGCCGAAGCGGTTGGGGCGATACTGAGACAGGAATGAGCTGCAAAAGCGCGGGCAATACGGTGAGCGTGATAAAGAGAGAAATAAAAAGGCTCGTTCCAGCCAATAAGCCAAGTTCCGAAACGCCCTTGTAATCGGTCGGAATGAACGCATAAAGGCCAATGGCGGTCGTGCCTGCGCACAACAGTAAAGGAGGGCTTATAGCAAGTAAAGTGCGGTGTATCGCTCTTCCCCGATCGCCATTTTCACGCAGGTTATCCTGATAGCGTAAACAAAAATGAATGCCGTATTCCACGCCCAAACCGATGTTTGATACGGCAAAAGCAACAGATATTAAATTCAGATGTTTTACCGATAGCGCTGCAAATACGCCGCAAAAAATCATGGCCACAGCCAGGGTAATCAAGGTGGCCAGCATAAAAGAAACAGATCGGTAAGCCACTAACAGGATAAAACAGACCAGCACGACAGAAAAAATGCTTGCGGTAAAAGTGCCTTCACTCATGCCGGCCAATTCATCATGCTCCAGTCCGACTTCACCGGTTACCCAAACTTTAACTGCAGGCACCGAAGGTTCCTGAATTTCTGTAATGGCTTTATGTATGGCGTGTATTGCGTTTTCGGCCGGGCGAATTTTCGTGAAATCCAGCCTGGGCTGGACAATAATAAATTCCTTGTTGGCTTGTTGAGCCTTTAGTCTTTTTTCAGCAATCAAGGTTTCCCATGACAGCAAGCCATTTCCCCCGTTCACGCTCTTATGTAATGCCGCCGTCAGCTTGTCAAGCAGCGATGATAGATCGATGGGCACCACCCGGGTTTTGTCTGAGGAAGTAAAAGCGTCCTGAAGAATTGAAAAAAAGCCGTTTAAATCCGGTTCCTGGGCAATTCTGCCAATAAAAGGCTGGGCTTGTGACAGATTGCTTGTTAAAGTCTGCAGATCGTCAATATCCAGATAAAGCAATCCATTCTGACGGAAGAACTCATTATCGTTGGGAATGTAAACCGATACAAAATTAGCCGGGTCAGCGCTTAACAAACGGGTCAGTCTTTTAGCGGCCGATTTGGTCAGCTCCGGGGTGGCGGATTCAATCACTAATAACAGTGTATGCATATCCTGAGAAAAGGCTTTCTCAAAATTGCGCCGGTTTTTCTGAAAAGGCGCATCGGGTGCAATTAATTCGGCAGTGTCCGTATTAATACTTAAATTATCAACCGTATAGCGCCAGGCGAAAATAGCCAGTATCCCGACTGTCAACAATACCAGAACAGGATTATAAAGAACCCAATTTCCCCAATGGGATAGAAAATTTCGTAAATGGAGTTTTAACGGCATAATTTTTTATGATAACTGAAATATTCTGGAATTCTCAAGCTATCTAGTCGCTTTAGGTTCAGGATGCAAATTGTAAAGTTGCTGTTTTACGGCGCCAGCAATAAGTCGGCAATCTTTTTGTTAATGCTGAAATTAGGCGTCTTTATTAACCCCATAAAGGAAGCTGCTTACTAATATGCCCAAGTCTCAGTTCCATAATTAGTCATTTTGAATAGCGAGGAGCATTCCGGGCTAATATTATATTCTAAACTTCAAGAATAAATTCCATTTATTGTCGAGCTTTTCTCATCCTTGCTATAAACAAATGCAGTCATCTTACAATTCAGCAATTGGGTTTTTGTTGCCCTGCGTTTGGCAAAAATAATGCTCGGCAATGAATAAACTATTATAAATCAAGTACTTCACATCGACAAAAGTTTGGCCTATTTAAAACCTAAGGTTAAGCTCAACTTCGCAAATAAAAAATTTAGGTAAAGTTATTCAGGAGTTGGAATTTATCGCCATATCGTTTTCCTTAGGAAAGACCTGGACAAAAACGATGGTTGCCCCCTTCATTTTCTTGACCACGATAGCCAGTTGCTTAAATTCGATGCGCTGGTTTTCTACGGGAATATCGCGGAGTTTAGCCATTATGAGCCCCCCTATCGAGGCTGCATCCTCCAAATCGAGTTCTTCGTTCTCTATATCAATCCCTAAAATCCGTTCCAGTGTAAATATCGGCAAACTGCCCTTGCCGATAAGCGTGCCATCATCCAGCCAGGTCCAGTCTTTGTCGTTTTGACGGAACTCATCGCGTATTTCACCTACTATCGCACTTAACAGATTATCCAATGTAATAAAGCCTTGCGGCTTTTGGCCTTTTTGCCCAATGATTGCAAAATGCGGCGCTCCTGTGAGGAAATGACGCAATACCTCCAATGCGCCCTTACCGGGCGAAACATATTGGATCGGCCGCAGATAGGAAGTCAAATCATCAATCGCCTTGCCCCCTTGCTGGGCGAAAAACAAATCTTTCAAATGAATCACTCCCAGCACATCAACACCGTTGCTATCGAAATAAGGATAACGGCTAAACCGGGACTTATAAATAATTTGCAGGTTTCCCTGCACTGACCTGGACCGATGCAAGGCCACGACTTCGCGGATCGGACGCATCAGGTCTGATGCTTCCAAATCACTGAAATCGAGCGTTTTCGCCATGACATTCCATTCGTCCTGGGTAAATCGTTCGACTGAACTGCTGGAACGCAAGATAAGTTTGAGTTCGTCAGCCGAATAGTGCGCATCATGAGCATGGACATTACCCAGTCCCAGCAAACGCAATACCAGATTGGCACTGCTATTAAGAATCCAGATCGCAGGAAACATCAGCCAATAAAAACCATAAAGAGGCGCGGCGCTCCATAAACCGATTACTTCCGGATTGCGTATCGCCATTGATTTGGGCGCGAGCTCACCGATTACGAT
Source organism: Candidatus Methylobacter favarea (assembly GCF_902806695.1). Taxonomy (GTDB): domain Bacteria; phylum Pseudomonadota; class Gammaproteobacteria; order Methylococcales; family Methylomonadaceae; genus Methylobacter_B; species Methylobacter_B favarea. The sequence goes on along the minus strand of NZ_CADCXN010000102.1, from coordinate 47,600 downwards.
GTGCAAAAAAGAAATGATGGAAAATGCGACAGTAAATGCAATGCCATGAATTAGCGCCGGCGAGGCGACCCCGGCCCTTTCAAACACAGGCTCCAAAACATCGGCAAAAGCAGGCTCTCCAACCCAGCCCAAACCGAGGGATGCCAGGGTTATGCCTAATTGGCAAGCTGATAAATAAGCATCAATTTTTGCATGTACTTTCGCCAGAATACGGCCGCGCCACCCTTTGGCTTTAGCAATGGCGCGAATGCGCGTTTGACGCAATTTGACTAGCCCGAACTCCGCGGCTACAAAAAAACCATTCAGTGCGACCAGCAATAAAGCAACGATAATCAGAAAAAGATTATTCATCTAATTTAAAGTAATCCGGAATTAATAAAAACTCACGCCAAGTTGACGATTTGACGTAGTATGAGAAGCTATGGTGTATGAAAGTGCGCTAATTATTGTTAAATTAGCGATTAACGATAAAAAGCAGAAAAGACTGGCCCGTACTTTTAACTGATCATTAATGTTTGGCTCCAGAAACAATTCAATTAAAACCGCTGGATGCTGATACTTAAAACCTGCCGATTCAATCTACCACTGACTTTTAAATAGCGCAACTGGAATTAATACCGTTCTTGGCAGATGGAATACAGAGCAGAAAAAAATAAATATTTTCCCTTTACCCTATATCACTAAATCCATAACCATAACTCGAAAAACCCGCTTTACTAAACATCCATAACGAGCATCGCATTCAGTCATTGAGCAATCATCATCACGCGAACGAGTTTTATCAGCAACTTCCTGCCTGAATTACAGCCAGATAATCAGCATGACCTTCGGTAAACACTATAAAACCTGAACGGCATCTTTTTTACGCGTGCAGACGTTATTTTTATCCTTGTCTTGAACCGCCTGGCAAAGAGTAAATTTCAGCCGGATCAGGGTGAAGGGCTGAAAAATCCCCGCCTGTTACCCGGCCCATCACAACCGGGCCTGATCGAAATGACTATAATAGATAAGCAAATGCTCCCTAGCACAATTACAAAGCGAGTACTGAAAATCAGAATTTTACCCAGAATTTATCATAAACAGGATTACGAATATGGGCTTTCGCCACTTTACCTACTTTCAATTAATTGTTTTTATCAGTTTAAATAGTGTTAGCCTGGCTGGTGTTGCTAAAATAGAGCACAACAGTGAACTTGATCAGAACAGTTTAAAAGCAGCCGTCAATCCAGCTATGGGTGTAGGTGCTTTAGGCCGCATAGAGCCGCGCACGCGCGTTATTCGTGTCTCTCATAATGCCGGCGCTGAAGGAGCTAACCTGGAGAAATTATTGTTTCGGGAAGGGGATCAAGTCAAAAATCAGGATGTGTTGGCATTATTAGCTGATCATAATAAAAGAAAAGCCGATATCGAAGTTGTAAAAGCCAATATGCAGGTGCTTGAATCGAAACTGGCTGTTGAAAAAATTATCCTTGCCTATAATGAAAAAGAATACCTTCGTTATAAAACACTTATTAAAACAGCAGCGGCCAGTATTTCATTAGCCGACCAGAAGCATTTGATTTTCCAGCAATCGCAAGCAACGATAGCCCAGCTTCGGGCGGAAATTGCCAGCGCCAGAGCCGATAGGCGGGTAGCGGAGGAAAACCTGGCTAAAACCGTCATAAAAGCTCCCATAGCGGGCACTATTCTCAAAATACATACCTGGCCTGGAGAGCGGATTACAGATAAAGGCTTGCTGGAAATGGCCGATTTAAGCCAGCTTGATGTCGTAGCAGAAATTTATGAGGCGGATTTCCCGCGCGTACATATCGGGCAGACAGCAGAAATCCGCATAATAGGTTTTCCCGCGCCCTATGCCGCTGAAGTCCGGGAGCTTGGCTTTCAGGTCAGAAAAAATGACTTAAATGATACCGATCCTTTGGCTGACAAGGATAACCGGATTATTGAGGTGCGCCTGACTCTGGAAAAGCAGGCGGTTTCTGATTTGCAGCATCAGATTTATCGTCAGGTTCAGGTGCGGATTCTGCCATGAGTCTGCTTGTCATTTTCGTGTTTCCGGCGCGTTTGGCGTGGCGGCAACTGATCCATGACCGCACCAAGCTCATTGCCGCCATATGCGGAGTATTGTTTGCCACGGTGCTGGTTTTTATGCAAATGGGTTTTAAAGATGCGCTATATGCAGGGGCATCTTCTTCACCAACGAAAATGAACGGCGATTTATTCATAATGCATAAACAAACCGAAGCAATGTGGCGCTCTGTGCTATTTGACCGCAGCGAATTAATGCGCGCGCTTGGTCATCCCCAAGTGGTTTCCGCGTATCCCATGTATATAGGTTTGGCTCAATTCAAGGATGCGGTAACGCAAACTAAAAGGACATTGATGGTCTATGGCTATGATACGGATACTAATCTTATGAATATCGATGAAGTCCGGGATAAGCAGGAGCAGCTTCACCTAAAGGATACAATACTCTTTGATGAGTCTTCCCGGCCTGAATTCGGACCTATGCGCAAACTAATTTCCGAAGGGAGGAACATTAACGAAATCAATGACCATAAAGTAAAAGTGGTAGGGCTTTTTCGTTTGGGAATATCTTTTTCAGCTGACGCCAATGTCATTACCAGCGACTTGAATTTTTTAAGGATTTTTCCTGAGCGAATTTCTGAAAAAATCAATCTTGGAATTATAAAACTCGTGCCAGGCGCCGATAAGGAGAAAGTAAAGTCAGAACTTATCGCCAAACTTAACAAGGATATCAATTTTTTCACTTTTGACGAGTTAGTCGAATCTGAAAAATTTTACTGGCAAACCAGAACGCCCATCGGTTTTATATTCGGTTTCGGCACCGTCATGGGACTGGTGGTGGGCATGGTCATTGTTTACCAGATTCTGTTTACCGACATTACCAATCATCTTAACGAGTTTGCCACCCTGAAAGCGATGGGTTATAGAACCGGTTATTTCATCAGAGTCGTTTTCGCATCAGCATTTTTCCTGGCCATTTTAGGATTTATACCGGGCTATATAGTATCAGTGGGTCTTTACCGCCTGGCTGAGGGGCAAATATATATGCCCATGCCCATGACATTGGATAAGATTTTTACCATTTTTGTATTTATTCTAACCATGTGTGCTACAGCCGGAATACTCGCCATGCGTAAACTTGGAGCGGCTAATCCTGCGGATATGTTCTGATGACAGCCATGATTAATGTCAAGGATTTGAATTTCAGCTACGGCAGCGGCGAGTTGCAACTGCAGGTATTAAAACGGGTAAATCTCACTATCTATAGCGGAGAAATTGTCCTGATGACCGGGCCATCCGGTTCAGGAAAGACCACGCTTCTGACTATTATTGGCGGCTTGCGTCAGGCCGCCGAAGGCAGCGCTCTCGTATTAGGCAAGCAACTCGTCAACAGTATTGAGAAAACCAAAGTGCAGATACGTCAGCAAATTGGCTATATTTTTCAGCAACACAATCTGCTCAAATCCCTGACTGCCTTGCAGAATGTCTGCATGACTCTTGAAATGCATAATGGCTTGAACGAACAGGAACGGCTCAAGCGTTCGGCAGAAATGCTGTCTGCGGTGGGGTTGGCAGATCGGCTCCACCATAAACCGGATCAACTTTCCGGGGGTCAACGTCAGCGAGTATCAATTGCCCGCGCTTTGGTTGGCAATCCCAAAATCATCCTTGCCGATGAACCTACCGCATCGCTGGATAAACAGAGCGGCCAGGAGGCTGTGGGCATTCTCAAAACATTGGCCAGCGACTCGGGCACGACAATACTGCTGGTGACGCATGATTATCGTATTCTCGATATTGCTGATCGGGTAGTAGAACTAGAAGACGGCATTATTAAAAGTTAAGCTTTTAGATAGAATTAAAAGCGAATTAAATTGTAATAAGCTGAACCAGGGCGGTTAAGGCAAAGGTTAAATTAATTAAGAGCTAACGCGTAAATAATTCCAAAAAAAACATGGCGGCGGCCAACTTGCCGAAGACATGCACCATCAGACCGCTGTATGATCGAACTTTACCCGCGCATTCAATGCCTGTTTGTTGTTAAATGCAGCCGAATAAAGTTTCAATCGGCTGCCGGACACGAGAAATGGCAGTCGATAACCATTGATCCTGGGCTCTAAATACACTTGGCCTTTTTGTTTTTTCACTGGCGTTAATACCGTCAGGTTTTGAGTTTCTCTCACGTCTTTTGCATCTGATCGGTGATAGGCTTTATCGCCATAGAGCTCATTGCGATTTAATTCAGGCCTAATCTGATCAAATACGGTTCCATCATGGCAACTTGCTCCCGTTACACCCATATATTCAGGATTCGGCAACACGCCCGCTTGACGACGCCCGACGATATGAACCCGAACACCGTAATAGTACAGTTTCTTGGTTGGACAATAGCCCGCATCCGCTAACTCTCTTGCAACGCGTGCTTTAAACCGGTGACCTTGCTTGGCTAGCGCCACAGGAAAAGAATCTATCAACCAGACTTGCCCTTGATTTTTTTCTTCTTGCTCTTGCTGAATGATTTCCAGCAATGGCGCGAAAACATCAGCTACTTTATTCAGTCGCTGAACAAAGGCGGTGTAACTGGGTAGCCTTGGAAACCAAGGCCGCCAATGGCGATCGGCATAACCCTAGAGCTTTTTTAGCTCTCTATTTTTATCAATGACACCGAATAGATAGATCGCGATGACTTCTTCATCGGTAAAACTCAGGTCTGCGTAATTCGACATTCGCTGACTATAAACCCAAAGGTTATCCTGATAGTGCTTGCCTACATACAGGTAAATTGTTATTAATTGTTCTTGCCAGTTCATCGTTTACTGAGAAAATGGGGGGAGTCGTGTCTTTCCCAATATTGTAGCCCAACCGGTGAGCTGGCCTCTATTTAGCTCTTAATTCACATTTTACTTCTATTGGTCAATATCTTTTGCCTTTTATTTTTGTCTTGGGCGCTTTGCTTTCTTTTTTTAACCGCCGGAAACGCGAATCTTTGCTGGCCGATACACGGCAAAGGAGTAACCAGGGTTTGCTTCTTGATATGGATTGGAGAGAGTTTGAAATGTTAGTGAATGAAGCATTTCGTCAACGTGGTTTCGCCATAACGGAATCAGGCGTAAATGGTAAGGATGGTGGTGTAGATTTAATATTAAGGAAAGACGGCGATACTTACTTGGTTCAATGCAAATATTGGAAGTCATTTAAAGTCGGTGTACAAATTGTCCGCGAGTTATATGGGGTTATGGCAGCGAAAGGGGCTGCTGGCAGCTATGTCGTCACGTCAGGCGTGTTCACTGACGACGCACAGAATTTTGCTAAAGGGAGGAATATTGAGTTAATTGACGGTAATGCCCTTTCACATTTAATAAAAAAATCTTCCTCACCTGCTTACAGCCCTAACCCTATATTTAAAGAAACTCAAAATGACCTTTGTTGCCCGGTTTGCGGTAGCGCAATGGTTAAGCGGGTTTCACGTAAAGGAAATAAGGCTGGACAAGCATTTTTAGGCTGCACACGTTTTCCTTCATGCCGGGGTACACGCCCAACATATTAGATAAAACTTAGAGTTTTCTTTAATACGGTATTAGCCCAGTATCCATCTTTATTGCTCGCTTACATCACCATCGCTTGATATAGCTTAAATAAAAACGCGACTCGTGCCGCGTCAGTTGATTTGCCTTTGTAGCCATAGGCGTTATCGACGGCTTTGTCTAAGGCAGCGTAGGCTTTTTTAGCCAAGCCTTGCGGCATATTGCCAGCAGCATAAGGTTTAATGGCTAGATTTTTCTTTTCTTGTGCTACCTGTTACTCATTTACGAAGGAATACTTACGGTTCCCTTTGTAATGGCCATAATGAATCACCTTTAAATATATGTAATTGTAATATGTACGCGATGCTCGACTTTAAATGAATTGAAGACAAGGCCGCAACTCCCGTAGAGTGGTTCTACCAAAAGCAACTTTATAAGGGTAAAAGGCCATGTCAGTAGAAGACTTTATCATTTATGTCTATTGCTGTGTAGAAGATATCTGCCGAACAATCGTCACCCAACTGCTAAGAAGTCGAGGTTTTATGCCCAAGCTGAGCGACGCCGAAGTCATCCCAATGGAGATCGTGGGTGAATTCATGGGTAAAGACCATGACAAGGGCATCTGGCGTTATTTTCGTCATCACTGGCATGACTGGTTTCCTCACTTGGGTTCGCGTGCCAACTTTGCCAAGCAAAGCGCCAATTTATGGGCTCTGAAAAGGCGCATACAGGATCACATCGCTAGGCCAATCGGGGCGATGGACGATTCGGTCCACTTGGTTGACGGCTTCCCGATGCCGGTCTGCAAGTATGCTCGAGCATCCGGCAGTCGTTGTTTCAAGGGCGAAGCAGGATTCAGTTATTGCGCGGCGAAGGATGAGAAATATTATGGCTTTGAAGGGCATGTGCTGATCAGTTTCGAAGGCATCATCTGTGGCTATGCCTTTACCCCTGCGAATGTGGACGAACGGGATGTGCTGCCGGACATGGGCGGCGGTCTGCAAGGGTTACTAATTGGGGACAAAGGCTATAGCCGTCCTTGTCTAAAGCAAACATTGGCACAACAAGGCCTTGATTTGCAGACCCCTTTACGGAAAAACATGCAAGACTTAAGGCCAAAGGCGTTTGTCGACCAATTGATGTCGAGCAGACGCTTAGTGGAAACCGTCATCGGGCAATTGACCGAACGTTTTCATATCGAAAAAGTGAGGGCACGCGACACTTGGCATTTGGCTAACCGCTTTATCCGTAAACTGCTTGCCCATACTATGGACTGCTTCTTGGGAAAACTCATGGGCAACCCGACTTTGCTTTTTGAGTCATTGGTTGAGGTTTAAAAGTTGAGCATCGCGTAATATGTATAATACAACATACTACGACATATACCCTAATAAACCCTACAGGGATAAATGACGTATGGCTTATGACTATTGCCGTAAACTCTGCTTTAGGTTTTTGATGAAGACCTTGGGGCCACTTACCGGCTCAAATGTGCCCATGTTAGCTTTTGTTGTTACGTCTTTAAGGTAGGCTATAGGACTTTTAACCCTACCTGACGGGTGATTCCATGCTTCTTGCCGGGCAATCGGCAAAATAAAATCAGATAAGGTTTACTAGGTTTGGGAACGCACCTGACCTAAATCGCCTTTTCAAAAAAGACGATATGACCGAAAATCTGCCGTTCTGTTTTTTATGAGTTTTTTGGATGGACTGCTTTTTCAAGCGCCTGACGGATAAACCGCTGATACGGTATCCCCGAATGCCGCGCCTCTTCTTTGATAGCTTCCAGCAAGGGCTCGGATAGACGCATAGTGATGCTGCGCTCCTTCGGCTGAAATTCAAAACGTACAGGAGTTAAACCTGACAGGTCATAGTCTGTCAAATCGGCATTATCGATAAAGTCTTCGGCTTCTTTATCGGTTGTCAGAATTGGCAATTTCTTTTTCATAGTGTTCAATCTCCTTTCGGTGCATGTAGCGTGCGCTGATAGGACGGATGTAGGTTTTGCCTTCGCGCTGTCGCAAAGTAAAGCAAACAAATATATTCCTTCCCCCGTTTGTCTTGCCAAGCGCGATATAGCGTTTTTCGCTTTGTGAATGGGCCGGATCAGGAAAAATATGCAGTGTCCTGTAAAAAGCGGATTCAAGATCAGAAAGAGCAACGTCGTGTTTCTGGCATTTGGCTTCGTTCCCGTCGTCCCATTCAAAACCCGCTACATCCTGTATTTGCATAAATCAGTATCTCGTTTTGTACATGCAAATGTCAAGCTTATTCTACTCCCATCAGTTCGGTTTTACGCCATGAGTTAAGACTTAGTGACTCTTAAATAAACTTCCATTTGATGGCCTTTATTGAGCAGTCTGGCCGGCAAATTCAATAGTTCTGTAAATACCTTCACTAGCCGATAGAGAACGGGCGGGATCTCGCCTTTTTCATAGAACTTGACGGAATGCGTGATAACTTTTACCACGCTGAATCCGGCTTGCGAGGCCAATACATTTAGTGATTTAGGCGAGAAAAAACTGATATGCCCAGCGTGCCTTTTCATATCGAAAAAATCCCATTTGCTTTTTTGTATTTGCCGCGTCCAGCTATCGGTATTGCCCGTGCCGATCAGCAGAACGCCGTTCGGACGCAAAATGCGGGCACACTCTTTTAGTAAGGGAATCGGATCTGAAATATGCTCAATAACCTCATGTAGTGTTATGGTATCAAACGAATTATCAGCAATGCCCACATCACTTAAAAAACCGCATGCAGTTTTAGGCCTCTTTTTATTCCATCATTGACGGCCTTTTCTGAGGGATCTACGCCTTCGGCTTGAAGACCCAAATCTTGGGCAATAGAGACAAATGAGCCGTTAGACGAACCGACATCCAGAATGTGAATATCTGGATACTTTTTTGATAATAATTGCGCGATCTGTTGAATATCTTTTGTTCGACGCTTTAGCAAACGGGCATAATCTTTCTCTGACGGCCAAGTACCTTCCTCGCTGTTCCATTCTTGATTCGATGCCTCATAATAGGCTTTGCTGCAAGAGCTGATTAACTGCCCACATGATAAGCATTCGTTTAATTCGCCTTCGGCTACAATAAGACTTGAAGGGCGTAAATCTGAGGCGCATCCATTCGGACAAGTTTTCAATAATTTCATTTATGACTTCCCATAAAATTAAAGATAGGTTTATTGTTATTAGCTTGATTTAACTTACAGGGGCATAGTAGATATAACCGGCCGTGTAAGTTGCATAGAAGCCACCCATACCAACGGCAACCTCATTAGCTGGACACCGGCCGCCGTCTCTTACATGCACATAATGAGCCGCTGCAAAATTGATAACATTGCCCCCCGGTCTTTTCCAAACGCCCGAGACGGACTAGCGGGAGCATCTGTGCAGAAAATTACGGTTATGGTTTAATTTTAAGCCAAATCAATAAGATACTCCTACACTACTCGGGCCATAGTCAGACAAGCTATTGCTGATCATGGGAATCTTGGCTTATTGTTTTTTATTACACTATAATTTTCTGTTTTCTGAAACCGTAGGTTTCCGTTTAAATGCACCCGCTAGTCCGGTTAGGTGTTTTCGGTCGTTCATCGTCTTGTTTTTTTGCATTAGAATTCAGAAAGACGGGTTTCAACATCCATGCATTCGTGCAGGATACGGACAATCTCAATAAGGTGGGGTACATTTTGGCGGTTAAATTTTAATTATGAGCAAACAAAAGTTATCATTACAGGATCAATTATTAAAAGCGGGTCTGGCGAGCGCAGCCCAAGCTAAAAGCGCCAGAGCCGATAAACGCAAACAAACCCGGCAACAACGCAAAAATAATAGTGAAGCCGTTGATGAAACAAAAGCGCTGAGGCAAAAAGCGCAAGCTGAAAAACTTCAGAAAGACCGGCACATGAATCAATTACGCAAGCAGCAGGAAGACCAAAAACAGCTGGCTGCCCAGGTTAAGCAGTTGATTGAATTAAACCGCCAGCCCCGGGATGAGCTGAGCGATGACAGCCTGGCCTATAATTTTAATGATAATAACAAGATAAAAAGACTGTATGTTTCAGAGGCCATGCGCGAACAAATCGTTCGCGGCCGGCTGGCTATTGTAAAATTCGGCCAACACTATGAAGTGGTTTCGGCTGAAGTGGCGCATAAAATAAAATCCCGCGATGAAGCGAGTGTTATTGTCCTTAATGAACCTGCTATTGCTGCTAGTGACAACAGGGACGATCCCTATGCAGAGTATCAAGTTCCCGATGATTTGATCTGGTAATTTGAGCCTGTCCCGACTGCCTGTATTCTATCCTGCTGTCGGCTTGCTAAGGCCTTGGGCGCGCTGAAAATATTATTTTGCAGCGCTTTCCTGTGCAATCAGGCTGTTCATGACTTCAATCATTTTTTCATGGGATCCGGCCAAAGGGCCGGTAGTCTTATATTTGCCGTTAATTATGACCGCAGGAACGCCGGTCACGCCATAACGCGCGGCCATAGTTGCTGCCTGACGCATTTTGGCATCGACCAGAAACGAGTTGTAGGAGTTATGGAATTCAGCTTCATTAACGCCATGGGCAACAAAGAATTTGGCTAACTCGTCTTCAGTTTCAAGTTTCTGTTTTTTGTTTTGCACGGCATCAAAAAAATCTGCATGGATTTTATCAACAACACCCAGCGCTTCGGCCGTAAAATAGGCCTTGGCATGCTTGCCCCAAAGCTCACTGAAAACGGCAGGCTGGCGGATAAATTCAACGTTTGCAGGCAGACCTTTAACCCATTTTTCCAATACCGGCTCAAAGCTGTAACAATGAGGACAACCGTACCAGAAGAATTCAATAACCTCGATTTTATCCGGATTACGGGTAGGTTGCGCCGGTGATAGGGTTTCATAACCGCTTTGCTCGGCTTTTGACAGTGCAGAACAGGAAAATAAAAGAATTAACAAGCCGGTTTGAGTGATTTTCTTAAGCATGGTTTAAAAGTTCCCCCTGTCAGAGCTGTTCAGATAAAAATATAACTAAGGCGTAGTAAAGCTCGTACCCAGATGCCATGTTCCGGCTTTTCAGCTTATTTCATCATTGAAATGCGATAAGCGACGGCTTTAATTTCTTCGTCAGTCATTTTTTTGGCAATCATGTGCATCATGTTGTCAGGATTATTGCTGCGGGCGCCGGATTTAAAATCCATGAGCGCTTTTATCAAATAATCGGCGTGCTGTGACTTTAACGCTGGAAAGGCAGCGGGTTTATTACCTTCCCCTGACGGGCCATGACAGGCGATGCAGGCAGAAACTTCCCTGCCGAGATCGCCATTGCGGTAAAGATCGCTGCCCTGGGCAAGCAGTTTCTGCATGGGATCTTCAGCTTTCGTCGTTTTCCCGGCTTCCGCTGCAGCCGGCTTTTTATCTTCATCTGCATCCAGGACCGGCAGGGTATTTGCTGAAACTTTTTGCGCTGCATAATAGGCGGAAATATCAACCATATCTTCAGCGGATAACGCCATCGCCATAGGCGACATTATGGGATTATTGCGGCTGCCGTCTTTAAAAGCCTGTAATTGTTTTTGCAGATAGGATGCATGTTGCTGGGCGAGTTTCGGGAAGGTGCCGACCATGCTGTTACCGTTTTCTCCGTGACAAGCTGTACAGGCAGCTGCTTTTTCTTTTCCAGCGTTAATATTGCCTTCTGCCTGTACAATACTTGAAGTGCCGGCAAATGCCAGGGCTAGTGAAAATGCCAGCAATCTTTTTTTCATCAGGTTCCCCTTTCGGAATAAAGTTATTATTTGTGGTAGTCTTTGAAAATTTACGGGCTGATTAAACAAGCCAAATTCTACTCTAATTAATGCCCTTAAGCGAGACCGCGATGAACCCACTTTATCATCAGGCAAAATTTGTCAACAGCGCGCCTCTACTTGCTGATGCGCCTCCGGATCAAGGCCGGGAAGTAGCTTTTGCCGGCCGTTCAAACGCAGGAAAATCAAGCGCGATTAATGCCCTGACCAGGCAAAACGCCCTAGCCAGGATAAGCAAAACACCCGGCAGAACGCAAATGCTGAATTTTTTTGAAATTAATGAACAGCAGCGGTTTGTCGATTTACCTGGTTACGGCTATGCCAAAGTGCCGGCATCGGTCAAGAAAAAATGGCATGAGCTGATGGAAAATTATCTGACCCGGCGAAAGTCATTATGCGGCATAATTCTGGTAATGGATATCCGTCATCCCCTTACTGAATTTGACCGGCAAATGCTGGAGTGGTGTGAGCATACAGGCTTACCATTGCATGTCCTGTTAACCAAGGCCGACAAATTGGCCTACGGGGCGGCCAAAAATACCTTACTCCAGGTGCAACGCGAGCTTGACAACAGGGCATTTCCGTTAACAATACAGTTATTTTCGGCCTTAAAAAAAACCGGTATTGATGAAGTGCATCTGGCGCTGGATCATTTATTTAACCCTGTTGATCAGGATTAAATTGAATTTTCATTACGTTTTGTGGCAAGTAATAAATAGCGGAAAAAATCATTTAGTCAGCGGCTGTAAAAAAAGAAAGCCCCAAGGCATTAAAAAACGCCCTGGGGCTTAAGGGAAAACCAGCCGGTGAGCAGGGGGAAGCTTCGGCTGATTGAACGCTGTATAAAGCGTACGAAAATAAGAGTTTAGCAAGCCTGGAAAGTTCCAGGCCTAGCGGATATTTTAATGAGCTTCGTCCCAATTATTGCCTATGCCAATATCCACAAGAAGGGGCACATCAAGTTCTGCGGCGGCGCACATGATTTTTCTGATATAAGTCGTGCAGTAGTCCAGTTGATCTTCCGCAACTTCAAATACCAGTTCATCGTGAACCTGCATAATCATCCTGGCATCCGGTTTCTCCTGTTGCAGCCACTGGTCAGTGGCCAGCATTGCACGCTTGATGATATCGGCGGCCGTACCCTGCATGGGCGCATTAATGGCAGTGCGTTCGGCATATTGACGGCTGGCGGCATTGCGGGAGTTTATTTCCGGCAAATATAAGCGGCGGCCAAATAAGGTTTCCACAAAACCCTGCTCGCGGGCAAGCTTCCTGATGCTATCCATGTAATTCTTAACGCCCGGGTAGCGACTAAAATATAAGTCAATATAAGCTTGAGCCTGGGTGCGGGATAAGCCCAATTGTTGGGCCAGACCAAATGATGACATTCCGTAAATAAGGCCGAAATTAATCGCTTTGGCCGAACGGCGCAGATCAGTGGTTACCTGATCGGGAGCGATGCTAAATACCTCAGCCGCTGTTGCCCGGTGCACATCATGCCCTTCGGTAAACGCTTTCATTAAGCCGTCGTCAGCCGATAAATGCGCCATAATGCGCAGTTCAATTTGAGAATAATCCGCGGCCACGATTTTATAACCTGTGGAGGCAATAAATGCCTGGCGGATTTTACGGCCTTCTTCACTGCGAATAGGAATATTTTGCAGATTCGGATCGGATGAAGAAAGCCTGCCTGTTGCAGCTATCGCCTGGTGATAAGAGGTATGAATCCGGCCGGTTTTCGCATCAAGCTGTTGGGGCAGCTTGTCGATGTAGGTCGATTTCAACTTGCTCAAACTCCGGTATTCGAGGATCAGCTTAGGCAAGGGATAAGTAAGGGCTAATTCCTGAAGCACGGATTCGTCGGTTGAAGGCTGGCCGGTAGGCGTTTTCCTTAACACAGGCAGTTTTTGCCGGTCATAGAGAATTTCCTGAATTTGCTTCGGAGAGCCTAGATTAAAAGTCTGTCCGGCAAGATCGTGAGTAAGCTGTTCAATGGCAATAATATGACCTGCCAGTTCCAGGCTTTGCCGGGCGAGCATGGCTGTGTCAATTAATACGCCATTTCTTTCAATGCGGGCCAGTACGCTGATCAAGGGGATTTCAATGTCGGTATACAGCTTATGCAGACTCGGATGTTGTTCCAGTTTGGCCATCAGAACCCGATGCAGCTGCAAGGTAATGTCGGCATCCTCAGCCGCATAGGGGCCGGCCTGTTCCAGCGATACTTCCTGAAACGGAATTTGTTTTGCACCCCTGCCTGCCACTTCTTCATAATGAATGGTTTTAACGCCCAGATATTCCTTGGCGAGGTCGTCCATATTATGCTTCGTTGCGGTACTGTTTAAAACATACGATTCCAGCATCGTATCATGAGCGATGCAGCGTAATGCTATGCCATGATTGGCTAACACATGCATATCATATTTGAGATTTTGCCCGAGCTTGGCTTTATCCGGCCTTTCCAGCAAGGGGCGGAGTTTCTCCAGTATTTCGGTCCGGTCAAGCTGGTTTGGAACGCCCGGATAATCATGTGCTAAGGGCACATAGGCGGCTTTGCCAGCGGTAACCGCAAACGAGACGCCGACTATATCAGCCTTGCTGTAATCAAGGCTGGTGGTTTCTGTATCAAAGGCGAACAGGGAAGCCTTTTCCAACTGCTCAAACCAGTAATTAAATCTCTGTTCAGTAAGTATGATTTCGTAGTCGGGGGCGCAAACAGCAGGTTTTTTTTCAACGACGACTTCGATCTCAGCAGAATTGTCCAGCGTTTTCAGCCAGGATAAAAATCCCAGCCCGGTTAATAAATCTTTCAAAGCGGCCTTGTCTATGGGTTGACGTTTCAAATGTTCCATGACGTAAGGCAAATGAAGATCACATTTAATGGTAGTTAATTGTTTGGACAATGGCAATTGAACCAAATTTGCGCGCAAACTTTCCCCATAATGGCCTTTGATTTCATCAGCGCAGGCAATCAGATTTTCTACTGTACCATATTGCGCCAGCCATTTTGCCGCTGTTTTGGGACCGACTTTAGGCACGCCGGGAATATTGTCCGAAGTGTCGCCTGTCAATGCCAGATAATCGATGATCTGTTCCGGTTTCACACCAAATTTGTCAATCACGCCCTGGATATCAAGACGGGTATTCGACATGGTATTTTCCAGGATAATGTCCTCGGTCACAAGTTGAGCCATATCCTTGTCACAGGTGGAAATAATGACGCTGAAGCCTTGCTGCTGTGCATATTGAGCCAGTGCGCCCAAGACATCGTCGGCTTCTACGCCGGGCTCCATAATCAAGGGCAAACCCATGGCCCGGATCAGCTTGTGCAGGGGCTCAATCTGTACGCGCAGGTCATCGGGCATGGGCGGCCTGTGTGCCTTATAGTGCTCATAAAGATCATTACGAAAGGTTTTGCCGGGAGCATCGAATACTACGGCAATATAATCGCTTTGATAGTTCGCAATGAGTTTGCGCAGCATGCCGGACACGCCATAAACAGCATGCGTGGGTTCACCCTGGGAATTGCTCAGCTGCGGGAGCGCATGGTAGGCGCGATATAAAAAGGAAGAGCCGTCAACCAGAATCAGGCGTGGTTTTGTTTGTTGGGACATAGATTTTAACGATGAACGACGAATAGTTGGATGCGCCAGCGAAAAGCCTAAGCTGCTTTCGCCTTTAGTTTACTGCATCTGACTTATATTTTACGCTTAACATCAATGATATTCGGTAATTGATTTATTTTATTAAGAACCTGACTTAACTGATGGGTATTTTCGATTTGAATAGTCAAATTGAGAATCGCCGAAAAATCGGGATGCGTTTCAAGTGCGGCATTTAAAATATGAATTTTGGCCTGAGCCAAAATCTGGGTAATATCAGTTAATAAATTTTGTGCGCTAAAGGCCTGAATAACGACAGGCACAGCATAACTAGTCCTTTTTTCACCCCATTTGACTGCAATAAGCTGAGCCTGCTTGTCCGGGCCAAGAGTCAATATATTTTTACAAGACTTCCTGTGCACAGTAATACCTTTTTTATGCGAAATATAGCCGATAATGTCATCCTCCTGAACCGGATTGCAGCAGCGAGCAAAGGAAGTAAGGACATTATTGATGCCGTCCACATACACCACGGATTTGGTCAAGGGTTTCTTCGGCTTGACTTTGGGGAACGGAGCCTCTAGTTCAGGTATCTTGAAATAGGCCGAAAGCTGGCGGTTATTAATATCGCTACGGCCAATGGCTTCAAGTAATGCATCAATGCTCGGCTGTTTAAAGTGCCTGGCCAATTCATCGAGATTAATCATTTTGAGTCCCAGACGCTGGATTTCCTTATCCAGAATGGCTTTGCCCGTGGCTATATTCTGAGCCTGATTCTGGCTTTTAAACCAGCTTTTTACTTTGCTGATGGCGCGCGAAGATTTTAAATAGCCCAGATTGGGATTGATCCAGTTATGATTAGGTCCCCCTGTCTTTGCCGTTAAGATTTCTACCCGGTCACCGGATTTCAGCCTGTAAGTCAAAGGAGCAATGCGGCCATTGATTTTTGCCCCGCGGCAGCGATGGCCTATCTCGGTATGGACAGCATAAGCAAAATCAAGCGGCGTTGAACCTCGAACCAGATCAATCAATTTACCGGCCGGAGTTAATACATACACTCGATCGTAAAATAATTCCTTCTTGAACTCTTCAACCAGCGCTTCGTCGTTATCCTTTACTTCCAGTAGCTTGCGGAGTGAGGCAATGCTCTTTTCTATAGCCGCATTATGCTTGCCCCCTTCTTTATAGGACCAATGCGCAGCAACCCCGAGCTCGGCAAAGCTGTGCATATCACGGGTGCGTATCTGTACTTCAATACGATTTCCCTGAGCATCTAAAATGACGGTATGCAAGGACTGATAACCGTTTTCCTTGGGGTTGGCAATATAGTCATCAAATTCTTTGGGAATATATTGCCAAAGTCCATGAACCATGCCTAAAACAGCATAACAGTTGGTCAGACTATCGACAATTACCCGTACCGCCAGCAAATCGTAAAGTTCATCTATATCAAGCTGCTTGCGCTGCATCTTTTTCCAGATGCTATAAAGATGCTTGGGACGGCCGTAAACTTCCGCCTTGATACCTTCTTCGCCGAGAGTTTTTCGGAGAAGGTCAATAAAGCCATTAATACAATTTTCCCTTTGAATACGGGTATTCGCCAGGGATTTGGCAATCTGCAGGTAGGCTTGCGGTTCCAGATACCGGAAAGCCATGTCTTCCAGTTCCCACTTTAACTGATGAATGCCCAGCCGGTTGGCAATCGGGGCATAAATATCCAGAGTTTCCATGGAAATAAAGTGACGGACTTCATATGACTCTTTGGCCAGATTGCGCAGCCGCCGAAGCCTGTAAGCCAGTTTTATTAACACAGCGCGTACATCCTGGGTCATGGACAGCAGCATGCGGCACAATATTTCGGCCTGATTAGGCTGTCTTGTCACTTCCGGAGAATAGACTGCCAGTTTATTCAGCCAATTTACATCCTTAACCAGCGCGGCAACCTTTTTGCCAAACTGTTGGGTAATATCGGGTTGGGGATTTAAATCAGCCAAACGCGGATCACTTAAAATTGCCGCGAGTATGGTTTTCAGGTCAACATTAAAATCCATTAAAATCGCCGCGGCATCAACGCCCTTTGGACGGTGATAGTGAGGATCATCCGGAATTAGCCCGACAATTGCCAACGCTCGGTCTATCTGCTCGATATCAGGCGCGGTAAAACTGCTGAAGAGTTGCTTATTGGCAGTAGTGATTTTTTGGATCATGCGATTGTAGGTTATTAAAAAAACCTGGCGCAAACAGCTTTTGTTTGCTGGTATAAATTTATATGAACAGGATACTGTAAAAAAGTGAAGGTTTCAGTAGCAGGCAGTGATTTTTGCCTTCTCAAAATTTGTATTTCACAGACAAATCACTAGACTTTTAGTGAATAGATCAAAATTATTCTGGTTATCGATAACGAGACTATTCGTAAATTTTTTCGCTATTTTACTTAAGGGAAAATTATGAAGACATTACTTATTTTATTATCTCTCTGCATCTTCAATGTTGAGGCTACCCCGGTAAATATCAATACGGCTGATGCGAAAACCATATCTGCATCGCTGTCAGGAATAGGCCAGAAAAAAGCCGAAGCCATTGTCAAATACCGGGAAAAAGAAGGCCAATTCAAAACTGTAGAAGATCTGGCAAAAGTTTCCGGCATAGGCGAAAAAACCGTGGAGAAAAACCGCAAAGACATTTTGTTAACTGATTCCGCTGATGCCGAAGCAAAGGAAAGCAAAAAAGCAAACTAGCTAAATTAAATCATTCCGAGAACTTGGAAATGGTCTTGTATCCGGGTTTAGGGTATTTTTAATCTTGTGGCGTTTACTTTCCATGAACTCGACCAATTCTATCCACCCATGGCAAAGTAAGCTCCACACAGGCTGACTTTAGGAATTTTTTTCGTGGCTGATTCTTAAGCAATTGCCATAAGGGTTTATACTCCCTATCCTGATTGCAAATAATGCCGTTTTTCTAATGCCAGGTCACCTGCTTTTAACGAAAGCGGACTTTGCAGCAAGCAGCACTTAAGCAATTTCACAATCACATCGACCCTGCAATTCAAAAGCTAGCTTCAGGTGACGGAAGAGTGGGCGTATTGCTGGAATAAACCTGAAGTGCTTATGTCGCCGCATCGCGGCAGCGCTTTTTTCAGGCGTTACCGTAATTCACTTTCCATTCTTCAAAGGCGGGCTGGAGCATGGCTGATAGTTCGCGATGCTAATAGGCTGGCAACGACTTGGCAACAACGTTTTTATTTAAAAATCTTCCGGATAATTCTCTGGTTACTGGTCAATTAGCTTGCCGTTTACTAAGATTTCACTGTCTTAAGTTTTAAGGCTGATTTGATCAAAAGTATTTATCTGCCGGTGTTCAGCCTGTGGATCAGGCGTACTACCTCTAGTCAACCAGATTGTATTAAATCCAGCCTCCCTGGCTGCGTCGAGTTCTTCCTTGAGGTCAGATAAAAACAATAGCTTGTCAGGCGAACAAACCAGCTTTTGAGCTATTTTATTATAGGATTCCTTGTCTTTCTTGCCGCCGATGTGGGTATCAAAATAATCTGAAAATAAAGAAGTTAGATCGCCATATTCAGTATGTCCGAATAAAAGTTTTTGCGCATATATAGAGCCCGAGGAATAAATGTACAAATTTACTCCTTTAGCCTTCCAGACTTTAAGATTTTCTGCTGCATCCTGATAAAGATGGCCTGTAAAATCGCCCTGTTTATATCCCTTTTCCCATATTAGTCCCTGCAGAGACTTTAACGGCGTCACTTTTTTATCTTCATCCAGCCAGTGTATTAGCTGTTGAATTAACTGTTCGGTATCCAATTTGACGCCCACTTCCTTACAACTATCCTCCAGCAGTGTTTTAACAGGCGGATCCGTTGCATGGCTACGGACAAATTCGCCCAGATGCGCTCGAGCATAAGGGAACAGCGTTTCTTTAACGAAGCACAACGATGTGGTAGTGCCTTCAATATCGGTAACAATTGCTTTAACCATCACATTTGGGTAATATATTGATCAAATGTAGGAAAACAGGTGGAAATGTCACTGCCGGTAAAATCAGCTACCCAGCCATCCGGCTTGGTGAACAGGCGTATACACACAAACCGCGGATTTTCGCCCATATCAAACCAGTGAGTAGTATTGGCGGGTACGCTGATTAAATCGCCTTTTTGGCACAGCACCGCATACACTTTGCCATCGACATGTAAGTAAAATAATCCGGAACCTTCAACAAAAAAGCGAACTTCAAAATCCTCATGAATGTGCTCAGCCAGAAACTTTTGCCGAAACGCCGCTTTTTCAGGATGATTCGGATTCAGACTGACCACGTCAACAGACCGAAAACCATAGCGCTGTTTCAAGCTTTCTATGGAGTCATGGTAGGCTGCTATTGCTGTCTCCTGATCTGCATCGGCCGATAATTCGCACTTGGCAGTCCATCGCTCAAATTGTACATTTATAATTTTAAGCTGGTCCTGTATAGCGGCAAAATCAGTGTAGCGTTGACCTTGCTGGGGCTGGTTATCAGAATAAACAGTTAATACACTCATTGGTTTTTAACCCCGCGCAGTCGTAGTTCACACTCAAATAAAAAATCCAGCGCCTCAAGATGACGCAAGGTTTCGTTTACAGAATTTCCCCAGCTATAAAGCCCATGCCCGGCAATCAAATAGGCAGGACTCATATTTTTGTTGACCATATACTGGTCTACTTGTTCAGCTAAACGCGGAATGTTTTGGTCATTGGCAAAAATCGGTATTACTACCCGGCTTTCATGGCTATTAATATCATTTAATGCTTTTAACAGCTCATAATTCTCCAATATGATTTCAGTTCTGAAAATTCTTGAGACCAGCGTGGCATTGATCGGATGGGGGTGCAATATCGATTGAATTTGCGGAAAACGTTTATAAAGCGAGGTGTGCAGCACGGCTTCAGCCGACGGTTTTTTGTTGTCCAGAGAATTGGCGTCAGCATCAATCAGCATGATGTCTTCCGGTTTTAAATGTCCTTTATGTACGCCTGAAACCGTGATGGCAATGGTTCCATCAGACAGCCGCGCAGAAAAATTACCGCTGGTTGCCGGCACCCAGCCTTTGCTGTCAATAAAGCGGCCGGCATTGATTAACTGATTTGCCAGAATAAAAAATTCTTCGCTATAAACCATGTCTTTAATTATAAAGAATGACGAAAATTCTTGGTTAACAGCTTCTTGCAAAATGCGGATCAAAAATAAGTTAGCAATAACCTATTCATGGTTCCAAAATATCCAGGCTTAGGTGTAGCGCGAAAAACCAAGGGGTCGTGTATTAAAAATATTTTCTATTCTACAGTAACAGACTTTGCCAGATTTCTGGGCTGATCGACATCGGTACCTTTTAAAACGGCGACATGATAGGCCAATAGCTGCAAGGGTACGACGTAGACGATGGGCGCAATTTCGTTTTCAACTTGCGGCACCTTTACAATCTGTACATTCTCGTCACTGGCCGATACTAAAGTTTCATCCATAAAAACAATCAGTTGTCCGCCGCGTGCACTGACTTCCTGAATGTTAGATTTAAGTTTTTCAAGCAAGCTATTATTCGGTGCCACAGTAATAACGGGCATATCCGCATCTATTAGAGCTAGCGGCCCATGCTTTAACTCGCCGGCCGGATACGCTTCTGCATGAATATAGGAAATTTCCTTCAATTTGAGCGCACCTTCCATGGCTATCGGGTAATGCGTTCCTCTGCCGAGGAATAGCGCATGCTGTCTTTCTGCAAACTGCTCAGATAGTGCCTTGATTTCATCGTTCAATTCCAATGCTTTTTCAATTTTTCCAGGCAAACTGAACAATTGAGAAGTGATTTTGTTCTCTAATTCTTCTGTCAAATGAAATCTTCTTCCAACAGCAATAACTAACAACATTAACGTCACAAGCTGGGTAGTAAATGCTTTTGTTGATGCTACGCCTATTTCAGGCCCCGCACGCGTCATCAAAACCAGATCAGATTCTCTGACTAATGAGCTTTCCGGCACATTACAGATGGTCAGAGAATATTTGGCTCCCAATTTTTTAGCCTCTTGCAAGGCTGCCAGTGTATCTGCTGTTTCACCAGATTGGGAAATCGTAATGACCAGGGCACCAGCTGCCAATACCGGCTTTCGGTAGCGAAATTCACTGGCCACTTCAATATTGCAAGGCACCCTGGCCAGTTTTTCAAACCAGTACCGTGCGACCATACCGGCATGATAACTGGTACCGCATGCTAAAATTTGAATTGCTTTTATGTTATTAAAAACTTCAGGCGCATTATGTCCAAATGAATTTTCCTGCAAGCGGTTATTGATAAATCTGCCTTCCAGGGCTTGGGAAATAGCAAAAGGCTGTTCATAAATTTCCTTCAGCATATAATGGCGATAATCACCTTTATCGACCGCATCGGCTTTTAACTGGCTTTCTTTTATCGGGCGCGTAACAAGCTGATCATTCGCATCATAAATAACCACTTCGTTTATGGTTAATGCGGCTATATCGCCGTCTTCCATAAAGATGAATCGCTGCGTAATCGGCAGCAATGCGGCCACATCCGAGGCGATAAAATATTCCTCAATCCCGACACCGATAACTAACGGACTGCCTTTTCTACAGGCTATCAGGGTATCGGGATTTTCAGTACTTATTATTCCCAGGGCATAGGCGCCCTCAAGTTTTTTTATGGTCTTTTTAACGGCGTTTAATAGTCCATGCGCAGATTGCATGGCTTCAAAAATTTCATGCCCAATAACTTCGGTATCGGTTTGCGATGTGAATTCATAGCCATTCTGTAACTGCACGCCTCTTAATTTATCATGGTTTTCAATGATCCCATTATGCACTACAGCTACTTTATTTCGGCATATATGCGGGTGGGCATTTGCAGTACTGGGTTTGCCGTGCGTCGCCCACCGGGTATGGGCAATGCCGATATTGCCGGCAATTGGATCGGCATTCAGCAAGGCCTCAAGGCCTTTAACCTTACCCAATTCCCGTTTCCGGTACAGAGTTTGATTATTGATTACCGCCAATCCCGCCGAATCATAACCGCGATATTCAAGTCGCCTTAATCCTTCCAGTAAAATTGGCACTACATTTCGCTGGGCTACCCCACCTACAATTCCACACATATTACTTTTCCTGTTTAACGGGCCGCTGCCATCCTGTAACTGAAACCTGATTTACTCTGCTTAAGGTTAACTGATTTTCAGGGCTGTCTCTGGTTATTGTTGATCCGGCACCTATCGTGGCATTTTTTCCAATGGTTACCGGAGCCACTAACTGCGTATCTGAGCCGATAAAGGCCCCATCTTCAATTATAGTTCTAAATTTGTTGACTCCGTCATAATTGCAGGTGATGGTACCTGCGCCAATGTTGACATGACTGCCTACGGTAGTATCTCCAATATAGCTCAAATGATTTATTTTGCTGCCTTCAGCTATCGATGATTTCTTGATTTCTACAAAATTCCCGATATGGACATCTTCGGCTAAAATGCTTTCCGGTCTCAATCTGGCATAAGGGCCAATTCTACTGCCTTGTCCTATGACGGCATCCTCAATAATGCAGTTGGCCAGAATTTCTACATTATTGCCAATAATGGAATTTTTAATATGCGTATTGGCACCTATTTTAACATTATTACCGATACTGTTTTTCCCTTCCAGAATTACATTAATATCAATTTCTATATCATGCCCTAACGATTCTATTGTGCCTCGGAGATCAAAACGCAACGGATCTTTGAGAGTAACCCCCTGTTCCATCAATAAATTAGCCTGCTCCATCTGATATACCCGTTCCAGGTAGCTTAATTGCAGCCGATCATTAACTCCCAACACCTCATCTTCAGTATCCGGCTGGCTCGTTACAATAGCGACTTGCTCGGCAACAGCCATTTCAATAATATCAGTCAGATAATATTCACCTTGGACATTGCTATTACTTAACCGCCCCAGCCATTTTTTTAATTTGTCGCCTTTAACAGCCATAATACCGGTGTTAACTTCATTAATTAATCTTTCACTATTGGAAGCGTCTTTTTCTTCGACAATTTTTATAACATGACCCAGCGCATTTCTGATTATTCTGCCATAACCTTTGGGGTTTTGAAGATTCACGGTAAGCAGGGCAAGAGACTCTTCGTTTACATGCGATATTAATTGTTTTACTGTTGAAAGTTTCAATAAAGGCACATCGCCATAAAGTATTAATACGGTATCTGTATCCGCTATCTGGTCATTAGCCTGCAGTACGGCATGTCCTGTGCCTAACTGCTGTTTTTGTTCAATCCAGCCGGCCTCTAGATCCCTTAATGCGAGTCTTACAAGTTCCGCACCATGGCCGTAAACAATATGGATACTATTGTTTTCCAATCTGCAGCTCATGTCATAAACATGCCGCAACAGTGATCTATTGGCAATTTTATGCAAAATTTTCGGCTTCTCTGAACGCATACGCGTTCCTTTCCCCGCAGCAAGAATAATAGTTGTTATTTTCATTTCAATTTCCGTTAACCAAAAAAGCCCGATAACGCAGCGATCCGTTACCGGGCTTTTTAAAAAGGCCTGAGCCCATCAGTTTTATCCGCCGCGTTTTCTAAGTCTTTCAAGGGTTCTTAATTGCATGACAGCCTGAGCTAATTGCGCCTGAGCTGTTGCATAATCAATTTTACCTGACTTATCCGCCAGAGCTTCTTCAGCTCTGGTTTTGGCCTCCAGCGCCGCTGCTTCATCAATGTCTTTGGCTCTGATCGCTGTGTCAGCCAGAATAGTCACCAGATGAGGCTGTACTTCCAGCATACCTCCGGATACATAGAAAGGATAATTTTCGTTATCCTTTACTTTTACCCTGACTTCGCCGGGTCTAAGCCTGGTTATTAAGGGAGCATGCCGAGGCGATATGCCCACTTCGCCCAGTTCAGCCGGAGCGAATACCATTTCCGCGAGCCCCGAAAATATCTCGCGTTCCGCACTTACGATGTCTACATGTATGGTCATAGTCATTGGATTTCCTGTTCAATCTGTTCTCCGCCTTAAGGCAGGAAATACACGTATTAGCCTTTTATTGTTTTTGCTTTTTCAAGCACCTCATCGATAGTGCCGACCATATAAAAAGCCTGTTCGGGAATAGCATCATACTCGCCATCGATGATGCCCTTGAAGCCGGCGATAGTATCTTTCAGTGAAACATATTTGCCGGGAGAACCGGTAAATACCTCAGCAACAAAGAAAGGCTGGGACAGGAAGCGCTGCATTTTACGCGCTCTTGCTACGGTAAGTTTATCTTCTTCAGATAATTCATCCATGCCCAGAATTGCAATAATATCGCGCAATTCCTTATAGCGTTGCAAGATGCCTTGCACCTTGCGCGCCACGTCATAATGTTCCTGCCCAATCACTAGGGGATCGAGCTGCCGGCTCGTCGAATCCAGCGGATCGATGGCAGGATAGATGCCTAATTCGGCAATCTGGCGCGATAGTACGACAGTGGCATCGAGGTGAGCAAATGTTGTGGCGGGCGATGGGTCAGTCAAGTCATCGGCAGGTACATACACCGCCTGGATAGACGTAATTGACCCTGTTTTAGTTGAGGTAATACGTTCCTGCAATACGCCCATTTCTTCTGCGAGTGTAGGCTGATATCCCACTGCAGAAGGCATACGGCCCAATAACGCCGAAACTTCGGTACCAGCGAGCGTATAGCGATAAATATTATCGACGAAAAATAAAACGTCACGGCCTTCATCCCTGAAATATTCCGCCATGGTCAAACCGGTCAACGCAACGCGCAGCCTGTTTCCAGGCGGTTCATTCATCTGCCCATAAACCAGCGATACTTTGTCGATAACATTGGAGTCCGTCATTTCGTGATAAAAGTCATTACCTTCACGGGTGCGCTCACCCACCCCGGCAAATACGGAATAACCGCTGTGCTCGATTGCAATATTGCGAATCAACTCCATCATGTTAACGGTTTTACCAACACCAGCACCGCCGAATAAGCCGACCTTACCGCCTTTGGTGAAAGGACAGACCAGATCAATCACCTTAATGCCTGTTTCCAGCAATTCGTTTGCAGCAGCCTGCTCGGCGTAACTGGGCGCTTCCCGGTGTATGCCCCAGGTTACTTTTTCACCGATAGGACCTTTTTCGTCGATAGGCTGGCCCAGCACATTCATGATACGGCCCAGTGTCTCCTGGCCGACCGGTACCGCAATAGGTGCCTTGGTATTACTGACACTCAAGCCGCGGCTCAAGCCATCGGTACTACCCATAGCAATAGTTCTGGCTACGCCGTCTCCTAATTGCTGTTGTACTTCCAGCACCAGGCCTTTACCTTCTACATTTAATGCATCATATACGTTGGGCAGATTTTCGCGGGAAAATTCCACGTCTACGACCGCGCCAATAATCTGAACGATTTTACCCGAACTCATTGACTTACCTCTAAAATATTAATTTGTTTTGCTTGGGCTTAAACAGCAGAAGCACCACCGACAATTTCGGAAATTTCCTGGGTGATAGCGGCCTGCCTGGCTTTATTGTAAATCAGCTGCAACTCGGCAATCAGATTTCCGGCATTATCTGAAGCACTCTTCATGGCGACCATTCGGGCTGCCTGTTCGCTGGCATTGTTTTCAACAACGCCCTGATAGACTATGGATTCGATATAGCGAGTCAATAGATGATCCAGAACTTCCCTGGCATCAGGTTCATAGAGATAGTCCCAATGGCCGCTTAGCCTTTCTTCAAGTTCGCCGGCCACTACAGGAATCAGCTTTTCAATGTTAGGCCGTTGAGTCATGGTATTCACAAATTCGTTGCTGACCAGATACAATTCATCAATCTTGCCTTCGCCATATGCATCGAGCATAATCTTGATAATGCCGACAATGTCCTGCAAATGCGGGGTATCGCCGAGTTTGGAAACCTGGCCGATCAAATGCGCTCTCAGATTACTAAAAAAAACCGAGGCTTTGGTACCGATAGTGCAAACATCTACCTCAACATTTGCCTTTTCCCAGTCCATTAATTGGCTCAGCGTTTTTCTGAATAAATTTGAATTCAGTCCGCCGCATAAACCTCTATCAGAGCTTACAATAATAATTCCCACCCGTTTAACTTCCCGGACAATAAGAAAAGGATGCTTATACTCGGGATTTGCGTGGGCCAAATGCCTGATAATCCGGCCGATTTTTTTAGAGTAGGGACGGGTGGCCTGCATTCTGTCTTTGGTCTTGCGCATTTTACTTGCAGCAACCATTTCCATTGCCCGAGTGATCTTTTGAGTATTCTTGATACTCCCGATTTTTGTGCGGATTTCTTTACCAACAGCCATGTATAGTCCCTTACCAGCTATGAGTTTTAATAAAAGTCTGGATAGCGGTTAGCATACCCTGCTTTATTTCATCACTAAAATCGCCCGTCGCATTAATGTTATTCATTAATTCAGCATGTTCTGATTTCATGTACAACTGTAAAGCTGCTTCAAAAGCCAGTACTTTGTTAACTTCTATGCCATCAAGAAAGCCTTCATTGGCAGCAAACAGAGAAACCGCCATTTGCGCAACCGACATCGGCGAATATTGATTCTGCTTCATCAGCTCAGTGACACGTTGACCGCGTTCAATCTGCTTGCGGGTATTTTCATCCAGATCGGAGGCGAACTGTGCAAACGCGGCCAGCTCACGATATTGCGCCAAATCCAGGCGTATTCCTCCGCCCAACTTCTTGATAATCTTGGTCTGTGCCGCGCCCCCAACGCGCGAAACGGATAAACCGGCGTTCACAGCCGGGCGAATACCCGAGTTAAATAAACTGCTTTCCAGAAAAATTTGACCGTCAGTAATGGAAATTACATTTGTCGGCACGAATGCCGAGACGTCTCCACCTTGTGTTTCAATAATAGGTAATGCCGTTAACGAGCCTGTTTTTCCTTTAACTTTACCACCAGTCAGTTTTTCTACCTCAGCGGCATTAATACGCGATGCCCTTTCCAGTAAGCGCGAATGCAGATAGAACACGTCTCCTGGATAGGCTTCACGGCCAGGCGGACGGCGCAACAATAATGAAACCTGGCGATAAGCCCATGCCTGTTTAGTCAAATCATCATAAATAATCAGTGCATCTTCACCACGATCTCTAAAAAACTCACCCATCGAACAGCCTGTGTAAGGGGCAATAAATTGCAATGCGGCTGATTCAGACGCGGATGCCGTCACAATAATAGTATGATCCATGGCACCATGTTCTTCCAGTTTCCGAACCACATTGGCAATGGATGAACGTTTTTGGCCAATCGCTACATAGATACATTTAATGCCTGTACCTTTTTGATTAATGATGGCATCAACCGCAATAGCTGTTTTACCGGTTTGTCTGTCGCCAATAATCAATTCGCGTTGCCCCCTGCCGATCGGAATCATCGCATCAATAGACTTGAGTCCGATTTGAACCGGCTGATCTACCGATTGCCTGGCAATAACGCCGGGGGCAATTTTTTCAATAGGCGATTTTTCCGTAGTAGCTACAGCACCTTTGCCGTCAATAGGATTACCCAGCGCATCAACGACGCGGCCCAGTAAAGCTTCACCCACAGGCACTTCGAGAATTTTTCCGGTACACTTTACAGTATCGCCTTCAGAAATGTGCTGATAGGAGCCCAATACCACAGCCCCAACCGAGTCTCTTTCAAGATTGAGTGCCATCCCAAAGGTATTGCCGGGGAATTCCAGCATTTCACCCTGCATGGCTTCCGAAAGACCATGGACTCTGACTATACCGTCAGTTACGCTGACCACGGTGCCTTCTGTATGCGCTTCAGCGCTGAGGTCGAAGTTTTCGATCTTCTTTCTAATGAGATCACTTATTTCAGCCGGGTTTAATTGCATGTGCTTTTTCTCACTCTCACTGTAGAATCTTTTGCATATGTTGAAGCTGGCCTCTGATAGACCCGTCAATTACCCTATCGCCTGCTCGTACCAGAACGCCGCCAATTAATGACTTGTCCACGCTTATTTTCATATGGACTTTTTTGCCCAGTTTTTTTTCAAGTGCTGAAATCAACTTAAGATTTTCCTCTTCAGAGAAGGCAAAAGCCGTAAATACTTCCACTTCGACATAACCTTCATCTGCTGCTTTATATTCCTCGAAAATCTTGTCTATATAAGGTATTAGGGTTAAGCGGTTGTTCTGAACCAGTAATTTCAGAAAATTTTCACCCTCTTTATCAAGCCTTCCCTGGCATATGTCAAGCATTAGCGTTGATAACCTGTCGTTGCTTACTTTTGGGTTATCAATTACCGCAGACATACCTTTATCATTCAGGACAGCCGACATAAACGCCAAACTTTCGGACCACTTTACAGTAGACCCACTCTCTTTAGCTCTTTTAAACACCGCCGCCGCATAAGGTCTTGCCAATGTTGCCAACTCGCTCATTATGCTGCTTTTCCTGTCACTGATTATAATTGATTGGAGACTTTGCTTATGATGTCCTGATGCCTGGCTTGATCGATTTCAGCATTCAGAATCTGCTCTGCCGCACTTAATGCTAAAGCAGCCACTTCTTGACGCAAACTTTCTTTAGTTTGCAGAACTTCCTGGTCAATTTGCGCCTTTGCTGCGACAATCAAACGATCGCCTTCTTTTTTAGCAATGTCTTTTGATTCTTCAATAATTTCATTCGCACGTTTTTGTGCCGAGGTTACAATCTCTGCAGATTGGTCTTTTGCTTCATTTAAAACGCCTTTAGCTCTTTTCTCAGCCAGGTTTACTTCTTCCTGACCTCTTTCAGCCGCAGCTAGACCGTCAGCAATTTTCTTTCTACGTGCTTCTAAAGAGTCAAATAACGGCGGCCATATGTACTTCATGGTAAACCATACCAGAAGCGCAAAGGTAATCATTTGTCCAATCAGCGTAGCATTGATACTCACGATGCGTTCCCCTTGTTGCTGTAAATACAGGCAACTTTAATTTAACCAGCCGCAGCCGCTTGTATAGCGGATAAGAATGGGTTAGCGAAAGTAAAGAACAGCGCCAAACCAACCCCGATCATTGTTACCGCGTCCAAAAGACCGGCGACAATAAACATTTTCACTTGCAGCATGGGCACCATTTCAGGCTGCCGCGCAGCGCCTTCCAAGAACTTTCCCCCTAAAAGCCCGAAGCCTATAGCAGTTCCAAGCGCTCCCATACCCAGTATCAACCCAACCGCGATAGCTGTCATACCTTGCACATCAGCAACTAATGATGCAATTTCCATAATACCTCCAACGTATTGTTAAATTATAAGAGAAAAAAGTAATTAGTGATCTTCGTGAGCCATACTCAGGTAAACGACAGTTAAGACCATGAAAATGAAGGCTTGAAGGGTGATAATTAAAATATGAAAGATTGCCCAGGGAAAACTCAGCACCGGCTGTATATAACTAGGCAGCAAGGCAATCAAAATAAAAATCAGTTCTCCGGCATACAGGTTGCCGAATAAACGCAGCGCCAGTGAAATAGGTCTCGCTATTTCTTCCACTAATTTTAATACCAGATTAAAGGGTATCAGCCAAGGACCAAAAGGCTGAAATAGCAACTCCTTGGCAAACCCCCAAGGACCTTTTATTTTGACACTGTAAAAAATGATTAAACAAAAAACCGCTATGGACATTGCAAAGGTTGCATTTAAATCAGTGCTGGGAACCACGCGCAGATACTCAAGACCCATTAATGAACCGACTAAAGGCAAGATATCAACCGGAAATAAATCCATGAAATTAAAAAGGAACACCCAGCAGAATATGGTTAATGCCAGAGGCGCGATTAATTTGCTTTTACCATGGAAACTGTCTTTGACCTGGGTATCGACAAATTCAATCATCATTTCGACGAAATTTTGCACTATTCCTGGTACGTCAGATGTTGCCTTGTCTGCCGCTATCTTAAAAAACCAGATAAACAAAGCGCCTAAAACAGCCGAGAAAAACAAAGTATCAAGGTGCAGTGTCCAGAACCCATGCCCTGTACTTAAGGGTGTCAAGTGGTGAATAATATAACCGGTTGCACCCTGTGCAGCATGAGCTTCAGTAGCCATTGTTCCCCTCTCAGTAAAAAATAAAAATTCAGCCCATTATTAATGCAAACCAAAAAACCGATAACGCTGCTATATATCCCGCCAACAGCGGTAATATTTGTATAGCCGGGATTTGAAAAATTATAAGAAACAGCGCAGCTGTTAACAATAACTTACCTGACTCGCCAAGGTAAAAAGTTCTTAGGATCTTTCTTGCCTTCAGCCCGTTTGTGTTGGTTATTCGGAAGGCAAAATAAAGATTAGGTATAAAAGCTGCGAGGCCTCCTAAAGCTGACGATAAGGCTTTAGGCCACCCGCCTGCAACTGCGAAGCCGATTGTCATTATTATTGTTATCAGAATTTGGTAATTCAAGATTTTACTGACAGTAGATAATTTTCTATCTGTCATACTAAATACTGGAAAACATAACTTGCAAATTATATAGCGCAGCCGTGGTTAAATCAAGGAGGATTGCAAGCAATAAGGAAACATGCCGCTGGGGATGAGACCCCTAATCGGGAGGAAGTCTACGCTCCGGGCCAACAAAGCAACAATGCCTTGCCGGTTGCCCACGCTCCCTGACCTTCAGGCCCAGGTCCAAAACCGGCAAGGCGACTTGATCAGCCGACACGTTTATGGCTATTTCTGTAGCGTTGTTTAACTGATCAAGCTATTTAATTTGCCCGAGAATTCCATCCAGCTCTTCGAGACTGGAATATGCAATCACCAGTTTTCCGCTACCGTTTTGTTTATGATCAATTAATACTTTTGCACCCAGTTTTGCTGTCAAATCTTCCTGCAAGCGCCAGGTGTCTTTATCAATTTCTTTTATTTTTGGTGTTTTCGGATCGGTTTGGCTTTCTTTAACCATGCGTTCAGTCGCCCTTACAGTTAAACCATCCTTGACTATTTTATTGGCTGCCGCCAATTGTTTAGGCCCATTTAACGATAGCAGCGCTCTGGCATGACCCATTTCAATTTGCCCGTTCAGCAATAATTTTTTTACTTCGGGATGCAAATCCATCAATCTTAATAAATTGGTAACCGTAACTCTTGACTTACCGACAGCATCTGCAATTTGCTGATGGGTCATTTCAAATTCATCAAGCAGCCGTCTTAAGGCTTCTGCTTCTTCCAGAGGATTCAGGTCTTCCCTTTGAATATTTTCAATCAGCGCAATTGCCATTGCCGCGCGATCATCTATGCTCTTGATAATGACCGGCACTTCATGCAGTCCTGCGAAAGACGCTGCCCGCCAGCGGCGTTCGCCGGCAACTATCTCATATTTTTCAGGACCAATTTTTCGCACCACTACAGGTTGGATTATGCCCTGTGCCCTTATAGAATCAGCCAGCTCCTGCAATTTCTCCGGATTAATATCTTTTCTGGGTTGATATTTGCCCCTCTGCATATATTCTATGGGCAGGGTTTGCAAATGGTGGTGCTTTTCTTCCTGGGCTGAAACCTCACCTAATAAGGCACCGAGACCTCGGCCGAGTCCGCGTTTTTTTAACGTCATGCTTTCATTTTTTTCTTTTATGGCCATAGCCGGACCAATACGATATAAGCCAAAACCTGCAATAATTTACTGAAGGCGGGCTTGAATAATTGCTTCAAGCTCATCAATCAGGCTTCTTAAAGCTTCAGCTTCTTGCAACAGATTATGATTTTCCATTTTATTTAATGCCTGTGCCGGTTGATCATCCACCTTTTTAAGTTCTGCAGATTCTTGCTGTCGACCAGTTAAGCCAGCCACATCAGCTAATAGAGTTTCAAGTCCTCTGCCTAATCCGCGTTTTATGAATGCCATTATTTTTATTTGCTTTTCTCTTTTCTGATCATTTCACCGGCCAAGGCAATATATGCCACAGCTCCACGCGACGATTTATCATAGATCAGCACCGGCAATCCATGACTTGGCGCTTCAGCCAAACGAATATTTCTGGGAATACAGGTTCTGAAGACTTTATCGCCAAAATATTCAACCAGCTGGTCCGAGACATCCGTCGTTAAGCGACTTCTATTGTCATACATAGTCCGTAAAATACCTTCCAGATATAAATCGGGGTTAACGGTATTCTGAATACTTTTAAGCGTACTCATCAGCGCCGATAAACCTTCAAGAGCATAATACTCGCATTGCATAGGCACCAGTATACTATGTGCTGCCACCATTGCATTAAGAGTCAGCATATTTAAAGACGGCGGGCAATCGATCAGAATATAGTCGTACTGGCCTTTTATGGAAAGTAATGCATCTGCAAGTCGCCGCTCCCTGTGCTCGGTCTGCATTAACTTAACTTCGGCCGCCGTGAGATCTGAATTGCCCGGCACTACTGAAAAACCGATAGCCGGCACATTAATAACGGTTTTTGCTGCTGGAACCTGTTCCAGCAGCAAATGATAACTGGAATAGTCAACAGCTTCCTTATCCACGCCACACCCCATCGCGGCATTACCCTGGGGATCAAGATCTATCAGCAGCACTTGCCGCCTGGCGGCAGCCAGTGAAGCCGCAAGATTTACGCTGGTGGTAGTTTTACCTACGCCGCCTTTTTGATTGGTTATGGCAATCACTTTTCCCACTGACTTACCTCAGCTTTTGCTGGCAATTGGATTCGGATCAAACACCTTTCAGCTTCAATTCCAGGCACTCTGATCGGTATAACTGTGGTTTTTAGGGCAAGCTGCTCCAGTTCCGAATCGGGACGGCGTCCTTTCATGGCCAGCAAGACGCCATCTCTGGACAGCACATGCGCAGCTGATTTCACGATATTGGGCAAAGCTGCAAAAGCGCGCGCAATGACTGTATTAAAGCTTTTTTCAGGATGATATGTTTCCACGCGATTAGGGCAAACTTCCACATTTTTAAGTTTGAGTTCGAGTACGGCCTGTTGCACAAAGCGAGTTTTCTTGGCATTACTATCCAATAGGGCAAACCTGGTTTCAGGCAAACATATTGCTAACGGAATACCAGGCAAACCTGCGCCGGTGCCAATATCTATCACCCGTTTGCCTTCAAGGTAAGGAATAATAGCCAGGCTATCCAGTAAATGCAGCCGCACCATTTCCTCCCTATTCCTCACTGCCGTCAGATTATAGGCTTTATTCCATTTTTCAATCAGCTTAATAAAGGCAAGCAACAGCTCTACTTTATCCTTGGAAATATTCAGATTTAATGATTGCAGGCCTGAAATCAGGATCCTGCGACACGTTTCCATCAGGCGCTTTTCTTTTTCAAGTATACGAGCAGCAAGGACAAAGCGGCAGGAGTCATGCCGGGAATCCGGGATGCCTGCCCCAAAGTTTCAGGCCGCTGACATTTAAGCTTTTCGCTTACTTCATTGGAAAGACCCGGCACACCTTTATAATCAAGGGCATCAGGCAGCCGCAAGTGATCATAACGCAATGCCTTATCGATTTCAGATTGCTGTCTTACGATATAGCCCGCATATTTGGCCTGTATTTCAACCTGTTCAGCGACCTGCCCTGGAATATTATCACCTCCCGCTAAAAACGACAGCAGCGTCTGTACATCGACTTCAGGGCGGCGGAGCAACTCCATTAAACTGGCTTCCTTCAATAAAGGCTTGCCCCAGTAGTGTTCAACACGTGCGGCTTCTTCCGTTTCGGTCCTGAGCCATTTCTTCTTCAGACCGTCCTGCAACAGGGATATGGCCGCACGTTTAGTCTCAAAAGCCTGCCAGCGCCCATCATTAACCAAACCTAATTCGCGGCCTTTTTCCGTTAACCGCAAATCGGCATTATCTTCACGCAACAACAATCTATATTCGGCGCGACTGGTAAACATCCGATACGGCTCTTGCGTACCCCGCGTAATCAGGTCATCTATCATGACCCCAATATAAGCTTCATCACGTCCAGGGCACCAGCTTTCCAGCCCCTGCACCAAACGCGCTGCATTAAGCCCTGCTATCAGGCCTTGGGCCGCGGCTTCTTCGTAGCCGGTTGTGCCGTTAATTTGCCCCGCAAAAAACAGCCCCTGCACATGCTTGGTTTCCAGCGCTGCTTTTAAATCCCGGGGATCAAAAAAATCATATTCGATAGCATAACCTGGGCGCATAATTTCGGCGTTTTCAAAACCAGACATTGAACGTACAAACTCATACTGCACATCAAAAGGCAAGCTCGTGGAAATACCATTGGGATAGATTTCATGGGTATCCAAACCTTCAGGTTCGACAAAAATCTGGTGGCTATCACGATCCGCAAAACGCACAACTTTATCTTCAATGGAAGGACAGTAACGCGGCCCGATGCCTTCAATAAGGCCTGAATACAGAGGCGATCTGTCCAGGCCGGCACGGATAATTTCGTGAGTCTTGCTGTTGGTGCGGGTAATATGGCAAGGTATTTGTCTGGGATGCTGCTCGCGTTTGCCTATAAACGAAAAAACCGGTACAGGCTCGTCGCCATGCTGCTTTTCCAGCTTATTGAAATCAATGGTTCGGCCATCAATACGCGGCGGCGTTCCGGTTTTTAGACGGTCAATGCGGAACGGCAATTCCCTTAACCGCTGAGACAAGCCAATGGAGGCCGGATCGCCGGCGCGACCGCCGCTATAATTTTCCAGGCCGATATGAATCTTACCGCCTAAAAAAGTGCCGGTAGTCAGCACCACTGCTCTGGCCGTGAAATCCAGGCCCATTTGAGTTTTAACGCCGGTTACCCTGTTTCCTTCAACAATTAAATCCGCCACAGTCTGCTGGAATAAAGCCAGATTCGGCTGATTTTCAAGCGCGCTTCTTATCGCCTGTTTATAAAGCCTGCGGTCAGCCTGGGCGCGGGTCGCCCTGACCGCCGGGCCCTTGCTGGCATTCAGCATGCGGAATTGAATGCCGGCAAGGTCAATTGCCTGAGCCATGATGCCGCCTAACGCATCAATTTCTTTAACCAGATGCCCCTTGCCTATGCCGCCAATGGCGGGATTGCAGCTCATTTGACCCAGGGTTTCGATATTCTGCGTCAGCAACAGCGTTTTCGCTCCGCAACGGGCTGACGCCAGCGCGGCTTCTGTGCCCGCATGTCCGCCGCCGACAATAATGACGTCAAAATCTTTTTTGAATTTCACCAGCGCTATCTACTCTAAAAAAATGCTATAGTAATGCCTTGTATAAAGTTATACAAACCCTGGGCCATTATAAGAGGCAAATAATGAAAAAACGTAGAAATCCGAAAGTTATGGAAATTATTTCCATTCAAAATCCCGTGGCAAAATACGCGCACCAGTTTAATAAAGCGCAAATCTTTTTCGATAAAACCAAATACAGGCGCAAGGAAAAGCATGCGAAACAGGAGGTTTTTCCAATACATACGATAGAACTATTGGAAAAACCTCCTGTTTCGTCTTTGAGAGCATGGAATTTCAATCCTAATATAAGCAGGCACTGAGCAACATAATTCCTCTCGCTGCTCATCCAGAGTTATCCTGATTCACTTGCGTTGGCTAATACAACTCTCTCAAACTTCAAGAAACTATAGCTGAATCCCGCCTCCGGATCATACCGGATATCGTACCGCTCCACTTCAGACCAGTCCTTCCTGTCAAATTCGGGAAAAAATGTATCGCCTTGAAATTCCTTGTGGACTTGCGTTATATAAAGCGTATCTGCAAGCGGTAGCAGGGCTTCGTACAGGGCTGAGCCGCCGATAATGAAAACTTTTTCAGCTTTTTGACAAGCCTTTTTTAGAGCTGATTCTATCGTATTAAAAACCAGGCACCCTTCCGCTCGAAATGAAAGGTTCCTGCTGATAATAATATTTGTGCGGCCCGGAAGAGGTCTTCCTATGGACTCATAGGTTTTTCTGCCCATTAAAATGGGAAAACCCATGGTGATCTTTTTAAATTTTCTAAGGTCAGCTGACACGCGCCACGGTATTTGGCCCTTGTTGCCAATGACCTGATTGCTGGACATTGCGACGATTAATGATATTTTCATTTTAACGGGTATTGTTAATAAATTATTTAGTTTGATATTCTTAACCGACTTTAATCTCCCGGCGGCGCTCTACTATGAAAAATATTCTGGTTGTATTCACCGGTGGAACCATTGGCTCTACTGCAACTGAAGGCATAATTAACACCACCAACACAGCTCAGTTCAAATTGATCCAGCAGTTTCAACAGCACTACGAAAATCATCAACAAATTACCTTCCGCATTATCCAGCCCATTCAAATCTTAAGTGAAAATCTTGCGCCTGCGGCCTGGAACGCCATTATTGCAGCCATTGAAACAGCAAAGCCGGACCAATATGACGGCATCATTATTACGCATGGCACCGATACGCTTAGCTTTACTGCCGCCGCCTTAAGCTTTTATTTCCATGCCATAAAAACACCTATTCTGTTGGTTTCAAGCGATTATCCTTTGGCTGATCCGGAAGCGAACGGGCTTGAAAATTTTATCTGCGCCGTTGAGTTTATTCTGCAAAAAGGTCAGGCTGGCGTTTTTGTGCCCTATCAAAATCAGGGACAGTTGACGCAATTGCACAAAGGCGCGCGCCTGGCCTCTTCCCTGCAGCTAAGCGGCGATTTTTTTAGCGTCCAGGGTAAAAGTTACATGCAATTTGAAAATCAGCGGTTTACTTTATTTAATTCACCTGCCGCACAACCACAAACTCAACTTCCGCAGTTAAAAGCCAGATTTTCTGATCGAATTTTAATGATCAGGCCTTATCCGGGGTTAAATTATGACCACTTTAATCTGGAACGCACAGAAGCGGTTCTACATGATTTATATCATTCCGGTACAGCCTGCGCATCGGTGCAATGGGGCGAAAACTATTCGCTGCGAGAGTTTATCAAATGCTGCAAGGAAGCAGGAATCAGGGTTTATCTGGCTCCGGCAATCGAATCCAATAACACTTACTACAGCACCAGAACCTTGATTGAAGAAGGGGCATCGATGATCTGGAATATGTCTATTGAAGCTGCGTATGTAAAACTGCTGCTGGCTTACGGGAACTTCAGCGATGAACAGGAAATAATGAATTTTATTAATCAGGATATTGCGGGTGAGCATGTTGGCCAGCAGCTAGCCCGATTTGACATATAAAATAAACAGCAATTAAATCCAATACAGCGAATTGACTGTTTTGACTAACCAGCCTTTAGTAATAAAAGGCGTAGGTTACCTAAAGTCTCGATATAACTGGCTACAGTACCTACCTTATACTCTTACGGCTCTGATTAGAGAGAACTTGGTGAAAAACATTGACCCCCTTAGTTAGGGTCCGTGCCCTTTAACTTCATTAGTTTATTTTTAGCTAACTCATTAAAAATTAAAAGCCAAATTCAGATTCATCAAAATCGTCGAATTCTTCTTTTAATCTCCTTTTTTCCCAATATATTTCTATCTTTCTTCGGGCATCTCTTTTTACCGCCTGTTTTTCCATACCATCTGGCAGCGCGGCATATTCATTGTCATCAAAAATATCAGTATTATCCTGCTCTGTTTCGGGTTTATTTTGTGCACCGGTTTTGGCAACTGACTTGGTAGATGTTTTAGCCATTTTAAACTCACCATAAAGAATTTTTTGCAAATCCTATCATATACACAAATAAAGCAAAAAATAATATCTTTACCTTGAGGTTTGGGTCCCGGGATAGCACTGGATAACAACGGCAAACATAAGACTAAACTTTAACCGGCCTTATTCAGAAGCGGGAATAAAACCCGGTAAAGCTTGAAGACAAACAGTTTCAAGATATTAGCGATTTATATTAAATAAACTGAAAATTAAAGCCCTTTTTTCCATGAAATGAAAAAAATTCCGGTTTAAATAAAGTAAAGCCGAAGAATTTCAATAGGCATTTTGCCCCTTAATGACCACATTTACAGTCCGTAAAATAATTAAAATGTCCAGAATTAACGACCAGTTGCGTAAATAATCCAGATCATATTCAATGCGCGCCTGCATTTTCTCCAGCGTTTCAGTTTCACCCCGGCAGCCATTGACTTGCGCCCAACCGGTAACGCCCGGTTTGACCTTATGACGAATCATGTAGCCTTTTATCTGTTTGCGGTACAGCTCATTATGCGCAACGGCATGAGGCCGCGGCCCGACAATGCTCATGCTGCCCTGCAATACATTTATAAACTGAGGCAGTTCATCCAGAGAAGTCTTGCGTAATAATCTGCCAAAGGGGGTGATACGCGGATCATTTCGCTTAGCCTGGGTTATTTGATCGCCGTTTTCGCAGACAGTCATGCTGCGAAATTTATACACGTCGATCTCTTCGCCATCCAGCCCATAACGTTTTTGCCGAAATAATACAGGCCCTGGAGAAGTCAGTTTGACGCCCGTACCAATCACAAGCAGAAACGGGCTTAAAGTTAATAGAATGACTGTCGACAGCACTATGTCGCAAAGCCGTTTAATAAGAGCATTAATGCCGGTAAAAGGGCTTTCGCATAAAGCGACCAGCGGCACCCCGTGAATATTAAGCATTCGTTCCTGAATCAGATCATACATGAATACGTCGGGAAGATAATAAATAGAGGCTGTGGTATCACCGAACTCCTCCAGCAAGGCATGAATACGCGATTGTGCGGCCATGGGCAGGGCAATATAAATCACATTAATTTGCCCGTCCTTTACAAAATGGGCGGTGTCTTTCAAACTGCCCAACAAGTGCTGATTCCCTAACAAGGGTTGTTCGTTTTGCAAGCGCGTCAAACCACGATCATCGAAAAAACCAAGACAGTGTACCGCCGCCATCTGTTGCTGTTCCAAATGTCTGGCCAGCTTGATGCTTAGTTCGTTTACCCCGACAATAACCGCGGTGCGCAAAGCCTGGCCCGAATAAAGCCGACAAAGCAGAAATCTTAAAAACAGATGCGCAGCCACCAGCACAAAGGGTGTTAGTTTAACCCACTGCATTAACAAATCCGGATCGAGTGTATCCGCCAGTCCGGCCATATAGCCGATAAAAACCAGTATTCCTGATACAATAAGCCAGCGAATAAAAACCAGACTGATAATATATATCCAAAATCGCTTAAAATTCGACTCCAGATCTATATCACCCAATATTTGCAATACCAGCAAAAACACCAGGGCCGCCAACACCAGGTAGGGTCCAGCAAAAGCAATACCATGAATCTGTGCCAATAACGCTAACAGCCCTGCCACGACTACAGGACTTATGGCATAACGAATAAAACGTATCAAGGGAAGCTCATTTATCTGCATAATCGCGTAATGCTAAAAATAATTACTTATCTGCCAGTTAATGAGCAAACTATGAGCCAATCAGTAATAAGCTATTCAAGATGTTATAAGTTATAGTAATTGTTAAATTTTTAAGACCATAAATTGTTCATGCCGCCGCCATGCGCACCAATTCCAAGCAGTTAAAAATGGATATGCCTCAAAATGGAACATATGATTTTAATACCCCATACTGGCTAATATTATTAAATTCGGGCAATGCTAACTTAATCCCAACAAAGAAGAGTTGCCGTCTGGACTAATCATCATACAATACTCGCTTAATCTATTTATGTGCCTAGGATGCTATTCTTCCGATACTGCAAAATATGTTATGCAGCTACAGGTAATGAGCCAGGAGAGTTGAAGCCCTGGTATTCAGGAACGTGCATTCAAAAACTCAGGATTATTCAAGAAGAATTCATATGGAACCTTTTAATAATATTCATGCGCTTATCATTGATATGGATGGCGTTTTATGGCAGGGCAATCAGGCGCTGCCGGGGTTGACAGACTTTTTCCAAACCCTGTATGAACTTGAAATCCGCTTTATCCTGGCGACCAACAATGCCAGCCTGACGCCGCAGCAATATACGGTCAAGCTTGCCCGAATGGGCGTAACAGTAGCCCCAAAAGATATTCTAACCTCCGGCATGGCGACAGCACTGTATCTGGCTGAGCACACGGATCCGGGCGATACCCGGGTTTTCGTTCTGGGTGAAGACGGAGCCCGGCAACCGCTCAGAGATCGCGGGTTTACCTTGACCGGGCTATATGAAGTCAATAACAGCGGCAGTAATACTTCGCATAAAGGCGCAGACATTGTTGTCTGCGGCAAGGATGAAACCCTGAGCTGGGATAAATTGGCGACCGCTACGCTAAATATCCGGGCAGGAGCTAAATTCATCGGCACCAATGCCGACGTCACCCTCCCGACAGAGCATGGCGTCACGCATGGCAACGGTGCAATTCTGGCGGCATTGCAGGCGGCTACAGGCGTAGCGCCCATTATCATCGGCAAGCCGGAGCCAATCATGTACCAGCAGGCTCTCGCGCTATTGGGCGTTGCCCCGGCCCAGACTATAGCCATAGGCGACCGGCTGGAAACAGACATTCTCGGCGCCATTCGCGCCGGCATTCGCAGCCTCATGGTGTTAACCGGCATATCCACGCAAGAAGATCTGGAAACATCGGATTTTCAGCCGACCTGGGTCATGGCGGATATACGCGCGCTAACACACGCATTAAGAAGTCAACATTTATCGATGGAACCTTATTAAACACCTAGTTATTTTGTTTTCTTCCCTGCCCTGATTTCTTATTGCCATTGCCGGCAGATGAAAAAGCGAATTGATCCTGTGGACAGCACGCGCTACCATTGAAAAACTCAAAAAACCAGGGGAGCCGCTACCATGAAAAAATTCATCAATAGCATCGATACTCTGCTTGACGAAAGCTTGCGCGGCTTTTCCAAAGCTCATGCCGATATTATCCGGTTCAACCCCCAACCGCACTTTATCCAACGCATAAAACCTGCCCAGTCAGGCAAGGTCGCACTGATTTCCGGCGGCGGTTCAGGGCATGAGCCCTTACATACCGGTTTTGTGGGTTCGGGTATGCTGGATGCCGCCTGTCCGGGCCAGATATTCACTTCTCCTACGCCTGACCAAATGCTGGCTGCCGCGCAAGCGGTTGAAAATGGCGGCGGCGTATTATTTATCGTCAAGAATTATGCGGGTGATGTGATGAATTTTGAAATCGCTGCGGAAATGCTGGAATGTCCGAAGGCAACAGTACTGGTCAGCGATGATGTGTCCTTGCCGAAAACCCACAGCACCGGGCGGCGCGGTGTAGCAGGCACTCTGATTGTAGAGAAAATCGTCGGCGCGGCGGCGGAAAACGGCGCCAGTCTGGAAGCCTGCAAAGCCCTGGGCAATCGCGTCAACCAGGCTACAGCCTCCATGGGCGTAGCACTTAATAGTTGCACGGTACCTGCCTTGGGCAAGCCTATGTTCGATCTCGGCGATAATGAAATTGAAATGGGCGTGGGCATCCATGGCGAACACGGCCGTGAAACTATAGATTTAATCAGCGCCAGTGAGATTGTAGACCGATTGGCCACTTCCATTAATGATGAACTGAAGCCGCAAGAAGGCCAGCCTGCGTTATTGCATGTGAATGGATTGGGAGCAACGCCCCTGATGGAGCTGCATCTGATTTATGAACTCGCCTCCTGGTTTTGGGAGCAGCGCGGCGTCAGCATCTGCCGCTCACTGATCGGCAACTATACCACCTCACTCGATATGGCCGGCTGCTCGATCACCCTGAGCCTTCTCGATGAAGAGCTGATGCGTCTTTGGGATGCTCCCGTCCATACCGCCGCGCTACGATGGGGTTGCTGAATGCCCCGCCAATACATCCGCGATAGTACAAATTATTAATTGGGCCGTTTTGGCGCCGGCATCGATATGGCCCCGACTGCGCTCTCCCAGAAAAGAGGCCCGCCCTTTCGTGGCTACCATATCACGAGTGGATTCCATGCCTGCAATAGCAGCCTCAGTGATTTTTTTCAGAGCTTCAGGCAGCGCCGCAGAATCTGCCGCGGCCTGCTTCAGGCTTTCGGCTACCGGAATGAGTACATCGAGCATGGTTTTTTCGCCTGCGTCCGCCTTCCCCCTTTGTTTGACTGCTGTTACGCCCTGACTGAAAACCTCGGCAAAGGCTGGCAGCTTTAGAGCGCGTTCACGGCCGGCCTTGCTCATCGTTATGAATAAGGTGCCGTAAAGCGAACCCGATGCGCCGCCCATCGTGCTCATTAAAGTCATGCCGATTTTCTGCCAGGCCGCCGCCCAATCGAGCTGGCCTAATTCCGCGCTCTGCGGCCTGAGAGCTTGAATGCCGCGCTGCAGATTAATCACATGATCGCCGTCGCCGATGGCTTGATCCAGGGCGGTTACCTCTTCGGCATTTTTTTCGATTGTTTCGGCTATTGCCTGAATCAGGCTCGGCAATAATGCAGGAGTAAATTGCATGGCTGTTCTGAATTTATTGAGTAATTATATGTTAAAGATAACGTGACCTTTACCTATATGTCCAGTAAATAGATATTTTTACCAAGGCAGATAGTCCGATAGATCGGCAATTTCCGGCGCTATTTATTTTTTTTCAGATTTGAGATAGCCAGAATTAATCATGATAAGCGGATGACTAAATCCTCAGTATCTCTGTAAAATATAATTTTTTATTTCTCATCTCTTTAAAACCTCATGCGCACCAGTCAATTTCCGCTC
Organism: Candidatus Methylobacter favarea; assembly: GCF_902806695.1. GTDB lineage: Bacteria > Pseudomonadota > Gammaproteobacteria > Methylococcales > Methylomonadaceae > Methylobacter_B > Methylobacter_B favarea. Next base: position 5,037 of record NZ_CADCXN010000102.1, on the reverse strand, counting down.
AATACCGTTAAAGAAACCCCTGCCGACGCTGAAATAGCCAGCCATCAACTGATGGTGCGCGCCGGGCTCATCCGTAAACTGGCAGCCGGTCTGTATACTTGGCTGCCTTTAGGACTGCGGGTATTGCGCAAGGTGGAAAAAATCACCCGAGCAGAAATGGAAAAAGCCGGCGCGCTTGAAGTCCTGATGCCGGCTCTGCAGCCTGCCGAACTGTGGCAGGAAACCGGCCGATGGGAGCAGTACGGGCCGGAACTGGCGCGCCTGAAAGATCGCCATGACCGGGATTTCTGCCTGGGCCCGACGCATGAAGAAATCATTACCGATCTGGCGCGTAATGAAATTAAAAGTTATAAGCAATTGCCTGTTACTTATTATCAGATACAAACCAAATTCCGCGATGAAATCCGCCCCCGCTTCGGCATCATGCGATCGCGCGAATTTATTATGAAAGATGCCTATTCCTTTCATATGGATCAGGACTCATTGCAGGAAACCTATGACGTGATGTATCAGGCTTACAGCAACATTTTTAATCACTTGGGACTGAAATTCCGCCCAGTCATCGCCGACTCCGGCTCAATCGGCGGAGCGGTATCGCATGAATTTCATGTCCTGGCCGATTCCGGTGAAGATGCAATTGCTCTCTCAACAGTGAGCGATTACGCAGCCAATATTGAAAAAGCCGAAGCCGTTACGCCTGAAGGACTGCGCCGTTCCGCAACCGCTGAATTAACGTTAATTGATACCCCAAATCAGCATAGTATTGAAGAAGTCTGCCAATTTTTGAATATCGCCCCGGCGCAATGTCTTAAGACCTTGATTGTCAAAGGCGAAGAAGATACTTTGGCCGCTTTGTTATTAAGAGGCGATCATGAGCTTAATAAAATCAAAGCGGAAAAAATTGACGGCATTGCCTCCCCCTTAGCCTTTGCCAATGATGAAGAAATAAGCCGTGCCTGTAGCTGTAAGCCTGGCTCCATCGGGCCGATAGGCTTAACCATTAAAATCATAGCTGACCGCAGCGCGGCGTTAATGTCTGATTTTGTCTGCGGCGCCAATCATGATGGCAAGCATTATCAGGGCGTCAACTGGGAACGCGATGTACCTCTGCCAATACAAATTGAAGACATCCGCATGGTAGTTGAAGGCGATATCAGCCCGGACGGCCTGGGTAAAATTACCATTGCCCGTGGCATTGAAGTCGGTCATATTTTCCAGTTGGGCACCAAATACAGTGCAGCGATGAAAGCCGGCGTTATCAATGAAGCCGGTAAAAATCAAATCATGCTGATGGGTTGCTACGGCATCGGCATTTCCCGTGTGGTCGCGGCAGCCATCGAGCAAAACCATGACGACAGAGGCATCATATGGCCAACTAATCTTGCGCCCTTCCAGGTCGCGCTCTGCCCGATGAACATGCACAAATCCGAGCGTCTGAAAGAGGCCTCGGAAAAGCTGTATCAGGAAATGCTGGCTGCGGGGATTGACGTATTGTTTGATGATCGCAAAGTGCGCGCCGGCTTTATGTTTTCCGATATGGAACTGATCGGTATTCCGCACTGCCTGGTTATCGGCGATCGCGGCCTGGATTCCGGCACCGTTGAATACAAATCCAGAACCGCTGGGGCAAACGAGGAAATCCCGTTTGCGGATGTCATCAGCTTCCTGAAGGCGAAGCTGGTTTGAAAAGATAAATCATAACTACTCAGCCCTATCCACTTCCCTTGTCGGGCAACTATCAGTGCCGCGTTGCAGCAAATGTGTGGCAAAACTATGGCGATAAGTATGTGCGCTAACCCGCTTACTGATAGCAACCTGCTTTGCCCCAGCTTTAATCGCTTTGTGATCAGCGACTGATCGATATGCAGCCGCCTGGTAACACCGCACTATGGATCAACCGACAGCAAGCGCACAGAAAATACCTATTGCCAGCCCCATCCCTTAGCGGCGGCCGGGTATTTTTCTCCAGCGCATACGGTAGATATACCGCTCCGAATCCTCCCGCCAAATCTTTTTCGTGTATCAACTTTACCTTGTCAAGATGTTTTTTAAACAGCGTAATCAACGTTGCAGAAAACGTCGTTACCCTGTCTTTGTCGCCCTTGCCGGAACGCACAGTAATCTGCTTATAATCAAAATCCACATCCTGCACTCCAAGCCGCACCGCCTCGGTAATTCGTAAACCACTGCCGTAGAGAATTTTAACTATCAACGCGCCACGCCTTCCAGCCGCATCAATATCTGTTCCGCCTCGTCCACCGGCAACACCACCGGAATATACCGGTTTTTGCTTGCACGAATCGCATCAATCCGTTTTTCCAGCGGCTTTTCCAGCACTTGCTTATACAAAAACACCAACGTCTTCATCGCTTGATTTTGCGTAGCTGCGGCGACCTTACGAACCTTCGCCAGATAAGTTAATAACGCCTCGATTTTCGCTTCGCTGTCAATGAACACTTGCGGCTTTTCACTCGTGCGGTGGAATTTGACAAACTGCTTGATCCAGTCGAAATAAGTGCGCTCAGTGTGAATAGAATAATGCTTAAGGCGCATAATGCCATCAACATCCTCCTACAAAGCAGGCGGTTTTGTGTTTGACATTGGATTGCTACCAGCTATAGTGAATTGCAATTTAATTACGCAGGCAAATCGGCCTGATTTTATAGTTGGTATCAAGTTATCGAGGCGGATATGTCAGCTGCAGTATCAAAGCAAAAATGCCTGAATACCCGGGTAATATCAACTTATCAGGCAGATTTGCCTGATAAGTTGATAGTTGGCTGCGGTGAAAGTTTCAAGGAAACCCGAATGAACTAGGTGCATATCGTTACGATACTGGCGGTTCTCCAGTTCTTCCTTTTCGGCATTCTGGTTGGACGCGCCCGGAGGCAGCACAGAGTCAAGGCCCCTGCGACTTCCGGGCATGAACTCTTTGAGCGCGCCTTTCGCGTGCACATGAATACTCTTGAGCAGTTAGTAGGTTTTCTGCCCGCGCTGCACCGGTATCTATACCTCGCGGATCCAGCTAAATGCCGCTATGAATTCGCGTTCACCGTAATTCCCACATTTATTCTCTCGGCTGCGGCAATTTGGAGCACAGTTACCCGAGCCGCAGCCTAACAATTCATTCAAGCCGAAGCCGCTTCGCGGCTCGGCTTAATTCATGCGTTGGGGCATCACAACAATCGTTGGAGCGTGCGTGAGCGCGGTAGGAGGTGGTGAAAAACGAACCGCATCCTACCGCGCTAATATATATGCCTAATATTCATGACCCCTAATATTCATACGCTGGGTTTTTGTGTCATAAGCGAATAAATTTCTTAAAGAGATTGAAATGAGTAATAGAGCTCTTAGCTAGTGTAGAAGTTTAGACTTAACCTGACACCGCTCTTGAAAAGAGAGAGGGTTACTGCTTAGATAGAAGTGTCGAATTTTTATCAGACCATTAAGAGGTAACCCTCCTGTTAGAGAATAACGCAAGCATCATCAAACCTAAAGTCGGCTTGTTGAATCTGGCTGAAGCACTGGGCAATGGGTCTCGGGCGTGTAAAACGATGGGCTTGTCGCGTAACATCTTTTACCGCTATAAAGCTGCCGTTGAAACGTGTGGACTTGAAAACCTGTTTGATAAAAGCCGCCGGCAACCGAATTTGAAGAATCGGGTCGATGAGCTGACCGAACAGTCGGTGCTCAATCAGGCGTTGGCTTAGCCGGCGCATGGACAGCTTCGGGTCAGCAATGAATGGCGTAAGGCGGGAGTGATCGTATCGCCCAGCGGCGTGCGCAGTATTTGGTTACGCCATGACTTGGCCAATTTTAAAGAGCGTTTGAAGGCCTTAGAGGCCAAGGTGGCTGAGCAAGGCTTGATCCTGACGGAGGCACAAGCGGCCGCCCTGGAGAAGAAACGCCAGGACGATGAATTCAGCGGCGAAATCGATACGGCGCATCTTAGGTTACCTGGGTTCCCACGACACTTTTTAGGTCGGCACGTTTAAAGGCGTCGGACGGGTGTATCAGCACACCTTTGTCGACACTTATTCGAAAGTCGCCTTTGCCAAACTTTATACGACCAAGACGCCGCTGACGGCCGCCGATCTATTGAACGATAAAGTCTTGCCGTTCTTTACTGAAGAACAGTTGCCGATGCTACGGATTTTAACGGATCGTGGCACCGAGTATTGCGGACGCGCAGAAAGCCACGATTATCAGCTGTATTTGGCGATTAATGATAGTGAACACAGTAAAACTAAAGTACGATCACCGCAAACCCACAGTATTTGTGAACGCTTCCATAAAACGATCCTGCAGGCGTTTTACCCCGTGGCCTTACGCAAGAACCTGTATAACGAATTGGCCACCCTGCAAAAAGATTTGGACGACTGGCTCGATTATTACAATAATAAGCGAACTCATCAGGGTAAAATGTGTTGCGGGCGAATGCCTATGGCGACATTACAAGATGGCAAAACCGTCTGGAAGGAAAAATTTCCAGGCTGAATTTAACCTGACAGACACCTCTAAAAACCAGTCAGCTGTCAGGCTAAGTCTGAACTACTACAAGTTAGTAGAGCCGTTAATAAGAGCTAATTCAAAAATGCTTGATTGCTAGACCTGATTCTTTTGCTCTTGCTCTTGCTCTTGACTCACTCATTTGAGGTAGGGTAAGTTCGTGGAGAGATACTTCAGTAATGGATCCCATTGATTAAGTTCAGCGTCCTTTCCGGCAAGTTTCCAGGCGTCGCCCCTTCCAGGTTCAACCGCGCATCTTCATGTACCGTGGTCATAAAGCGGATCAACTGCATCTCGTGTTTCATTTTTTCTTCAAAATCTTCGGCTTCCCACATTTTATTCAGCAAATATTTCGCATGATTATGAATCGTAAATGAGACCGCCTCGGGCAAATGCGTGTAACTAGTAGTCAGTCATGATGAAGTACAAGGATAAAGCCGAGCCAGCTTCCGTCGTGCCTCTTGGGTGGTAAAGCGCCAATTGACGGGGGTAGCCTTCACATTGCGCTCGCGGACATTAGCTTCAACT
>NZ_CADCXN010000101.1 GCF_902806695.1 Candidatus Methylobacter favarea | reverse complement strand
TGATCATTTCGCTAAAACTCATGCGATGTGGACGGTTGCGTTTCTTTTCACCGCTGGTTATTTGGTTTTTTTGCCACTCCAGAATAAAGGACTGACAAAAATCATCTACATCGCAAAATAATTGTGTCAATTTCATGGAGGTAGGTTGTTGTGGAAAAATTGATGTTGGAATCACTATTTTTCCTGTTTTTACAAAAACCTGCCTACTTTTTCTTATCCCGAACTGAGGTTATATAAGTTTTTCCGTAATGTCATCTGGTAGTGCTTCTGTCAGAAGCTCTTATGGAAGCGCTCACAAATACCATGAGTTTGCAGTGATCGAACTTGGTCTTGCTGTGTTCGATATCGTGTGCGCCAGTATTGCTGATAATCGTAAGTTTCTACCGGCGGCAATACTCATGCTCAGATCCGTGAGTAGCCGCAATATCAGCAACTGTTGTTCGGCAAATAATGACAAGACTTTGCCGTTTAACAAGTCAGCCGCAGTAATCGGGGTTTTGATGGCAGTAAGCTTGACAAAGGCCTCCTTCGAATAGTTATCGACCCAGGTTTGCTGAATGACCCGGCCGACTTCTTTAAAAGCACCGACCTAAATGGTGTCCTGAGAACCTAAGTAACCTTAAGGTCCGCGGTATCGATTTCACCGCTGACTTCGTCATCCTGGCTCTTCCTTTCCAAGGCGTCAACTGGCGGTCAGGATAATGCTTTGCTCCGCGACCCTGACTTCCAGTACTTTTAAGCGCTCTTTAAAGTGGACTAGGCCATGACGCAGCCAGATGTTGCTCGCCCCAGGATGATTTCAGCCGTATCAGTGTCGGATTCAAATAATTGTCCCATGTATTCGACTAATCGAGCCTAATAAAAATGCCCCAGTGACCCCAAATTCACACAAGTTTTTTCCCATATGTATTTGGATGTAAAGTGGAACCCTCATCCTTGGGATAATTAAGTGTTGGATGACCCTCCATACAATAAAATCTCTACATCCTCCCATAGGGTACCCTTCTATCCTTGCATTAGAAGCTGTTTAAAAAACTAAATAAATATCGCGTAAATGGCGATGTGTCTCGGTAAATATGATAAATACCTCGGCCGTATCGGCTAGACGCTCATAATCCTTCCTTTTTTATTGCATTGATGCCTTTGTTCTGCAAGTCAAGCAGGATGTTCTATACTGATTTTAAAAGAAGTTGCGGCATATATGAATGTCAACAAACTAAGCATCTATTGATTGGCTGCTAATTAGTAGAATTACAAAATTGTAAAGTCTGAGATTCATGCTGTTTGTAAACAAATTATCGGGTAATGGATTAATAAAAAGCAATATCAACTGATAGAAAAAGATAGTGATTACTAAATAAAATGCCAAATACTATCCATTATCTTACTCATCCACAAGCTGCGGATGGCATGGCCCGGCTATTTCAATCCATATTCTATGTATCGGTTGATCTCAACCAACATTAAATGAATGCCACCATGTTTGTCATCAACAACCCACTAAATAACGGCGTTACACTTGCCGATGGGGTGGGGCTTGAATAACCATCTCGCACTGTATAGCACCATAAATAATGTAGTGGCTTCTGGCTATCGATTTCCAAATTATTCAGCGCTTGAAGCTAAATTAGACTAAGTGGGGATTCCTAAAGTGATTAAAAATTTGGAACGCTTGGTTGACGAAATTGAAGCATTGCAAAGTAAACTGATCCTATTGATCGGGAGCCCACGATCTGGCAAGACAGCTATCTTATGCGCATTGGCAAAAAGTAAGAATATCACGCCCCTTAATATTGGGGCTGCCTTGGGAAGTAAGCTGGCCGCTATTCCACATAAGCAGCGACATTTAGAAGCAAGCACCCTCTTGCGTGAACTCACTGATAAATGCGCAAACGGCGATTTGTTATTGATCGATAATATCGAACTTTTGTTTGATAGAACGCTTCAACTTGATCCGCTCGACTTGCTAAGGCGGCATGCACATGCCAGACGCGTTATTGCGGTTTGGCCTGGCGAGTTACGCAATAGCCGCTTAACTTATGCCCACATCGGTCACCCGGAACACCAGGACTACAGCCTAGATGGCGTGGTCCCCTTTGAAATTCAATAAAAGCAAAGACAGGAACTCATGCGCTACGGCGATCTCATTCAATTCGAGCCAATCGAATCCGTTATTCAATTGCTCGATGCAAACCGTCCGGACGAAGCCAAGAAATTGGTCTCAACTTACGTTATATCGGACGATATGGCCGAACGCATCGCCAAACAAATAATTGCGCAACTTGCTTTCGATGAGTCCGTGGATCATAAAGGCATACTGATTGTCGGTAATTATGGTACGGGTAAATCCCACTTGATGTCGGTACTGTCATTGGTCGCTGAAGATGCAGCCTATTTGCCGCTGATCCGGCACAGCACAGTATCAGAAGCGGCTGAGGCTATAGCCGGTAAATTTAAAGTTCATCGTATCGAAATTTCCAGCCAGATGTCATTGCGAGACATCATTACTCAACAACTCGAATTTTTTCTTGAAAAACAAGGTGTCAGCTATTCATTTCCGCCAGCGGACAAAGTAGTTAATAACAAGGAAGCCTTTGAAGAAATGATGGTTGCCTTTGCCGATGTTTACCCTAACCACGGTTTATTGCTGGTAGTGGACGAATTCCTTGAATACCTGCGTTCCCGGAGAGATCATGATTTGGTTCTGGATTTATCTTTCCTGCGTGAAATTGGAGAGGTTACCAAACACCTGCGATTTCGTTTTGTTGCCGGCGTGCAGGAAGCCATTTTCGACAGCAGCCGCTTCCAGCATGTGGCCGATAGCCTACGTCGGGTAAAGGACCGCTTCACTCAAGTTCTTCTTGCGCGTCAGGATGTAAGCTTTGTCGTGGCAGAGCGTCTTTTAAAGAAAACAGCCGACCAGCAAGACAAAATACGCACCTATCTCAGCCCATTCGCTAAATTCTATGGCACGATGAATGAGCGAATGGACGAATATGTCCGGTTATTCCCCGTCCATCCCGAATATATCGGCACTTTCGAGCGCCTTTTTTTTACCGAAAAACGCGGCGCACTGGTAACTTTGCGCGACCAAATCCAAGCCATTCTAAATGATGAAGTACCTTCCGATCGCCCGGGGTTAATTGGTTATGATAATTTTTGGGATACAGTTACCTCGAACTCTGTGCTGCGCTCCGATCCGAACATCGGCCCAGTGCTCAAAGTTTCGGAAGTGTTGAGCTCCAGGGTACAGCAAGCCTTCACACGCCCCGCCTACAGACCCATGGCGTTACGTATCATCAATGGTTTATCTGTGCACCGGCTGACAACCGGTAGCGACATCTATGTTCCTATCGGCCCTACAGCAGAGGAACTACGTGACACGCTGTGCCTATTCCAGCCTGGTATCGATAACATGGGAGGCGAACCGGCTGCTGACTTGCTGTCCCTGGTGCAAACCGTACTTCGCGAAACCTTGAAGACCGTTAACGGACAATTCATATCCAAAGCACCGGACACAGAGCAGTATTACCTCGATCTCAAGAAGGACGTGGACTACGACGCTCAGATCGAAAAACGCACCGAAGTTTTATCTGAAGACGCACTGGATCGCGCCTACTACGGCGCCATCAAGCAATTGATGGAGCGCACGGATGAAGTGACGTATGTAAGTGGCCACCAAATCTGGCAATACCAAATCGAATGGCAAGAACGTCGTGTCGAACGCAACGGCTACTTATTTTTCGGTGCGCCCAACGATAGACCCACGGCTCAGCCCGAACGGGATTTCTACATTTATTTTATCCAGCCCTTCGATCCGCCACGCTTTCGCGACGAAAACAAAACAGACGAAGTGTTTTTCAAGCTCGAAATAGACACAGCCATCAAACGATACTTGTCAACCTATGCGGCGGCTCAGGATTTGGCCTCAACGGCCAGTGGCGGTGCGAAAGGCATCTATCTGGATAAAGCCAAGGACGCCTTACGCGACATGAGCAAATGGTTGCAGGAAAAGCAGTTGACTGCTTTCGAAGTGACCTACCAGGGTAAAACCAAAACCCTGCAAAACTGGATCAAAGGGGTTTCTTTGAGGGATAAAGCCCGTCTTGGCGCCGATGAGCGTATCAATTTCCGCGACGTGGTTAATGTGATATCCGGTCTGGTGCTTGCACCGCACTTTCACGATCTGTCTCCAGAATACCCAGCCTTCCCGGTGTTAATCACCGAGTCCAATCGTAAGATGGTCATCAGCAATGCCCTAAAAGCCTTGGCTGGCGGCACGAAAACGAAAGATGCCATTGCTGTATTGGATGCGCTGGAAATGCTTGAGGGTGACCGTATTGAACCGGGACGCTCAAAGTATGCACAGGATGTACTCAACCGCTTTAAAACAAAAGGTCACGGCCAGGTTCTCAATCGCAACGAGTTAATCAGCGGGGCGGCCGATATTGAATATTTCTCGCCCATACGCTTTCGACTGGAACCAGATCTGCTGGTCGCTGTGCTGGGATGCTTGGCTTACTCAGGCGACATCGTACTGGCAATTACCGGCGACAAGATCGATTCCGGCAAAATTACACTGCTTGCCGAACGTTCACTTGAAGAGCTTAAACAGTTCAAGCACGTCGAAGCGCCCAAGGAAATTAATGTCGCCGTCTTACGTGCCTTATTTGAATTACTGGGACTCTCGCCGGGACTTGCCCAACTTGCCACCCAAGGCTCTGAAGAACCGGTTAAACAATTATTGGACGCTGTCAGCGGCTTGGTTCATCGCGTACTCATGGCCGGCACCGATCTGCAAAACAAGCTTAGCTTTTGGGGACAAGCCTTATTGCGGGAAGAGGAAATTCGCGATTGGTGTAACCGGCTGGAATTGCTCAAGTCTTTTGTTGAAGGGCTATCGCCCTACAATACAGTGGGTAAGCTTAAAAACCTGCGCCTTGGCTCGGATGACATTGAGGCGCAGAAAAAAAATCTCGCTGTACTGAATTCAGTTGAGCGGCTGCTGGAATTGGTGGTTGACTTGGGCACGACAGCTTCCTATCTATCCCAGGCCGAAATGATCCTGGAACCAAATCATCCTTGGGTAAAACAGGCCCAAGCTACTCGCAAGGACCTACTCGATAAACTTTCACAGGAGCGCAGCAGCCAACATTCCGCGGGATATCGGCAAACCCTGATGCAACTGAAAAAAGAGTATATTATCGCCTACATAGCCCTGCATAGCAAGGCGCGGCTTGGCGTAGCGGAAGACAAAACCAAGTCAGCTTTGCGTAAAGATGATCGGTTGATAGCGCTACGTGCCCTGGCAGGAATAGCGCTGATGCCCACCAGCCAGCTCACGGCATTTGAAGATCAGCTCGATAAACTCAAGAGCTGCGCGTCATTGGTGGAATCGGAGCTGGTCGCCAGTCCTTACTGTCCACACTGCAGTTTCCGACCAGCTAATGAGCAAGGCGATTTACTGCCGACTGCCAATGTCCTCAAACAATTGGACGAAGAACTGGATCGCTTATTAGAAGGCTGGCAGCAAACTTTGCTCGACAACCTGGATGATCCCATCATTCAAACCAATTTCGATTTGTTGAAGCCTAATGCACACGAACTGATTAGACGATTCATCTCATCCAAGGAATTGCCTGCTCCGGTTCCACCGGATTTTGTTAACGCAATCCAAGAGGCACTATCGGGCTTGGAAAAGATTTGCATTAATGGCGATGAAATTAAAAAAGCCTTGTTGTCGGGCGGCTCTCCAGCTGCTCCGGATGATTTACGCAAGCGTTTCGAAAATCTGCTTAACGAACGCTGCAAAGGCAAAGATGCCAGCAAGCTGCGCTTTGTCGTCGAATAATCATGAATCAGGATGAATTGCTCGCCCGCTTGCAAGGGTTTGAATGGAATGATTTTGAGTGTAAAAAGGCTCAGCAAGGCGTTCCTGAAGATGCCTATAAAACGGGATCCGCTTTTGCCAATATTGCGGGTGGCTGGATTGTGTTCGGAATTAGCGATCATAACGGTCAGCTGGAAGTTTCCGGTGTCGCTGAGCCGGACAAAGTTCAAAACGACTTTTTGGCGGTTTTGCGGGGCAGTCAAAAACTGAATCGGGTAATACGGGTCGACGCGAAGCATTTTACGGCTGATGGCAAACATGTCTTTGCCTTTCATATTCCGGAATGCTCAACAAATGAAAAACCTATTTATCTGAAGGGCGATCCACGTCAGACTTTTATCCGAAGAGGTGCGGGTGACGAGCAATGTACACCCAGTGAACTAGAGCGATTCCTGTGCGCCGCGGCTTTAGACCGCTATGATGGCATGGCTTTATCCAATCTGACAGTAGCTACTTTAATTGAACAAGTTACCCCCCAAGTTGTGGGCTTGGGAAAATTAATAGAAGGGGAAATGAGCCGCCAATCCATGATGAACACTATCGGCATTAAAGACCGCAAACACTTTGACGATGCTTATCTACAACCCGCGCTTGATGCTGGTTTACTAACCATGACCCTGCCAGACAAACCGAACAGCAGCAAACAACGTTACCGTTTAACCCCACTTGGAGCGGCAATTAAAGCCGAACATAACAACAAGGAACCCCAAGCATGAGCGATCTTTACGATTATCAAACAGAAAACAGCGGTCCCGTTGAATGTTTAGGCCAGACATTTCCAAACGAGCAGGCGCGACGTGACTATTTTTTGGCTGAATTAGCTAAAAAGCTTAAAGACCCTGAGTTTCGGAAAATTGAAGGTTTTCCACTGGGTAATGATGAAGATATTTTAAAGTTAAGCGATCCACCTTATTACACGGCTTGTCCGAATCCCTGGTTGGCAAAATTTATTGCTGAGTGGGAAGCGCAAAAGCCAGAACAACCCGCTGATTATCATTATCACCGTGAACCGTTTGCTGCCGATGTCAGCGAAGGCAAAAACGATCCGATTTATAACGCGCATTCCTATCATACCAAGGTACCGCATAAGGCAATTATGCGTTATATCCTGCATTACACACAACCAGGTGATCTGATTTACGACGGTTTCTGCGGTACTGGGATGACTGGCGTTGCCGCACAAATGTGCGGCGATCGTGCTGTCGTGGAGTCAATGGGCTTTCGCATACTTGCCGACGGAACCATCCTTGAGGAGGTCGCCGAAGACAACAAGACCATTTGGGCCGCCCACTCAAAACTAGGCAGCAGACATGCAATCCTTAATGACTTGGCGCCTGCGGCAACTTTTATTTCCTACAACTACATATCGTCTGTGGACGTTCTTTCACTGAAAGATGGGGCGGAAAATATTCTTCCTGAGTTGGAAAAGAAAATTGGGTGGATGTGGAAAACGTCCGGAGGATCTCAGTTCGGGAAAATCAATTACACCGTTTGGTCTGAAGTTTACTCATGCCCTCAATGCTCCGGGGAAATAACCTATTACGATACTGCCTTCAAGAAAAAAGGCGCTAGTACCGAATATCACGAGGTGTTTGACTGCCCTCACTGCCAAGCTCTTTGCGCCAAAAGCCCATCTAAGAAATCGGGAGCCAACAAGCTTGAGCGAGTTTGGGAATCAATCATTGATCCATTTACTGGGAACTTACGCAAAACACAAAAGCGCATTCCAGTTTTGATTAACTACTCAATCGGCAAAAAGCGTTTTGAGAAGCGAGTAGATGCGAAAGATATTGACACACTGAACCGGGCAAAACAGCTTAACAATACCTCAAATATCCCAATAGCTCGGATGCCGAGTGGAGACGAGGCGCGAAGAAATGATGATGAGGGGATTACTCATGTCCATCATTTCTATACAGAGAGAGTGCTTGCGTCTGTCGGGGAATATATCAATCTCGCCAAGAATCAACCTCAGCTAGCATTTCTGTTAGGCAGTGTCCTTCCGAAGCTGACCATCATGAACCGGTATATGCCACAACATGGTGGAAGAGCCCTTGTTGGACCAATGGCCAACACATTGTACGTTCCGCCAGTTAGTGTGGAAAACAACGTATTGGACCAACTCAGTTTTCAACTAAAGAAAATTGTTGGGGCTCTCAACTCAAAATCTGGGCCGATCATTTCGACGCAGGCCATGCAGACGGTTCAGATTCCAGATGAATCCGTTGACTACATATTTTTAGATCCACCGTTTGGCGCAAACATCATGTACTCGGAGCTGAGTTACCTTCGCGAGGCATGGCTAAAGGTTTTTACAAATAGTCAACCGGAAGCGATAGAAAACAAGACCCAAGGCAAAGGAATCGATGAGTATCGCGCGCTCATGACTAGTTGTTTTGGGGAAGCATATCGGATATTAAAACCGGGAAGGTGGATGACCGTCGAGTTCTCCAATACCAAAGCTAGTGTTTGGAATAGCATCCAGACTGCCTTATCCGAATGTGGGTTTGTTGTCGCGTCAGTTGCTGCTTTGGATAAGACCAGAGGTGGCCTTCATGCCATGCTCGGAGTAACTGCTGTCAAGCAGGATTTGGTTATTTCTGCCTACAAACCCAACGGTGGTTTTGAAGAACGTTTTGCACAGGAAGCGCAAACCGAAGAAGGCATCTGGGATTTTGTCCACACACACTTGAAATACCTGCCGATCGTCAAACGCCAAGGCTCGATACTGCAAAATATTCCAGAACGAAATCCCCGCATTTTATTCGACCAACTGATTGCTTACTACGTTCGTAGGGGGCCTCCCGTTCCAATTTCCAGCCAGGAATTTCAAGCAGGTTTAAAGCAAATCTTTAGGGAAGAGGACGACATGATTTTTTTAGAAAACCAACACGCCGAATACATTCGCCAAAAAGCCATCAGTGGACATACTCCGCAAATGAATTTATTCGTCTGTGATGAAAGCTCGGCAATTGCCTGGCTACGCTTTCGTCTGAAAAGTAAACCGCAAGCTTACAACGATATTCAACCCGATTTTATGCCCTTATTGAGTCATTTAAATAAGAACGAACGTGATTTAATTAATCTGGAGTTATTGTTGCCACAAAATTTCCTCTGTTATGACGGCAAAGAATTGGTTCCCGAACAAATCCACGTTTATCTGTCCAGCAACTGGAAAGAATGTCGTAACTTATCTAAAGACGATGCCAGCTTAAAAGCCAAAGCCTATAACCGTTGGTATGTGCCTGATCCTAACAAAGCGGGCGACCTGGAAAAATTGCGAGAAAAAGCCTTATTGAAAGAATTTGATAACTACAAAGAGGCTAAGAAAAAACTGAAAATATTTCGCTTGGAGGCCGTGCGTGCTGGTTTTAAAGACGCATGGTCTAAGAAGGATTATCAAACCATTATCAATATGGCGCAAAAAATCCCTGACGATGTATTGCAGGAAGACGAAAAGCTGTTGCTTTGGTATGACCAAGCATTGACTCGCCTGGAATCACAATAACAAAAATTGGAATCGGATCATGGAAAAGCTTCTCGTTAAAACCAACCTTGATAATACACAACAAGCCTTCTGCCTGGATAGCGACAAAGCATTGCGTCTACTGGCACCAGCAGGAAGCGGTAAAACCTACTCGTTGTTATGGCGGTGTTTGACAGCGATACGACAAGCCACTGTCAAAGAAGAAGCCGCCCGCGTGCTTATTTTTACGTTTACCCGTGTAGCACGGGATGAGTTACGGGATCGTGTCAGAACTAATCCGACCTTCAAGGCATTAGATGGCAGTGTCGAGGTTAATACGCTGAATGCCTGGAGCTTCCGTTGGTTAAAATCGCGTGTTCATAATCCACGCCTGGTTACATCCAGTAAGGAGCGGGTGTTTTTGATTAAGAATAATCTACAACCGATCTGGCAAAAGCATCCCGCCATAAAGGATTTACTGACCGACAGCAAACGCAAGTTCAAGGCTGAAAAAGGCATGATGGATCAAATTGATTTCATGAAAAGCCTTGGATTTCGCCATGATAAACACAATACACCAGCCGCTTTTAGGAAACATCTGCAATGGTTAGTCGAAGCGGGTCTGCAAAGTCACGTCATTGCATTTCTGGATGAAATGCAGGAACTTGAAATAACCGACCGTAAAGCTAGTTATAACAAAGTTATTGACCAGATATTTGATCGATTTATGGGATTTTGGATCGAGGCTATCGAACATTTATATCAAACCGCGACGTTGTCTTTTGAAGACCAGAAATATTGGACGGTCATTCATTTAGAAAAAGCGCTGGCCGAAAAAAAATTCACGACTGGCATTGCGCGTTACCACCACATATTAGTGGATGAATTCCAAGATATTGGCCCTCTGGATCTTAACCTGTTGGATTTGGTCGCCAAAATCAATAAAACCCAGCTTTGCATAGTGGGTGATGATGATCAGGCCATCTACGAATGGCGCGGCGCTTCACCCGATTTTATCCTTCAGCCTAATAAGTTCATTTCGTCTGATTACAAAACTCATATTCTCGAAGTCAATTATCGATGCCCGAAAAACGTCGTCGAATTGTCTCAGCGGCTGATTCAACACAATAAACGCCGCGTACCCAAAAACGTGACAGCCGCTTCGACCGCTGTTGCGCAGATTGACGTTGTTTCCTCGCCAGCAGTGGACACATCGGTTGATTATGTATTGAACATGGTCAGACAATTACTGGAGGACAACACTATCGGTAATGTTGCCTTGATAAGCCGTAAACGCAGCCAATTAATTCCTTACCAGATCATTTTTGCTGGTTCAGACATTCCCTTTTATGCAGCCGAAGACTTGAGTATATTGCTGAGTAGCACCTTCGACGAGCTTAAACAGCTATTGGTGACCAAAGCGCAAAGTACAATGCAAACGCCATTTGCGCCCGATCCGATTGAAGGATTACTCAAGCTTTGCGACAAAGTTAAACGTTATCCGGTAAAAAAAGAAGACCGGGGCGCTATTAAAAGTTTTTTTCTTGCCCAAAGGCCTCGTTCTCTGGTTGATGCACTGATAACATTTTATAGTTATACCGGACCATTAAAAGGTGATAACAGAGGCGGTGCTATGACCAAGGAGTTTTATGGTGCCATCAGGTCTTTTTTACATGCCGATTCGGTTTCTGCTGCCATCGAGGCGCTCAGTTTGGAGTTTGACGGTTTGCAAAAAGACTATGGAAAATCGCTGGATGATATTTTTTATGCCGATCCACCGTTTCTGTATCTCAGCGCATATGCCGAGCGGTATGGGGATGATTATGCCGCTTTCTATGAAGATGTTGAAAAAGCCATTTCTACTTTAGTAAGAACTTCGCCCGAGGATGACGAAAGTGCAGGCGATTTGAGTTGGAAGCGCAAATTACACCTGATGACGGCTTTACGGACCAAGGGTAAAGAGTTTGATGTAGTGGTGATTCTTGATTGCAATCAAGATATATGGCCCAGCAAATTGGCGATCACCGATGAGCAACAAGAGGCTGAGCGGCGACTTTTTTATGTTGCTTTCACCAGGGCCAAAAAGCATATTGTGCTGATGGTAAACGATCAGATGTTTCAAGAATTGGCAATTCCCTCACCCTATATCGAAGAAATGGGGCTGAGCATCAACAGGACAGTTGAATGAGCCAGCTTAAGTATAGGATCAGATGAGCTATGGGGAATACATTCTGCGAAGTCAACGATGCCTCCATAATTGATCTTATTGGTCGAGGTCTTAAGCGAATCGTCTTAATCGCTCCGGGCGTGTCTCCGCCTGTCGCAAAGGCACTTGGTCAGTGTTTTGATAAGGTGGAAAAGATCGCTATAACCGTTGTGATTGATCCGGATGAAGATGTATATCGTCTGGGCTACGGTGATGCAGATGGCTTGAAACAGTTGTACGAATTTTCTCAAAAAACAGGGTTTGCCTTGATGTCGCAAACTGGTTTACGGCTTGGAATACTCTTGGTCGACGACTTAACGCTGGTCTGGTCACCCACGGCTCGCTCTGTGGAGGCTGCACCAGGAATTACAGTAGCAGAGGATGAAGCTGTTTTTTCGAGGGACAATATCGCTCCCAATGGCTTGTTGCTTGGACAGAATCCTGGTGAGCAGTTGGCTAATGCGGTCGCAGCGGATGGGACGAAGGTTTTGCCTGCGAATAGTGAAATCGGTCGCTGCGCCGTTACCCACCAGCAGGTTCAGCAGACACTGATAGAATTGGAGAAAAATCCTCCGATACCGGTTGATCTGGCTCGTATTACGCGAGTGTTTAGCACCAAACTTCAATTTGTGGAGCTAAAGGTCACAAAAGCTAGGCTGTCTCGTTCCCAATTGACTATCTCCAACAAGCACCTCAACGCGGATATCCAAGGCGAATTACAGGGGTTGATTGACTCAAAACTCCGCGCCTTTAGTGATTTTCGGGACGAGGAAGTTGAGGTGCCTGCATTTATGAATGGCGAGCCGGTTTTTGATCGAGAAGGAAAACCATTAACTGAACCAGTCAGTGAAGCTTCTCTTGAACGGCTCCGTAACGGCATTGAGCGGCGGTATATCTATAACATTTCAAGCTTTGGTTGGCTAATTTCCAAGGATGACAAGATTGAGTTTGAGAAGCAGATAAATGCCTATGAGGAGCAATTAAAAGCACACTCACAGGCCATTAGAGATCGGATAGATAAACAGGCTGAGAAGATTATTCAGGAAGCTGTCGCGGTAATCATGAATCGGGCCGAACGGACGGGCGCAAAGTTCGACCCCGAAATATTACTGTCGGAACTTAGAAGGGGTTTGGATCGCAACAAGGGGGAGTCGCCTCAAGTAACTTTGGTTTTCAAGGATGTTACCTATGAGCAGACAAAAAACGAGAGTTTCAGGGAAAAAGTCGACAAGGCTTTGCCAAAGCATAAACTAAAACAATTGGGCCGGTGGTCTGAGTATTTTGATGCCGCCAAAGCTTCTCAGGAATCTAAAACTGAGTAGGCTCACAAAAAGCAATGATGCAAGCTAAGCAAAAATTCAACATCGGCATATGGTGCTGGCACACTCGACAGGCCGCACAGTGTCAAATTATAGAGTGCCAAGACATTTGGGGCTCTACAGCCTACCGAGTGTGGCTGCCCGCAAAAAATGCAGTCGTACGAGCCAGGTCGCAGGATTTGACTGCCTTGGATAGTATCCAGCCCACAGTTGAGTACAGCCTGTATACAGCAGCAGCCACAAAGTTACTGGATGCGCTTGAGGACAACTTGCTGCTTGCGCCTATTCAGTCCAGCGTTGTGCCGTTACCTCATCAGCTTTATGCGCTGAACCGAGCTATGAGCCGTAACCGTATTCGCTACTTGCTGGCGGATGAGGTGGGCTTAGGTAAAACCATTGAAGCTGGGTTGATACTGCGCGAATTGAAGTTACGCGGCATGGCGCGCCGGGTTCTTGTCGTCGCTCCAAAGGGGCTGGTACGGCAATGGCAAGCGGAAATGCTTTTACATTTTGGAGAAAAAATACAGTTCATAGAACCGGCAGAACTCGCCGCTTTCAGACAATGGCGCAATGATGAAGAAAATTTATGGCGCCTGCACGATCAAGTGATTTGTTCGTTGGACTCTGTGAAACCTATCGAAAGCCGCCGTGGTTGGAACCAGGAACAACTTAACAATTACAACCGTGAACGTTTTGATGATTTAATTTCTGCGTCTTGGGACCTGGTTATTATTGACGAATCTCACCGCATGGGGGGTAGTACGGAACAAGTTGCCCGCTATAAGCTGGGCGTAGCACTTGCTGAAGCGGCTCCCTACCTGCTGCTTTTGTCAGCAACTCCACACCAGGGCAAAACCGATCAGTTCATGCGCTTGATGCAACTCATTGATCGTGACTCTTTCCCCGATGAAGCCAGCGTAACTCGTGACCGTGTGCAGCCTTTTGTGATTCGCACGGAGAAACGCAAAGCCATTAACGCAGATGGTATGCCTCTCTTCAAACCTCGTGTAACACGTTTGCAAGCAGTGTCCTGGCAGAATCGCCACGCCGTGCAGCGTCGCCTTTATGAAGCGGTAACCGACTATGTGCGTCATGGTTATAACCAGGCGTTGGCCACCAAGCAAAGACATATTGGTTTTCTGATGATACTGATGCAACGCCTGGTAACCTCAAGTACTGCCGCGATCCGTACTACCCTGGAGAAACGAAAGGCTCTACTCAATACCTCACAGCCGCAGTTATCGTTGTTGGACTCCCCAGAGATGGACGAATGGGCCGAGTTGGATGGCCAAACCCAAATGGAAATCGCCTTGCAAGCCAGTGGCTGGGCACAGGAAAGAGCCGAAGTCGACATGCTTTTGACTTTGGCACGGGAGACCGAAAGCCAAGGAACGGATGCGAAAGCAGAAGCACTTTTGGAGCTGATCTACAAATTACAGCAGGAAGAAAACGAAACCGCTCTAAAAGTGCTGATATTTACTGAATTCGTGCCTACCCAAGCCATGCTTGCCGGTTTTCTGGAAAGCCGGGGCTTTTCAGTGGTTTTACTGAATGGCGGGATGGACCTAAATGCAAGAACCAAGGCTCAACACGTCTTTTCACAGGCTATTCGTGTATTAATCTCCACTGATGCCGGTGGCGAGGGTCTTAATCTTCAATTCTGCCATGTGATTGTTAACTTCGACATTCCTTGGAACCCTATGCGCTTGGAACAACGCATTGGCCGAGTAGACCGTATCGGTCAACTCCATGTAGTCAGAGCGTTTAATTTTGTCTTGGAAGACACTGTGGAATATCGAGTTCGTCAGGTGCTTGAGGAAAAGCTTGAAATCATCGCTCAAGAATTCGGTGTTGATAAGGCTGCTGATGTGATGGATTCCGTTGAAGTCGATCCGATTTTCGATGAGCTGTTTGTCCATGGTTTGCAAGATCCTGCTTCAATAGAGAAGGAATGCGAAACTGTAATCAATCAGGTGCGTGAAAAAGTGGCTAGCTCAAAGAATAACGGTGCTCTGCTTGCGGAAGAGCACACGCTCGATGCCGAAGATGCCCGAAAATGGCGAGACCACCCCGCGCAGTTCTGGTTAGAAAGAGCTATTACAACTGGCTTGGCTGGGCGTGGCGGCTCTGCTGTTAAGACGGGTGATGCTTGGCACGTAAAATGGCTGAATGGTAGCGAATCATCACAAGTTTGTTTTGATGCCCGAACAGCAGAACAGAATCCAGAACTGGAATGGGTAACACTTGAAGATCCGCGTGCTCGTGCCCTGATAAGTGAGCTCCCGCGCTACGTGATAGGTCAGCCTGTTCCAGTAGTAAAAATCACTGGCTTGCCGGATACAGTGTTGGGTGTGTGGTCGTTATGGGAAATCAGTCTCTCAGCCGATGGTTTCAATCGCAAAAGATTTCTACCGGTATTTATCAATGATGAGGGGAGAACTTTTGTTCCAACTGCAAAACGTATTTGGGATTTACTGCTCACGGAAAACCTGGAACTCCACGGTACGGCCAATATGCAGGAGGCCGAGCTTTGGTTCGATGGCTCTATCACTGCGGCAAGAATCCAGGGTGAACAGCTGTTTTCAGAGTTGCTGGTTCAGCATCTCAGTCAGTTAAAGGAAGAGCGGGAACGTGCGAAATATGCTTTTGATGCCAGAAGCCAAGCGATTGGACGGATAGGATTACCGGCTGTGCGTGAACACAGGCGTAAGCGTTTGGATGCCGAATACCAGGCACGAATGGCAGCCTTGGACAATGCGGAAGCCAGTGTGCCAGATCTGAATGCGGTAATGATGCTTCGAATCGGGCCTTGGCGTACCGACAATGATGACGATAAGTGAGCGCACAAACGATGAGTCGTTGGATTGAACGAATTCTAAATGAATTCCCGGCTGATCTGGCCCGCTTGTGGATCGTCGCCGACCCGGACGACGTGCTGTTGGCCGAGCAAATTCTGTCCAGTCTTCGTGCGCGTGGCTTTGAAGTATTGCCGTTCGAGGATTCGGTGGTGTTCCGTGCGGAGTACGAGGAACGCTATCGAGCTGTTTGGGATAGGAGTGAGGATGGCCCGGCCAAGTCGCTGATTCTTCAATTACGGGGCAACAATATCAACGATCTACCTTGGGATTATTTGCGACAAGCTCGTAAAGTCAGCTTAAGTTTGGCCGACTTGTTCCCACACCTGAGCTATGGGGTAGTACGGCAAATCGGTGCGGAATACCTGTCGACCCTTTTCGATGCGCAGACTAAACATATATCGCAATCCTTGGGCGAGGCGCTAACCAAAGACTTTATACTGACGCACATCTTTCGTTTAGGCCCGCATTTTATCTCTCGCCCGGAAGAATTATGGACCGAATTACTTCGGCTGCACTACCGCAGCGATGGTCTGCCCCCTATACTGGCGATGCATGCCGCGCAAGTTCTAGGTGAACATTCGGCATTTAAAGAGTTGCCAATCGCCGAGCTGTTTTCATCAAAAAGCAAATTTTTACGTATGGTTCAGGATGCCTGGTTTCGGTATCTGGCTAAACGAAATGTTACCGGAGCCAGAACGGCAGAACCAACGCCGCCGGATTTTGTGCCTATGATGGAAGTACCCTTTGATCATAGCGAAGTAGGGTTAATTGTTCATTCAATGTTTTTGGAAGGGTCCTTGCATCCGTTGGTCGTACAGGGACTTGAGTTAGACTTACCTGACTGGGCCAAGGTCGGCATCGTTCAAGATCCCTATGCCATACGTAATCTGATTCAGGAAGGTATTAAGAACCTTTTACAGACACTGCCAATGCTTGAATCATCCTATCGTGATTGGCTTCAATCGTCCCGCCAACTAGGTGAGCTGATTGCCCGGTTTCATCGGTTGGACGCTTCCTTGGCCGATGGAATCAATGATAGTGTCAATGACCTGCTAAAAACAGCTGACGAACAGCTACTTGCATGGCTGACCAAGCATTACGCCGATCTTTCTTCGCTGCCGGTAGCAAAGGCACCGGTCATGGTTAACCATATCCCGCGCTTCTTATCAATGCGGCGAAATGCAGGTCAAACCAGGATTGCCTTGCTAGTCTTCGATGGCTTGGCTATTGACCAGTGGGTTCATATCCGTGAACACTTAATAAAACAATCCAAGCAAATGATTTTCGATGAGAATGCCTGTTTTGCCTGGCTGCCGACCCTGACCTCAATTTCAAGACAGGCGATTTTCTCTGGTCTTAAGCCACGAGAGTTTGCCGATACAATAGAGACCACAGCAAGTGAGCCTAAGTTATGGTCACGCTTTTGGGCTGATCATGGTTTACTAGGTAACGAAGTTTTCTATCGGAAGGGAATTAAACGCACTGAACAGCTGGATGAACTGAATTCGTTTCTTACCAATCCATCGATTAAAATAGCGGGTATGGTAGTAGATACCGTAGATGAGATCGTTCATGGCGCAGTCCTCGGCAAACGAGGCATTTCGAATCAAATAGCAAGCTGGTGTGAGTCCGGCTTTATTGATCGATTGTTTGCCTTGCTGCGCGATAAGGGTTTTCATATCTATCTGACCGCGGATCATGGCAACGTAGAAGCCGTTGGACAAGGCCGTCCGAATCAGGGAGTAGCGCCGGAGCTTCGGGGAGAGCGAGTACGAACTTATCGCAACGAAGCACTTGCGATGGAATCAGCAATATTAAGTCCGAATACCTACCGTTTAGATATTGCTGGATTACCCTCTGACTTTAAGCTCCTTTTCGCAGGCAACCGCACCGCCTTTGTACATAAAGGCGAACAAGTGGTTGTTCACGGCGGTATCTCTGTTGAAGAACTAATCGTGCCATTTATAAAAATAAGTTATGTGAGTTGAATTAAATGAATTCTAACGCCCCTCAGATTGGGTTTGACCGTTTTATAAAGTTGGACTGGATAGATGCCGCGATCAAGTATCGTGCCGGTTTTGCCGGCATGGAAGAGCTGAACAATCTGCTTGATGCTTCCAAGCTAGGTGTGGTAGCCCGGAAAAAAACCCGGACTGTATTGAATCGTTTATGGCTGGAACCCAGACCAGAACTTGTGGATTTTGCGAACCGAGGGATAAAAATTTATGAAGCAGACCCAGGTGTTTCAGTTACTGCGTTAACATGGGGAATGGCTATCGCGACTTATCCTTTTTTTGGGAAAGTGGCGGAATTGGTGGGCCGCTTATCCGCTCTGCAAGGCGATTGCACTTCAGCGGAAGTTCATCGGCGAATGAGCGAAATCTACGGCGAACGCGAAGGCACTTATCGCATGACCAATATGGTGTTGCAGTCACAAGCTAATTGGGGCGCTATCGAGCGGGTGGAAAAAGGAAAAAGATTGCTTCGTCTGGCGCCAAGTACATTGAGTAACGAACAGCTGATTGTTTGGCTTACTGAGGCAGCCATACGTTACACAGGTAAGGCAGTATCTGTAACCAATCTACAGTCGATAGCAGTGCTTTTCCCGTTCGTGTTTGGCCAACCATTGACCTATTTTATTGTAAATTATCCGACGCTGGAGCTTCGTTCGGAAGGACCAAATAACCAGATCGTTTGCTTATCACAAGCTAACTTCTAACGAATATAACCTGTTTCAGGGCAATTAATAACTACTGACAAATCATTTGTTTCAAGAGGAATTGATGAGATTTTGGTACACAGATTATATAAAGTTTCAGGAATTATATGGCTTCGAGGGTATTATGCTCCCCAGCTAACAAAGCCAGAATGGCTGCTACTGCATTAGGGTCATCAGCATGATAAGTTATTGCAGTTTAGTCGATCATTTTAAAGTTACTCATGTTTATGTAGGCTTGATTGCTAGCATAACGAGTTCAGTTATTTTGTTCTCGACATCTGCCTCAATGTCGTCCAGCTTTTCACCAACAACGACTTGAATTGAATCCACTCAGGTCAAAAATTCATTTTCAATCAGATAGTTGACAACATGGTCAGTTAATTTCTCTTTCTCAAATTCGTCGCTAAAGGTATCAAATAACTCCGCTTTCGCGCTATCAAGCTTTAGGTGATCACTGAGACACTCAGCAAATTTTTTTCAAGAGCTGATTTAATCATTTTTGGGGCCTTTTCAAGCAATACCCGGATTGCTTCGGTTGCATATCCCTCACCGGCTATAATCACCATGTCGTATAGCTTGTGCAAATTAACATTTTTAATGGCGGGCCATAAGCACTTCTTTTCAATGTAGAGGATTTTGTTGTATTCATAATCCGGAAACTCAAAAGGGCTCTACCGAAAACGCCCCTAAATGCATCTCCCTTACGCTTTGCGGCGTATAAAGTACGCCACGCGGGTCATAGTAGATCAATGGATTGTGCTCATATTCACTCCAATACCTCTGTATCAGCTTTTGGAAATCCGTCCATGTAAATACTTCAGTGGAGTGCGGTTGGATAAGCGTGCGTACCTGATAGAATAATTCTGACGCTGGCCGGGCCTCTTTTGTTATCGGTCGCTTCTCAAATAGCTGCTTCCATAACAGCAAACACTCCGCTTTAAAGTGTAGCTTTGACGTCTTTGTGTTATTTATTGATTGACTCAATATATCTATAGTACCTATTCGCGCTTTTTTGCCTTTGCATTTGATCTTTGTGCAAAGCTTTAACCGCTTTCCAGACCGCGTTGGATATGTTTTCAATCATATAATTCGGCAGCGATAATGTGCTTTTTCCGTGATCAAAAAACGGTAAGCCAATCTCGATTAAATGAATAATAACGGTATGCTGACCTTGCAGGATTTGTCCAACGCGCCTTTAATATCTTTACTCCATATCCTTGATTTACCCTTTTCGACCACCTTGATGCCAGCTTTCCGGAGAAAATCTCCAAAAGTTACAGAATGGTTAACACCAACGTAATGAGCTTGGTTTTCAGTTTCAATAATCAGGATTTCAAATATATAAGGCCTCTTGTCGTGCATGCCGGACACGTGTTTATACCAGTGGAGTCCTTTGACGTTAAATCGCGCCGAGATGTTTTCTTCAACGATGGCGCCCAAGGATTTAGGCACTATCGGTCTCGATATAGCCTGCATGCCCAGACGCAATTTCTCGATTTCTACCGGAACGCGGAAAATATCCGACAACATTTTTCCCGTGATCTGGCTGGTTATGGGTTTAGCCTTAACACGTTGCCTCATCCGTTCTTCGGTCATGGCAAAGCCGATCTGAATGACAGGATCAATGCCTAGAGACTCGCAAGCGTCTAAAGCTTTATCCAGAAGCTCCTTTAAAATAACCGAGCCAAAGTCCCCCTGTGTCAGGATAGTTGTCGCCTCTAATTTTCATTAATTGATGATTAGAGGTAATGAGATTGAAAAAGAAGGTAAGCGCTCTATTAACCACGTCTATCCCATCTGATTGAAAGCGCAGAAGATAGTGTCCACGTATAACAAGGTGGACACTTATGATAGAGAACAAGAGTCGCTTATCGCGATCGCTGGTGGTGGGGC
>NZ_CADCXN010000100.1 GCF_902806695.1 Candidatus Methylobacter favarea | reverse complement strand
CGGCACTATCCAGTTCTTCCACAGTGAGTCGATCCGATACCTTTAAGGCGACGTGAGACATAGCATTTCTCCGGAAACTCAACCCTATTCAACTTGGACTCCGGAGATTTCATAAGATTCGTATTACTTGACTGTATTGGTTTTAATACTTATCTCCGGTATCGTAATCTGCTAATAATCCGGCACTGTCGTCAATATGGCGCCGCTTAATTGAAGTAGCCTGGATCAAGCAAAGCGGAAACCAGCGAGGATAGAAAGATGACAGACCTGATTGGGAATGTTGCTGGGCGCTCGGGAACTGAACCGAATTCCGAAACCAGCCGCGGATTTACCTTCATACATCACAACTTTTGTGAGTAAAACTACTGACTATTCCAGCTTCGCCAGTTGGATATTGGTTTAATTCCCGTCCGGCTCAGGTCCCGTTACTGAAATAATCCACAGGCTTACTCAGGCATTTCCTGAGGAACCAGAACATCAGCCACAAGCGCCAATGCATTGGCCGTTCGATCCGTAGAAATTGCTACCAGACTATAATCCGAGTTACGTTCCATAAAACGGATGCTGCGCAATTCAATTCCTGCATCTGTAAATCTGCGGGCAATTTTGGCTAATGCCCCCGGCTCATCGTTTAATTTCACCAAAATGGCGTCTTCGGTAATAATGCGCATGTTTTTAAGCTGGTGAACAGCTTGTAATGCCGCGTCATATTTATTGACATTCAGCACGACGACGACATGTTCTCCGAGTGTTTCTGCATCTATCGATTCAATATTAACGTCTGCCGCGGCCAATGCTTCGGTAATTTCGGTTACAACGCCGGTACGGTTGTCAGAGATAATGCTTAATTGTTTCATAATTATCCCGTTCCTGCGCACGCTTGAGGCTCTTCTTTTCGCGCTGCCGCAATATCAGCAATCAAATTATCAATATGGCGGGTTTCAACATGCGGCATGGTAATGATATGGGCAATATTGTGCTGAGAGGCGAGTTGCCATTTATCCAGTATTGAATCGCTGCATTTTGGGAATACCACAGTGATTGAGTTCTTGTTGCGCCAGGCCGGTATGCCTGCCTTATGGAACAGTTTAACTGCATATTTGGCCATATCCAGACAGTAATGAATAATTTCGCGAAAACCATCAGTGCCTTTGGTATGAATGGCATACCAGAGGAATAATGGCGTAATTGCATTTCTTGAGCCGGTCACAGTGGTGTCCAATGTTCCGACGTATTCGATGGCCCGGGCGATACGCTCAACATGCTTCTTTCTGGCCAAGGCAAGTCCGCACGGAATGGGTGAACCTATCATTTTGTGGCCGCTAATGGCAATGCTGTCAATACCGGCATTAAAATCAAACGGCTGCGAATGTTTGACAAACGGCAAAATCATTCCGCTTAAGGCCGCATCACAGTGAATATAATAGCGGGGAATCGCATTATCCTGCATGATCTGTTTTATCTTATCGATATTATCGACCGCTCCAGTCATAGTAGTGCCGATTGTGGCAAAAATAATCGGCGGCACATCGCGATGTATGCGGATCGTTTCAGCCAGATCCTGGTAATCTATTTCGCCATTTTTCTGGCTTTTAATCATGATATTGCGGGCATGAACCATGCGTAAAATCTTCGGAACGCTGTAATGGGTGGCCTCAGAGTAATAAACCAGGCCGTCGGGAAAAGTTTCGCGGGCAATATAAATCCCGTACATATTGCCCTCGGTGCCGCCATTAGTCACGTATCCCCATATTTCATCAGGGCTGGCGTGAGTCAGTCCGGCAAAATAACGGACCACCTCACGCTCATATTCATGGCTGTTGAGATGATACCGGCTTTCAGTAAAGGGATCGCCGACATTATTCATCGGCAAACCAAGAAAGGGATATAACGGGGTATAATCAAATCTCCGGGTACAGGGATATCCCAGAAAGTGCTCTGCTTCTATTTGCAGGAAGTGTAAGAAGTCATTCAGGCGTTGTTGCAGATCAGGCCGTAACGGAGGTGAGCCCAAACTAAAATTGATGTCATTCATGTCAGTTCCCCGGAATATCGTTTTTAAGTAATAATCCTGTCTATTTTTAAGCTAATCAGAACCAGAATTTTTCCGGCAAAATGCTGTTTAAAGGACTATCCTTCGGGATTTCTCGAATAAACATTAGGCTTCCGAATGGCCTTTTTAGTTCATTGATGGTGTTTAATTTTGATAGACGCTACTCAAGATAGCGCTGCTGCTTCCTGATTAAAGCAGAGCAACTTTATTCTGCCTTCATTTAATTTAGAGACTACCCTTACCGAGTCGTGGAATAATATTTATAATTATTTCAGCTTTCTGATTCCTAGTTCTGAATAAGCCTTTTTCTTTCTCCTGTTGAACCTTTACCTATTGTTGAATTCATTATATTAATCTGACCCGGAGATAATAATTATGAAACTGACCTGGATACTTGCTGCTGATAATACTCGGGCCCGTATTTTTACGACCGAATCTTCCGCTTCTCCCCTGGTAGAGATAGAAGACCTCGCTCACACAGCCAGCCGTTTACTGGACCGGGAAATTACTTCCGACTTGCCAGGCAGGGTAAAAAGCTCAAACGGCATAGGGCATGCTTTAGAGCAGCCAACCGATCCCAAAAAACACGAAGCCGACAAGTTTGCTCATCAGATTGCCAGTTATCTGGCAGCGGCGTACAAAGCCGGCAAATTTGAACAATTATTCATAGTTGCAGAGCCATCTTTTCTTGGTTTGCTGAGAAGCCATCTGCCGGAGCAGATTAAGAAACAAGTGTGCTTTGAACTTGATAAAAATATCACGACACAAAGCGCCGCCGATATTCGCAAACACCTGCCCACCTATTTGGCGAGCTCCCTGTAGACGAGTTCTGGACGAGGCCATTATTCACAGCTAGCGAGGCTGAAATGTCATACGCTACATTAACGCATCAAATAGCGACTGTTTTTCCTTCAAATTCAGGAAAAATAAGTCCAGGTAGAATTTTGTATAAATTCATCTAAACTTCCGGTTCAGGCAGACTAAAAAAGACCGGCAGGAAAAAATGGCATATCGACTACTTTCAGGATTGTTAATAACGTTGATTTTCAGCATAAGCTCATGGGCTGAGGAAATACCGCTAAATTTGTCTCATCCGGATCAGTATACGGTGCTCAAAGGTGATACTTTATGGAACATAGCCGGTAAATTTTTAAATCACCCCTGGCAATGGCCTGAATTATGGCGGCACAATAATCAGATTGAAAACCCTAATCTGATTTATCCAGGCGATACCATTTATTTTTCCGTAGTCAACGGTAAACCCCAGCTTAGCCTAGCCAGAAATGAACAGCCTCAACTGCCGGCTGGTTCACCCTGCATCCTTAAGGAAGAAGATATTAAAAACGGGCGTACGGACTTTGCTGTTTCCGAAAACGGAAAATTATTACCGTGCATTCGTGAAATCACCGGCAAACAGGCAATCAAGCTGGTACCTGCGGAAGCCATAGCAAAATATTTAACTTCACCAAAAGTGGTGGGCAAAAACGAACTAGACACTGCCCCTTATGTTATCGGCTTTGCCGGCGAACATCTGATTGCAGGTACCGGCGACAAAATTTATGTGCGCTCAATAACTCGGCCGAAAAGCTTGTCTTATACCATCTACCGGGCCGGCGACACCTATGTCAGCCCAGTAAGCGGGGAAATTTTAGGCTACGAGGCAAAATATATTGCCGATTCCACATTGCAGCAGGCCGGAGATCCGGCCACCTTGGCTGTAACCAAATCAGGCAGTGAGATTGTCATTGGCGACAGGATTATGGTCAATTCTGAAGAGGATGTGGCCTTGAATTATTTTCCCCGGCCTCCTGCACACAATATAAAAGGCAACATTATCAGCGTCCTGGGCGGAGTTTCTCAAATCGGCCAATATAATGTAGTCGTGATAGATAAAGGTACGGCAGACGGCCTCCTGCCGGGCCACGAACTGGATATATATAAGCGCGGCAATATAGTCAGTGACGCATACAGCGCAGTCAAAACCGATGCTGTCAGACTTCCTGATGAAATCGCCGGTACTCTTATGGTTTTCCGTCCTTTCGAACGTATCAGTTATGCGCTGATCATGAAAGCCGGCCAAGCCATTCACGTTCTGGATAAAGTTCAAATCCCCTGAACATTCCCGCTCAGCAAATTGATAAGGATATACACTACTGGCTTGCGCTATCGCGCATAACCGGCATCGGCTGCAGAACCTTTCTCAGACTGCTGGAAACCCATTCGCCTGCGCAGTTGTTCGCAGAATCCACCCGAGCGCTTTCGACTTTAGGTTTAAAAAGTGATAGTATTCAAGCCATTAAAAATCCTGATTGGGCAATTATCGATACTGATCTGGCCTGGCTGGAACAACCAAATAATAGCGTAATTACCTTTAATGATACAAACTATCCGCCTCAACTGAAGCAAATTCCAGATCCGCCGCCTATTTTATTTGTGCGCGGCAATCCCGAACTTTTGTCAGCGCCTCAAATTGCCATAGTAGGCAGCCGCAACCCTTCCTCCCTGGGTCTTGAAACCGCCAGAAACTTTGCCAGGACACTGAGCCGCTGCGGTTTTGTTATTACCAGCGGCCTGGCTTTAGGGATTGATGCAGCCAGTCATCAGGGTGCATTGAATGCCAATGGTTATACCATTGCCGTAGCGGGAACAGGGCTGGATCGGGTATATCCGGCCAGACATAAAGACTTGGCTATCCAGATTGTAAATACCGGCGCCATGATTTCGGAATTCCCCGCCGGGACCATCGCCAAAGCCAACCATTTCCCCAGGCGCAACCGCATTATCAGCGGTCTTTGCCAAGGTTTATTGGTTGTTGAAGCTGCCCAACAAAGTGGCTCATTAATTACCGCCAGATTGGCTTTGGAACAAAATCGTGAAGTGTTCGCCATTCCGGGCTCAATTCATAACCCGTTGGCCCGGGGCTGCAATGCTTTAATACGCCAGGGCGCAAAACTTGTCGAAACCACCCAGGATATTCTCGAAGAATTAAATCAATATAATCAACAATATGAGAGCTCTCTATCGGTGGGTATGCAATCAACGCTTGACCTGGAGCAACAAACATTATTGAATCGTGTCCTGTTCGAGCCCACTTCTATTGATGATCTGGTAGAAAATACCGGCGAGTCTGTTGAAGTTATTTCGTCCATGCTACTGATTCTGGAATTGCAAGGTTATATAGAGGCGACTGCCGGCGGTTGCTATGCACGTATAAAATAAAGTAAAACCTACTATGAAAGAAAATATTTTTGATGTCCTGATGTATTTATTTGAAAACTATATGGAAGATGAAATTGAAATACTTCCTGAAAGCGATGTCATCAGAACTGAATTACTGGCAGCAGGGTTTGAATCCTGCGAGGTTAACAAGGCTTTTGACTGGCTGGAATCACTTAGTTTGGAGGGGGGCATAAAGCCGACTGTTTCGCCGGCATTTCGTATTTTCTGTAGCGAGGAGATTGCAAAGCTTGACCTTGAAAGCCGTAATCTCATCATATTTCTTGAGCACAACGGGATATTGAATTCCGCTAACCGGGAAATCGTCATAGACCGGGCAATGGCGCTGGAAAATGAGGAAATATCGATGGAAAAACTCAAATGGATAGTGCTGATGGTATTGCTTAGCCAGCCGGATGAGGAACTCGCTTTCTCGCGCATGGAAGATATTGTTTATGATCTGGTTCCGTCTTATTTACATTAACCTCAATCTGCCAACATTTCTCATTAAATGAGCAAGAATCTCGTCATCGTAGAATCGCCTGCAAAAGCCAAAACCATAGAAAAATACCTGGGCAAAAACTTCCAGGTTCTGGCTTCTTATGGACATGTACGCGACCTCATTCCCAAAGAAGGGGCGGTTGATCCTGAACATGACTTTGCCATGAAATATGAAGTCATTGAACGCAACCTGAGGCATGTGCAGGCTATCAGCAAAGCGCTTAAATCTGCAGATACTTTATATCTGGCGACCGACCCGGACCGCGAAGGAGAAGCCATTTCCTGGCACTTGTATGAACTGCTTAAAGAAAAAAACCTGCTGAAAAGCAAGCCGGTGCACCGGGTTGTCTTCCATGAAATAACCAAAAAGGCCGTCACTGACGCGATCGCCCATCCGGAGCAGCTGGCCATCAATTTAATCAATGCCCAGCAGGCGCGCCGGGCTTTGGATTATCTGGTAGGCTTTAATTTATCGCCCCTGTTGTGGAAAAAAATTCGTCGAGGTCTATCGGCAGGCCGCGTGCAAAGTCCAGCCTTGCGCATGATAGTCGAGCGCGAGATGGAAATTGAAGCCTTTAAAACCCGTGAATACTGGACTATTGATGCCGCTCTGACTGCTCAAGAACAAGCCTTTAAAGCCAGATTGACGCATTTTAACGGCGAAAAACTGACGCAATTCAGCATTAATAATGAAGCTTTGGCCGAGCAAACCAAACAAACCCTGCTGGCGGCGGCGGACGGCCAGCTGCTGGTTGCCAAGCTCGAAAAGAAACAGCAAAAACGCAACCCTGCTCCGCCTTTTATTACCTCGACCTTGCAGCAGGAGGCTTCGCGCAAACTGGGTTTTACTACCAAACGCACGATGATGATCGCCCAGCAGCTCTATGAAGGCATCGATATAGGCGGCGAAACAGCCGGTTTGATTACTTACATGCGCACCGATTCGGTTAACCTGGCGGTTGAAGCCGTTGCAGAGCTGCGCCAATTGATTGCGGAAATCTACGGTGCTGAAAACGTCCCTAAAGAACCGCGCCAATTTAAAACCAAATCGAAAAACGCCCAGGAAGCGCACGAAGCCATTCGCCCGACTTCTCCGCGCTACCTGCCTAACAAGATAAAAAACCACCTAAGTGTTGAGCAATACAAACTCTATGATCTGATCTGGAAGCGCACTATTGCCTGCCAGATGATGCATGCTACGCTTAATCTGGTTGCTGTTGATTTAACCTGCGGCGACGGCCGGCATATTTTCCGGGCCACCGGCTCAACCATTGCTTCGCCTGGGTTTATGGCGGTGTACCTTGAAGGGAAAGACGACAGCAAGGAAAGCGATGACAAGGAAAGCTTTCTGCCGCCGCTGGAGGAAGGCCGCCCTGTCCCGCTTAATGATATTATTGCGGCACAGCATTTTACCGAGCCGCCGCCTCGCTATGGCGAGGCCAGCCTGGTTAAGACGCTTGAAGAGCACGGCATAGGCCGGCCTTCGACCTATGCGTCGATTATTTCGACCCTACAGAACCGCGAATACGTCACCCTGGACAATAAACGCTTTAATCCGACCGATGTCGGCAGAATCGTCAATAAATTCCTGACTGAACACTTCACCAAATACGTTGATTATGATTTTACGGCCAATCTGGAAGACGAACTGGATGCGGTTTCACGCGGGGAAAAAGACTGGATTCCTCTAATGCATGCTTTCTGGAAACCTTTCAAGACCCTGATAAATGAGAAAGAAAAAGGGGTTCAGCGCAAGGACGTCACGCAGGAAGTCATCGCTGAAAACTGCCCAGAATGCGGCAGTCAATTGTCTATCCGCCTGGGGCGGAATGGCCGCTTTATAGGCTGCACCAACTACCCGGACTGCTCCTATACCCGCAATTTGAATGAGGACGCGAGTACGCCGGATGAGTCCGAGGTTATTGAAGGCCGCGTCTGTCCCCACTGTAAATCCCCGTTAGTTTTCAAAACCGGACGCTATGGCAAATTCATCGGTTGCAGCGCCTATCCCAAATGCAAATATATTGAGCCTTTGGAAAAGCCGTTGGATACCGGCGTTGACTGTCCGCAATGCAAAAAAGGCACTCTACTCAAGCGCAAATCGCGAAATGGAAAGATATTTTTCTCCTGCTCGGGCTATCCCAAATGTAATTACGCCTTATGGAACGCTCCGGTAAAAGAAAGCTGCCCGCATTGTAACTGGCCTATTTTAACTCTGAAAGAAACCAAAAAACGCGGCGTTGAAAAACTCTGCCCGCAAAAAGAGTGTAATTATGCAACGCCCTATGAAGGAGATCCGGCTGATATCCAGGGACCTGTGGAATCAGCGGTATAAACCGGGCGCTCATCAATTTATATTACTTGCTAAAATAAGCTGATAACGAAGTATTGGAATTTATAAACTAATTGAATCTTCGTTCACTTTGAGATTCTTTCGCTGTTCCCCGAAAAATGCCCTATCACTCAACTTTTAAAATAAGAAATGCGATTCGTCATATCAAGGCCGGGGATGTTATCGCCTACCCTACGGAAGCGGTCTACGGTTTGGGCTGCGACCCTCTTAATGAAGCCGCTGTCAGGACTTTACTCGACATTAAACAGCGCCCGATAGAAAAAGGCCTGATTCTTATTGCCTCCTCCCTGGCTCAACTACGGCCTTATCTTATCCTCGATAAAACCATACTGGAACACATACAGCCCACATGGCCTGGCCCCGTGACCTGGAGCGTTCCTGCCCGGCCGTGGGTCCCGGAATGGCTAACCGGCGCCCATAAAACTCTGGCTGTCAGGGTTACCAATCATCCCATAGCCAGCCAGTTATGCGCTCACTATGGCGGCCCCCTGGTCTCAACCAGCGCTAATCCCAGCACACAGCCTGCTATCAAAGATTCACGAAAACTGTTAAAAACCTTTGCCGCTTTGGATATTTTTATCCTTCACGGCAAAGTTGGCGGTCTTAATCAGGAAACGGCTATTTATGATGCCGTGAGTGGGAAGCGGCTTCGCTGATTACCGCTTTACTTATTGTACCTTGCCAGATTAGGCCCAATCGCCTCATCTTCATACTTACCGGGAAAGCAGTATCCGGCGACATGCAGGCTGGAGTGCCTATGGCGAATAGTGAGATACGAAAATGTTTATCCGAAAAACTATGCATCAGTGCCTGAACTGCAGGTGGGCCTGGGGGCGTATTAAATTCTTTACAAGGGTGAACGGTTTCCCGGTCATTAGCTTATTAAAGCCCCGATCACGTCTATTTGACGGAAGAAAATAGTGTGGTAAGAATCGCTGATCCTTTTAGTGAAAAATTCTTCAAATTAAGAGGCGGGGCAGCCCCCATCTAGTATAAAGAAAAAGACACCCTCTTGAATTAAGCGTTAAATTATCTGGACAATAATCTCCACTATAAATATCTAATTGATCCACCCGCCTCTCTTAGCTAAACTGGCTTTTGGTTTTTGGGTATTACTCGTTAGAAAAGGGGGCGCCAGCGCAGACTCGAAAAAACCAAAAGAATTATAAAATGACCTTGTGGATGCCCACTTTATTCAAGGCCGTCGCATCTAAACAACAAAAACGCTTTGATACCCACAGAGCCTTTGACTATCTGCGAATCTTAAAATACGGGATTATCCATCACATACCCATCTTTAATAGACAACCCCCTGTCAGGCTGGTTGTCGCCTCCAAATTTAAATAGAGCGGTTAGGCATGAAATCAAGACTCAGCAAAGCGTTTAGAAAGCGAGCGATGCAAAGCTCTGTTACAAAGAGGCGATAAAACGATACCGTGTATTGCCGAGGAATTAAATATTTACATATTCACGTTAAAACACTGGTTAAGACCATATCGCCCATAACCACTGTCAACTAATAAAACTACAACACGTCCTGTCGACTGGACTTCCAAGGAACTCTTTTATGCGTTAATGGCCGGCTATGGCCTGGAGGATGAGGGGTTAAACGCTTTCTTCCGGGTGCAGGGCATATTCCTTCATCACCTGGAAGCCTCGCAACAGAATTTTATCAACAGTCCTCACACGTCAGTTCCGGAGTCATTTGACAAAATTTTGCGCGATGAAAACACGCAACTAAAGAAGACTTACAACGCAAGGAGAAAGCCTTGGCGGAAGCCGTGGCTTTACGGATACGGCAAAAAAATCCCAAATAGCGGCATGATTTTACTCGCAGAACGCAGACAGATCATAGAATGGATTGACCTTGCAGCAAGCGAGGGCAAAGCTTAATAAGGCCTGCGGCATTATGGGTTACGGTTAAGGCCGCACCCGATGGTAGCGTGCCTGGCTGAGCATGTGGAATCCATCATCTTGGAATCCGCTGTTTATTATATTCTAAAAGCCGAGAACCAACTGATTCATCGTCATGCGAGCCAAGCGCCCCGGCAGATCTCTAAACCCCAGGTCTTATCAGCCACAGCGCCCAATCCACTGTATAGCTGGGATATTAGCTTTCTGGCGACCGCCGTCGCCGGTCAATTCTTCTATCTTGTATCCTTTTATGGATATCGTTAGAAGGCATTACTGAGGGGCAGTGAGCTTGCATTCCGACAATGGCAGTCCGATGAAAGGCGCCACTCTGCTGGCAATCCTCCAGCAGAGTGGCGTCAAGATCAAGCAATTCTTGACGTAGAAAGCCACTTATAGTGGCGCTAAGGCAGATGAGCAAAGAGATCAGAAACAGGGAATGGCAAGCAGAGGTGTTTTTAAATCCAGATAAATAGATCACTCAGCAGATAAATTATATAACCAATAGTATTCATTAATTTTCATCAGAGGCGATAAGAACTTGGATATTTCCCGGGCCGGAAGCGAAGAAGTTTCAGGAAGAAGCATCAGTCCGTCTCATGGAGGAAGTTTAAGTGCCTAAAGGGCGGGCAAGGTTTCATTCGCAAGGCTTTGAGTACAAGCTCTAACCCTGCATTCGGAAGGGACCCGCTAATGTGCACGTCTTAATTTGACGTTTCTGAATTTATACATCGATACGTTCGTAAAGCTACTCTTGAAGATTTCTCTCATAGCCAGACGATAAAATACCAATCTGCCCGAATACTTCAGTTGCAATACTATAAACGATCAGAAATTGAAACGTCGCTGGAGTTGATAACCGGCCTGGAAAATTAGTTGCCGCTGGCAGTTTCTTTCTCGCTGAGCGCGAAGAGTACGAAAAAAAAATCATAGGTTGCGGTGATCTGGCAACTGATGTTGTTGAGCCTAGAGAAGAAATGAAGGGCTTTTTCGTGCCGACTGATTGGCTAGAAGCGATGTCGCTCACGTGTTTTAACTGTTATTAAGAAGGTTATCGGTTAGCACAGTTTTATCTTTGTCTGTAGATTGATTGTAGTTGACTCCGGGGCGCTTTAGGCGAGCGGTATATCTGAACTGGTCGCAAGCTTCATGGAAGACGCTCTGAATTCTGGTGTATAAGTTTTCGGTTTTCCTTGACTCATTTTGGCTCACAGTTTATTGGGATCTTTTAAATTGTAGATGGGCTTTGGTGTGGTCACTGCAAACGATAGCAGAATGTCTTCCAGAACAAAAAAATAGCCTCAAGCCCGAAAAAAGCTGCCCCGAAACCTTGCTCGCGCGGGCTCAAGTCCGGCAAACTACTGTCATGCAGTTATAGCGGCATCCGCCCGACAGCCTTAAACCATTTATCAAATACCTTTAAATGGATAAGCGCAAATATCCAGCCGATCAGGCCAATACCTAAGCCCGCAGCGATTCGCCAGGGAAGATCGTGAAAACTTAACAACAGGGTGGCGAATTTAGCTTCTTTTGCCCCGATTACTGCCATTATTAAATTAATAATCAGCAGCATGACAACAGTCCCGAGGATTATGTTAATGGTCAGGCTGTTGGCAAGCCAGCTCAAAATAGGGCTAAACGGTTTCCAGCCGGGATGGGTAAGCCATATCGCAACCAGGGCGATTACTGAAAGAGCGATTAAAGCTATGGCTGTTAGTCTTAATGGTTTATAGAGTTTCCAGACTTTGCCGAACTTCAGGGAGGAAACTTTCAGATTGGCTTTCAATTTCTCCAATGCCTCTCCACCGCCTTCGCTTTGAGTCATGACAGGTTCCAGCTGCAGAAATTTCCAGTCCCGCTTTTTTTCCTGATTCAGGGGAAATATACCCTTCAGATAATTCAAGGCCGGCTCCATTGCCCTATAACCGCTGGTCATTAAGGCATAGGCTTCAATGTCCGAAAATGAATCAAGATCAGTCCGTATATTAGCCAGCAGTTTCTGAATATCCTTGCGAATGCCATAAGAAGTCCTGGCATTGGGGTCGGGCTGGACTTTTAACGGTTCCGTACTGTTGACCACATTGATATCTTCTCCTTCAAGGCCCTGTTTGAGATGCACGAACGCAAAGCCTTTGATTATGCCGGAACGAGTTCTATCCTTGAGATCTTCAAACTGGCTGTTGCGCACCCGCTGCATTACTGTGTTATTGGCGCGCAGCAGAGGTTTAATAATGCCACCGCCGGGGTCTTTTTCGGTATTCAGTTGCCCGGAGGCATCGCTGGAAATAATGATGTCGCAGTCCTGCTCCAGCAAACCTTCAACGCCCTGGTTATCAAAAATACCGCCGTCCACCAGTCTGACCGTAAAGTCCGGATACAGACCATTTAGAATAAGCGGTTCGAATATACCCGGCACACAGGAAGAGGCGCCTACCGCGCTCCCTAGTCTCACGTTTTTATAGTTGTCGGGAGCTTGGTAATAATAAGTGCGCCGATAGCGGTCATTGCCATCGACCTCCTTATCTATCTCTGCCGGAGACTCGCCCAGCCAGGAAGCTGTATATTGCCAGTTGTGCCCGGTATTTAATGTGGTCGCATTAATTACCAGCTCAGGGACCTTGGCCAGCCGCGACCAGTTGTCGCGCCTTGGCAGAAAATTCTTGTTGCCTTCGGGATAAACGTATAAATTGTTCAACCAGCGTTTGGCAGAGCCTTCATTATCCTTTATGCGGCTATAAATAAGTTCTTCATAAAGTTCGCCGATCCTCAATGTGCGCGAATAACTCAGCGAAAAAATCAACCTCAGGTTATACCAGGGATTAGCCAGCAAACTGACGCGGGGATTTTTTTGTACGCCGGCCAGAAAATCGTCGGCAATTGTTTCCACCAGTTTGATATAGTCTTCGCGAGTAATATCTGCATCGGTCTTATTTTCAACATTAAATAAACGCCGCAGTTCCAGATAATAATGCGTGCCGATAATGGAGCCGCCGGAAACGCAGGACATGACCTCGATGTGCCGGAGCAGGTCATGTTCAGCCAGTTTGGCCAATACGCCGATATGATATAAAGAGGCGCGAAACCCGCCGCCTGAAAGCGCCAGTCCGAGCTTGCCGCGATACAGGGAATATAAAGCCCTGGCATTGGCCTTTTCGCCTGCATAATCTATTAATGTTTGCCAGGCCTCGGTTTGTTCCAGATCCTGATCGGAAATATCCGCTTTTGCCTGAAACTTAGCCAACTGCACAAGTTGTTTAATCGTGCTGACAAACAGCCGTTCAGGAAGGTTGGGGATTTGCTTTAGCAGAGTTAACCATTTTCCGGCTTCTTTATAATTCCCAACGCCGAAGTAGGCTTCGGCGAGCGTCGACATAGGTTCATAAGAATTTACTTCAAGCGGGCTGTTATTTATATTTTTAAGCTTTTCGCTTAAAAACTCAATGACAGCTGACCTGATCTCTATAGCCTTTTTCCGCCGCTCGGATACAGCAGTTTCCATCAGTTCAAAATTGCCGGTCAGCTTATCTTTCCGAGGTTTCAAATGCTGGTCGTGCCGGTTTTCGAGAAAGGCCAAATAATCCGTTGCCTGCTTCTCGACCGTGTAGGCAATAAGATCATGAATAAAGGCGGCATTAATAGCGGTATAGCCATTATCGCCCGCTACGCCCGCTTTAAAGCCGCGTTCGTAATAAGCTAAAGAGCGATCCAGATTGACTTTATTGCCCTCGACCTCCCACTTGCGCTTGTAAATGGCGCCGGCAAGTCTGAGAGTTTCGTAGTTTGTAGTCGTCAACAGATCGAATGCATCACGCAGGATGTCTATGGCCTGATCAATTGCTTTAACCCGATTAAGCTCAGGATCTTTATAAGTCGCCAGCGCCCTTTTTTGGGCGATTTCTTCGCTGGGCTGTTTATGAGTGATATTTTGCTTTACCGCCAACTCCAGTATGCCTCTGGCCCAGCTGAATTCTTCATAATCCAGCAGCTGTGTGGCCAACTCCAGAAGATATTCAACCGGCTTTAATTCACCGTTCAGGATAGCTTTCGCATCGGAAATAGAGCGTTCTTTTTGCTGTTCAATTTGATCAACCATTTTTGTTCCCCTCCAGTATTCGATAATATTATTTTTCTTTGCGAAATGATGTTAAATTTTCCTCCTGTGGGTCAAGGCATAATTCTCAAGTCTCTGCGGCATCTACTAGCTATCCCGGCCCGGTTGAAGCTATCCCTGCAAAGAACTGACAAAAACTTAATCATCCGCCTTTTCAATAGGTTAGTCTAGCGATGTTGGATGAAATGTGGTGAACGTGAAAGTTACGGAATTTTGCTGATTCACCCCTGTTTAGCGCTTACCTGAAAAGCGGAAACAATATCTCCTCGCTAATAATGGTTTTAGGGAAATCTGGTAGGGTTATAATTTCCAGGTTGAACAGCTAAACAAAACAATATAATGACTCATTTTAAGTTTATTTCTACTAAAGGAGCTTCTTATGCAAAAATCTATCGGTTACGCAGCCCACGGCCTGAAATCCTCACTGGTACCTTTCAGCTTTGAACGCCGGGATATTACCCCGACTGACGTCCATATTGAAATTCTCTATTGCGGAGTTTGCCACTCCGATTTGCACCAGGTGCGCGATGACTGGGGCGGGACGGTATTTCCTGTGGTGCCGGGCCATGAAATCGTGGGTAAAGTGGCGAAAGTCGGCAATGAAGTAAAAAATTTCAAGCCCGGCGATATGGCCGGCGTCGGCTGCCTGGTTGATTCCTGCGGCGCATGCAGCGATTGCCAGGAGCATCTGGAACAGTTTTGCGATAATGCCGTATTTACTTATAACAGCCCCGATAAACATACCGGCGGCATTACTTACGGAGGCTATTCCAACCAGATTGTCGTCGATCAGAAATTTGTTTTGCAACTTTCAGACAAGCTTGATCCGGCTGCGGCTGCGCCGCTGTTATGCGCGGGCATTACTACCTATTCCCCGTTGCGGCACTGGCAGGTAAAAAAAGGCGATAAAGTCGGAGTCGTGGGCTTGGGCGGACTGGGGCACATGGCGGTAAAGTTCGCCCATGCCTTTGGCGCGCATGTCGTGCTGTTCACGACCTCCGCAGGCAAAACGGAAGATGCAAAACGGCTGGGCGCCGATGAAGTAGTCATATCGAAAAATTCCGGGGAAATGAACAGGCATGCCAAAAGCTTTGATTTCATTCTGAACACAGTAGCCGCTCCGCATAATCTCGATGCCTACACCACCTTGTTAAAGCGCGACGGCACCATGTGCCTGGTAGGCGTGCCCGACCGACCGCATCCTTCACCTGCCATAGCCAGCCTGATTTTCAAGCGCCGCAGCATTGCCGGCTCGTTAATCGGCGGCTTGCAGGAAACCCAGGAGATGCTCGATTTTTGCGCTGAACACAACATTACTTCAGATATCGAAATCATTCCCATCCAGAAAATTAACGAAGCCTACGAACGCATGTTAAAAAGCGATGTGAAATATCGCTTCGTTATCGATCTGGCGAGCCTGAAGAGCGATTGACTGTCAATCAACATCCAAAACTTTCCAGCTCTCACACCGAAAAGTTTCAG
This sequence comes from Candidatus Methylobacter favarea, assembly GCF_902806695.1. GTDB lineage: Bacteria > Pseudomonadota > Gammaproteobacteria > Methylococcales > Methylomonadaceae > Methylobacter_B > Methylobacter_B favarea. Next base: position 4,828 of record NZ_CADCXN010000100.1, on the reverse strand, counting down.
TTGACTTGTAAGACTATTGCTGTCAGCCGCTTTTTTACGTTGTTCGAACCGGTTAAGAGGTATGCTTCACGCTTTAGATACAATAAGAATAATGATTTTACAAAACGAATTCGTCAACTCGTTCAGGGCCTCATCGCCTTATATTCATGCTCACCGCAATAAAACCTTCGTTATTTCTTTCGGGGGTGAAGCGGTGCTGGCTGAGGATTTTGATCATCATGTCCATGATTTTGCCTTGCTCAACAGTTTGGGGATACGCCTGGTGCTGGTTCACGGCATACGTCCCCAGATCGATCAGCGTCTTGCCAAACTGAAGGCGCCTGCCTGCTTTCATGAGCATTTGCGTATTACCGATGATCTGGCCCTGCAATGCGTAAAAGAAGCAGCGGGTTTGGTGCGTGTGGAAATTGAAGCCTTGTTGTCGATGGGTTTGGCGAATTCGCCGATGGCCGGCGCCAAAATCAAGGTGGCTTCCGGTAATTTTGTCACGGCCAAGCCGCTGGGAGTTATTGATGGCGTCGATTATTGCCATACCGGCGAAGTGCGCCGCATCGATAGTGACGCTATTCATCAGCAGCTTGACCAGGACAATGTGGTATTGATTTCGCCTATTGGCTATTCACCCAGCGGAGAGATTTTTAATCTGTCCGCTGAACAGGTTGCCACGGCTGTTGCGATCGCATTAAAAGCGGAAAAATTAATTTTATTGACTGAACAAAGCTGCTGCAATCCTGACAGCGGCGATCATATCCAGCAAATGACGACCGCTGAAGCGGAGGCTTTCCTGCTGCACTATCAGGAAATTCCCGATGCCGTCAGGCGGGCTCTCAAGGCTGCTATTCAAAGCTGTCAGGCTGAAATAGCCCGCGTGCATTTAATTGATAGAACGAAAGATGGCGCCTTGCTGCTTGAACTTTTTACCCGCAACGGCATAGGTACCTTGATCAGTTCAATGCCCTATGAAGATTTACGGCCGGCGGCTCTGAATGATATCGGCGGTATTCTGGAATTGATAAAACCGCTGGAGCAGCAAGGAAAATTAACCAAACGCTCCAGAGAAAAAATTGAAATGGAAATCGCCGATTATAATGTCATAGAGCGAGACGGCCTGGTTATCGGCTGTGCGGCATTGCACGCGGACGAACAAAGTCGGTCAGGCGTCATTGCCTGTCTTGCGGTGCATCCTCATTATCAGGGATCAGCCCGCGGCAACCGCATGCTTGACTATATCTACGGCAAGGCAAGACGGCTGGCTCTGAAACAATTATTCGTGCTGTCAACGCAAACGATGCACTGGTTTATCGAGCGTGGATTTTTGGCATCCGATATTAACAGGCTTCCCGAGCCGCTCAAGAATCTATACAATCCGTTAAGAAACTCCAGGATTCTTTGCAAGGAAATTGACTAGCAGTTTATATGGCGCAGCAACCCGGCTTTATATCAGTATTGCAAATAACCGACATGCATATACGCGCTGCTCCGGAGGATACCTTGCTGGGCGTTGATACTGGTTATTACTTCAAGGCAGTTCTCGATTTAGCCTTTGCCGGAAAACAGCAATATGATTTAATTCTCGCTACGGGCGATCTTGCCCAGGATCCTTGCCCGGCCAGTTACCGGCGCATTCTCCAGATGCTGGAAGCCTGTAATATTCCTTGTATTTGCTTGCCGGGCAACCATGATGATTATCATTTGATGCAGCAAATACTGAATACCGGCAAGGTTAGCTGCCGCAAACAGGTATTAGTGGGCGGCTGGCAGATTATTTGCCTGAACAGCCAGATACCGGGTGCTCCCGAAGGCCTCCTGGCAAAACCGGAATTGTTATTTCTTGACGAATGTTTAAAGAGTCACCCGGAGCACTACGCGCTTATTGCAGTCCATCATCATTGTCTGAAAACCAAAACCCCCTGGATGGATACCATGATGATAAAAAATAGTGAGGAACTATTTGAGATAATTACTAAATATCCGCACGTCAAAGCAGTCACCTGCGGCCACATTCATCAAGCCATGGATGCTTCAGCTGCCTCTGTTCGCGTTTTTGGCACGCCGTCAACCTGCTTCCAGTTTAAACCCGGGAGCAAAAAATTTAGCCTGGACAACGCCATGCCTGGTTACCGCGTAATCCGGCTATACCCGGACGGCGGCATTAAATCTCGGCTTGACTGCCTGCCGGGGCAGTTGACCGGCTTGCAGGCGGATACGCATGGTTATTGATGCCCGGGCTTGCTCCTGCCGATTCTTTTTTGTTTGGATAAATATCCCGCCGCATCGACAGGGATAGAATCAATAGTCAGAATAGCGCCTAGCTCACTCATCGCCTTTTGATAAACCCGGCGCTTGAAATAAACCACGTCCTTAAGCGGCTCCCAGTAATCCACCCAGCGCCAGCCATCAAACTCCGGTTTGATGCTGCGGTCAAAACGCACATTTGATTCATGCGTTATCAGTCGCAAAATAAACCATATCTGCTTTTGTCCTATGCATAACGGCAGGGAATGTTTACGGATATAGCGCTCAGGCAACTGGTACCTGAGCCAGTAGCGCGTACGCCCCAATATCTGTACATGCTGTTGCAGCAGTCCGGTTTCTTCCCACAATTCTCGATACATCGCTGTTTCAGGGTCTTCATTCTGATTGATTCCGCCTTGGGGAAACTGCCATGCGTTCACGCCCATCCGTTTTGCCCAAAACACGCGACCCTCGTCATTGCAAAGGATGATTCCGACATTCGGCCGGTATCCTTTAGAGTCTATCATGTTAAAACCTGCGTTTTTTACCTTCCCTATATCTTTAATCCGTGTGATGGTAAAATTATATATAGGGCAAGGGATTAAATTAATGATGACATTGTTCCATAAAAAAAGTGGAGATGCCATAGTGCCTGATGCATTTAATTATTCCAGACGGGTTTCAAAGTGAGTTTAGCAATTTTTGATTTGGATAATACCCTGATTGCCGATGACAGCGACTACCTATGGGGTCAGTTTTTGGTAATGCAGGGGATAGTGGATAAAGATCACTATGAAAGCGCCAATGCTAAATTCTATGATGAGTACAGGCAGGGCACCCTTAGTATCGTTGAGTTTCTTAACTTTTCACTACAGCCCCTGGCCAAAAACAATACTGCCCAGCTCTATAAATGGCGGGAAAAATTTATAGAAGACATCATCAAGCCTTTGCTATTGGAGCCTGCGCGGCAACTGATTGCCAAGCATAAGCAAAGAGGCGATACCTTGCTTGTCATCACTGCGACTAACCGCTTTATTACCGAACCGATAGTGAAATTGTATGAAATTGATAATCTGGTGGCAACGACGCCGGAGTTTAGAGACGGAAGTTATACGGGCCGTTTTACGGGCCTACCCTGTTTTCAGGAAGGTAAAGTGAAATTGCTGGAAGAATGGTTGAAAAGCTCGACAGAATCAATGCAGGACAGTTGGTTTTACAGCGATTCACACAATGATTTGCCCTTGCTTAAGCGGGTAGATAATCCTGTCGCCGTCGATCCTGATGACAAGCTTGATCAATTCGCTAGGGAATTCAAATGGCCGGTTATCAGCTTAAGAAACGGTGTTTGCCCCACGCATCATTTTCATAAATAGCTTTGTCAATTACCTGCTGCGCTGACTTGGACTGCTGCAAAGATCACAATAAATCAACCCTCTATTTTTTTCTGATATAAAAAATTTGCTTGTCCATCTGTTTTATAAAATTGATAATCTGATGACCTGTCTGATCAGAATAAACGCCAAAATCCAGATGAGCGGCAGGATCTGTTGCTATCACTTTTACAACCTCCCCGCTGGCCATTTGCATTAAAATTTTTTTAAGGCGCAATAAAGGCAACGGACACAGCAAACCGGAGGCATCCAATTCCAGGTTAAATTCAATCATTATGGGTTTCAGGTTTTCTCAACTTATTTAAGTCCCTTTATAATAGCATTCTTCATTAAATACGTGAATTACAGTAAGAAAATGGATTATTTCCCGATTTTTGTAAAACTCAAAAACCAGGATTGCCTGGTGATCGGCGCCGGCGAAGTCGCCGCCCGGAAAATTGAACTGCTGGCACGGGCCGGTGCAAAAATTACAGTCATTGCCAAAGAGATAGGCGCTACGGTAGCGGACCTGCAGCGGGTTTACGACCTTATTTTACTGGAAAAAGATTTTTCACCCGAAGATATGCATAAATTCAGGCTGGTTGTTTCGGCTACCGATAATGCAGAAACCAATAGATTGGTTGCCAAAACAGCTGAGGCACAAAATATTCCTGTCAATGTTGTTGATAATCCCGAGCTTTGCAGCTTTATTTTCCCGGCTATTATAGACCGGTCTCCCATCATTGCAGCCGTATCCTCCGGCGGAGCTGCGCCTGTTTTAGCGCGCTTGCTCAGAGCCAGGATAGAAAGTGTAATTCCTCCTGCTTATGGCCGTCTGGCTCATCTGGCTGAAAAATTCAGGGCAACTGTTAAGCTGCACATAAAAAAGCCTGCCCAACGCAGGGTTTTCTGGGAAAACATGTTGCAGGGCTCGGTGGCTGAACTTGTTTTTTCAGGACGAGAGAAAGAAGCCGAACAACAACTGGAGAAAAGTCTCAGGAATGACAGCGGCAGCTGTGGTGAGGTTTACCTGGTAGGGGCCGGGCCGGGCGCCCCTGATTTATTAACTTTTCGCGCCTTACGGCTGATGCAGCAGGCCGATGTTGTCGTTTATGACCGGCTGGTTGCGCCGGCGATTATCGATCTGGCGCGCAGGGACTCGGAAAAAATTTATGTAGGCAAGCAACGGCAAAATCATGCCTTGCCGCAGGAAGGCATTAATA
>NZ_CADCXN010000099.1 GCF_902806695.1 Candidatus Methylobacter favarea | reverse complement strand
TCGCGTCGTCTCAGTAAAGCCTACGAACGACTGACTCGCATCGACGAAGCTTGGATTTACATCGCCATGACTCGCATCATGGTGAATCGTTTGGCTTGACGCGATAATTTCCAAACAGCTTCTCAGCTCAATAAACTCAATTGCTTTAGATGGTGACCGATAGTTCAATTTATTTTTAAGTTGATACTTTGAGAAATACTCTTCTTGGTTACGGTAGATTGGAATCCGTGTCACATTTCAATCTTGGGCACTTCTTTTTCAAAATTATATTGAGACGATAAATTTTTAGTTCTTTTGGTTATATGAAGGACAAGGAGGTGCTGTATGTTCCGGATAGGATAATCCTAAAGCCCGAAAAGCGGAAAAATGCGTGCCGCTGAAAGAAACTCTTCTGGTTCATACGGTGGTTTATTTAAAGCAACAATTAATCTTGTTACTTATAAGGAAGTGAATTACTAACATTTAACTTAGTATTTTTTCACTGAAACCCACGCTTGCATTAGTTAGACTCAACCTAGGGATAAGGTAAAGATTATCCTTGAATTTCAGAATTATATTATAGGTTCTGGGTAATAAACTCGTTTTAAATTTTGGAGATATAGAAATGAATACTGTTAAAAAACTCATTGGTATTGCACTAGGTTTTTCCATATTTTTATTTAGTGCACAAAGCAAGGCTTTGACCCTGGACGCAGCATGGTCGCATGGCAACGCCGCGTCTCTGCAAACCCCTACATCTGTGACCATGAATAAGTTTGGATGGGGCGCTGTATACAACTTACCAGTAGCGGCGAGTGCATGGACACACATCACTCTGCCTACCCCTGTTATCGACAATGGAGTAAGGTCGAAATTATATAAAGTACTTGTTCAATACAACGGCAATGCAGTTATTGATAAAGTCGACGTTTGGGATGGACCGAACAGAATTGGAACACTTCCTGTATTTTGGACAGGAAACCATCTTGCCTTTGGAAATTGGGGAACTATATATATTCCCAATTTCCCACAAATTCTCTATGGAGTAAGCGTTTCGCTTCACGTGAAAAACTCTTCTTTTTACCCTTTCTTCTTTCCTCAATCAATGAATATTGTTTCAGTGGGCGGTGATTTCTATAATTAATGAATTTGGGTTCCAAGGGAGCGGTATGATTTCCACTTCCTTGGAACCCAAACATAACTTGAGGATTTAACTGATGCGAAAAAGCAGCATAAACTTCCTGTACCTACCGTTAGTTTTATTTGGGCTTATATGGGTTATAAATTTTGAGTGGGGTGACAGCCAACCTAAAACTAAGTCAATGCCGCTTAAATTAGAAAAAAAACATATGGGTTCAGTTCGTGATAAAAAGAAAGACCAAGAACACATTACAACCTCCGCAAACATGAATCCAAATAACGCGCCATTGCCCATGGAATCTTCCCCGGAAACATCGGCATGGATTGTCAATAACCAACCGGAAGCAGAGGATTTAGTCAAGCAATTAAGTAAAAGCGGTATAGATTCGAATCTTAGCTCTGACATGGCGCAAGCAATAGTCGAAGCTAATTTGGAACACGACGATATCGTGATTGATAGTAATACGCCAGTGCCAGATGAACCTGCTAGTGAAAACAACCTAGAATCCGAAGCAGAATTGCTCCCCATAAATCAAGATGATCTCGTTCAAGACCTTTTAGGGGCAGGCGTTACAAATGAACAAGCCAACCAACTTGCCGACGATATTTTAGAAATTAATTCTTCTCCTTAACACCCAATCTGCACCTGTAAAATCAGTATAAAGATTGATGCTGATCCAGATAATAAAAGAGTTATTTTTAGACAAGTTAGGGATCCGAACACATCAAACCTGCGGCTTTTCGGCTCAATAAGAGTCATAAAATGCAGGTTCGTGCTTCAGCGCATCCTATGACCGTGATAACAAATCACAAAATGCCGGGCTACGCCAGACTAAGCTGGCCTGCATGACTTTCAGCCAGCTTCTCCAGCTCTCTAGTCAAGGCAATATAAGGTGCCAGAGTAACCGTCGAGACATTATTAATCTCTTTATATACATGCCGGTAGCGGGTGATATTCGGCTTTACAACAGGCAGTTCGAAATATTCGGCGCAAGTACTGCAAGTACTCTCTTTACTTGAAAGAATTTTTTTAATCATAATTTCTATCAAATGCTTTATATCTCCCTGTAAATCAGCCGCTACTTTTTGCTCCCAATGGTCATGCACAGGCAGTTGCGCTAATTGTTCATAAATTTCATGCAGGCCGAGATAATCGGTGATTTCATTAAACAGTTTCAGAATGGGTATAAACTCCCACTCGGTTTCAACAGATAATGACACCAAGCGCGGAAAGTCAATAAGACTGGCAATTAAAATTATTCTTTGGGCAAGCGCGTCAGGCACGCCGGCTTTCCGGTAATGGTCCAACTGCTCGCTAAAAGTCCCGGCTTCACCAATTTCATACTGCTTGAAGTAAGCATCATAATCCTTTAAATACCGGTTATAGCCGTTGATAGTTTTGGCATCGGGCCGAATCGTTTTGCGTTGTGACAAAACCCAACGGCAGAAGCTGGCCATTATTTTATCTATCTGCATCAATAGCTCATATTGCTTTTCCGCGGCTATCTTATTATCAAGCGCATAAATATCCTGCCTGAGGGATTCGCCATCCAGAACGCGGTCAAAGGTCAAATAACAGGTGACCTGATCCAGAATATTTATATTTTCACCGGCCAGACCAGGAGCCAAAAATCGACACCCGGTTTGATTTATTATTTTATTACTGACAAGGGTGGCCTTAATTGCAGTGGACAAAGGATGGCTGGGAAGAAGATTTTTATAATGTTTCGTGATTTCCCGGGGAAAATAGGCCTGCAAATAATAGTCCCAGTATTTTTCCTGCAATAACCCGTCACTCTCCTGAATTTTCTGGGTCAGGTACATTTTGCTGGAAGCCATCAAAACGGCAAGCTCTGGACGGACTAGCGGCTGGCCCGGACGTGACAGTATTTCCTTGGTTGGAAGAAACGACTCAACGGCGCGATCCAAAAAACCTACAGCTTCCAGGTACTCGACGATCTGCAAAAACTCTGCTGAATTGCCTAAAGCCCGCCTTTGCTCTAGCGAAAGACACAGGCTCTGGGCATAGTTATTGGCCAATACCAGCCGGCAGACTTCCTGGGTCATGCTGATAAACAGCGGCTGGTAGTCGGCGATTATGTTTTTCTTATGCAGAGCGGTCAGAAAAATCTTTAAATTGACCTCATGATCGGACGTATCGACGCCTGCCGAATTATCAACCGCATCGGTATTGATTCGGCCTCCGCGCAAGCTGAACTCAATGCGCGCTTTCTGGGTAAAACCCAGATTGGCCCCTTCACCCACGACCTGGGCGCTTAAATCCGCCGCATTCACCCGAACCGTATCATTGCTCCTGTCACCTACGTCTTCGTGCTTTTCAAGAGATGCTTTTACATAGGTGCCTATCCCGCCCAGCCATAATAATTCCACGGGCGCCGTCAGCAGGTAGCGTATGAGGGATTCCCCATCCAGTGACTTGTAACGAATTCCCAGCCATTTTTTTAACTGGGGAGAAACCGGAATGTCTTTGGCCGAGCGGTGAAAAACGCCGCCGCCTTCGGAAATAAGCGAGCGGTCATAGTCATCCCAGCTGGATCCGGGTAAGGCAAACAGGCGCTTGCGTTCATTAAATGGGGCATCGCTGTCAGACGGCTTCGGATCAATAAAAATATGCTGGCCGCTGAAAGCAGCCACTAACCGGATACACGGCGATAACAGCATGCCATTGCCAAACACATCGCCATCCATACTGCCAATACCGATAACCGTAAAAGCTTCGCTTTGTATGTCTTTGCCTAATTCACGAAAGTGCCTTTTGACACATTCCCAGGCGCCGCGGGCGGTAATACCCAGCGCTTTATGGTCATAGCCGCGCGAACCGCCGCTGGCAAAGGCATCAGCGAGCCAGAAGCGGTATTGTTCGGAAACTGAATTGGCAAGGTCAGAGAACTGAGCCGTGCCCTTGTCCGCGGCTACAACCAAATATGGATCAGGATCATCATAGGCTACCAGGCCCGGAGCGCGCACGATCTTTTCAGCGACATAATTATCGGTCAAATCCAGCAGGCCCTGCATCAGCCTGATATAGGCTTTTTTACCGGCCGTTTTAAAATCGGCTTTGGAACTGTTCTTTTTCACTATAAAGCCGCCTTTGGCCCCGGTCGGGATAATCAGGGCGTTTTTGCTGGTCTGGGTTTGCATGAGGCCCAGTATTTCCGTTCTGAAATCATCGGGACGATCAGACCAGCGTATGCCGCCGCGGGAGATTTTACCGGCGCGTAAATGAATGCCTTCCATATCGACAGCATGGACATAAATCTCATTCTGCGGCCTGGGGACGGGCATATCAATAACCCCCAGACTGTTTATTTTAATCGCAATAAAATACTCCGGATCATTACAGCGCTGATGGAAATTACTGCGCATCGTGGCATCAATCAGATTAAACAGAGTACGTAAAATCCGATCGTTATTTATATCGGAAACCGATCTTATGCTCTCCAGCAATTGCAGTCGTAGCGGAAATAAGGCCTGTTCTTCCCGGATCATCGGATCAGCCCATTCGGGATCCGGCCGAAAACGGACTTCAAAATAATCAGACAGGCCCAGCGCTACTTTCGGATTATTGATCAGGGCCTGATGGACACTGGCTCTGGTAGTTCGATGGCCGAGCTGGGAATAATAATTACCATAGGCCCTGAGCACATCAACCTGCCGCCAGCTCATTCCGGTGAGGACAACAAGTTTATTGAGGGAATCATTTTCCACTTTTCCATCGAATATCACTTGCAAGGCATCCAGCAGCCGGCTTTTTAATTGGGTAAAAGAAGCACATTGTTTCTTTGCCGTGATCGTAAAGCTTTTGATAAACAGCGTGCCATTGACAGTAAGCGAGAACTGCACCTGATCCATGACTCGAAAATGCATATTTTCCAGAGCCGGAATATATTCATCGAGAAAACGTTCCTGCTGACTGTAAAAATGCAGGCGGTAATGGGCTTCCTGCTGAGAAGGTTTAAGCAAACTGATGCGTTGAACGTCTGGCGACGTTAATTGTTCAAGACTTAAAATGTCTTTTACGGCATAACGCGGCGGCACTAATGCCTTGTATTCCAATGGAAACGCCGAATGATATTTTTGCCATAACCGTCCGCCCTTTTTTTTGCCCAAAGCTCTTTCAATCAGCTGCTGAAATGAAATATCCCAGGGCCGGGCCAAGCGGTTTAATTGCCTGTCCAGTTTATAAGCATTAATAATCGTGGTTTCTTGCTCAGGAATTAATATCCATTGCAGACCAAAATAGTTGCCGCCCGGTATAACTTCCCTGCTGGTTTCCAATTTGCAGGACAATTCCCTGCACAGGAAATCTTCAAGAACAGCTTCCAGCCCGTCTTTATAAAAAGCCTGGGGCACAATAATGAGCGCCGAGATGCGTTCAGAACTGGTGCTGGTCAGGATCAAAAACTTGATGCCTTTCGAATGGTGAAGATAGCGCTCTAAGGACTGCGCGATCAGCTGCAATTGAGCGTCATTGAAGAGAAAAAATTCGATCTTCGGAAATAGATTGAATATTTCCTTTAGCTGAAAATATTCGCGACTATTGCGGATAACCTTTATTGAACTCAAAGTCTGGCTGATTTTTTTACGGAGCGCGTTAACGCTGCCGGCAACGCCGTTTAATTCCACTTCATTAAATAAACCAATAAACCCATGCTCAGTCCATGAAGCCTTTCCTGTTTGCTGCCGAAAGCCGATATAGACGAGAGGCTGGCAGCGGATAATCGGACTTATGACAGGAATGTTCTGAACAATAACCGTAGTTTCCCTGCCCACTATTTTTTTCAGTTCCGGCAGCAAGTCAGCCTCATAGCAGGAATAGGAATCAATATTGGCAATAGCCTTCTGGATCAGGCTACAGTTTTCCTGTTCAGACAGATGGGATGAAACACACTGATAGCCCATCAGAATAAAGGCATCCTTCTTAAGCCAGTCTATGAATGCCGAATACTCTGCCAGGTTATCGGCCTGTTTCAGTTCAAGCAGTCTGGCATTCATTTCCAAACGGCTCTGGTCCACTTTTAATGCGGTGGCGATCACCCGGGAAATTTCCCGAGTCAGTAACGAAATGCCGTGTTCGTCAATAAGCTCCAGGCGGGCAATGAGCAGCAGTTCGTTTTCTTCCGCCAGGGCATTATTTTCCAGATAAACAATTTCATGGTTCTGGCGCCTGATGCTTAAAACGGTATCTGCCAATAACTGAAACCGGATGTTAAGCTTGTCCTGCAAAGCCAGGATCGATTCAACAATATAGGGTGCATTTTGACAATTAACGAACAGCCAGCGGCTGCTGTCATTAAACGGAGGAGTACTTTGTATGCTTACGGCTGCTGATTCTGCTTCAATAAATTCCAGGATTTTTACAATCAGCGTAGCGAGTAATGTTGCCGGGAAGGAGATCAGGTAACTGTCGGTTAATAGCAGGGATTCGGCCAGTTTTTTCAAAAACCGCCGTTTTTGAACGTTTTCATGGGCATCAAGAAGAAAAGCTACGGTTGCGTGGGTTTGCCTCTGCCGGGTTTCCTTAACTTCATGTTCATTGGTGGTTAGAATGATTTTCAATGACCGGCCTCATATCCAGATACTTTACAATCTCCAGAACATTGCTTTCGCCCTCATGGGTATAAGTGACTGAGTCCATCAATGTCCGGATAAAAAATATGCCCAAGCCGCCTTCTTGGGGATGGTCAAGATCAGGCAGAGATACCATTTCCAGATCAAAGCCCTGACCATGATCATAGACTTTGATATTTAGTTCATGTTCCTGAATATGAATCGATATCCGGACAGTATCTTCAGGGTTGTTATAACAGCCGTGGCGAATAGCATTGGTAGCCGCCTCCGTTAATACCAGATTTAATTGATAAGCCAAAGCTTCATGATCACCGCAGAAATCGTCCAGGTCTTTACCCAGGCTTTCTCCGATACTGCCGATCAAATTAAGATATTTAGTCTGTGTCGGAATAATTACGTCTATCTGAATAATGGAAGTGCCCATAGTCAGCCTCTAGGCTTCACTTTCAAAAGCCTCGTTTAAATCAGCATAAATTTCAAAAACCCGGTTCAAACGGGTTAACTCAAACATTGATAGCACCTGCGGTTTGCAACACGCCAGAGCCAGTTTTCCCGATTTAGCCGCCGCATGCTTGTAGCCTGACAGCAGAGCGCCCAAACCGGAGCTGTCAATAAAGCGTACCCGTTCCAGTTGCACAATAATATTGATTTCGCCCTGCTCTATCATATGCAGAATGGTTTCTTTTAATTCACCCGAGTTATGCGCATCAATCCGCTCTTCCTTTATATAAAGAACGCTATAACCATTTAGTTTTTCCAGATTCAGATTCATCGATTTTTCTTATGGCAAAATTAAAAACTTAAAACTAATAAGTTATCGGAATCATAGCACTATGCATACTATTATATAAATATTGGTAATTTGTCTATAAATACTTATTGCCTGGCGCTCCTGGTTCTTTCAAGGATCAGACTGACTTTCAGCTAATATTTATATACGAAAATCAGGCCAAACTCAGATTTTATTCAGGCAGGCCGGAGAATATTTCTTAGCATAAGGGTCTAATGCTAGGCAAAAAGTTCCTGATTTGAGTCAGACTTTGAACATGCACATTTTCGTTCCTTTGGATTGCGCCGGAGTTTTAGAAAAAAAATGACTCGTGAAACCCTCGCTACATTACGGACAGCCATAAATCAGGTTTATTTAGCCGATGAAAACGACATCGCCGGCAGGTTATTAGCCGGCCTTGGCGCTTATGATCCTGCGGCTGTCAGCGCTTGCGCCGGATTGCTAATCGAAGCTGTCCGGGCAAAATCAGGCCGGCAAAACCTTATCGAAGCATTCTTGCATGAATATCAGCTCAATTCCAAAGAGGGGATAGTGTTAATGGCAATTGCTGAAGCTTTGCTGCGCATTCCCGACACCGAGACACAAGACCTGTTGCTACAGGAAAAGCTCACCGGGGCAAACTGGCAAAGCCATCTGCAGAAAAGCGACTCGTTTCTGGTTAATTTATCCACCCGCGCATTGTTATTTACCAGCCAGTTTGAAGACCATGTGGTGCTGCCCGGGGGCCATTGGCTGCCGATCTTTGACCACCTGTTGGCGCGCCTGGGCGCGCCTTTAATACGCACGGCCCTGAAACAGGCCATGCAGCAACTGGCTGAGCAATTTGTTATTGCCGATACCATTCAATCGGCCGTTGAACGCAGCAAGCAAAATCCGGCTTACCGCTATTCTTTCGATATGCTGGGCGAAGCCGCGTTAACCGCCGCCGATGCGCAGCATTATTATCAGTCTTACCTTGCGGCGATTGCGATACTGGCTGAACATGCCTCATCCGCCGATATTTACGCCAACCCCGGTATTTCAATTAAATTATCGGCCTTGTGCCCGCGCTATGAAGCTCTGCAACATAGCCGTGCAATCCAGGAATTAACTGCAAGCTTACTGGCTCTTGCCAACAAGGCGCGCGCCGCCAATATTTCCCTTACCGTTGATGCCGAAGAATCCGAACGCCTGGATATGTCGCTGGCTATTTTTGCCGCGGTTTTCTCTCATCCCGATCTGGCAGGCTGGCCTGGACTTGGCCTTGCAGTGCAGGCGTATCAGAAAAGAGCGTTGCCGGTTATTCGCTGGCTGGCCGGATTAGCCGAATTTCAACAAGGGAAAATCGCGCTTCGGCTGGTTAAAGGCGCCTACTGGGACAGTGAGATAAAACGGGGCCAGGAAAACGGTCTGGCTAATTATCCGGTGTTTACGCAGAAATCGGCCACCGATGTCTCTTATCTGGCTTGCGCGCAGTTTATTCTGTCCCGGCCCGATGTTTTTTATCCGCAGTTCGCCAGCCATAACGCCCACACCTTAGCCGCCATCCATCAATTGGGAAGTCAGCATCCAGGTTATGAATTCCAGCGCCTGCACGGCATGGGCGAAGCGCTGTATGAGGAAATTATTTCGGGTCAAAACTGGCGCACCCCCTGCCGGATTTATGCGCCGGTCGGCCGCTATCATGAACTATTGCCCTATCTGATCAGACGTCTGCTGGAAAATGGCGCCAATACTTCCTTTATCAATCAGATCAGCCGTCCTGAAATTCCGGTTGAAGATCTGAGTCGTGATCCGGTGGAAGTGATAAACACTTCGGCAAAAAAATCGCGCCTTGTCCTGCCTTGCGGTTTATACGGCGAGCAGCGGCTTAATTCCCGGGGACTGAATTTAGCCGATCCTGAATTATTGCAGCAGTTGCAGCAAGATCTGGATGCGCTGAAAGATAAAAACTGGCAGGCCTCGCCGTTAATCAACGGCAAGCCGTATGCCGGCAAAGCCTGGCTTGTCATTAATCCCGGCAATAATCGCGAAACAGTTGGCAGCGTGGTTGATGCGGACAAAAATGCAATCGAAGGGGCTATAAATGGCGCCTCGGAAGCCTCTAGCGATTGGCGCCATTACCCTGCGGCAAACCGTGCAGACTATTTGCAGCGGGCCGCCGATTTGTTTGAAAAAAACCGGCTTGATCTGGTTTCGCTGTGCATTCGGGAAGGTGGGCGCACGATAAAGGATGCGTTGGCGGAAGTCAGGGAAGCGGTGGATTATTGCCGCTATTATGCGCAATCCGCGCTCGAATTATTCAATGCTCCGGTAAAACTGCCCGGCCCCGCCGGTGAAGAGAATCTTCTCTACCATTACGGCAGGGGCGTTTATGTGTGTATCAGCCCGTGGAATTTTCCCATTGCGATTTTTACCGGCCAGATTACGGCAGCCCTCGCTGCCGGCAATACGGTTATCGCCAAACCCGCGAGTCAAACCTCATTAACGGCGATGCGCTGCATACAGCTATTGCATGAGGCCGGCGTACCCGAAGCCGTATTGCAGTTTTTACCGGCCAGCGGTGAAATAACGGGGCAACAACTATTGCCGGATCCCATGGTTGCCGGCATTGTCTTTACCGGCTCCACGAAAACGGCACAATTCATTAACCGGCAATTGGCGCAACACCATCAGAATATAGTCCCGCTGCTGGCTGAAACCGGCGGCCAGAATGTAATGATTGCCGACAGCTCCGCCTTGCCGGAACAACTGGTGCAGGACGCCGTGATCTCTGCTTTTAACAGCGCCGGCCAGCGCTGCTCTGCATTGCGGGTTTTATTTGTGCAGCAGGAAATTGCTGATAAAGTCATAGACATGCTGGCGGGGGCCATGCAGGAATTAAGCCTGGGCGATCCCGGGGCGTATGGGACTGATATCGGCCCGGTCATCGATCATGCAGCCCTGGCGCCGTTAAGAGCTCATTTGGAAACCATGCAGCAACAATCACAACTGCTCTATCAACTGCCATTAAAGGATAATCTGCAATATGGCAGTTTTTTCCCGCCCAGTCTGCTGGAAATAAAGGCATTATCACAGCTCAAGGAGGAAGTCTTTGGGCCGATCCTGCATGTAATCCGCTATCGGGCGGCAGACCTTAATCAGGTGATCGCAGCAGTCAATGCCACCGGTTACGGCTTGACTCTCGGCATACACAGCCGTATTGAAGAAAACATACAGACTATCTGCAGGGGCGTTAAAGTCGGCAATATTTATATCAACCGGAATATGATCGGCGCTGTCGTTGGCGTGCAGCCCTTTGGCGGCATGGGTCTTTCAGGCACCGGGCCCAAGGCCGGCGGCCCTGATTATCTGCGCCATTTCACCATCGAGCAAACCGTCACTACCAATACCGCCGCTATTGGCGGCAATGCCTCGTTACTGGCCGAGAATCTGCATTAATCAAATAAACTTCTGATTAGTGTAAATTTTATTATTAGTGTATTGTCTTTTAAACCGCTGATAAAAGGCAGGATCGTCATGTTTGAAAATCAATCGGCGCCGGCTTTTCCCGGCCGCAAAACCGTCCAGTATCTTGTCGTTATTATCATTACTCCTATAGCCGGCGAGCTGGTGAAAAGCATTCCCCTGTTTTAGCAGACTTTTTTATTCAGAGGCTTGACATCCGCAGAGCTAATCGATTTTGCGGCAAAAATTATTTCCTAAACGCTATTTTTGTTTTTACCCAAACGCAATCTATACCCTGGACGGGGGACAGCCGAGTAGCTTTTATCCGGGGCATAGCCCTGCCGATAGCCGCCCGGATAATAGTCATAGTCGCTCGAGCGAATGTTAGGGATATCCTGACGCCATTTCTCAGCTCCGCCGGCAGAGCATTATTAACCTTCATTTTTTCTGTTATTGTGTTGGCTTCAGCTATATGGGTAATCCTTGCCGGCTATCATTGGTCAGCCTGCTTTTTTATTTTTTTCAGCGCCCTGTGTCAAAAAATTCGCCCGCAATTTTTAAATAACAGCCGGGAAAAGACCTGTCCCGCCTGCGCGGCTGCTGCCGATAGCGCTGAAAATACTGTCCTGCCTGCGCTGCGGCCACGGTCTGGAAATCAGGCGTTGCACCAACTTTCATGCGAACATGGCTTCATCGGCAAATTATTGCGGCCAGTGCGGACAGCCGAAAGAAAATAGTTAACCCGGCCCGTTTCAGCTATAACAGTATTTTCACGGCGTACGTTATAATCCCAACATCATGAATTGCTCCGCCTGATTAACTACCCATATATCAAATCGTATCATTAACCTAAGGATCTCACATGAGCCTGCAAATATTTCGTACCAAACACATTACTTCCGATAATGATATCGATTACGGCCTCAAGCGTTGTCTGTCTACCTGGGATCTGGCGTTTCTCGGCATCGGCGCCATTATCGGCACGGGTATTTTCGTGTTGACCGGAATTGCTGCTGCAACTCAATCAGGGCCGGCCGTCGTAGTATCGTTTATCATAGCCGGCTTCGCCTGCACCTTCGCCGCGCTATCCTATGCGGAACTGGCTTCGGCGGTCGGCGGCTGCGGCAGCGCTTATGGCTACAGCTACGCCGCTTTCGGTGAAATGTTGGCCTGGATTATCGGCTGGGACTTGCTCCTGGAATATGGAATTTCAGTAGCGGCGGTAGCTAATGGCTGGTCCGGCTATTTCAGTAATGCCCTGTCAGCCATTGGCATGCCGTTGCCGGAAGCGCTGACCAAGGCTCCCAAACTGGGCGGGCTTATCAATCTTCCAGCTTCAGCCATCATCCTGGTGCTGATGGTATTGCTGATCATAGGCGTAAAGCAAAGCGCTAAAGCCAACAATGCCATGGTATGCGTTAAACTGGTTACCATCTCAGTATTTATTGCCATTGCTGCATTCAATGTCAACCCGGCCAACTGGCACCCCTTTATGCCGTTTGGCTGGTTTCAATCGCTGCCCGACGGCAAAACCAGCGGGATTCTGGCCGGCGCATCGATTGTGTTTTTTGCCTATGTCGGCTTCGATGCCGTCTCCACCGCTGCGGAAGAAGCTGAAAATCCGCAGCGCGACCTGCCTGTCGGCATTGTCGCATCGCTGGTCTTTTGCACGGTTATTTATATCATCGTATCCGGCCTGCTGACAGGAGTCGTGCCTTATACCGATCTCAACGTTTCATCGCCGGTTGCCCACGCCCTGAAATTGATCGGTTTCACGGGCGCATCGGCGCTGATTTCAACAGGCGTCATTGCCGGACTTACTACCGTGATGCTGGTGCTTTACTATGCTCTGACACGCATTATCTTCGCGATGTCGCGCGATGGCTTGCTGTCATCTTTCTTCAGCGAAGTGAATCATAAAACAAAAACGCCGGTGCGCGTCATCGTGTTATGCGGCGTTATAATGGCGCTTGTAGCAGGCTTCATGCCGCTTGGCGATTTGGCGGAACTGGTCAATATCGGCACTTTGGCGGCATTTGTGCTGGTGTGCCTCGGGGTTATTGTGCTGCGTATCACCAAACCGGAAATGGCGCGGCCGTTCCGCACCCCGTTCAGTCCTTTATTTCCTATGCTCGGCATGCTGTCGTGCGGAGCTCTCATGGCGTTTCTGCCCACGCTTACCTGGCTGCGCTTCATAATCTGGCTGACCATAGGGCTGATAATATATTTTGTTTATTCGATACATCACAGCAAGCTGTCGCGCGTGAACGAACTTGCGTAAGCCCTTTATTTAATTGCATTGGAGTTGAGGCATATACGGATATACTTCATTACTGAATTGGAGAGGATAATAATTCAGCTAATCCAAAAACCACCTGTTATTGGAAGCACGCCAAGGATATCGTCAAAAAAGTCAGGTGATGTAGCGGCTTTAGGCCACTCACCTGCATGAAATAACCAGAATTGACCTCATAATGGGCATTGTGCCTGCGATCCACCGCTTGTCATGAAAATGACATCATATTTTCACCTGTCTTAACCAGAACAGCTTCCGTCTATAATTTTAGCGGGAGCTATCCCCATGAATAAAACCACACTGCACAGTCATTGGTTTAATTCCAGACTGATTTCGCAACACTGGCTCTATGCATTTTAAGCCTGTTAATCGCTTGGGATATTGAACTGCTGGCCAGAGAATTACTCCGTTTGAGCTAGAGTAGGAGTAAGATATTATTATAGTGTTGAAATTTACTTACTAATCTCCTTATGGATACTTCTGCTTATCTCCTCATCAATAAAATTCAAATGAATCAGATTTCGTAAATTGCCAGTAACTCTTGATACAGCCTGTCTTTTTGGCCTTTCCTCCTGGTATTATTGACTTAACTACAGACGCGGCAATCAACCGAGCAAAAATCTTATAGCGACTAAAACTCACAGGAAACAGGTATGTCACACTGGTACGAAGACAACTCTCATGCTATCGGACAAACCCCGCTGGTGCGGCTCAATCGCATCACGGACGGCGCCAACGCTGTGGTGCTGGCTAAAATAGAAGGGCGCAATCCCTCTTATTCAGTTAAATGCCGCATTGGCGCGGCCATGATAGGGGATGCTGAAAGCCGGGGATTACTGGGTCCCGGCAAGGAACTTGTTGAACCCACCAGCGGCAATACCGGCATTGCCCTGGCTTTCGTCGCGGCGGCGCGGGGCATTCCCTTAACCTTAACCATGCCGGAAACCATGAGCCTGGAACGGCGCAAATTACTGATTGCCTATGGCGCCAGACTGGTGCTGACGGAAGGCGCCAAAGGCATGAGCGGGGCGATTGCAAAGGCCGAGGAAATCGTCGCTTCCGATCCTGATCGTTATGTGTTGCTTCAGCAGTTTAAAAATCCGGCCAACCCAGCCATTCACGAGCAAACAACCGGCCCTGAAATCTGGAACGATACCGATGGCGCTATTGATATTTTTGTTTCAGGCATTGGCACGGGCGGCACGATTACCGGCGTATCGCGCTATATCAAGCAGACCCAAGGCAAGCCGATCATTGCTGTTGGCGTTGAACCTGCGGCCAGTCCGGTACTGTCACAGTATCGCGCCGGTGAGCCGCTTAAGCCGGGACCGCATAAGATTCAGGGCATAGGCGCAGGTTTTATCCCGGCTGTGCTCGATCTCTCCCTGGTTGATGAAATCGAGCAGGTCAGTAATGAAGAAGCTATCGAATACGCTCGCCGGCTGGCCAGGGAAGAAGGCATACTGTCCGGCATTTCCTGCGGCGCGGCTACGGCTGTTGCCGTTCGCCTTGCCAAACGGCCTGAACATGCCGGCAAATCCATTGTGGTCATATTGCCGGATTCGGGCGAACGCTATTTGAGTTCGCCTTTATTCGAAGGTATTTTCGATGCCAGAGGCTTTGCAGGATGAGCAAATATATTCCGCTCAGCAGCAATAATGAATGGGGCATCGAGACCTTGGTCGCACAGCTGCGTGAACTGAGAGTGCAGTCGCTGGAAAGCAGGCGCCGTCGCGACAAGCCCCCGAAACTGCCGTCGCGCAAGATTCTGAATGGAATACTGGATGGCCTGGGAGCGGTCCTGTTTCCCAACCGATTGGGCGTGCCCAACCTGAACAATGAAGGCATCGATTACTTTGTCGGACATACCCTGGACGCCTTGCTGCGCGAACTGTACAAGCAGGTTCGCCAGGAATTGAAATTCATTTCCGGGCAGGAGGACTTTAACGATGAGGCGCATGAGCAGGCCATTGCGATTACGCGCGAATTTGCCGCGCGTCTGCCTGCTGTAAGAGTATTGCTGGACCACGATATTCAGGCGGCTTACGAAGGCGATCCTGCCGCCAGAAGTCCTGACGAAGTGCTGGTCTGCTATCCGGGGATTAACGCCATTATGCATCATCGGCTCGCGCATATCCTTTACCAGCTGGGCGCCCCGCTGGTGGCCCGGATCATTGCTGAAATAGCCCATTCTTCAACCGGAATTGATATTCATCCCGGCGCACAAATCGGCGAGAGTTTTTTTATTGATCACGGCACCGGCGTGGTCATCGGCGAAACCGCGGTTATCGGCAAGCGGGTTCGTTTGTATCAGGCAGTTACGCTGGGCGCCAAACGCTTCCCTAAAGATGAGGCCGGCAGGCTCGTTAAAGGCAATGCGCGGCATCCCATTGTGGAAGACGATGTGGTGATTTACGCCGGCGCGACGATTTTGGGGCGCGTAACCATCGGCCGCGGCTCGACGATCGGCGGCAATGTCTGGCTCACCTACAGCATTCCGCCAGGCAGCAACATTACGCAGGCGTCTGTCCGCAGCGAACTTTTTGACGGCGGAGCGGGGATTTAAGGGTAAGCCCCAGGAATGAGGCTTAGGGCGTCATAACGGGGCGGCAAAAAATACGGATCAAAGATCGACTCCAGCAGTAACTTTAGCATTATTTGTCCTGCATGACCTCTAACCTCGCTCGGCAGATCCGGAAGTCGTGTCCCGTGCCTTCCCGGTTCAGGTATCTCACACAACAATCGGTGAGGATTGATAAGTCTGTTGCTCGATTCCTGTTGTAAATGGCTTGGCTCTTCGTCGTCTGTGGCTTCAAATTCTGAATGCCCGCGCCGTCAATGCCATGCGCAACTCGGTTTCTTCTGATCACTTCAAAGCCGTGTGGAATTTGAACAGCCTGATATTTTAATTCATGATGCGAAAAAGCGAAGGGTCAAATAACGATGTGGCTGGATTCCATTTCCGGTTTTAGGGTTTTCAAACAAGCCAAATCAAGTATCTTGTGATTCTGTCAGCTTTTCTTTTATACTTGCTGGTTAAATAAATATAAGGAGAAACCATGGAAAAGCCATTCATTCTACACATGCTGACCACCGCCAAAAACCTCAGCCCATTTGACGCCAATATGGCCCTTGATGTAGGCTGGGCCTCCCTGTCCTATATCAATGTCGAACCCAGCGAGGTTCAAGGTCTGGTTCAGGATGCAATTTTTTCTCGCAGCCCGAAAAACCTTAAGCGGACCGGAATCTTCATAGGCGGGCGCGATACCAAACAGGCTATGGACATGCTGAAGATAGCGAAGCATTCAATGGTTCCGCCTTTTGAAATATCTGTTTTCGCTGATCCCAGCGGCGCTTTTACTACTGCAGCAGGCATGGTTGCAGCAGTTGAGCACGCGTTACTGAAAAAATTCAATACTACGCTGGAAGGGAAAAATATTCTGGCATTGGGGGGGACCGGGCCGGTCGGCCAGGCGGCCGCGGTTATTGCTGCCCAGGCCGGAGCTCAGGTAAGACTCGTCGGCCGTCAACTGGATAAAGCTCAACGTATCGCCGATATGTGCAATAATGAATTCGGCGAGGGTAAAATTACAATTAAAGCCGGCCTGGATGCGGATAAAGCTGAATACATGAAAACGGCTGATGTGGTCTTTGCCACGGGTGCTGCTGGCATTGAACTATTGAGTGCAGAACTTGTTGCCTCCGCCCCGCAACTAAAAGTCGCTGCCGACGTCAATGCAGTGCCGCCCTCAGGCATCGCAGGTGTTGATGCCTTTCATAACAACGCGGCTATTAAAGGTTCCAACAGCGGCGCGATCGGCATAGGAGCGCTTGCGATCGGTAATATTAAGTATAAGGCTCAGAATCTTTTATTGAAGAAAATGATCGATAGCGACAAACCCCTTTATCTTCATTTTGAGCATGCTTTTGAAGTCGCAAGAGATTATGTAAAATCAAACGCCAAAAGCTAGACCCTGCCCAGTTAAACTTAACCTGCCCTGATAAAGAGGATTTCTAATGGAGAAACGCAGCATTATCCATATGCTTGATCCCATGCAGAACAACAGCCCCTTTGATATTAATATGGCGCTGGATGCAGGATTTGATGTATTAATGCCTTATAGCAATGTCAAGCTGGACAGCATCAACGGACTGACCCAGGACGCGATATTTTCCCGCGGACCGGCCGGCGTAAAACGTACCGCTCTTTTTATTGGCGGACGCGATCTGGGATTAGCCATGGACATGCTGAATGCCTGTAAACAGGCAATGGTTCCGCCTTTTGAAATATCTGTTTTTGCTGATCCCAGCGGCGCTTTTACTACCGCGGCCGCATTAGTCGCCTGCGTTGAACAGCAACTGAAAATAAAGCACGGCAAAGAACTGAAAGATTGTACCGCCATAGTCTTTGGCGGAACCGGGCCGGTCGGCATTGCCACAGGCGTCATCGCTTCATTGGCAGGCGCTGATACAACCTTGATTGATCATTTATCAATTGAAACGGCTCTGGATGTCTCTAAAGAATACAACCGCCGCTTTGGCTGTTCTCTTAAAGGAGCCTGTGCGGGTTATGATAGGGATAAAATTAACCTGATTTCCAATGCCGATATTGTCTTTTGTACTGCAAAAGCCGGCATTCGGGTTTTAAGCGCTGCCGTATTGCATGAAGCAAAGCAGCTGAAGGTGGCGGGCGATGTTAATGCGGTGCCTCCTCTGGGCATAGAAGGTATCAAGCGCAGTGAGTTGGGCGCACCCCTGATGCACGCAGAAAATGCTCCGGGTGCAATCGGGATCGGGGCTTTAGCTGTCGGCAATGTCAAATATAAACTGCAGCATACTTTATTAAAATTAATGCTGGAAACTGACACGCCTGTATATCTCGATTTCAGAGAGGCCTTTAATAAAGCGCAGGAGAATGTAAAAAACTAGAGCATTTACCTATTACGTAGAAATATAAGCTAATTTTTTAAAAAATTTCAGGCTTTCATCGGCAGGAAAATAATTAACTGATCGATAAGCCGTCAGAGATTTTCATAGGTCCGTTCCGCCGCTTGGGCAGGCCCGCCTTAAGTCTACCGCTCCAATCATTGGATTCAGGCCAAAACTACGAGGCGTGCAAGTAGTTCATCGGCGTATCTGTCTTCTCGAAATGGGGTGATTAATTTTTCATCCCGGCTATTGGGTTTTACTACTCTCACTGCCGGGTAGCGTTTCTCATCACATTATGACTGCCGGGGTCGGCGGCGCCTCTGCCGCTAGAATCGCTGTCCTGACTACGAATGGCAGTGCTCGGTGAAGTGATTTTATGCATCGTATCGCTACTTCGATTATCGTCGCCCATGGATTCCATATCGGCCTGGATTTTTTCCCTTACCATGGACAAACTGCAGGCTGGTATTGAGTTTGCGTTCACCGTTTTTCCAGAGCCGTCGGCACTTCCCCCCACGCAAACGAAAGCTCAACGATTCAACGTTTGGGAATGACCTTTAAGCTCTGTAATTCGTTGCGCTTGGCGATTTGTACAGTATCCGTGCTTATCATTGACGGTCGCTGCAAAGGGTTGGCCTGCATACCCGCCATTAACTAGGACGCTCAACTGGCCCTGTTGGCGGCACCACCCTGATCGCTTTCAACGCCCCAGTCCGATCCGTGACAGCGGCGGTTATCATTTCGATCGCATGGGTAGGGTAAATCCAGCGTATCCACTGTGATAGGGCGTTTGATACTCGAGACTTTTTGCCGGCATCGTAGCCTTTGCTCTCAGTGGTATCGGTGTTCTTCACGCTCTGCGCGTCGACAATGATGAAGCTCGCGACGCGCAGAGCCCCCGTTTGCATCGGATCTCGCCAACCTGATTTTTTAACGCCTGTTCCAAGTCACTGGCATCATCTGGTGCAGGCTCCCGCCCTTGTTCAAAGTAGGCCTAAACGGTTCGCCGCTTCGGAAAGTAGTCACTCGGCAACATACGCCACTGACAGCCGCTTTTGAGTAGATAGAGGACGCCCCAAAATACATCTTATCGGAGACGGTATGCAGAAGCTTTCTGAAATTCCGGGTGGATGAATCGGGCATCAGCCGTGCCAGGATAAGGCCGGCAGGTATGTCACTCCGTCATGGCCACGCCTCTTGCTCCCGGGCACAGGGGAATCCGCCTGATCAGGAAGTACGCTGAGAGAAGACAGTCGGGCATCACGCTTCTTCGGAAGCCCTCAAGCGGTCATCTCGCTCGCGCATCAACCAATAGACGACTCCCAGCGCCAGTGTAATTGCCGCTAAAGCCTCAATTTGTCCGGGAGATATTTGATGCATGTCCATAATGATAACCTTTCGCGCCAAAGCGAGTATGGCAATCAAGAGTACTGTTTTAACCTGAATAATGCTCTGTTTGCGCATCGCCACCAGATGAATCGTATGATTGAACTCCATGGCGATCAATAAGGTCATGATTTCTCCGAATACCGATTGAAAAACGCTGTGTTCAAGCGGGTTGAGCACTCCTAGTATCAAGTCATGAATAGTACCTGCGCTGAGGCGAAATACAGCCACAAGCATGATAAGACTCACCAGAATAGTAAGCATCAACGCAACCATGTGCTCAAAACGCTCATACCATGTAAGAGTGATCATCTCTTTAAAAAAGCTGGCCCATTGCTCGTGCAGGCTGTTTATTATTTTCATTGCTTAACCTTGTAATAGTTAAAACGCTTATAACCATTGCCAGTAAAATTGTCTTCCCTGGAGCTAAGCGGAGTCCCTCGTAATTTAAAGTAAATTTACATTATCAAAACTCTTCATATTGTAAAGAAATAGGCGAATAGTTTTCGAAAAAAGCCGTCTACAGGGATCAGCTAAAACTTTGCAGATTACGTAAAGCACCCTATGTTCGACGCCGAATCAACAGTGGTTGATATGGCGCCTAGAATTATTCCAGATTATGCTGCATATCCAGTCTTTGGCTTTGCGCATACGCTGGACTCATCCCTGCTGATTGAAGAGCGCTTTTAAGTCTGGATAGAGTCAATGCATCACTTACAGATAGCTCGGATTGACGCATTGCCTTTGCCTGACGAGGTATTGCTTATTGCTACGGCTCCTTTCAAAGGTATGCGCAGCCTAATACCCGGGCATACCTCATAATCGAATTGCCCATCATCATTGTATTAGTCTTGGGAGAATTAGTTATGAAATCAATTAGATTCTGTTTAGTATTTTTACTCACTCTATTATTAATTTTTATAGGAGGTTAAGGAACCGCGATATCAGGCGAAAGGATCGATATGACGGCTGGAGACGGCCAGACCCCTGGGGAATTCATTGACGATACCCTGATTACCACCAAGGTAAAAACAGCCATAATCGATGACCCCAAACTGAGCGCCTTTGAAATCAATGTTGATACCTATCAGGGCAATGTGCAATTGAGCGGTTTTGTCGATTCTCAGGACGAGATCAACAGAGCGGCTGGGATTGCCCAAAAAGTCGAAGGTGTCAAATCAGTCACAAATAACCTGCAACTCAAAAAGCCCCTGTCGAAATAGGCTCGCCACGGAGCTGAAGGCATGAATTCCTGGCTGTAAGGCTATTTGATTTCACCTTTTATCGAGTAGCGAGTAGTTGCTCTGCCCCGGCCCTGCTGCTAATCGCCCAGCTCGTACTGGGGTTGGGGTTGGGG
>NZ_CADCXN010000098.1 GCF_902806695.1 Candidatus Methylobacter favarea | reverse complement strand
CGCCCGCAGTGAGATCACTACCAAGTTGTTGTCGGAAGATGGCTTCGTGGTTGAATTCAAAGACGATCAGGGCGAAGATCAGAAAGAAACCTACAAGCAACGCGAATTCGAGAAACGTTTTTTTGCCGATGGCGCCAACCAGCTCTTTTGCAAAACCTTTCTGGAACATGCGCTTCGTGATCCTGTCAGCGGCGAGATCGGCAAATCCATCATCTTTGCCGTCAGCCAGAATCATGCCGAGAAGCTCGTCCAGATTCTTAATCTCATGGCGGACATCATGTTCCCAGGGAAGTATCAGTCTGATTTTGCCGTGCAAGTCACCTCACGGATACCCGACGCCCAGCAGTTCGCCATCAACTTCACCAATAACAACCTGCTCGGCTCCGCCAATTTTTTGCCCGCCTACAAAACCGGCAAAGCGCGGGTTTGCGTCACTGTAGCCATGATGACCACGGGTTATGATTGCCCGGATTTGCTCAATCTTGGCCTCTTTCGCCCTATCTTTTCACCCACCGATTTTATTCAGATCAAAGGGCGCGGCACGCGCAAACATAATTTTCTCGAACAGCTATTTGATGAAGACCTCAAGGAACTCATCACACAGCCTCGTAAAACGGCCTACAAACTGTTCGATTTCTTCGCCAACTGCGAATACTTCGAGGAAGATTTCAACTACGACGAAATCATCAAGCTGCCCAAGCCTAAAGGCAAAGAGGGCGGCGATGGCGCAAAACCAAGCCCTGCGGGCGCTTCTTCTTACGAGCACCTTGGCGCAGACATCATCTCCAGCATCCAGGAACAGACTATCGGCTACGAGGGCATGAAGATCGACCGCATGTTCTACGAGAAATTCGAGGACGCCATGCGCGAGAACGCGGCCATTGCGGAAGCTGTCGAGGCGGGCCAGTGGGATCGTGTCATTGATTACGTCAACCGTGAGGTTTTCGATAAGCCGAACGAGTTCTATACCCTCGATAAACTCCGTAAAGCCGCCGCTGTGGATCGCCGCCTGAGTCTGCGCGAAATTCTTGAGAAAATCTTCGGCCTGATTCCGCGCTTTAAATCCAGGGACGAATTGCTGGAAGAGGAATTCTCCAAATTCGTCGCCGACTGCAAACCCGAACAAGCGGAGGCTATCCCCGCGCTCAAGAACTACTTCAAGGCTTACGCCACCAGCGATCAGATTCGCCATATCATCGAAACCAGAGAATACACCGATCTTGCCACCAATCCGGTCTTCACCACGCGGGATTTTAAGTCCGTACCCGAGCAATACCGCACCCTCATACCCAATTACATCAAGGATTATGTGCCCTTGAACCAGTTCTCAGCTTAAACAATTTAACATGGATACACAGGATGAACAGGATAAAAGACTGTAACTATTCAGCGCGAAGCACAACAATTCCTCTCCAGCGGGAGAGGTTAGGGTGAGGGGAATAAAAAATGATGCTAAATGCTTGTTTAATTCTCCTCTTCCCAGCCCTCTCCATCAGGAGAGGGGGCAAGCTCTCAGCGATTTGCAGGTTTTCGGATTCGCTGAATAGTAACGAAAGAATCTGAATTTCCCTGAAATTGAATTTGTTTTTAATCCTGTCCATCCTGTTCATCCATGTAAATAAAATAATCATATGTTAGACACTCTCACCAAACGCCGCATCGATACGGCCCGCGATATTCTCGTGGGCAAAGTTCCTGACCCCAAATCCCAGGTTGAACAGATTACCATCGCCCTGATTTACAAGTTCATGGATGACATGGACGCCGAAGCCGAAGAACTGGGCGGCAAGCGCAAATTCTTTACCGGCGGCTTTGCCCGTTATGGCTGGGCCAAACTGATGAGCGCAGGCATCGGCGGCCATGAATTAATCGGACTGTACGGTGAAGGCATCGCTACCATGCCGCAGAATCCCGGCATTCCGCCGCTGTTTCGCGACATCTTCAAAAACGCCTATCTGCCGTATCGCGATCCCGAAACGCTCAAGAGCTTTCTTAAAATCATCGACGAGTTCAGCTACGACCATTCCGAGCGCCTGGGCGACGCCTATGAATATCTGCTCTCGGTTCTGGGCAGTCAGGGCGACGCGGGGCAGTTCCGCACGCCCCGGCACATCATTGACTTCATGGTCGAAATCATGAACCCGAAAAAGCAGGAGACTATCATTGATACCTCCTGCGGCACGGCGGGTTTTTTGATTTCAGCCTACAAGCACATCCTGAAGCACAATTCGAAAGACTACCAGCCGAAACAGGATCATCCGGCTGATGCTGAAAAAGGCGCGCCTCTGGAACTGCTGACGCTTGAAAGTCCGATGCGCTACAAGGGCGATTTACTGACGCCGGAGGAACGCAAACGCCTGGCCGGAAATATCAAAGGTTATGATATTTCGCCGGACATGGTGCGGATGTCGCTGGTCAATCTTTACCTGCATGGCTTCAATGACCCGCATATTTTCGAATATGACACGCTCACCAGCGAAGAGCGCTGGGACGAGTATGCCGACGTTATTTTCGCCAATCCGCCGTTCATGTCGCCAAAAGGCGGCATCAAACCGCATAAGCGATTTTCCATCCAGGCCAAGCGCAGCGAAGTGCTGTTTGTCGATTACATCGCCGAACACCTCACGCCTGCGGGACGCGCGGCCATCATCGTGCCCGAAGGCATCATTTTCCAGAGCCAGACCGCTTATAAAGCCCTGCGGAAAATGCTGGTCGATAATTCACTCGTCGCCGTTATTTCACTGCCGGCTGGCGTGTTTCAGCCGTATTCCGGCGTAAAAACATCGATTCTTATTCTGGACAAAGCGCTGGCCAAACAAAGCGGCGGCATTGCCTTTTTCAAAATCGAAAACGACGGCTTCGGCCTTGGCGCCCAGCGCCGCGCCATAGCCGGTGAACAGCTCACTTCGGCACTGGCCGGAATAAAGGAATACTTTATTGATTATTTGAACATGGATAGACAGGATGGACAGGATAAAAAACAAACATCCTGTAAATCCTGTGCATCCATGTTAGAAGCGCTTGTTTCCCAAGGCACTGCTCTGGTTGTGACTAAAGAAAAGATCGCCGCTAATGGGGATTATAATTTAAGCGGAGAGCGGTATCGGGAGGGTGCGGCAAAGAATTACATTTTCCCTTTGCTTAGGATTGGCGATGTCTGCACTATCAATCCACGCAAAAGTCAGTTGGCTAACCTTAAAGCTGATATGCGCGTCTCGTTCGTTCCTATGGCCGCTATTAATGAGCACAGAATAGCGTTCCACCCCAGCGAGAAAAAATTGCTTTCAGAGGTATCAACGAGCTACACCTATTTTGAAGACAACGATGTTCTACTTGCTAAGGTCACACCTTGTTTTGAAAACGGTAAAGCGGGCATCGCACGCGGCCTTGTTAATGGAGTCGGGTTCGGTTCAAGCGAGTTTTATGTGCTACGTAGCAAAGGACAGGTACTTCCCGAATGGATTTACTTCTGCGTTATGCATCCGTTTTTTCGAGATACTGCTGTCGCTCAAATGACCGGCACGGGTGGACTGCAACGCGTGCCACGAGATTACGTAGAGAACTTCCCAATTCCCTTGCCCCCGCTGGAGGTGCAGACGGAGATCGTGGCGGAGATCGAGGGTTACCAGAAAGTCATCAACGGCGCCCGCGCCGTCCTCGACAACTACCGCCCCCACATCCCCATCCACCCCGACTGGCCGATGATGGAGCTCCGTGAAGTGTGCGAGATCAATCCGGAAACGATCAATCCAGCCATAGCATATCCAAACCAAATGGTCTTCTACATTGACATCTCGTCTGTAGAAAACGAAACCGGGCGGTTCCTCGGGTATAACGAAGTCATATCCTCCGACGCTCCGAGTCGAGCACGACGTGGTATTTGCGGCGGTGATGTCCTGGTCTCAACGGTACGGCCCAATTTAAAGGCATTCACCCTCCTCAAAGAAGTGAAAGATCGTGCGATTGCCTCTACAGGATTTGCTGTACTTCGAGCGCGTAATGGCATAGCGGAGCCAGCCTTTGTTCTTGCGGCGGTATGTTCGGATCATATTGTCAATCAAATGGTTAACATGATGGAAAAAGGTGCTTATCCCAGCATCAACCAGTCAGATATTGCAGCCATCAAGATTTCTCTCCCACCCCTCGCCACCCAACAAATCATCGTCGCCGAGATCGAAGCCGAGCAAGCGCTGGTCGCCGCCAACCGCGAACTGATCACCCGCTTCGAGAAAAAAATCCAGGCCGCCCTCGCCCGCGTCTGGGGCGAAGAGTTTTAACATGGATACACAAGATGAACAGGATGAAGAAAAATCCTGTCTATCCTGTTTATCCCTGTTATTTTTTTTCGCTTATTAAGTTAATGATAAAAATGATACGCTACAACCTGGGTAATGTAGAAAACTGCCTGAGATAAGCGCCTCACCATACAAGCAAGCAGTTTGCCGCCATCCGTGGACGCTGGATTTACCCTGTAAGTCCTTGCACATGGCTCTTTTGGTCAATGCACTCCATGCCGGAATGAGGCAAAATACAAGTTGGCTTTATTTTTGAATGCTTACATAAAAATAGAACCGGAGAAAAACTTAACTGATAAAAACACCTGCGCCAGGCGCCATCTGAATGACAGCCACTTTAGGGGAGAAAACCATGAGCAATATAGATGAGATCAATATTGAATTACAGCATATGCAACAGCAGATGCTGGTTTACCTGCGAAAACACTGGAAACTGTTTTTAACCGAAGGGATTATATTCATCGTCCTGGGTATTTCCGCCATCGTAATACCTCAGGTCTTTACGGTAGCGATAGTCCTCTTTTTAGGCTGGATTATTCTCTTTGGCGGAATAGTTCATATAAGCCGCGCCTTGTTTTTCTGGCAAATGCCGGGTTTTTGGCTATGGCTGTTCATGGGTCTTTTGCAGCTTGTAATCGGCTTTTTATTTATCGCCAATCCCATTGCCGGCATACTCACCTTAACCATGCTGATGGCGCTGTTTTTTGCCCTGGAAGGCATTACAAAGATTTCCCTGGCCTTGATGATGCGCCCCTTAACCAACTGGGGCTTTATGCTTTTTAGCGGCATCACGGCTTTAGTGTTTGCGTTGATTATCTGGCTGGGCTGGCCTGAAACCGCCAATTGGCTGTTAGGCCTATTTTTGGGGATTAATATGGTTTTTTTGGGCTGGTCGCTGGTCAAAATCAGTCTGCATCACAAGGAAAGTCTGTAATGCCCGGCTTCCTGTCCGCATAGGGCTGTGTACTACGCTGTAAATCAAGTATTTCAGGAAAAAAGCACATGCAGCAACAAAAAAGTGAGCTCATCAAAAAATCATTGATTGCTATGGTTTTTGTTGGCGTTGTCCTGTTTTTCGGGCATATACTGGAAGTCCATCTTCCGGATCTGGAAGCCTGGATTGAGAAGCTGGGCGCTTATGCGCCGGCAGGCTTTATTGCCGTATTTGTTCTCTTGGTCCCTGTTTTTGTGTCTGTTGATGCGCTCTGTTTTGCTGCCGGATTATTATTTCCACTCGGCGCCGGCATGCTTTATATCATTTTGGCCACCTATATGGCGGCGGCGCTTATTTTTTTTCTGGGGCGTTATCTATTCAGGGAAAAGGTTCTGGCCTTTATCGCCAAACATGAACAGTTGGCGACGCTGGACGCCGTATTCAACCGGCAGCCGTTTAAGCTGATGTTTTTATTGCGCCTGACGCCTTTGCCTTTGGCAATGCTGAGCTATGCCCTGTCTGTCACTCAGGTCAGGTTCTGGCCGTATTTGGCGGCAACCAGCGGTATTCTGATCTACAACCTCAGTCTGGTATATCTCGGTTTTACCACCAAACATATGGCGGCTTTATTGAGCGGGCCGACCAAGCCAAGCGGCATTTCCTATCCTTTGCTGGCTGCGGGCCTGGTTATTTCAGTGCTGGTATTGTTCTATGCGGCAAAAATGGCTGCCAGTTCTATCAACCGGATAAAGTCAGAAAATCCCGGCCAGAGCATCCATTAGTGGAATTTTACCAGGCAATTCCGCCTTTGCTGGTGCAATTTGCGCTGACCGTGGCTTTTTCTTTTATAGTGGGTCTTGAATTTCGCCGCTATCATCATGCCTATGAGTATAAACTGCATTTTGGCAGCACCCGGACTTTCGTCCTGATCGGGACACTGGGATTTATCCTGTATTTAATCGATCCCAGCCGCTTATTGTTTGTCTCGGGTCTGATAATTCTCAGCAGTTTTTTATTGATTTTTTACTGGCGGCTTTCTTCGGAAGGATATTATTCGCTGTTGAGTACGGTATTTGCGCTGCTGATTTATTTAATCGGCCCTATCGCCACTGCTTTCCCGATCTGGTTTTTAGTGCTTTATAGTGTTTTGCTGATTCTGCTGCTTGGCGAAAAACCCAGAATCCACCAGATTTCCGACCAATTGGCTAATGAAGAAATCGTTACCTTGGCCAGGTTTTTAATCATCGCCGGCGTCATTTTGCCGCTGCTGCCGGATCAAGCCATAGCTCCGATGCTGCCGGTCAGCTATTATAAAATCTGGCTCGCGGTAATTATCGTATCCGGTTTTTCTTATCTGAGTTATCTGATCAACAATTATTTCTTTAAAAATCGCAGCCTGTTGATTACCGGCGTTTTGGGCGGCTTATATTCA
This sequence comes from Candidatus Methylobacter favarea, assembly GCF_902806695.1. Lineage (GTDB taxonomy): Bacteria > Pseudomonadota > Gammaproteobacteria > Methylococcales > Methylomonadaceae > Methylobacter_B > Methylobacter_B favarea. Next base: position 14,314 of record NZ_CADCXN010000098.1, on the reverse strand, counting down.
AGCACTGCTGCGACGGTGGTTATCGCCAAGCGCGCCCGGGAACTGGAACAGGCCGACGGTTACGTATCGTCCGCCCTGATTATGGCGACCATCATGATGTATCTCAGATTGCTGGTGATTATTTTTTTGTTTAATCGCGAGGCCGGCGAAATTTTATTGGTTCCGTTTCTAACCCTTATTTTCCTGTCCTCGTTAATCATTGCCGGTTTGCTGAATTTCAAAAACAATAGACCGGTAGTCAGCGAGCCTGCCTCGGTAAAACATCCTCTAGAATTAACCACAGCTATTGTATTCGCTTTAGCTTTTGTGCTTTTCACTTTTCTGACCCAGTATGTCACCAGCCATTTCGGCAGTCATGGTCTTAAATTCCTGGCCGTTAGCGTCGGCTTTACAGATATTGATCCGTTCATTCTTTCCCTGCTCAGCGGCAAGTTTTCAGTACCTGATTCAACCCTTGTTTTGGCGGTCATTCTGTCCAGCGGCAGTAATAATCTGTTAAAAGCGGCCTATGCCGTCGCACTGGCGCGCAACCGATCAGTTCTGTATGCCGCAGCCTGGCTAGCTTTTTTGTTTGTGATTTCTGTCGCCTATACCTTTAAACAGGGCTGATGAAGTTTTTAGAAATCTTGGGGATTTGCCGGTTATTTTTTTGATATGGAATAGTCAACTTTCGGAGTATTACGCTTTATGAAAAACCAGCGCAGCCATAGATTGATAACCAGGGTATTGATAATCGGCGGGCTGATCGCGGTATTGAGCTATTTATTTCATCCCGCCACAGGACAACTCAGCATGATGATTAATGGCGAGCCCGTAGCGGAGCCGTTAACGCATTTTGCCGCTGTTCCTACGCTTTTTGCAGTGCTTTTTATCACCGGCATTCTTACCCTGCTGCTTTTTTTCGGGGCAGGAATATTAATGTTTTTTGCGGCGTTGATTTTCGCCATGCTGGGCATTGGGCTGGCGGCGCCTTATTTCTGGCCGGTATTGCTTATTATTTTCCTGATAATTGCATTGATGGGATTCAGTAATAATCATAAAGAGTGAGCGATAGCATCGCTATCGTTTAAGTTTTCCTGTTTCCCAAACGCAGCTCCAGCCAGCTGTCAATTTTACGCAAAATCTGCTTGCGCAATGCCGGACTGGAGAAAAGGTGCTCATGGTGGCTTTTTCCCGCTAACACCATCTGTTCATTGTGCGGATGTCTGGTGTAGGTTACGGCAGCGAAATCGCTATTTCCCCAGGCCGCGGTAATGGGGTCATGTTCCGAATAGATAAGCAGGTAAGGGATGGCAAAAGCGGCCATGCGGCGCCTGAACAGAATGATTTCCTTTTCCACTGCCAGCACATAACGCAGAATGCAGCGGCGGATACAGTAATTATCCCGGCGCAGGCGGCTTCTTTCTTCGGGCCAATCGCTCAGGTATTCCACGACCCAGTCCGGGCGGGTCGGCGAAAACAGATTGCGCAGACCCGGCAATGACAGCAGTTCAATAAGGCCATCCTGCACAGGCACGCTGAGCAGGGCCAGCAGTTGATGCCACAGTAACAGCAGTAAGGGTTCGCGGTGCGGATTGAGAAAGTGTTCGTGAGTATGAAATGAAAACCGGATAAGCGGATTCTGGAACCAGCCGCGCCAGCCTGGCACCTCGGTAACGGCAAAGGCCGGGCCAGTGAAAATAATGCCGGTTATTGCGGCTGTTGAAGCGGCATTGCCGGCTTGCAGCAGCCAGGATGCGCTGACCAGCGAGCCGAGACTATGCGACAGAATAAACACCGGCAAAGGGCTTTTGCCTGACGCCTTGTTACTGTAATCAATCAGATAAGCCAGGGCCTGCTCCAGATCATTTCGCAAAGGTTGCAGATTGCGAATTTGAGCCTGTTCAAGATAAGCCCGGCTGACATCATAGGCTAAGGCGCCGGCCTCAATACTTTTATGCGCTTTCATAAGCACCGGATTGCTCAAGCCATGCGCCGTCATATCCATGCCCGCGACAATAAAACGGTCGGCAAAATAGCGGGCGATTTCACCATAGCGGCCAATATGTTCATTCATGCCGTGCACTATCAGCAGGCAGGCCCTGGCGGAATGCGGCTGGGCCGGCGTCAGCATCTGAAGGCGCCGGATTGAGCCGGCTTTATTAACCGCCAGAGAGTGCTCTTCGCCCCAGAGCGGATACTTTACGGTTACCCTTTTTGATGATGCCAACTGCAAAACCTCTCTGGTAAATTATTGCAAGGATAAGATCTGCTGGGTATTATTGAAAAGATCTCCAGGTTTATTACGCATCAAACAATAATCTTAACCGCCGTGGCTGGCAACTATTGAAAACCCGGCACAAATAGCAACAGTATGGCTGTGCGAATTGGCTTAAGCAGGGATGATTTTGAACAACAAACAGCGCTATGTGGTCAATCGAAGTAGTGAGCGCTTAGGCAACAGGCTTGATAGCGGTGGAGATTGGCTCTACCTCCCTCAGTTGGCAGGACAGCTTTCAGCTGCGGAGAAAAGACTTCAGTACTTAAGCGCAAATGTCTATTTAGCTTCATCATCATGTTGGCAAAAAACAATTTTATTAAAATGTTTGAAGTAAAACCTCATAACTTTATAAGGACTAAATACAATGGATAAGCCCGAAGATAATATTTTTAAAGTTTTTTTGACTTTACTGAGAAGCACCTATGACTATCTAAAAAACCTGGTGATAACGGCTTTTGGCGATGGCTCAAAGCAAGAGTCAAAAATTGAAATCAATAAACCTTTGGATAAAAAGGAACCGAAGATAGAAATTAATAAGCCCTTGGATAAAGAAGCGGCTGAAGCCAGGAGAAATAAATTTATCTACCTTGGCCTGATATTAGTTCTGACGCTGTTTTGGCTTAATAGCGCACGGGAAGTACAGCGCGACGAGATTCCTTTCAGCCAGTTTCTTAATTATGTAAAAGAGGGAAAAATTGACAAGGCTGTGGTAACAGAAAAATTTATTACCGGAGCCATTAAATCCGAAGATACTGACAAGCCGGCCAAACGTTTTGTGACAATTCCTCTATGGCAAACTGATCTTGTCAAAATGCTGGAGCAGAATAAAGTTGAATTTGTGGTCAGAAGCGGGGAAAACTGGCTCACTGATATTTTTACCAACTGGGTTATTCCGATTTTAATATTTTTCCTTATTGGCTCATGGATTATGCGCCGCACTACTGCCGGGGCGCAGTCTTTTCTCAATTTGGGAAATAAAATTCATATACATGAGGATACGCAGGCGAAAATTACCTTTAATGATGTGGCTGGCGCTGACGATGCCAAGCAGGAACTTAGAGAAACCATCGATTTTTTAAGAATGCCGGAAAAAATCCAGAAACTGGGCGGGCGCATGCCTAAAGGCGTGTTGCTGGTAGGTCCGCCTGGAACCGGCAAAACCTTGATGGCGCGGGCTGTTTCCGGTGAAGCGGGGGTGCCTTTTTTCAATATCAGCGGTTCGGAATTTATCGAGCTGTTTGTCGGGGTGGGCGCCGCCCGGGTTCGGGAGCTTTTTCTGCAGGCACGCAATAAAGCCCCGTGCATTATATTTATTGATGAACTGGATGCGATCGGCCGCTCCCGCGGAGGACCCGTCATGATAGGCGGCCATGATGAGCGCGAACAGACCCTGAATCAGCTGCTGACCGAAATGGATGGCTTTGATACCTCCGTTGGGGTTGTGGTGATGGCGGCGACCAACCGCCCCGAAATCCTCGATAAAGCCTTGTTGCGCGCCGGCCGCTTTGACCGCCAGATTGTGATTGATAAACCCGATTTACAGGATCGCATCGAGATTCTTAAGCTGCACACCAAATCAATAACACTGGCTCAAGACATTGACGTGGCAGTAATCGCCAGACGCACTCCGGGACTTGTCGGCGCCGATCTTGCCAACATTGCCAATGAAGCCGCGATTATGGCGACCCGGGTTGGACACAGCAGCGTCACAATGGCCGACTTTGAAGCGGCAATCGATCGCATACTGGCCGGACCGGAGAAGAAAAACCGGGTTTTAAATCCGGAAGAAAAACGCCGGCTTGCTTATCACGAGGGCGGGCATGCGCTGGTCGCTGAACATGTGCCGACGGGTCAGCCGGTGCATAAGATATCGATTATTCCCAGAGGGGTATCGGCGCTGGGCTTTACCTTGCAATTGCCGGTGGAAGAAAAGTTTTTATCGACAGAAGAGGAACTCAAGGATCAAATAGCCATTTTATTGAGCGGACGCGTTGCTGAGGAAGTTGTGCTGGGCAGTATTTCCACCGGCGCCCAGAATGATCTGGAAAAAGCCAGTGAGATTGCGCGTAATATGGTCTGCAGTCTGGGCATGAGCAAAAAATTGGGCTCACTGACCTATGGCAAGCGCCAGCAGCTGCAATTTCTGGAAACAGAACTCTCGGAATCCCGCAATTACAGTGATGAGACTGCCCGGCTTATTGATGCGGAAGTCCTGAATCTCATCTCGGAAGCTGAAGCGCGCGCCCGTAAAATTATTACCGAAAACAGGGTGGCGCTGGATAAACTGGCGAACTTGTTAAAGGAGAAAGAAGTCATTAACCGGGAAGAAATGCTGGCATTACTTGAAACTCAGCCAGCCTGATACGGTAAAGCGCATTTAGATAGATAAATGCGCGCGGCCTTAGATTGACTGCTTGACTGTGGTATAGTTTATCTCCAAGGAATCGCCATAAAAAGTCAGGAAAAACTGTATCTTATGCCGTTTCATTCCCCACCGATCAGTGACAGTCATGGCCTTGCCGGATCAGGTCTTGATTGCCGTTTGCAAGCAGTGGATCAAGCCACAAACCCAAGAGGGCGAACACGAGTATGCGCCATCATGCGATACCTGGATACCGTCTGCTCCTGCTGATAACGGGCGTGTTGACTTCAGCCGTGAACTGCCCGAACACAGGAGATAGGGAATCAGACAGAGAATCGCCGGTTTTGGCCTGGTACGTTTTCGCCGAACCTTCAGGGGCCTTTCGCGGCGCTGCCAAGCGCTGCTCGCAACTGGCGGGGGGACGTTTCACCCTTGTTCTCAAACCCCTCCCCACCGATGCCGACCAGCAGCGGGAACAGTTGGTTCGACGCCTGGCGGCCGCAGATCCCGACATTGACATCATTGGCATGGATGTCATCTGGACCGCTGAATTTGCAGAGGCCGGCTGGATTCTGCCCTGGCCTGCTGCGTCGTCGAAGCGGGTCTCGATGGAACGTCTGTCTGCTGCCGTGGAGAGCGCTCGCTACAAAAATAGACTCTGGGCCGCCCCTTTCACCAGTAACGCCCAGTTGCTCTGGTACCGCAGCGACCGGGTGAAAAGCCCTCCTCGTATATGGCATGAGCTTATTGAAAAAGCCGAAACTTTCGGCAGTCCGGGGACTCTGCAGTTGCAGGGGCAACGCTACGAAGGACTGACAGTGTTTTTCATCTCCTTGCTGGCTTCTGCGGGCGGATCGGTGCTCGACGAAAGCGGCAGCGGCGTCGCGCTGGAGGAGGCCCCCACTGTAGAAGTTCTCTCCTTAATGAAAAAGATTGCCTCCTCCCCCGCCGCGGACCGCGCATTGGCGACGGCGCGGGAGGATCAGGCGCGGCTGGCTTTCGAAACGGGGGAGCCGACTTTCATGGTTAACTACCCCTTTGTCTGGTCCAGCTCCCGTCAGAACGCCCCCAAAGTGGCAGCGCACATGGCTTTTGCGCGCTGGCCTTCAATCAACCGGCACCACCTGAGCCGCATCGCCATCGGCGGGCTCAATCTGGGCGTCAACGCCTCCGCCCGCCATCCTGGGCTGGCTTTTGAAGCCGCTGAATGCCTGGCCTCGAAAGCCAATCAAGTCATTGCCGCAAAACAAGGCGGCTTGCCGCCTACTCTGGAAACGCTTTACGATGATCCCGAAGTCCGCCAACGATTTCCTTTCGCCGATAGCCTGCGCGAAACCCTGCGCGAAGCCGTGCTGCGGCCACGGACGCCGGTGTATAACGACGTCTCTCTCGCCATCAGCCGTACCCTGCACCCCATGCGCGATATAGATCCCGTAACTGATGCGAAGAGATTGCGTAAGGCGGTGGCGCGGGCCCTTAACTCGGAGGGACTGCTGTGAACCCTGGAGGCCGCGACGAACGCCGCCTGGGCTGGCTGCTTTGCGCCCCTGCCGTTGTCGCCATGCTGGTGGTCACCGCTTATCCCATCTTATACGCGATTTGGCTTTCCCTGTTCCGCTACGATCTTCGTTTTCCCGATCATCGGGAATTCATAGGCCTCGCCAATTACGCCAGTGTGCTAACTTCTGAAGTATGGTGGCAAGCGCTGGTTAATACCTTGATCATCACGGCAGGTTCGGTCGTATTCGAACTGGTGTTTGGAATTGCCCTGGCGCTGCTTATGCATCTGACGACTGTCGGTCGCCGCATTGTCAGGACCGCCGTTCTCGTGCCCTACGCTACGATCACAGTGGTTGCCGCGTTGGCTTGGAAGTTCGCTTTCGATCCCACTACCGGTTTCATCAACGGCCTGCTGGGCCTGGAGAATGCCTGGCTCACTGAACGCTGGTCTGCTTTTTTCGTCATCATTTTTACCGAAATCTGGAAAACCACGCCATTCATGGCGCTGCTATTGCTGGCGGGGCTGACGCTGATCCCCGAGGATCTGGTCCGGGCGGCTCGAGTGGACGGCGCTTCGACCTGGCAAAGATTCTGGCGGATCATTCTGCCATTAATGAAACCGACGGTGCTAGTGGCGCTCCTGTTCCGGACTCTGGATGCTTTTCGCATCTTCGACACGGTCTATGTTCAGACTCGGGGGGCTCAGGATACCGAAACGGTCTCTATCGTAGGATACAACACACTCATTGTCAGGCTTAATCTCGGCTTAGGTTCGGCAGTGTCCGTGTTGATTTTCTGCGGGGTACTGCTGATTGCCTTTCTGTTTATCAAAGGGTTCGGCGCCTCGCTTCACGAGCAACGAGAGGATCGGCCATGAAAAACAGGCAGGCGCGCAGAGAAAGGTTTTTTTGGTATGGCAGTGGGCTGATGGCGGTTTTCTATGCCCTGTTGCCGATAATCTGGATCATTTCCCTGTCGCTGAAAAGTACAGCTGACCTCAACGATCGGCGTTTCTTTCCTGTTAACATGAATTTTGATAATTACCGAAGCCTGTTCGCCGACACTCAATTTTTGGCAGCGCTCTGGAATTCCCTCGGCATTGCCCTGATTGCCACGCTGCTTTCGGTCACGCTCGCCATGTTCACCGCCTACGCCCTCGTGCGTCTGGAATTTCCGGGCAAAAGGGCCATACTGGGAGGAGCATTGGCCATCGCCATGTTTCCACCGGTCTCCATCATCGGTCCGCTTTTTAACCTGTGGCGATACCTCGGCCTTTTCGATACCTGGGCTGGATTGATTTTACCTTATATGACATTTACATTGCCTTTGGGAATATGGACTCTTTCCGCCTTTTTTCGTGAAATTCCCTGGGATCTGGATAAAGCGGCGCGCGTGGACGGCGCTTCATCGATGCAGGCCTTCCGCTATGTAATTGCACCCCTGGCAGCGCCCGGCGTTTTCACGGCGGCGATTCTGGTGTTTATTTTCGCCTGGAACGATTTTCTATTCGCCACCGCTCTTACTTCCACGAATGCCGCGCGCACGGTGCCGGCGGCTATCGCCTTTTTTACCGGCAGCTCCCAATTCGAACAGCCGACCGGCTCCATCGCCGCCGCCTCGGTGATAGTGACCGCACCTCTTTTAATAATAGTGCTTTTGTTCCAGCGGCGCATCGTTGCCGGACTTACTGCCGGCGCCGTCAAAGGCTAGAGAAACATGGCGGAAATCATACTCGATCGCGTCAGCAAACACTTCCCGGATGGAACGGTTACCTTGCAAGAAGTCAGCTTTACTATCCGGAACGGCGAGTTTTTCATTTTGGTAGGACCTTCAGGCTGCGGCAAGTCAACTTTGCTTAATCTGATCGTCGGTCTCGAAGCTGTAAGTGCCGGCGAAATCCGCGTGGATGGCCGAACGGTGAACAAGCTCGATCCCAAAGATCGCAACATGGCTATGGTATTTCAAAGTTACGCTCTTTACCCGCACATGAGCGTACGTGAAAATATCGCCTTTCCGTTGCGGCTGGCTAAGGTTTCAAATGCAGAAATCGCCCGTCGAGTCGACGAAGCGGCAGCGATTCTGGAACTGACTCCGCTGCTCGAACGCAAACCGGCAAGCCTTTCTGGCGGTCAGCGCCAGCGCGTGGCCATGGGCCGCGCCATCGTTCGAGAACCTGAGGTATTTCTTCTTGACGAACCCCTCTCCAACCTGGACGCGCGGCTGCGAGTGCAAATGCGCATCGAGATCGCCCGTCTGCAAAAGCGGCTCGGCACTACCCTGATTTACGTCACTCACGATCAGACCGAAGCCATGACGATGGGCGACCGGGTAGCAGTAATGAATCGGGGCAAAGTGCAGCAGATTGGCACCCCCAGGGAGCTTTACTATCATCCGGCTAACCTGTTCGTGGCTGGTTTCATGGGCTCGCCGGGAATGAATTTTCTTCCCGCCCTGATCGACGGAACCCGGCTGATTCTGCCCATTGGGGAAACCGAACTGGCGGAGGAAATGCTGCGGCATTTGCCGGCCGACTGTACTGAACTCATCGCGGGTATCCGCCCGGAATATTTCCGTCCGCTCGAAGCCGATAACATTTCCCGCGGCGAACTCGCCTTTGACGCCTTTATCGACGTTCTGGAATGGTCAGGCGCTGAACTCTATGTCTATTTCGATGTAAAAGTTCCCGTAAAGTCGCTGGCAATCCCCTGGCCGGACGATCTCTGCGGTAAAATCCGCGAAAACAATACGCTGCCCCTGGTCGCCCGCCTCCCCTCTTCAGTCTTTATTAGTAAAGGCGATAAAATCTCGCTGTTGCTGGACACCTGTAAAATCCATCTATTTGCTTATAAAACAGGAAAATCCTATACCCGAAAATTGCCGCTAGCGCCCGCTGGAAATGAGTAACTAACACGAAATCAAAGCTGATACATCTGATACTGAATCTCCGTTATTCAGATAAACCAATATCCAGTTTAGCTATCAGCTGATGGGAAAATAACTTATTTCACGCTTGGAAGCTGTTTTACTCGCGCTGGCATTCAGTATGCCCGCATGAGCATACGTCACCGTCCTGCTGGTTCTCGCAACTATCACAACAGTATTCCTGGCCCGGCTGCACCGGGCAGTTACAAGAGGGATTGGCGCAAGTTGAGTTTTCTTGATCCGAATCACGGGTTACAGTGGTCATAGTATTCTCCTGAGAAAAATTTTAACGGCTAAACTCATTTATTACTTAGTCTGCTATTACTTAATCGCCGAAGAGGGCGCCCCCTCCCTGTTGGATGCTTCATCTCATTAGCAACTGAAATAAAGTAGGAAACTCAAAACCAGATGTGATGCATCTGTTCATTCAGGTCTCTTTATGCCGGCTAAACCCGATACTATCGGGCCTTATAAATCTTATACACTAAACTTGTTTCCGGGGATGTACGCTGGGTAACTTAATAAAAAATTTTCGCTATACAAGTTCTGCGTATATTCGCTCCGAAAGCGCCGGCTTAGTATTTAGACGGGCCAAGCACATTTATTAATTAAAGCTATAAATTAAGCCCATCGTAAAGCGGATTGCGAAATTTTTTAACTAGCGAGCCTGAGATAATTAACCCGGCTAACAAGCCGATGCAGGATTGGGCAAGCTGACTTGTCTGTCGATAAATCATCACGATATGTCGGGGCACTCTCCAGACTCAGCAAGGCGGGAAGAATTGATGATAGTGGCCGAAACAGGATTGAAAAACCGGCTCGTTGGCCGCAAGTCAACCTGCAAGCAATCAAGCAGAGCTGCAATTATCCGCAGCCAGGGAACTTATTGCCCCATGAACATTAACTGTAGCGGCAACCGGCTGTAGATTTCATGGCTGACCGTTCAGGGGTATTGGGCATTTTACCCTGAGCTTTATAAATTCTCGATTTTTGCTACCAAGCGCCACTGGATAGGATTACCATAGGCCAGTGCATTAACCCCGGATTAAAAATTTTATGACTGCGGACCCGTTCACAATTCAGGTGGAATGCTATGCCGGTTACCGGACGGATGAAACCCCTCGACGTTTTTTTATGGGCGCTAAAGCTATTGAAATCCAAGAAGTAATTGATCGCTGGTTAGCGCCGGACTATCGTTATTTTAAAGTGCGTGCAGGCGGAAATGATATTTACCTGCTGCGGCATGATGAATTAGCACAGCGCTGGGAGCTGACCCTGTTCCAGAGCGGGAAGTATGAGGGCAACCCCCTGTCCTCAACTTGATCAGGGCATATGAATCTGACTGCCGGCCATTGCTCCGGACTTTACGGGATGGGCAGAGCGTAGCGTAAAGCCGCGTTGCTAGTGGGATGGAACGAAGGCTCAGGCATCGCTGCTGCAGATGTGGAGTCAATCCGTTACCTCTTGCCTAATAACGTTGTCGACAATACCGGGGGCACTGAAGTAGCCGACTCCGTTGATTAATTCCGCCGCATGACTTGAGCGGCAGTTACACGGTCAGAAGAGGACGATCACCGCCTATGTCCAATACCAATCGCCTGTCGTCGAAAAACAGATCGTTCCGTGCCCGGGCAAAATCGTGAGGCGGTAGAGGAAGTATCATGACTGCTCGATCATCGCCTGGTATTTCATGTTCGGGAACTACTCCCCACCACCGCCGCCCGCGCCGTAGTCATCGCCAATGTCGTAATCCCCGTACAGGTCTCTGTACTGATCGGCGGGAGCTCGGCCTCGATGATTCGCAGGAGCAGTTCGTATAAGGCCTCGCCCTTCATATTGACCAGCGTGACTCGCCGATCGTCTGCTCCGCGTTCCGTTCGGCCATGAAGTAATCAACCGGCATTTTCTTCTCGATCTGGTAATATTCCGGAATAGATACGCAGAGAAAGAATAGTTTCTCCAAGCGCTCGAGGGGGATGCCGTGTTCTGGCTCGACGAAGGCAGTGGAGATAGCTAAGTCGCCAAGGGCGACCCTCATTGCCAAAAGCGCTTCTTTCGTCGGCCTCATGCCCGGATTGGTAACGCATGCCGGCTTCGATTCCGCCTAACGTACAGGTAAGGGGCACCCGCTAACGGAAGTCAAGTGAAACCGCCAAACCCGATTCAAAAGCAAACTTTCAAAACCGCCGCCGGAGGCGCGCCTCTGGTATTTTAACAGCGGTTATGATTAGCCCCCGGTAGGGCGGCAGGCTTTTTTGCCCAGCGTTTAAATCCGAATTGTTCCGGCTGGGCACAAACAGCATATGCGACCTGCCCGGCTCGACGAGATTCGGTCATTCATGCTTTGCTTTTTCCCTCAAGCCTGCCTTTCCTGCGAGGTTTTGATTATTCGGTACTATAAAGCCTCCAAGAATGCTACTAAGTTGTCAAGTTCTGTTGATGTAAATCTGACATTCAAGAGTCCTTGGTATAGTTCGACAGTTCTCCTCAGGTTGGTACCTGAACCATTTGCGAAATAAGGCTGACGATGAAGCCCGCGCAACCTAGGCGTTTTCTTCTTGTCGATATCGCACCACAACCCAGTCGTTAAGGCAAGGCCCGGATCAGTTGTCACCCATGTTATTCGATTAGACAACCGTCCATTCGCTCCACAGTTAACGGGTAATCCATCTGTTTTATTTAAGGTATATTTAATCAATTTTTCAAATAAAGCGGGATCTAGTGACTGCGAGCCTGTTAATGTAGCCCCGCTAGGTCCTGTATTACTCGATATCCCAATATTGAATCCAGGGTCTCGCCCAGTGCCGCCAAAGCCGATGCTGGAACCAATATTGTTACGGCTATGGCAAGTCTGACAGCCGGCCACGACTTTAACACCCGCTACCTTAGTAGCAAGTAATTTTGTGCCGTTAAATAACTCCTGACCATCGAGGATAGCCTTTTTTTTCTTATCCGTGCTGGTTGCCCACGCATCAAAGAGGTCAAAAACCTTAGTAATTGTTCTGCCTGTAGTACTTAATGGGTCAGGCGCAGTAACTCGAGCAGCTAGAAATGAATCTTCTACATTGTAAGCTCCTCCGGAAGCAAACGGCCCGATCTTGTTATTATTTTCGTCAGCTTCATCTGTGCGTAGTCCCTTTAAGGAGTTCTGTGCTGAAAAAAGACCCATCTCGAAATTAACGCCGTCAATAGCATTATCGGTATAATACGAACGAAATGTTCCGTCGAGCTGCGCATGACCGAGTGTAGCATCCTCAAACTGCTGTAATAACGCGTCTTTTAAAGGTTTTCGAGCAACGAATGTGAAACCCTCAAGGTTAACGCTTTCCCGCATATCCCACATTACCGGGCCTGTAAAGTCCTGTGCCAGAGTTTCATCATCATTTAATCTGCCCAGGTTGGCTGCAGGGAGTGGACGACGATAAACGGTAACTTTTGCAGGGTCTTCAGGGCTAATCTCAATACCAGAAACTACGCCAGGCAAATAACCGGCTAGGGTAAACTGGGCGCCAGGCGGGATATCACGGATTACTTTGATAAGCCCATACTGAATCAGGTTGTTATAGGCAATGCAGGGATCGATGTAATCAGGATCATTTTTATTCAGGAGCGAAGCTTGCCCTAAGGCCACTGTCCACGAACCGTCAAATGGACGAAATAGGGGATCCAGTAGACTGGTGCCCCTCTGGCCGGGAATGCTGTTATCGACATTGTTTGCATCGTTAAACCTGACAAACTGCTGTGCGGCACTTGAAGCATCAAAACCCCCTGCCGCCTTAAGTAAATGGCAGGTTCCGCAAGTCCGCTGGTTCGTCCCCAGATTGCTAAAAAAACTGCTGCTTTTGATAAATACATCGGAATCCGTGCTGACATGAAAAACTCCCAATTTACCTACCTCATTAGGAAATTCCTGAAGATTGAATAGACCGACGGGCGGCTGACTATCGTCATTTGCCATAGGGGGATTAACAAAGTCGTTTGACAGTCCACAAACTCCTCCGACCGCCGCTTCGCTCACCCACATACTTAACTGGAGCGCTAGCAAACAGTTTATAATGTTTAATGCCTTGAAAGGCTGAAATCTTTCAGGTTTTTTAGTCATACGATTTCTCCATTTGAAGTACGAAGATCAGCAGTATGGCGACAAGATTAAAGCTGAGTTTTTAGAGACTTCTTCCATTATTTGTAAAGATAGCTGCGACAGCGTCGCTTGCGTACTGAGGCGTAAGACCACAGGTGCAACTGTTGCCACGGCATGTCCCTCTCAATGCGGCCAAAGTCTCGTAGAAAGACTCGCAAGCTTTATCGTAATCCCAATGAACTAAAAACACCACACCGGTAAAAAAATAGACCGAAGGCCAAGACCATTAACGCGTACTCCACCTTTTTTGTTTCCCGATGAGATAACTGAAATGGTTTAATTAAACAGGACACTTCTAAAGACAGATTTATAACGTGATGTAGCTACACTAAAGCAGACCCTCTCTATAAAATACCCTCCAAAAAGAGTGAATCCAAATGAAACCAGAAAAGCCTGATATTTATACAGCCTAATTCAGAGAATCAGCGGTCAAGCTGGCGAATGAAGCGGATAAACCCATCACTCAGGTCGGCAAAGATCTCGGCATTAACGTCACTACCCTGTACACCTGGATCGGCAAATACAGCCGCTCTAAGGAGAACGATAAAACGGTACAAACCGATGAGCCTCTTTACGGTGAACTCAAGCGCCTCAACAAAGAATCCTCCCGCCTGACCGAGGAGCGCGATTGATTAAAAACGGCGGCAGCGCACTTTGCCAGAGAACACCGGTGAAGTACGCCTGGATTCACCAGCATACAACGGAATTTTACGATAGGCTCGATGTGTCGGTTTATGCAGGTATCGCGAAGCGCCTATTTATGATTGGCTGCATCGCGTTCCCGCCACGGCTGAAAAAGATGATGCTGATCTTACGGCTATCCTGCAAAGCGAATTCAATAAAAGTCGGGCAACCTACGGTGCTGGTCGCCTCAAGACGGCCTTATCAGGCCGAGACTATGTATTGCCGCAAGCAGCTCTTAACCATCTGTCCGGTAAAAGGTTGATATATCATAAATGCCAGGATGCTTATTAAGGACAGGTTGTTCGCCAAGGAGTGCCCTAAACCATAAAATATTTTATTAAGTTGCGCAACGCACATCCTATAAAGAACTTTGGGTATATATAATAAATATTGCCCAATATTATCGGGCTTGGCCGGAATTTAAAGAGCAGGAATGCAAACACAA
>NZ_CADCXN010000097.1 GCF_902806695.1 Candidatus Methylobacter favarea | reverse complement strand
TCAATTACCTATCAAACATCGTGGCCTGTTTAGTCGCTTATTCTTATCAAGAGAAAAAACCCGCTCTTAATTTACGCGATGCTGATTTATTGCCCTTAATCAGCAACTCTTAAACCGAACTGAGGTTGTTATAAGGTTATACTAGTGAGCTTATATCCGTTAAGAGTTTTTTCTGCGTTTCTTTCCTATTATCGAACCATTCATTACTCCATATACGAATGATATGCCAGCCCTTGTTTTCTAAAATTTTTTGTCGCCAAATATCATTAAGCCTAGCTGACCAGCTACTATGATACTGCCTACCATCACATTCTATACCGCATATATATAAGCGGTTACCTACATCATTTTTCACACCTAAATCAATTCGGAAACCGCTTTCACCAATTTGATAATCCACATGAAAGCCATGTTCCCGTAAGAATTCGGCGACATCTTCCTCAAAATAAGAATCGGGTTCGCTGCCCGTTGCTGATTGTTGAAATTTTGCGTTTAGACTAAGCAAGATCAATTGAGCCGCCTTTTTATCACCTAAGCTAATTGCTCGTGCATAGCACATGTATTTCCAAAACCAATAGTTTTCACTGTCCTCACGCTGGTTATCGTTGGATATGCCATCAATATTTAGTGATGAATAAATAATCATGCCTAATTTTGCACGGGTAATCGCTACATTCAAGCGTTTCCTGCCTTTTTCCTTTTTGGTAATTGCGCCAAAATTTTTTCTTACGCCGTCGTAAACGGTTGATAGGATGATTATGTCCCGTTCGTCACCTTGGACATGTTCAACACTGCGCACAAAAAATCCAATATCTTCACCGTCTTTCGTTCTGTTTCGCTCTTCCTCCAGACGGTTGGCAAATTGAGGATTTAATTGAGCCTCTTCAAACAATAAATCATCTATGATGTCTTTTTGTTTGACATTAAGCGTGATGACACCCAGCGATAAAGCGTTTTGCTGTTGCCAGATTTCTTTTATCCGTTTCACAACTTCAAAGGCTTCTACGTCATTAGCGCCTAATTTGGCTTGTGCGTTTTCAACCTTATTCACTTCAATAGGCGCTTTGATGATGTCCGGTAATTTCTTATTGCTACTCGCCGCGATTAATTTGCCGTCATAAAAAGCATGGTTCGAAAAGTCGATAAGTTCTTTAAATTCAGAACGATAATGTACCGACAACATGGAGTGGTTGGGATTGCCTTTTTGCACCGAATATTCAGCCGCTTCCAATAAGCAATACTCGCCTTCTGCAGCAATCAGTCGATTTTTGTCTGCGGCCGATACATCATCTTCTTCCACGACATCATCTGTATTAGTATCATCGCCTAATGACATAAAAAAATCAGAAGGCGGCATTTGTTGGGTATCGCCTGAGATAAACGCCGCTTTCGAGCGGTATAAAAGGGGTAAAGCATCCGCCATAAACATTTGCGAAGCCTCATCAATAATCACCAAATCGTATAAATTTACTTTTAAATCCAAAACCGAGCTGACCGTTTCAGGATTCGTCAATAACACCGGATAAATTTCGTGAAGCTCTTCAAAACCTACTGTATATAATTTACGCAACGATGTTTTTGTTGTTCTAGCCGACTTTCTAAGGCGCAGCAAGTCCATGTTTTGCAATTTGTTTCTTGCGGATACTCTATTGCTGAATTTCGCCAGAATATGCTCGATATCCTTCTTGCGTTTTTGCTCAACAACGGTAGCGAGTTTGCTTTTTTGCTGTTCAAAAGAAATTTTTGAAACTGAATGCTGAGAAATTAGATCATCAAGCCAGGCCTGGATGCTAAAACATTCAATTATTTCCGGCCAAGCCAAAAGTTGATTAGCCGAATTTTTAAGTAAAAAATCAAATACCTCTAAATGCTTCAATTTATCTTGGATATGGAGAATGTGTTCAATATAACCACTAAACTTTAGTAATTGTTGATAATGCTCTATGGCTTTACCTGTGTGAATGGCAGTTAAAACCGTATCAACATACTGTATAGTTAACCAATTTTTTAACTTTTTTGTATCAACTGAAAGCTGTTTGAAGTTTTTATAGGTTTGGTGATAGTCACCTGACAAAAAATTTGGATAATAAGTGTCTGCCCAGCGATGTTCGGCTAGCCATGCAAGATTTGCAGAATAAAAATAAGCATTTTTGTTTTCCAAGTCGTGTGACAGGGAAACTAAGCGATTAAGTAAAATTTTAATTTCGACTACATGGGTCGGCGGGTTTTGAAGGTGTATCCAAGGGTTTTCTTGATAATGGCAAGCTTGATAGTGTTTTATAAATTCCCTTGTTTCATTAATTAATTCTTTAAGGTCATCCTTGTTATCTGGCAACAGCGCATTTTGTCGGCAATGTTGATAAGTTAATCGCAAATATTCATAAACGTTGATCCCTTTTTGATTTAACTGATGTAATTTTGCTTTTAAATTTCCATAAGTTAAACGTTGTCCTTGATCAGTATTCGTTAAAAATTGATTAGATTTATCTAAATAATCTTCGCAGTTTTTTAAAATTTCACTCGTTGTCCGGCGTTCCACATCAATTTGCGAAAATCCTTTTATTGCCAAAGAATTCAGTTCTATATCGCGAATAGATTTGATAAGCCGCATCCTGTCTTTTTGCACATCATCAATTAGCTGCAAAAGTTCGCCTAATCCATTAGCCGTTAAACGCTTTTTTAAAACTTCTAAAGCCGCCTTTTTTTGGCAAACCACCAAGACTTTTTTTTGCCTGGCAAGGGCATC
Source organism: Candidatus Methylobacter favarea (assembly GCF_902806695.1). Taxonomy (GTDB): domain Bacteria; phylum Pseudomonadota; class Gammaproteobacteria; order Methylococcales; family Methylomonadaceae; genus Methylobacter_B; species Methylobacter_B favarea. Next base: position 18,544 of record NZ_CADCXN010000097.1, on the reverse strand, counting down.
GGCAATCAAATTTACAATCACTTGCGATTTACCTGTGCCGGGCGGTCCTTGTAAAACCATTAAGTCAAACTTGCGGGTATTCCATAAAACAGACTCTTGACTATGATCAGAATCGGTCACTAGCCATTTGTCATTTTCGTCTGGATGAGTGACGGGTTGTTTTGTGCTTAATTGACGAGGGCTTAAAAAATAATTCAAAATCTGGCTGTCGTTTAAGTTAGCATTGAATAATTCTTCTAATTTATCCAAATCATCTAATAAGGCTTGGCCTTTTATGGGCATATAGCCGATTATTGCACTGGATATAACTCTAGGTTTAATGAACGTCTTAAACTCATCTTTGCTGGGAATAGGGTGGACTTCAGTCTGATCTAAATCGCTAGCACATTTTGTCCATGTAGCCAATGCGGCTTGGGTTTCGGCTGAAATATTAGCCCACGTTAATTCCTCAGCATTTTCCCATTGCAAATGGACATTTTTTTCGTGTGCCAACCAGACTTGCAAAATCCGATTCAAGTGCGGTTCTAAGACAATGTTTTCTTCGTCCCTTACCCGATCAAAAATAATCGAGCTAGCCGTGACTTTGCAGGATATCGCCCATAAAAACAACGGGGATAAATAATATTTATTTGATTCAGGATCAGAAATAGCAATGAAGGGATAACCTAAATAAAAACTGAGTTGTCCTGTAGAGTGAAAATAATCATCGGCTTCATTTTTAATTTTGGTGTATCTTGCCAAATTCTTTTTGTGAGCATTAAATATTTCAACTTTTTTGGGTTTTGATGCTAATAAATTTTGTAACACATCAAGTGAGGAGGTTATCTTGATATTTTTTTCAAACTCCAAACCTATTTTTACTAATTCTGTTAAATCTCCTCTATAAGTATTTGGAGTGCATTTTAGTAAGGGATTGCGAGAAATTAATCGTTTAATAAAATGCTGGCGATGGTCTTTTAGAATATCGTTTGCTTTCATAAAGATTTTATTAAAATGACAGCCGAGGTAGCTAAGATGGTAATTTGAAAGATAGAAAAAACTAAAAACCAGACAGAAAATTTCTTTCCCATTTTCAACTGTGTATTTTTAATTTCTTCAATTTGCTGATTAATTAAGGAGTATTTACTTTCAAATAACTTTTCCGTTTTTTCTTGCGAAATATTACTATCATTTTTTATAGTCGTAGTTGTTTTACTAATGTGTTCATTAATATTTTCTTCATTTATTTTTAATAATTGTTCCAATTTTATATCTGAGTCTTGATTTTTAGTTAATATAAAACTAACTGCTTTATTTAGCTGATCACTGACAACCGTTCCACTCTCCTTTAATAGGTTTTCTGAATCTTTGCTTTTTTCTAATAACATCCACAATAAAGCAGGAAAGAAATCATGTTCCGATGCTTCATTTCTCGCCAGAGTTTGAACAGAAGGTAATAATTTGTCTTCAAGTTGCCGCAGTATTCTCTCTTTTTCCATTTGAAAGCCTGTAAATTTAATGATATAAAAAATTAGATGTTATATAAACTTTAAGTGTTCTGCTAAAGGAAATTAAAAGCCCACAGCATAGAAGGAGTAATAAGTACCAAATCAAGTGCAATAAAAATAAAAAGGCATAATAAAAATATATTTGATCTCCTGAAAAATTGTCTCCTAATCCTACATGCCCGAAATATGAAAAAAGTGTGCATGGAAACTTAAAAGTTAACTAATAAATAGCCGTAGTAGCTTAAAACAAGAAAATTAGCTATCCACCTTAAGAAGCAGATTTATTTGTAAAGTGAAAAAATTTCCGATTATTCCAGCCATAATACCGATTTGAAAACTTGTCAGCCTGCTTAGGCCATGTAAGGTTGACTTGCAATACGGTATCTACGGCCCTCTCCTGCTATTATCTGAAGTCACCCCCTGAATGCTATCAGGCACTGTTTGCAAGAATGCTCACAGAAACGAGAAGACCAAGTTTTACAAGACTTTCAAAAAAAGAATTGCCTAAAGGGACTAAGGAGGGGACTTATGGATACGGCCAGCGCGGCATATCCTTCAGTAAACTCGGAAATAGCTTTGCGAAGAAAAGCAAGCAAAGCCGGTATAAAAAAATAGCTTAACTCGCCAAAACCACGCCGCAAAAAAGATAGAGAAGATTTGCTTATTCTATTTAAAACCCTATTAAAGCAGGCGTGAATCATTAATGGCACACGGTGTCTTTAAAAATAATTAGCCGAGCAGCAAAACAACGTCATGAGATTGCGGCACATTGGTTGTTCAATAAATCAGGCTGGCCTATCCGGTAAAACCAGGATAAATTTAAAGCTTCGCCGATTTCGGGCACAATAAAGCTATTGCCTCCCATTTACTCAGGCAAGATAATTTACCAGGTCTCAGGCTGATCGCTCAGGTTAATCATCTCATTCACATTGCCATCCGGAGGCTGAGGTTAATTATGACTGAAAAATATATCTATCCCTTCCAGAAAGGCGACGGAAAAAATAAAGCGCTGTTGGGCGGCAAAGGTGCAAACCTCTGCGAAATGACGCAGATCGGTCTTAATGTGCCGCCCGGATTTGTCATTACTACTAAAGCATGTCGGGATTATCTTGACAATCATCAATTACCAGAGGGTTTACTGAAAGACGTTAAAGCGCATATCGCCGAGGTTGAAGCCCGGACGGGTAAAAAGTTTGGCGACCGACATAATCCCTTGCTGGTGTCGGTGCGCTCCGGTTCTGCTATCTCAATGCCCGGCATGATGGATACAATTTTGAATTTAGGGTTGAATGTCCAAACCCTGGCAGGTTTGATTGAACAGACCGGCGATGCGCGCTTTGCCTATGATGCCTATCGGCGTTTTATCCAATTATTCGGTAAGGTTGCCTTGGGTATTGATGATGAAAAATTTGATCTGCATTTCGCCGCCATCAAGAAGCAAGCCGGAGTTAAAGCCGATGTGAGCCTGGATGCCGATCATTTGCGTCAAATCAGTGAACTGTTTCTCCAGGTCGTTCTGGAGGAAACCGGCAAACCTTTCCCTGAAGATGTCTATGAACAACTGGAGTTGGCAATTAAAGCCGTATTCAATTCATGGATGGGCAAACGGGCAGTTGATTACCGGCGCGAATTCCATATCACACCCAACATAGCCAACGGCACAGCCGTTAATGTGGTCGCCATGGTGTTCGGCAATATGGGCAACGATTGCGCAACCGGTGTCGGCTTTACCCGCAATCCGGGCACCGGCGTTAATGAAATGTATGGTGAATACCTGGTTAACGCCCAGGGTGAAGATGTGGTCGCCGGCATTCGTACGCCAAAGCCGGTGCAGGAACTGGCTCATGAAATGCCGGATCTTTACCAGCAGCTGGTCGAATTGCGCAACAAACTCGAAGCGCACTACAAGGAAGTCCAGGACTACGAATACACTATTGAACGCGGCATATTGTATTGTCTGCAAACGCGTAACGGTAAAATGAACGCGCCCGCCATGGTGCGCAGCTCTGTTGATATGATGGCTGAAGGCCTGATCAGCAAGGAGCATGCCTTGTTGCGCATTAACCCTGAATTGCTTGAGCAGTTGCTGCATCCGCAACTTGATCCGGATCATAAGGCCCAGCCGGTGGCGCAAGGCTTGCCTGCTTCGCCGGGCGCCGCGTTCGGTAAATGTGTATTTGATGCCGACACGGCTGAATTAATGGGTCGCGCCGGAGAGATGGTCATTTTACTGAGAGAAGAAACCAAACCTGAAGACATTCATGGCTTTTTTGCAGCCCAAGGTATTTTGACCAGTCGCGGCGGTAAAACTTCGCATGCGGCCGTGGTTGCCAGAGGCATGGGCAAAGCCTGTATTGCCGGCGCAGAAGATATAAAAATAGATGTGCGCGCACACCAAGCGATTATCGGCGATCTGCATATTCGTGAAGGCGATATTATTACGCTTGACGGCAGCACCGGACTCATTTATTTAGGCAAAATCGCAACAATTGAACCTTCATTTTTCGAAGAATTAAAAACCTTGTTGGCATGGGCTGATGAATTTGCTGACTTGAAAGTTTATGCCAATGTCGATACGCCGGAACGCGCTCGCTTGGCAGTCAGCTATGGCGCGACGGGTATTGGCTTGTGCCGTACTGAACGGATGTTTAATGCGGCAGACCGCTTGCCATTGGTAATTGATATGATTCTGGCTGGCAGTACAGAAGCCCGCCGGCAAGCGCTGGAAAAATTATTCCCGATCCAGCGGGAGGATTTTAAACAGCTGTTTGAAGCCATGTCGCCTTATCCTGTCACCGTCCGGCTGCTGGATCCGCCGATGCATGAATTCCTGCCCGGCGAGCACCAGCTGGAGGACGAAATCAAATCATTAAATCTTTATAAAGTCATGATTCAGGGACAGCAGGTCACACTGGACACTCTGGGCTTGCAGGCATCATTACCGGCGCCGTTTACCCATTTGAATGAGGAAGTCATCAATAAAGCGATTGCCAAAAAGGAATTAATGCTGACGAAAGTAAAAGAATTGTATGAAGTCAATCCCATGCTCGGTCACCGGGGCGTGCGCCTGGGCATGTCGTATCCGGAAATTTACCAGATGCAAATCCGCTCCATTCTTGAGGCGGCGGCGCTCTGTACTCAACAAGGCATCCCGATTTTGCCAGAAATCATGGTGCCCCAGGTTATTACCGCGCAGGAATTGATAAAGGTAAAAATCTTCGTCGAGGAAATTCAACACGAAGTCGAATGCCGGTATGGCATTGCCCTGGAATTTAAATTCGGAACCATGATAGAAACCGTTCGGGCCTGTACCCGTGCCGGAGAACTGGCTAAAGTGGCCGAGTTTTTCTCGTTCGGCACCAATGACTTAACCCAGGCGACTTTCTCATTTTCACGCGAGGATGCAGAAAACAAATTCCTGCCGCTTTATAACGAAACCGGCTTACTTGAAGATAACCCGTTTGAAGTACTGGATGCCAAAGGCGTCGGTCAGTTAATGAAAATGACCATTGAGGCAGGACGCTTTACCCGGCCTGATATCAAAATAGGTATTTGCGGCGAGCACGGCGGACATCCGCAATCAATCCGCTTCTGTCATCATATCAAACTGGATTATGTGTCCTGTTCGGCGCCAAGAATACCCATTGCCAGACTGGCTGCGGCCCATGCAAAATTGCTTGAAGATGATTACCGGCTTAGTTAACCGGAAGCCTGGCAGCAGCGGTAAGGCCGTACAAATCAGCCCTGTTAAAAAATTAGCAAGGCCGTCAGCTGAATGAAGACCGAGTCCTACCGGCATGGAGCGCATGACCAATCTGTCTGGAACAGGTTGGCATTTACCCCATCGGGGTGCGGGGCAGGAAGCCCCGCATGACCAATCTGTCTGGAACAGGTTGGCATTTACCCCATCGGGGTGCGGGGCAGGAAGCCCCGCATGAATCCAGAAACCTGGTATGGCATGCGGGGGGCTTACATCCCTGTAGCCTTGACTTCACTGCCTCCCTGCGGTTCGGGCTTCGTCCTGTGCTGCGCATATCCAAATTCCTTTCAGGGGAGTTAGTCCGGCCCTTCATGCAGGAACGGCGGAAGAGGGCATATGTTACGAATTGGCTGAAGAGTCTTGTTAATCAGGAAAAATATTTTCTGCCAGAAAAAATGCATGGCTTAAAATGAATGTTATGCTTTTCGGGCTTTTGGTTCATTTTTAAACTTTCTGGATTTTTCAGAAAGCCTTTTTTACGCTGTATTTTATGATTAAAGGTTATAGCACGGTAGTCCATGTCTGAAATTTACTCGTTTGACCGGGATTCTTCCCTTGATTCCTTAAAGGTTCCGCCTAATTCCATACAGGCCGAGCAGTCGGTTCTGGGCGGCTTGATGCTGGATAATCAAACCTGGGATTCGGTCGCGGATAAAATCGTGGAAAGTGATTTTTACCGCACCGATCACCGGCTGATTTTCAGGACGATTGAACAATTGGCCGACAAACAGATTCCGTTTGACGTAATCACCATATCGGAGTCGCTGGAAGCCATAGGCGAGCTGGAAAACGCCGGCGGTCTGTCCTATCTGGGCATCCTGGCAAAGGATACGCCCAGCGCCGCCAATATCGTCACCTATGCCAATATTGTCCGGGACCGGTCGGTGCTGCGCCAGTTGATTCATGTCGGCACCGGTATCGCTGATTCGGCTTTTAATCCGGATGGGCGCGAAACGGCTGAACTGCTTGAAAATGCCGAACGCGAGGTGTTTAAAATCGCCGAACAGAGACAGCGCGGGCAGAGCGGCTTTATGCCGATCAAATCGCTATTGGCGCGCGCGGTCGATAGGATCGAAATCATGTTTGCCCAGGAAGGCTCGATTACCGGCGCCAGCACCGGCTTTACCGAGCTGGATAAATTGACCTCGGGCTTGCAGCCCGCCGATCTCATTATTGTGGCCGGCCGGCCTTCGATGGGTAAAACCACGATCGCCATGAATATGGCGGAAAATATCGCCATCAAGAGCGGCAGCCCGGTGGCCGTATTCAGCATGGAAATGCCCGGCGATGCGCTGGCCATGCGCATGATGTCGTCCTTGGGGCGCATCGATCAGCATAAAGTCAGAACCGGCAAGCTGGAAGATGACGACTGGCCGCGCCTGACCTCGGCGATGAGCCTGCTGGCTGAAACCAGGCTGTTTATTGACGATACGCCGGCCTTAACCACGACCGAAGTGCGTTCCAGGGCCAGACGCCTGATGCGCGAGCATGGCCAGCTGGGCCTGATCGTGCTGGATTATCTGCAGCTCATGCAATCGCCTTCCAGCGGCGATAACCGCGTGCAGCAGATTTCCGATATTTCCAGAGGCTTGAAGACCCTGGCCAAAGAGCTGAATGTGCCGGTGGTGGCGCTGTCCCAGCTGAACCGCAACCTTGAACAGCGGCCCAATAAACGCCCGCTGATGTCGGACTTGCGCGAATCCGGCGCTATCGAACAGGATGCCGATCTGATTTTGTTCGTGTATCGCGATGAAGTGTATAACGAGGACAGTCCCGATAAAGGCATGGCCGAGATTATTATCGGCAAGCAGCGCAATGGGCCGTTGGGAATAGTCAGGTTGACGTTTTTGGGACAATATACCCGCTTTGAAAATCATGCAGGCAACAGCTATGGCAATGAGGATTATGAATAAGCACAGGGAATATTGCTGCTCCGGAGCTCATCAATGACGCCGGCGGCGTATGCGGTGCTTAATCTGGAGGCTGTCCGGCATAATGCGCAAAAGGTGCGGTACTGCGCCCCTGATGCGAAAATCATGGCGGTCATCAAGGCGAATGGCTATGGCCACGGCTTGCTGCGCATCGCCGAAGCTCTACAAAATGCCGATGCCTTTGCCGTCGCCCGCGTTGATGAAGGGATTCGTTTGCGCAAGGCCGGGCTGAAAAACAGGATTGCTGTTTTAGAGGGATTTAGCTGCGCCGATGAGCTGGACGAATTGCTGCATTATCAACTGGATGCCGTGGTGCATTCGTTTACCCAGCTTGAAATTTTTGAAGCCAGGCCGGTGCCTTACAGGATAAATGAGCAAGAGAAAATCGCTGTCTGGTTAAAGCTCGATACGGGCATGAACCGGCTGGGGTTTAAAGCCAAGGATTTCAGCATTGCTTATCAGCGCTTAAACAAGTGTTCCCTGATAAAGCAGTCCATCAGTTTGATGACTCATTTAGCCAATGCCGATGATAAAACCGATGATTGCACGTTAAAGCAAATCAGTCTGTTCAACGATACCGTGACGCTTTTTCCGGGGCAGCGCAGCATTGCAAATTCCGCAGGTATTTTGGGCTGGAAGGAATCATTGACCGACTGGGTACGCCCCGGCGTTATGTTATATGGCATTTCACCGTTTCCGAATACAAGCGGCGCGCAGCTTGGACTAAAGCCGATAATGGGATTGCATTCACGGCTGATTGCCGTAAAGCCCATTGAAACAGGCGACAAAGTCGGTTACGGCGGCAGCTGGACATGCGCAAAGGCGACCACCTTGGGCATTGTCGCGATTGGCTACGGCGATGGCTACCCGCGTTATGCCAAACCCGGAACGCCGGTACTGGTTAATGGAAAACGCGCACCGCTTGTAGGCAGGGTTTCCATGGATATGATTACCGTTGATCTGGCAACGCAGCCCAGCGCAAAGCCCGGAGATCCCGTAACCTTATGGGGCGAAGGTCTGGCTGTCGAAGAGATTGCCCGATGCGCCGATACCATACCTTATACCCTCGTATGCGGAATTACCTCTCGGGTGCAAATTGTTGAGGAAGTTGCCTTGTTGCAGGAGCAAAAAGTTAGCTGATTACTTACAAGTTTCAGCTAACGTAGTCGTCGTTCGTCGGGTAATCGTCATACCGGCATGGACTGCCGGACTAATTCGCCGGGAGCGAATTTGGACGTGCGCAGCACGGGGCGAAGCCCGAACCGCAAGGAGGCGGTGAGCAATCCAGAATACAGGGATGTGGTTCTTCGCTAAAGTAATGAATGCATTCGCGTCCTTGCAGCCTAGACCCCGGCAATCCCTGCCGGGGTGACGTTCCTTGGGGGGGATTCGTGGGGTCATCAATGTTTCGATTTTAGCTGAAGCTTGTACATACTCAGGAAAGATTATGGCCTAACAGGCCTGGACCTGGCAGTGAAGATCAAGATAATCCCAAACAATAATTCACCCGCTAAATTAACGCGAAGCAGTTCACATAATCAGGCGCATCGTAAAGAATCCATTAAAGTTTCAAAACTGCCGGACGCTAACCAGGACAGGTGGGGGAGCTATCAACGATAAGGAACCCGTAGTTATACAGCCCGGCAGGATTGCCTGAACGGGTTCAACCAGGAGAGCTGTCATGGCACAAATAATCAATACCAATATTTCTTCATTAAACGCCCAACGTAACCTGAATACATCCCAGAGCTCGCTGGCTACTTCCTTGCAACGCCTGTCTTCCGGTCTGCGCATCAACAGCGCCAAGGATGATGCAGCCGGTCTTGCCATTAGCGAACGCTTTACTTCGCAAATCCGCGGCTTAAATCAAGCGGTCCGTAATGCCAACGATGGCGTTTCGCTGGCGCAAACCGGCGAGGGCGCATTGTCTTCTGCAGGCGATTTGCTGCAACGTATTCGCGAACTGGCGGTTCAGTCGGCCAATGCCAGCAACTCGGCCAGCGACCGCCAATCGATTCAGAACGAAGTAGGGCAGCTCGGTCAGGAACTGGACAGGATAGCGACTACGACCCAGTTCAACGGCAAAAACCTGTTTGACGGCTCATTCGGAACAGCAAGCTTTCAGGTAGGCGCTAACGCCAACCAGACGATTACCGCGAGCACGGCAAATCTTCGCACCACCAATTACGGCAATAATCAGGTTGGCGCAGCCGGCGCGGGCCTGGGCGCAGGCGCAAAGGTTGCAGCAGGCGGAGCGTTGGAAGTAACCGGTCTGACTGCAGGCACCTTTGATATTAACGGTTTTATCGGTTCAAAAACCGGTGTCGCAGTTGCTGCTACCGACAGCGCGGCTTCTCTCGCTCTTAAAGTGAATAACGCAACCGGCAGCACCGGCGTCACGGCAACAGCCAAGACCGATGTAGGGTTGACGTTTAGTGCGGCGGGCGCCTATAACCTGAAAGTCATCGGCGATAACTCTACTGCGGAGACTGTTACCTTCAGTCTCTCTGCTGCGGGAACGGCGGATGGTCTCTCTGCGGCTGTCACAGCCTTCAACGACAAATCCGCCAAGACTGGCCTGGTGGCGTCATTGAACAGCGCTAATAGCGGAATTATTCTGACCAGCGCGACAGGTGCTAATGTGCATCTGCAAGATACTGTAACGGCAAATGCCGGTGACGTAACAGTGCAAGGCTTAAAAGCCGATCAAACCACCAGTCTAGGAGCAGCCGTTATCCTGACTACTGACGCAGTGGCAGATGGTGTTGCCGTAGCAGGCCAAGTGACATTCGATTCTGAAAAATCGTTTTCCGTCGTACAGGCTGCAGTGGGCACCAACTTTCTTGGGGCAGTCGGTGCGGCGACAGTGGGGTCTACGTTGAATACTGTTTCCACCCTCGATGTCACTACTTTCCTGAAGGCGACTGATGCCATCAAGACAGTTGATTCGGCGCTGGCATTAATCAATGGCGAACGGGCAAAGTTTGGCGCCCTGCAAAGCAGATTCGAGTCAACTGTCACTAATCTTCAAACGACCAGCGAAAACCTGAGCGCTTCACGCTCGCGCATCCGCGATGCTGATTTTGCCCAGGAGACAGCCAACCTGACACGCGGCCAAATCTTGCAACAGGCGGGCACGGCGATATTGTCCCAGGCCAATCAATTGCCGAATAACGTATTAAGTCTTTTAAGATAATTAATGAAATTGATGCCTGGTTTTAACCGGGCATCAATTTTTTCTGCAACTGGTGAGAGAGGTCAAAATGGAGATTAATGCATACCATCCAAAACCGACGTCCGCTCCTGTATTTTTGAAGACAATTAATACCGAACAGCCTGCTGATCCATCGGCTCAAAGTGCGCAGGATTCAACCGGCAAGGCAGAAGTCCAATCAGCTGCGACTGGAATTTCTGCAATTGCTCAAGCAAAAAAGTCTGATGATTCAGAAAACGATCTTCAACAAGCAGTCAGTAAATTAAATGAATTTGTTCAAACGATACAGAGAAATTTGCAATTTACTGTCGATAAAGAAAGCGGTACGCTGGTTGTCAAGGTAATTGATTCTAAAAGTGAAAAGGTAATCCGGCAAATTCCCACTGAAGAAACGCTCAGGCTGGCTCGCACCCTGATGGAACAGAAGGACGAATTGGCGTTTAATATTTTCAGTTCAAAAGCTTAACAAGATTAGCAAGGTTCGGCAGCTAAATGAAAGCGGCGTCTTTCCGGCAGGAAATGCCTGACCGGGGCAGGCTCTGCCGGAACGACGGAAGAAGATATATTTTACAAGAGAGCTGAAGTTTTCATTAAATACTTATAATTAAATCAGGAGACAGGCAATGGCTGCAATTACATCGGCAGGGGTTGGCTCTGGCATAGATATAGAAGGTTTAATAACAAAACTGGTGGCTGCGGAAGGACAACCGGCGACAAAGCGGCTGGATACTAAAGAGGCCGGGCTGCAAGCTGATTTGTCGGCTTTAGGCTCTGTTAAAGGCGCCTTGTCGTCTTTCCAGACCAGCCTGCAGGGATTAAAAAATGCGTCTGCGTTTCAGGCTCGTACAGCCACTTCCAGCAACACTGATTTATTTACTGTTTCAGCAAACAGTTCTGCTGTTGCCGGCAGTTTTTCAGTGACAGTCGATCAACTGGCGCAGGCGGCAAAAGTGCGTTCAATTGATTTTACCAGTGATACGGAAGTTGTGGGAGCAGGCAGTTTAGCTATAGGATTGGGCGCAGCCAATTTTACAATTGATGTTGCCGCCGATACTACACTGGCCGGTATTCGCGATGCCATCAATCAGGCAAGCGATAATCCGGGCATAAAAGCCACTATTATCACGGTTGACAGCGGCTCTCAACTGGTGCTGACCTCGGATAAGGTAGGTGCTGACAATGCCATAACCATTGCCGCAACGGATGCCGATGCGCTGGATGGCAAGGATTTGACCAGGCTGGCGACCGCCAATCTTATTTCTGTTCAGTCCGCCCAGGATGCAATTATTCATGTCGATGGCCAGCAGGTTACGCGCAGCAGCAATAGTTTGTCCGATGTGATTCCGGGAGTCACCCTTTCTCTTGTAAAAGCGGATGCAAGCAAAACGGAATCGCTGAGTGTTGATCTGGATAAGAGCTCCGTGAAGTCAAAAATTGATGATTTTATTAAAGCTTATAATGCGTTGGCTGAGACCCTCGGCAGCTTATCCAAATATGATGCCGCCACCAAGACGGGCGGTCCGTTATTGGGCGATGCAACCTTGCGCGGCATACAAAATCAGATTCGGCAGGCATTATCAAATCCTGTTCAGGGCGCGGCAGATTTTTCAAGCTTATCTGAAATCGGTGTTACCAGTAGTAAAACCGGTGCGCTTGAGCTTGATGCCGCCAAGCTTGATAAGGCTTTATCATCGAATTTTGATTCGATTTCCAAATTATTTTCAGGCGAAAATGGCTTGGCTAGCCGCTTTGACAGCGTCATAAATAATTATCTGTCCGCTGAAGGTGCGCTTTCGTCCCGCTTGGATGGCGTCAATAAGCAGATTAGTAATATTTCTGATCAGCGGGATCGGCTCAATACCCGGCTAACGGCCATAGAATCGCGTTATCGCAAGCAATTTACGGCAATGGATGCTTTGGTTGCACAGTTACAATCCACAGGCTCTTTTCTTACCCAGCAATTAAGTAATTTGCCGGGAGCATCATCGTCAAAATCTTAGATATGCCGTGATCTGGCTGGTTATTTTTGTAAATTCGGGTAAAGTTTTTAATCAAGCTGACGATAAAAAAGTCAGTTCCGGTTAATGGATCAAGTCCAATAGTAATGAGGATATATATCAAATGAAAGCTGTGTCAGCAATGAAACAATATCAACAAGTGGGCGTTCACAGCGGCATAATGGATGCATCTCCCCATCGCCTGGTGCAAATGCTGATGGAAGGCGTTTTGGAAAAAATTGCGCTGGCAAAAGGCAATATAAGCCGTAATGAAATCGCCTTTAAAGGTGAAAATATTGGCAAAGCTATTGCTATCATTGGTGGTTTACAGGGCTCGTTAAAGGTAGAGGCTGGCGGCAGCCTGGCGGAAAACCTGAATGATCTGTATCACTATATGAGTACGCGCCTGGTTATTGCAAACAGCCGCAGCGATGAAAGCATTCTGGATGAAGTCTACAACTTAATGATGGAAATTAAATTGGGCTGGGATGCAATTCCCGAGGCTTTAAAAAATTAGCCCCGCTGCTGCAAACCAGTTGACAGCCAAACCCTTTTGTTTCTAAAAGAATTTTCAGAATGACAAATAAAATAACCGATCTTCAACAGTTAATAGCTCTTAGCCGCCAAATGCTGGAAAAAGCGGAGTCGGAATCCTGGGATGAACTGTTCGTGCTGGAAGAACAACGGCGTGCTCTGATCGGCTTATTTTTTTCGGAGCCTGTTCAGCAGCAATATGCAGAGGATGTTTCAGTTGGAATTCAGTCAATTATGACAATCGACCGTAAATTGATGGAATTGGGGTTGAGGAAAAAGCTGGAACTTGAACAGACGCTGCACCAGATAGACCAAGGTAAAAAGGCGGTTAAGGCTTATACGGACTGATCTTTTCGGGCAGCTTTTGCCACAAGCCAGGCTATCATCTTATGCAAGTGATTACCTCCTCCTGCCTCTAATAGAAAGCGCAAATGGCATGTCCCTAATTGTCAGGCGCTAACTTCAATTCCGTGCCTTGGCGCCTTTGTGATTTTCCTGAATTTGCGCTTTTTACCTGTGCAAAATAATTTCCAGAACCAGTTTGCTGCCGAAATAAGCCAAAAGCAGCGATACAAAACCGCAAAGCGTCCATTTGATTGCCGTGGGTCCTCTCCATCCGTAACGACGGCGGCCGATCAGCAAGCCTGAAAATATCAACCAGGCCAGAATTGATAAAACCGTCTTGTGCACCAGGTGCTGTGCAAACAGATCTTCTATAAATATAAAACCGCTGACCAAGGCGATGGTCAGGAAAAAAAGCCCTGCGCTCAGCATTTGAAATAACAGCGATTCCATTGTCTGCAAGGGCGGCAAGGACTGGATAAAACGCCTCGGAGTGTGGCTTTTTAACTGCCGGTCTTGAATGGCCAGCAAAATGGCTTGCAGAGCTGCGATATTTAACAGGCTGAAGGCAATAATAGACGTTAGAACATGAATGTTCATTTGCCAGTTGTGCGTATGCAGGGGATGGGGCTTTTCTGAAAAAGCCAAATTCAATCCCAGCATGAGGGCGGCAACCGGAAATACTGCTATACCCAGTTTTTCAACCGGTTGATTTAAGGTTGCCATCAACAAAAGCAGGGCTACTATCATGGAAACGAGCGAAGACGTGCTAAAAAAGCTAAAGCTGAAACCGTCATGCTGCTGGAAAACAATAGCGGTATACAGGATGTGAGCGCATACGGCCAGCCAGGCGAAATAAAGCGGTAGGCGCTGATTGCTGTGTTTACCACTATGGCGTGGAATAAGCAGAGCACTTCCAAGATAGGTGCAGATTGAAACGGTGGCGAGCGCGGTGGTAATCATGAGGTGCTGGTAAATCCCTAATCTATAGATAATATCGACAGGAGTTTTGCCGGAATTTAATAGTTTATCGAAGGTTGGCTAAAATAAGACGCTTTCGTGATTATCGCATTCACATCTCATAAGTATATGAGCCGGCTATATAAAATTTACTCGTATTTCGTCATTCCGTCCTGGAGCGCCTGAATTGAGTGCCCGTAGCTGGGACAGACTGTTACTGAACGCTTATAAGCGATTGCATCCTTGCGGATTTATTATTGCGAATGCAAAGGCTTTAAGGGGTATGGTAATATATCCTTTTGAATACTCCTAACGCATTTGCGTTGGCGGGATTTTCCTGAATTTAATCAAGATGCGGATATGTTTGATAATTTAACCGATCGACTAAGCAGTACACTTAAAAAAATCAAGGGTCAGGGACGGCTGACTGAGGACAATATCAAAGACACCTTGCGTGAAGTACGCATGGCGTTGCTTGAAGCTGATGTGGCCTTGCCTGTAGTTACGGATTTTATTGACCATGTCAGGACAGGTGCGTTAGGACACGAAGTTCAAGCCAGTCTTTCACCTGGACAAGCCATGATCAAGCTGGTTCAGTCCGAGTTAATCAGGGTGATGGGCGCGGCGAATGAGGGGCTTAACCTGAAAGCCAATCCTCCCGCGGTCATTTTAATGGCAGGTTTGCAGGGCGCTGGTAAAACCACGACGGTTGCCAAGTTGGGCCGCTGGCTGAAAGAAAATCAAAAGAAAAAAGTCGGCGTGGTCAGTGCCGACATTTATCGTCCGGCGGCTATCAAGCAATTGGAAATGCTGGCAAATGAGCTTTCTTTGGAGTTTTTTGACAGTAATGCCACTCAAAAACCGGTTGATATTGCCAAAAATGCAATTGACGCCGCCAGGAAAAAATTTCTTGATGTAATTATTATTGATACTGCGGGCCGTCTGCACATTGATGATGAAATGATGGCTGAGATTAAAGCATTGCATGCGGCAATCAATCCGGTAGAAACGCTATTTGTTGTTGACAGCATGACCGGCCAGGATGCGGCGATTACTGCAAAAGCCTTTAATGATGCATTGCCATTAACAGGGATTGTTCTGACCAAGGCGGATGGCGATGCGCGCGGCGGGGCGGCATTGTCCATCCGCCATATTACCGGCAAGCCCATAAAATTCATTGGCGTGGGTGAGAAAACCAATGCCCTGGAGCCTTTTTACCCTGATCGGCTGGCCTCCCGTATTTTGGGCATGGGCGACATGCTGGGTTTTATTGAAGAGATCGAGCAGAAAGTCGATAAAGAAAAGGCCGAAAAGCTGGCCAAAAAAATACAGAAAGGCAAAGGCTTTGATCTGGAAGATTTTCGCGAGCAATTACAGCAAATGCAAAGCATGGGCGGCGTCGGTTCCATGCTGGACAGGTTGCCGGGCATAAATACGATTTCCAGGGAAATGAAAGACAAGGTTAATGATAAGGAATTATCACGCCAGATTGCTGTTATTAATTCCATGACCATGCAGGAACGACGTTATCCCGACTTAATCAAAGGCAACCGGAAAAAGCGTATTGCTACCGGTTGCGGTCAGGAATTGTCGGATGTCAATCGCATTTTGAAGCAGTTTTTAACCATGCAAAAAATGATGAAGCGTTTCAAAAAAGGCAATATGGCCAATATGATACGCGGTATAAAAAGCAATATGCGCGGCATGAGAATGTAGTTTCACTTTTTTAACTGAAGACTTATGCAATAAAGGCAATCGGTTTTACTCAATTTATTCTTCACTTATAAGGAAAATCGCGTAGAATAGTTGGATTAAATTTTGACTAATTGTTTTTTAGAGGAAACTAATGGTAACTATTCGTCTTTCCAGAAGCGGCGCGAAGAATCACCCTTTTTATCACATTGTTGTAACGGATAGCAGAAGCGGTCGTGATGGACGTTATATCGAACGTCTGGGATTTTTTAATCCCTTGGCGCGCGGCAATGAAGAAAAATTGCGTCTGGACACTGATCGGGTTGAATACTGGAAGTCAAATGGAGCCCAGCCTTCCGAGCGGGTTGTAAAATTAATTAAAGACGCCTTGAAAGCTGCTGCATAAACTGATTTGCCGGAACAACACGATATAAATGTCGGAAGAATTTCCGGTGTTTTTGGAGTAAAGGGATGGGTGAAGGTATTTTCCTTTACTGATCCCAGAGAAAATATTCTCATTTATTCTCCCTGGCTGCTGAAGAAAGGCAGCGAAATCAGGCTGGCGGATATAGTGAATGGCAAGCCCCAAGGCAAGGCGATAATCGCCCAGCTTGAGGGTGTTAATGATAGAGATCAGGCAGCCAGTTTCATAGGTTGGGATGTGTTTATAAGGCATGAGCAATTGCCTGAAGCGGCTGATGGGGAATATTACTGGTCTGACCTGATCGGCTTGAAAGTTGAAACCATTGAGGGTGATCAATTAGGCATAGTTGACAGTCTGCTGGAAACAGGCGCTAATGATGTGATCATTGTTCAGGGAGAGCGGGAACGGGTAATACCGTTTATACAGGGACAAACTATAATTAATATTGATGTGGAAGCCGGCCGGATAATTGTCGACTGGGATCCTGCATTTTAATTAGAGCAGGATTTTAAATTACGACATGCGTTTTGACGTGGTATCGTTATTTCCCGAAATGGTGACAGGGGCTGCAGGTTACGGCGTAACAGGCAGAGCGCTGGAGCGGGGGATAGTTAGCTTGGCGGTATGGAATCCGCGGAACTATACGCGTGACCGGCACCGCACCGTTGACGACCGGCCCTACGGCGGCGGGCCCGGCATGGTAATGAAATATCAGCCCTTGCATGATGCAGTTAATGACGCCAGACAAGCAGGTCTTGAGACTAGAAAAGTAGTCTACTTGAGTCCGCAAGGCAGGCCCATTACCCAGAATTTGTTATCAGAGGCTAGTGATCTAGCGCAATTGATTTTGATTGCCGGTCGTTATGAAGGGATTGATGAGCGCTTTGTTGAACTGGACTGCGATGAGGAATGGTCCCTTGGCGATTATGTCATCAGCGGCGGTGAACTTGCCGCCTTGATAGTGATAGACGGGGTAACGCGTTTGCTGCCCGGCGTGCTGGGTGATGAAGAATCCGCACAACAGGACTCGCATATGGATGGTCTGCTGGACTTTCCCCATTTTACCAGGCCTGAACAACTTGAGGAAAGTTCAGTGCCGGATATTCTGATGAGCGGAAATCACGCGGATATAGACCGCTGGCGAATGAAGCAAGCCTTGGGAAGAACCTGGCAGAGACGTCCTGATTTATTGAAAAAAAAGAATTTAAGCGCAGAGCAGGAAAAGCTGCTGAAAGAATTTATAGTAGAATCAAATTAAGGTGTGGTAATGAGCAATATTATTGATGTATTGGAAGCAGAACAGCTGAAACAGATCCCTGACTTTAGCGCCGGCGATACTGTTGTTGTTCAGGTTAAGGTAAAAGAAGGCGACCGGGAAAGAATCCAGGCTTTTGAAGGCATAGTGATTGCAAAACGTAATCGGGGATTAAATTCCGCTTTCACGGTCAGAAAAATTTCCCACGGTACGGGGGTTGAGCGTGTTTTTCAAACACACAGTCCTGTTATTAGCGAAATCAATGTCAAACGCCGCGGCGATGTGCGTCGCGCCAAACTATACTACTTGCGGGATCTGACTGGTAAAGCGGCTCGTATTAAAGAGAAACTTTAACCGGTTTTTTGTTTTTATACCAGTTTTAAAGGCAGCGCGAGCTGCCTTTTTTATGCGTGGCGATAAATTAACCATAAAAAAGGGACAGAAGAACAGATATGAATCTTCATGTCCCGGGGGTAAATGAAGGGATTTTTAAGCCGGCTCGCTTAGGATGGCGTCAGCCGCTTTTCGCCTATTATGTAACCTCAGTTTGGTTTAAGAACCTGTTCACAATCTTTGATTGGCTGGATAATAGAGAGATAAGAAAAGTGTATCCCAGCGACATCAGTCGAGAACAATTTGAACACCTCCGGCCGTTGCTGGAAAGTGTCCGGAAGCAGACCAAGCCGCGCAGTGTCGATTTATACAAGGTTTTTTTGGCATCCTGTTTTTGCTGAAGAGCGGCTGCCAATGGCGCATGCTCCCAAGCGATCTTCCACAAGGGCGAAGCGTGTGCGCCTGCTTTGAAAAAGGGCGGTCATTGGCCCAAGACAGTACCAGTGTTTTGGAGCAGGCCTTAAAGAAATCAGGTGGGCGAGGTTCGATGCCAACAGGGGTGCGCCAGAACGCGCTTTATCATCGTCGACGCACAGCGTGTGAAGAACACCGATA
>NZ_CADCXN010000096.1 GCF_902806695.1 Candidatus Methylobacter favarea | reverse complement strand
GCCGTCTGGCCCCGGTCGCTCTTGTTGCCCGGCACCCTCTGTTCAATACCTTTCCACGGGTCATCGTGCCATACTTTTCTTACCAGTAGCCCACCTGTTCAATCAGCTGGCATAATTATCCCCTATTCATTGTCAATAGACTCTAGTTGAATTAAAATATTTTTCTCTTTGTGTCCTCTTAGATTATTCTTTGAGATTTTGTCAAACCTTGAATACTTTTACCAGCATTCCTAATTTCCGCATGCCTGAAACAGTCGGTAGTATGATCATTTACCATGCCGGTCGCCTGCATGTGGGCATAGCAAATAGTGCTGCCCACAAACTTGAAGCCGCGCTTCTTCAGGTCTTTGCTCATAACATCAGATTCTGACGTAGTCACCGGAAAATCCGCCATGTTTTTCCAGGCATTTTGTTTAGGTATGCCATCAACAAAGCGCCAGATATACGCATCAAAACTGCCGAACTCCTGCTGAACTTTTAAAAAGGCTTGGGCATTGCTTACCGCCGCATTTATCTTCAGCTTATTTCTTATGATTTCAGGATTGGCTAATAGCGCAATGATTTTATTAGCGTCATAATTCGCCACGAGACCGGCATCAAAATTAGCAAAGGCTTTCCGGTAACCTTCGCGTTTTTTCAAAATGACAGACCAGCTTAATCCAGCCTGAGCCCCTTCCAGAATCAAAAACTCAAAGAGCAGCCGGTCATCATGCACCGGAACCCCCCATTCAAGATCATGGTATTGCTCTTCCAGCGGGCTTTTAAGTGCCCATGGACATTTTTTTCTCATACGTGTTAACAAGACAGGAAGAACGTGTAATTTGCGGCTTATTCCGGAGCGTAAAAAATATAATCTGCTACATAGGCAACCCGTTTCTCGCTACCTGGATGATTGGAATCACATCCCTCCAACGGCGGCAAGCCGCCATGCGTATTAATACGATTAATAAAATTCACATCGGCAAATATACCCTTGCGCTTATGAGCTATTGCCTCAACAAGCAACCAGGAAATTGCAGAGCCCGGCTCAATATCGATTTTATCAACTACCCGGCCCACGACCCGGCTGCCGTCTTTATATTCCCAGGTAGGACCTTCATAATGACGTCCGATTAACCGGCCTTCGGTATCGAATAAGTCGGTATCAGGCGCCTTTAATTTCCATGAATACCTGCCTTCATTCAGGACGCATTGATAAATTTGATCACCTTGTGCATGCGCAGACAAAACAGGCCTATTGCCGGCAGGCACGGTAATCTGCTCAGGTATTGAATCTTGAGCATTAACGCTGTTTTGCACCAATAGCCATAACAGGAATATTTTTTTAAGCATTACTTTTACCACGGTAGTAGAGCTCCATCATATTTAATAAAACTGCCTGAGTGTTCCAATGAAAAACTGTTTATTACGGAACGCATTCCCGAAACGCTTTCATCAGCATTAATTAAAGCATTCGTTCCCCCCATATCGGTTTTAACCCAGCCTGGATGAAAAATAAGCACGCCGATGGACTGCCCTTTAAGATCAATCGCTAAAGACTTCATGGCTGCATTCAGCGCCGCTTTGCTTGAGCGATAAAAAATACTGCCGCCTGCGTCATTATCAGCCATACTGCCCATTAAACTGCTGATGCTGGCAATTAATTTTTTTTCACTGCGCTGGATTTGCGGTAAAAAAGCTTCCGCCATTTTAACCGGCGATAAGGTATTTACCAGGAGCGTTTCAGTCCATGCCTGATAATCAAGCTTGCCAAAAACATGCTCCCGATGATCCTTGTAAACACCGGCATTATTAATCAGGACATCGATGCAACAATCAGACAGCTTCTGCGACAGCGCGTCGATTTGACTGAAATCAGCGACATCCAGGGCCTCTATCCGGATAGTGTTATATTGACGCACAAGTTCATCCAGTTTAAACGCCTGCTCCGGCTTGCGGCAACAGGCAATAATATCCCAGCCCTCCCTGGCATACTGGCGGCAAAATTCCAAACCTAAACCGCGATTAGAACCGGTAATTAAAACTGTAGCCATGCGATTTCTCCCATAAAAAAACCTTCTGCACCACAAGACGCAGAAGGTTTCCAGTTTACACAGAGTTAAGCTGAAAAATTATCAGCAGCAAACTTCCAGTTAACTAATGCCCAGAATGCTTCCAGATAGGCAGGGCGCGCATTACGGTAGTCAATGTAATAGGCATGCTCCCATACATCACAGGTCAGCAAGGGAGTTTGGCCGGTAGTCAACGGATTTCCCGCATTACTGGTACTCACCAATGCCAAGCTGCCGTCAGCATTTTTTACCAGCCAGGCCCATCCTGAACCAAAAGTAGTTACGGCGCATTTGGTAAACTCTTCCTTGAATTTTGCAAAAGAGCCGAAAGCAGAATTAATAGCATCAGCTAAAGCGCCATTAGGTTGACCGCCCCCATTTGGAGACAAACTATTCCAGTAAAAGGTATGATTCCAGACTTGAGCTGCATTATTGAAAATACCGCCGGAAGATTTTAAGATGATTTCTTCCAGAGATAGTTTTTCAAATTCAGTGCCGGGAATCAGGTTATTCAGATTCGTGACATAGGTCTGATGATGCTTTCCATAATGATACTCTAAAGTTTCTTCAGAAATATGGGGCGCCAATGCATCTTTAGCATAAGGTAAAGCAGGAAGTTCAAAAGCCATTTAATTCTCCTCAATAAAAATGTTAAATGATACCAGTATTAGTTTGCAAAGGTTACTATCCCAGTACCGCAGAGTCACGAAGAATTTCGTTTTCCACATATAATCGAACAGTTGCCAAATGCTGGGCTTCCTGCTTCAGTGCCAGTTGAAACTTTTCTATCCACTCGGCATGATTCACATGCCCCGCCAGCTTTATCAATAATTCCCAGCCGGCGTTATCAATCAGTTCCGCGGCTAGCAAGGCATCAAGCGATTGAGCAAGATTGGTACGAGGATCAGTAATGACCTTTAAAATGCCTGATGACGCTACTCCGGCTACATCCGCGCAAGGTGTTTGGGCGGTGGGATCGGCGCCCAGGTCCAGCAGAATGGACTTAGCAAGCTCGAAATGGGCTAACTCTTCTTCCCGAAAGCGATGCAAGGATTGAACCATCGCTTCAGATACGTCTTCCAGCACACTGGTTTTAGCTAATAAGGCATCATAAAGCCGTACACCCGTACGTTCAAAAGCCAGTCTTTCGCCCAGTTTGTCAACCAGCACCTCGATATCATTTCCTGTTAATTTTTCCATTGCGGTACCCACCAATCCTTTAAGATTGCCCGGCACCGGTACAGAACCTATCGGATTAGCGTCAGCAATATATTTACCTCTAAGCTTTGCCGCCATGTCGCTGCTACCTCCAATATCGGGAGAAACTTCTGCGGCGATAGTTTTTAAACTCGCACTATCTAATGGCGACATCTGTATGCCGGTGCGATTCATTCCCAAGTGAGTTTGTTTATCCATACACTGTTTCCCCCTTTGATTTAATATCTGATTTAGTATTTAATTCACCTCCTTCATGCCACCTGTAGCCGGCTGATACAGCCTCGGCAGCCACTCCTTCCGAGCAGATATGTCTGCGGTACTCTAATGAGGCAGTGCTTTCCTGACTGCGGTCAACGAATTCAGTGCCGCGGGTGCGAAGATTTACTTCGTCGGTTAATACCTTGCGCACAAACTCGCGCTGACTTTTAAATTCAATAAATTCAGGCAGTGAACTTCCCAGAACTTCAGCAGAATCGCGCCGTTCGTATTGTTCAAATAAGCCTTTAACGGTAGTTAAATGCCCCAGCTCATAATCGAGAAAACGCTCCCAGATAGCCTTGATGCGGGGATTGGTTTCCTGCTCTACGCAGCTGTAATAATTGTAAACTTCCATGGCTTCATGGATCAGCCATTTTTCAAGGTAACTTTCGCCCGGATCCATCAGTGCTCCGTACTGGGTCACATGCTGTTCTTCTACGGAAGCGATCTCTGCATATAATTGACGCGCTACGGGGTCAGCAAAGGTGGGGCCAATATTCATGTAATAGTCATGAGTCTGGTACTCGGCCGCCGTGATCATGGCTGCATGAATTTTAGTGATCAGCGCTGCCTGTCGGCAATTATAGGGATTGCGTACATCATCCTCGGGAGCGCGGTGATGATTTGTCGTAAGACGTCCGGGAATTATATCAGTATAACTTTGCAGAATATTATTGGCATCTTTGCCTTCAAGCCGATCCAGCAATGCTGAATACCGGTATAAGTGATCAAAATCCTCCAGCAGGCCAAACCGGTAAGTTTGGGCCTGATAAGGATCAGGCTCGGTCTGAGCTACCGCCGCCGTGACTTCAATGGCTACTTGCTCATACGCAATCGTTGTTTCAAGCGGGGAATGATCGGCTGATATCAGCCAATTAATCATGGTGGCCTGATGCTGCTCTACACGCCGAATTTGCGCAAGCGGCACCCGAAGCTCTCCATTGAAACGGGCTATGGCATGTTTCAAACGCAGTGCGTCTATTTCAATGCCATTCATTAAAATAATTCGGATACGCGTAAAAGCATCATCATCCAATTTACTGATCGGTTTGCCGACCATTTCTTTCCAGGTGAAGCGCTGGTTTTCTAACTTAACACCTTTTGAATCTAATAATTTAGCAGGCATAATTTATCTCCTTATATCATTGAAAATTAATTTTTAACAGTCGGTTTGGCTTTATTGGTGCGGGATTGAGGGGATTTCTTGCTCAGCATGACTTTTCTCCTGTGTGATTAGAAATCTAATCAAGAGGCGAAGAATATCTATAATGAGATACCACTAAAAAGTGGACAGAATGCAAAATTAAATTAAACTTGCAAATCCGACTATTAACATTTGAGTCTAAAAAAGTTATTACAAGTTCAAAAAAAATCCAGTAAGTAATCAAGCATATAAATTCGCTCTGAAATTTGATTAATCCCGGATAACTATTAAGCAGGTTAATTGATGAGCATGGGAAATCATTTAATTTATAATTGCCACCTGGCAAAGGCCTTTTAAAAGCCTTATAAACTCAAGTGTTACAGCCCGCGTAAATAAAGTTAAAGGTTAACTTATAATGGCTATAGAAATAGAACATAAATTTTTACTCGCGAATAGCGACTGGCGCAAGCAAATTAGCCACTCCGTGAAATACCGGCAAGGCTACTTGAGCTCACAGGCGTCAAGCTCAATCAGGGTCAGAATAAGTGATGATCACGCCTGGCTGAATATAAAAAGTGCCTCACCCGGAACAAACAGGCATGAATATGAATATGAGATTCCCCTGATTGACGCAGAGGAAATAATAAACAAGCTCTGCAGAAAACCCTTGATAGAAAAAACCCGCCATTTCGTCGTTGACGATGGACACACATGGGAAATAGATGAATTCGAAGGCAAGAATAAAGGCTTGATTGTCGCTGAAATTGAACTAGCTGAAACCGGTCTGCACTTTTCAAAACCGCACTGGTTAGGCCAGGAAGTCACGCATGATTTGCGATATTACAACAATAGCCTTTCTCTTCATCCCTATTCAGAATGGAGTGAAAACTAAAATCTTTCAGGCATATCAGGAAGTGGGAAAAATGTTGCCGAGCGCGCTGAAAATTAATTCTGATGGAATAGCTGCCAATTATTTTTATGGCGATTTTTTTTATTCCTTGACAGTCCAAAAGATGCGGTAAGAAATTTTGAAAGGGCAGCTGATGCCCTGTCGCACTGACCAACTTTTTGCCGATATTCAGCTAAAAAAAGCCAGGCTAGCAATAAGGATCGCCCACTAACAAAAAGTCAACGATTTACAACTTTTATTTTTTGTGTTTTTTTAATTCCGCAAGCAAGGAATAAGCTTTTATCCTGAGCTATATATTCATTTAAATTTTAACTTCGGAACAGTATTAATTAATTGAAGCTTTAATCAACCGGTGTTCTATCGTGGGTTGATTTCTGTTAATATATGAAGCCAGATAAATTAATTTCCGCAACTTCCTGGTAATAATTATGACTTTTGTAGTCACTGAAAACTGTATTAAATGTAAATTTACTGACTGCGTGGATGTATGCCCGGTAGACTGCTTTCGCGAAGGACCTAATTTTCTTGTTATTGATCCTGACGAATGTATTGACTGCACATTATGTGAACCCGAATGTCCGGCCAATGCAATTTTTGCTGAAGACGAATTACCTGAAGGGCAAGAAGTATTCCTTCAATTAAATGCGCAGCTGGCCAAACAATGGCCTGCTATTACGGAAGTGAAACCGCCCTTGCCTGATGCGGACGAGTGGAATGGAAAAGAACCTAAAATCGATTTACTGGAAAAATAAAATAATATTAAATGCCGGATAGATAGATTTTTAATTCATTATAAATGAAACCATTCATTCCCTTTCCGCATTAATAATATTTCATTTTTTATATCAGGACTTTTCTAACCTTGCTCTGGATTTCTTTATTCTGAAGTAAGACCGGTAATTATATTTATATTTCTAATACTGCTTCTCCCTACTTTTCAAAATCTCCCGGATTTTTCATGTTGCTTGGCACAGCTTAAACAGGAGCAGGGGCGTACACCTCTGTAGCCCTGTCTGCCCCTGCCGTTCATATTGCCTGTGTCATTTATCTATTTTAAGTGCCAAAAAACCCGGATTTCCTTGACGCTGAATTAAAACCGCGACCGATTTACCTGCCGGAAGACTCTTTATTATTCTCTCAAAATCACTAACATTGCGAATGCTATTATTTTGAATTCGTAAAATCACATCGCCAGGCTGGATTCCGGCATCTTTTGCCGGACCTTTACCGACCTCCTGGACCAGCACGCCATTTTTAATAACCTGAAGGGATTCTCTTTGCGCACTGGTTAAGTCAATAACAGTAATTCCCAGCCGATTGGTCGGTTTTGACTCGACTTTGGGTTCAGGTAATTTCTCATCCACTTCGGGTAAAAGCCCTACTTTAACAACGATGGTTTTAGTTTCGCCTTGCCTGATAACCTTTAACGTTGCCTTTCCATCTATAGGCGACATTCCCACCATCGGGGGCAATTCGCCCGAGGTTTCAATCTGCTGGCCATTAAATTCGGTAATAATGTCGCCAATCTGCAAATCTGATTTTTCTGCAGGACTGCCCGGGATTATTTTAGAAACCAGGGCTCCCTGCGGCCTTTTCATGCCAAATGATTCAGCCAGCTCCCTGGTTACATCCTGAATCTGAACACCCAGCCATCCGCGGGAAACTTTGCCCGTGGACTTTATCTGTTCAACAACATTCATCACTACATTAATGGGAATAGCAAATGAAAGCCCCATAAATCCGCCGGTCCGGCTATAAATTTGCGAGTTTATACCGACAACCTTGCCGTCCATATTAAACAGGGGGCCGCCTGAATTTCCCGGATTTATAGCCACATCAGTCTGGATAAACGGCACATAATTTCCGCCCGGCAAGCTCCGGCCTTTGGCGCTGACTATGCCGGCGGTCACCGACTGTTCAAAGCCAAAAGGCGAGCCGATAGCCAAAACCCACTCGCCTACCTGTAGTTGATCAGGAGAACCGATATTTACTACCGGTAAATCAGTGGCTTCAACTTTTAAAAGCGCAACATCCGTGCGGGCATCCGAGCCGATCAGCTTGGCCAATAATTCGCGTCGATCGGATAATTTGACAACTATTTCGGTGGCATCTTTTACGACATGATGATTAGTAAGTACATAGCCATCATGAGAAATAATAAAGCCTGATCCTAATGATTTGGTTTCGCGGGGCATATAGCCCCCGCCGGGGCCATTAAAAAAATGTTTGAATAACTCTTCCATTTCAGGAGGAATGCCCTCAGGCAATTGTTGCTGCGCTGAATCATCGCTCTCCACCGGGATCTTCTGGGTTGTACTGATGTTAACAACAGCTGCACCATTTTCTTTTACCATCCCCGTAAAATCAGGCAGTTGTGCCAAACTATGTTGGTTAAAAAGAACGAACAAAACAAAACAACCAATAACCTTATTGAGCATAAATCCCCCATTCCCAACAATTGATAAGATAACTTGAAAATAACAAACCGGCTTTCTCCACTGCCACTGACGTTGAATCAAAAAATGCCTCTTTAATAAACTTCCTGATTACAATTATGCTCAATTCCTCAGAACTCCTATAAATAGTGCCAAGTAAAGACTTAAAGGATTATTAAGGTGGAAAAATATAACTCAAAATGACTTGGATAAAAATTTATTGCGGGGACAAGTCATGGCGAAAATAGTGCTGCGAGACAATGTATTAACAGGATTATGGGGGAATCAAGACTTAATAACGAGGTTTTTTAATCATTCGTATCCTTTAATTGGATACCTTCAGCAATCAATTTCACTGTTGCTGCAGGCACCTCGCCCATCACCGTAAGCTGAGAATCGTCTATTATTCGGCTAAAAAAATTAATTGCTCCGACTGATTGAAGACCTGCCTGCATAGCGGGATTTTTATTTTCCCTATAAATCGAAATCGATGAAAAACCGTCACTTAACAATAAGTGAGCTACGGACTGATCGGAATTATGTAGGGGCCTGCGAGTAAAAAATATCTTGCGAAAGCCTGGGGGTAGCTCAGTTAAATCAAAATCCGGACCATCCGAGGCTTGAGACTGTAGCTTAGCAACCTGCTTGATTGATACTTTAGGGTGTGGAAGAGATTTGGGCTGCCTACGATTTGGAGTGGGGGGAGTTTTAACCTCGACAAAAGGCAGAGTGTCTTTAACCTGTAAATCAGTAAAAACAAATTGTTCCAGAATTGTCCCCGAGAGATCATAGAGAGCCACTTTAAGAGGCAAAAAATGCTGTTTTTCCATCCATATTTTCCGGACATAACGAAAATTATCTTTTGGTTGAATAGCAATTACATAAGTGGGCAACATAGCCACCTCTTCTTCACCAGCTATTTTGAAGCTGTAGGTTGCCTTCAATTCATCCAAATTCTTGGGTATATCTATCAGAAAAGAACGTCCCACAGGTCGATGATCTATAAGAATTTGTTTTGTACTCTTAAATACACAACTCACTCTATCTGCATCTCTAACAATTTCTCGAAGCGGGGAATTCAAAGATAACAGCCGTTCCTGCTCTTTGCCTTTTTCAGCTGCATGGAAATATTTCATCGTTTCCAGCTTACCATTGCGTAAAAAAGCCACAGTACCCTGATAATTTAAAGTTTCCATGGCATGCGTCATTTTCCTTAGCAACTGCGATGCATTCAGCCCTGATTCTTCCGCTGAAACTGCCTTTACTGAAAGTAACAGCAAAAGAAAAAAACTTTTTACCACTGTCATTTCCGGCTGTAAGCAGTTACTCGGGCATATGGATGAAAAGTAGCCTCGCCGTTAGTGTAAACACTGCTGTTATGGGCCTGTAAATAATCATTGATTTGCGAATTTATGGCTGAAGGTTCAGCTTCATTTTTTTGCGAAACGGGCTCAGGCGTTCGTTGTTGAGCTACTTCTATAATTGAGGCAGGCTTTATATTATCTGCTGTATTATTTATATTATGAGTTGTAATCACGGCCACTATAGCAAGCGATACAGCCACTGCAGTAAGCCTATGGTTTCGCTTGAATTGCGTGTGCTGCGGACGTTTAAGCTGAGGCAACAGGTAAACTGGTTCCTGCTGAATTTCCTGCCTTATCCGTTCAAAAAAATCAGGTCTCACTGTTAAAAACACATGTGCTTTCAGGGCATGACTTATTGTCTCATAACAGTTCAGCTTGTTTCTCGCTTCAGGTTGCGCCTGAAGCTTCTTTAATAAATTCAACGATTCCTTATAATCCAGCTCCTTATCAAGGAATTGAGAAATTTTTTGATTTAAATCTTCATACATCGAAAACACCGTTAATCAAGCAAAGGGTTCAATTTATTATCAATCGCTTCACGCGCTCTGAAAATGCGCGATCGTACTGTACCAACCGGACAATCCATCGCTTGAGCAATTTCCTCGTAGCTCATCCCTTCAAATTCCCGCAACATGATTGCTATGCGCATTTCTTCCGGCAACTTATCAATCACTGTTTTAATTGTTTCAACTATTTCCTGATTTAATAATAGCCTCTCGGGAGAATCCATGCCTTGTAATTGAGGAGCATTTTCAATTTGCTCCGCATCCTGGATATCTACTTGATAATCAGAGCTTCTTCTGGTCCGGGACACGAGATAATTCTTTGCTGTATTAATAGCAATTCGATAAAGCCAAGTATAAAAAGCGCTATCCCCGCGAAAATTGCCCAGTGCCCGATAGGCCTTAATAAAAGCTTCCTGAGCCACATCTTGAGCTTCACTGGGATCCTTGACATATCGATTTACCAGCTGAATGATTTTATGCTGATATTTAATTACCAATAGATCATAGGCTGACTTATCACCTTGTTGCACGCGCAACACCAGTTCTTCGTCTAGTTGTTCGCTTGTCCCGATATGATTGTTCACTATTTTTTATAGTTAAATTGACCTAATTAAACCGCATAAGTTCTATTGAAATAAAAAAATGCTCTTACTCTTCAAAGTAGTATTATCCCTAAAACAATAACAACTAAGCCAATTTACCATAAATTTAGTATAATATGATTTTTAGCTTTGAAACTTCAGGGTATTTTACCCTTATAATTAAAGCTCAATTAATATCTTCTTTATGGTTTATTCTCAAAATTATGATGTTCTAATCATTGGCAGTGGTGGCGCTGGCTTGAGTCTAGCGCTTAAATTGGCCAATTATTCTATACGGGTCGCGGTACTGTCAAAATTTGCCTTAACCGCCGGCAGTACCTATTATGCCCAAGGCGGCATATCAGCTGTTTTTGGTGCGGCTGATTCTATCGAGTCCCATATTAAGGATACTTTAGATGCAGGTGCGGGACTGTGTAATCTAGAAATTGTCACGCTTACTGTTACCCATGGCAAAACTTCTATAGACTGGCTGCGGAAACAAGGCGTGATATTTACGGAGGAACAAACCCTATCAGGTGAAATCAGGCTGCACTTGAATAAGGAAGGGGGCCATTCTCACCGGCGCATCGTTCATACCGCTGACGCAACCGGCAAAGCAGTTTCTCTTTCGCTTATTGAGCGCGCCCTGGAGCACCCAAATATAGAGTTATTCGAGCATCATAATGTAGTCGAATTAATTACTACCCAAAACACCAAAGCTACCGAGAAACGAATTATCGGCGCCTATGTTTTGGACACCCAAAAACAACAGGTCAAGACTATGGCGGCTCGGGTCGTCGTGCTGGCAACTGGCGGAGCCAGCAAGGTATATCTTTACAGCACAAATCCACAAAGCGCAACAGGCGACGGCATAGCCTTAGCCTGGCGAGCCGGTTGCCGCATTAGCAACATGGAGTTCATGCAGTTTCACCCCACTTGCCTTTATCATCCCCATGCCGGCTCTTTTCTCATCAGCGAAGCAGTAAGGGGCGAAGGCGGCAAGTTAATTCTGCCGGATGGCTCACCTTTCATGCATAAAGTCGATCCAAGAGCAGAATTGGCTCCGCGCGACATTGTAGCGAGGGCAATAGATCTGGAAATAAAAAAACGCGGCATAGACTGTGTTTACCTTGATATCAGCCATAAGCCAAAGCAATTCATACTGGAGCATTTTCCAACTATTTACCGGCAATGTCTCAAATTTGATATCGATATAAGCAAGCAGCCTATCCCGGTCGTTCCGGCCGCGCATTATACCTGCGGCGGCGTATTGACAGACTCTTATGCTCGCACCGATATCGAAAATCTCTATGCCATAGGCGAAGTCGCCTGTACCGGATTGCACGGCGCTAACCGCATGGCCAGCAATTCTTTGCTTGAATGCCTGGTATTCGCTGACCGGGCCAGTGAAAATATTTTGCTGAAGCTGCCCGATATTCCTCGACCTCCTGAAATCCGCGCTTGGGATGAGTCACAAGTCAGTGATTCTGATGAAGAAGTGGTTGTGGCTCACAACTGGAGCGAGCTGCGCCATTTTATGTGGGACTACGTCGGCATTGTCAGAACCGATAAAAGGTTGCATCGGGCAATGAGTCGGGTAGAGTTACTAAAAAAGGAAATAGCTGAGTATTACTATCATTTCCGTGTTACCAGCGACTTGCTGGAATTACGCAATCTGGTCATTGTCGCCGAATTAATTATTCGCTGCGCCCAACAACGCAAAGAAAGCCGGGGGTTGCATTACACCCTGGATTACCCTGATGCGGATACCACTAAACCACCGCAAAATACTATTTTAACTCCTGATAGCTGAATATTGTCCACGGCCGGCATGGGACCGTTTTAAATTTAATACAAAGGTTACGGATGCTCTAGCAGGGATTTAACGGTTTGAGCCGCCTGTTCGCAATCAGCCGCTGAGCTTTCTACGCGCCGCTGCAAAAAAAGCCCGACACTTAAGCCTTCACTATCCCGTGAAGCATATTCATTAAGAGGGCTGCATACTTTCTGCATCTCTTGCTCGGCGTGAAGCAAAGCATCATGATTTTTAATTTCACTTTCACTTTCCAGCATCATCATTACTCTGCTGGTTATATTATTCTGTAAACGAAATACATGTTCCACATAACGCGCAAAGTCTTTCCGGGACTGGCCCTTTGGACCATAACCGCCAAAAAAAGGAGAAGCACACCCTGATAATATCGCCGCGATAAACACCAGGATTAAGCTTTGACAATTAACCAAATTTATACTCTTACTTACCATTAGAGCCTTTGCATCTTCTCCATATAGCTTACTGATTAAAAATATCAATATACTATAAATAGTGCGGACGCACGTATCAAAAGTATCATAATCAATCGATGAGACAGCGGTTTACTTCCATAAAATCCCTTTAATATTTAGCCTATTTTTTGTATTATCCAATTATTCCGGGTGTATACTTCCCAGCATTATAACTATAAAAAATTCAACAAGCGCGGGTAAAACTGATGAATGAAAAGACTACGAGCAAATACCTGCTCAACCTTGAAAAACATTTCGCCACTGACCATCCGGTATTGATGAAAGCAGCCAAAGCTTTTCATGATCTTGATCAGATTGAGTACGATCTGGGACTCATCGAAATGGATGAAACAACTGCCTGTAAAATATCATGGTGGCCAATAGTCAGCTTGATTGGCGGTAATTCAACAGCCAAATCCCGATTTTTAAATAATTACCTGGGCGCGGAAAATGTGCTTTCCGGAATTCAGGCTTCCAGCCACAAATTTACCGTTCTGCTTCAGGGCAGCCAGTCCAGTCCGTCCATTTTACCGGGAACCGCATTGGATGTTGACCCCCGGTTTCCTTTTTACCAAATCAGCCGCAAAATTGAACAGCAGCAAAACGGCGAGGGAAACAGGATTAATTCCTACCTGGAATTGAAAACCCTCAACAGCGACTATTTAAAAGGCAAGCTATTCATTGACTCTCCCAATATTAACGAGGCTTCAAATAACCCGGTTATTTCACTTTTACTAAAACATACGATTGAACACTCTGACCTGGTATTTATTTTTACTGATACTTTTGACTCAACATCGCCTTTAATTGATGAGCTAGTAGCTACCATCAGCCTTTACCAGGATTCCAATAAATTCGTTTATCTCATCGACGCCCCCGCCGGACCGCTGAACCCGACCAGGAATAATGATATGATTTCGTCGTGGCAACGAAGACTCTCCGAATCAGGGCTTAATACAGGCCAATTTATTATCGTGCCTAATCAGGAACACGGCATCGGCGCGCCAAACCGTCTTGACTATGCCGAAATAGATCTACGCCTGAACAATGTTGCGCACGACCGTTCTTACCGGGTGCTGCACTCCCTGGAAAAAAGCATTCGTGAAATTGAAAGCGTAATTATGCCCGAAGTAAAAAAAGCTATCGTTCTATGGAAAGAACGCGTCAACATGTCCAGCCTACTGGTTCTGGGATTTATTGCTACGCTGGTAATTTTCGCTGAGATTCAAGTTGGCATCCTGGATTTCCTGATCGACCCGATAATCGGCCCGCTAATACTACTAATCGTATTAGCAATAATAATCCCCTTGCATCTCATTATTAGCAAATTACAAGCGAAATTAATTTCAAGTCGGCTTCATGCCCGGCAAAAAGAACTTCATTTAATGGAGAATCTAGCCAATCTATATGAAAAAAACCTGACATTTGTGCACATGCTGCTTCCGTTGACCGAACCGGTCGTCTGGAATAAGAAAACAAAAGCCCGTTTATCCCAATTATCCGATAAAACCAAAGAACTGGTTCAGTCTTTGAATGATAATTTTAGTAGTTATAATGAACCGTCATTCAAAACTCGTCCGGACTCAGCAGATTTTGAAGATTATTCCCAGGGCATAACTATCCCGCGAACCTGATAGTTGAATTGCGAGCCTTGCAATGACTGGCTGTAATTGACTATGGCTATCCTGAAACACTATCTGGCTCTTTGCTGGTTCAGAAATGACCCGCTCGAATTACCCAGATCGGTCGCCTTTTTTAAACAAAATCTCTTGTTCTATTTTGTTATCGAGTATTTTATGCAGGCGAATATGACCGATGACCCTGTAGAATCCTTTGTTGAAGTTAGCATAGTTACCTTACTAACTCTCTTGTTTATAGGGATTATGCTGTTTTTTAATAAAACGCTCTATGCTTTTATACAAATAACCACCGCCATTTTATTTTGTGCGAATATTGTCGCTTGCTTCATCGTACCGGTAATAATCTGGCTAACTGTAAGCGAAGACCCTTTAAGTTATTATTTCTTTGCAATACTTCTATTTTGGGATTATGCAATGGT
Organism: Candidatus Methylobacter favarea; assembly: GCF_902806695.1. Taxonomy (GTDB): domain Bacteria; phylum Pseudomonadota; class Gammaproteobacteria; order Methylococcales; family Methylomonadaceae; genus Methylobacter_B; species Methylobacter_B favarea. Next base: position 6,733 of record NZ_CADCXN010000096.1, on the reverse strand, counting down.
AACTTATATTATAAAATGCACCCTATCCATAAATATCCTGGCCAGCACGGTATTAGCGCTGTTCTATTTTACGGCCACTTATTTTGGCGCCTTTGCGCTCGGACAATTGTTTTAAAATAAACAGCCGTAAAATCCAGTAAATTTGCATAAAATCAGATCAGGCAAGTAACTTCTATTCCTGGCCTCCCATTCTGAAGTGACATTAGTTTTGCTCATTTCGCTATCTAACTCATATCCTGTTTCCGGCTATTTTTTAATCGAAAGATAGTTTTCTTAAGCCGGAGCAGTGAATCTGAAAACCATTTCTTTCGAAAACGAAGACTGTAGCTTTTTGCTGGATGGCAGCATCAATCAACTCCCTTCCAATATAACCTGACTTTGTGATGGCAAGGCTGCGTCATGCCGAATTATTCATTCTTTACTGAAAACAAATTACTGGCTATTTTAAATTGCTGTATAGGCTACTTGGCTTTAGTGCATATTGAATAGATTGAATTGACCCTATTAAAACAGCTGAATCGGGGCATTTATTGAATTTCTGCAGCAGTTTGGAATGCTCATGAATAAGCTTTTTTTCTGATTATTACAATTCTGAACTCCTCGATAAAATGGCTAATTGTTTCAACTTATTTTGAATTTTCGCCAAGTATGGCTAGTTAATGCATTCAATGGTGGATTTTATCCCCTGCTTTTATTAACACTGATTTTTGAGCAACTTTCAGTTTCTATTTCAGCTGAAAAGAAAGCATAGACAGTCTTCCTGTCGCAACCCGTTTAGCTAGCCTATCGGCATTATCGGCTCAGGAGCGCATGCCGATTCCCTTTTTAAATAATTGTTTATATTTATTATTTATGCTATTTAAAGCCGCATTATTCATCACAAGCAACCGGCTGTTTTTTACAAACTTTGCGCGGGAAGCTATTTATGGCTCATCGATAATATTATTCTTTTTTAGCTTTCTCAATGTATCAGCCAGTCCACTACCCAGATTAATAATTATTTCCTGCTTTTGTTCATCAATCAGAGAGCCATCCGCATTAAATGCGCTGTCAGCATGAGAAATAGTCTGTTGAGCAGATAATACAGTGACGCCGATATTGCCTAACAACATTCGTAAAAATACCAAACCTCTCAAACCCCCTAATATGCTCGGAGAAGCCGCCATAATGACTGCTATTTTTCCCCGAAAAGCAAGTAACGGTGGCTCATTATTCTGTCTGCGGGAAGCCCAGTCGATTGCATTTTTAAGTAAAGGGCTGAAGGCGCTATTGTATTCAGGTGAGGCAATCAAAAAACCATCATGATCAATCAGCAATTGTTTAAACTGTCCGGCTTTTTGGGGCATTCCCTCGGCCAGTTCCAGATCCTGATTAAAAATAGGCATGGGAAAATCAGCCAGATTAATTAGAGTAACGTCTACTCCGGATTTTTCTGCGCCTGAAACAGCAATCCTGACCAGTTGCTGATTATAGGAATCCTTCCGGGCACTACCGGAAAATGCGAGAATTTTAGGCATATTTTTATTTTATTTTAAAAACAACTACCATCCGAGGTCAATAAGCATGAGTCCGCCGGTTAAGGGATCATCACTAATGATTAAGTTTAGCAAGTTATTTCCTCTATTTTTCTCTGCTGTTTTAGGGCTGCATCCTGAACTGTTTGATCAGTTTTCTTGGCTTTTTCCACAGCCTCCAATCCTGCTTTAACTGCCTCTGTATTACTGGTTTTAATCGGTTTAACGTCATCATCGCAGCCGACGATTGAAATAAATAACGCTATTATTGTAAGTTTAATTATAAATTTCATCTATTTTGCTCCTCTTTTATTTACGGGACAGCCGGTTCGCTAAGGAGCCTGCAATAGTGCAGGTCTGGCCTGACAAGCCGCCAGGTTTTTTATTGAGGCAAGTGGCTCGCTTCTATAGCTTTCCCGTAATCAACGCCGATGCTGACAATAAAGCTGCTTGCTTCCTCGATATTCATTGTCGATTTTATCAATTTTGATTTATCAACGATTACGGTAAAACCGGAGGTCGGATTAGGCGATGTAGGAATAAACAATACATACTTGTCATTAAGCCGATTGGTGACATAGGCCGGCACCCACACACCTTCTTTTGGATATTCAACATAAACTACTTCCTTGACCGCCGCCGGCTCCCGGGAAGCGAACATATTAATGACTTTTTTCATTACCCGGTACACAGTATTTAAAAAAGGGATTCTTTCAATTATATAGTCGAAGCCGGCAATAACCCATGAGCGTCCTTCTTTAGCTATTTTCTGGCCTATCGATACCAAAATAATAAAGCTGACAGCGAAAAATAAAACGGTATAAATATAGCTGTCGGCATAACCGTAAACCAGATAAAATAAATTCGAAACCAGGGATTTTACAAAAATGATAATTTGTAGAACTATAACAATAGGGATAACCGCAAAAATGCCAATCAGAAAATCATTAAGTAGTTTTTTAATCAGTGCTTTCATTTTTTCTCCGTGTTTTTAACACCTTATCTTCAGCATGATATCTGATGCAGACAGGAAAGCTGCAAGTATCTGCCGGACTTTTTATTATGAATAGTGTCTGTCTTGAAAGTATTTCCACAGTCAGTAAAATTCGATTGCCTCTACCTGCAGAAAACTCCGCTTCATTATAAGCAAATTTCCGATTGCTGTATTAGTTATCGAAAGGACTACGACGCCAGCCTATATTACCAAGCTGTTTTTTTCATCTGACTCGACCCATCCGTGCGCCCCTTAACTCGCAGCAGGGCTCGGGGTGGAACGTTTTGACGCTGTTAAACTCGGCCTTAAATTGAAGGGTTGGCGGCACAAAGCCGGGTAACAGGAAAATGACAGCTGAAACGGCTGCCCTTCCCTAATTCGCTTGCGATATTTAATTTTGCGTCATGCCGCATCAGGACATGTTTAACAATAGCCAGGCCCAGACCGGTACCGTTCACTTTCCGGTTGCGCTTGACTTCACAGCGGTAAAACCGCTCGGTGATACGGGGAATATCGGCTGCGGCTATGCCCTCCCCCTGATCTTCTACCTCCAGCACCATCGAATCATTCGTCTCATACCAGCGTACTTTTACGACGGAATCCTGCGGGGAATATTTAAGGGCATTGCTTAACAAATTAGTGAAGGCGCTGCGTAATTCCTGCTCTTCGCCAAAAATATGAGCATCCGATTGCAGAGTCAATTTGATCCGCCTGTCAGCCGTTTCCAGCGTATCGCTTTCTCTGCAAATCTGACTTAATAACTCGGGAACATTAATACACTGGGGCTTTTTTTGTTGGGTTTCCAGTCGGGTGAGTAACAGCAGATCATCGACAAGGTGCTGCATTCTCTCGGTTTGAGCCTGCATTTCCTTGAATGAAGTGGTTAATAAGGGTGAATTCCCGTCATCCATGTCCTGCAAGGTCTCCAGATAACCTTTCAATACCGTCAAAGGCGTTCTGAGTTCATGCGACACATTGGCGACAAAATCCTTGCGCATCCGTTCCATCTTCTTTAACTGTGTTACATCCTGAGCCAATAACAGCCGCAACCCCGCGCCATAAGCCACAACGCGCACTTCCAGGGTAATCCGATCATCTATGGGTGACGGTATAATTACCGCCTCATTATAATTACCGGATCTGAGATAACTGATAAATTCCGGAAAACGAATAAGATTGGGAATACGTTGGCCTTTATCCGACTGCTTAAGTCCCAGTACTTCCCTTGCCGCTTTATTTTCCCACTCAATTTCGTCATTGTTTCCCAGAACTACGGCTGCATCAGGCAAGGCTTCTGTTGATTTGCGAAACTGGTCGATTATTTTACCCAGTTTCTTTTTGCGTTTTTTTTCCGTTTTCTTGATGCGATAAACATGATAATAAATTTCTTCCCAAATACCCCTGGTTTCAGGATAGCGCCTTCTTCCCCCCACGCTGATCCATTTTTCAAAGCGGCTGATCTGGTAGACCTGATAAATTAATAAAAAAAGAACCAGAATAAACAGCATAGGCTGAAAGAATCCGGTCAATCCGCCTACTATCGAGACTATTATTAACAGTAGAAGTACTATGCTTATCTCTTTTTGCCAGGCATTCATAAAGCTTAATCCGGCAATGAAAATCGATAGCCGAAACCACGCACGGTTTGAACCAAATCTTCCTTGCCGTATTTGCCAAGAATTTTCCTTAATCGGCGAATATGCACGTCAACCGTGCGTTCTTCAATATACACACTACGCCCCCAAACCTGATCCAGCAATTGAGTACGGCTGTAAACCTTATCCGGATGCGTCATAAAAAACTGCATTAATCTAAATTCAGTCGGACTGACCTCCAGTTGCTTGTCGCTGATGCTTAACCTGTGCTGATCGGTATCCAGCACCAGATCACCCAGTGAAATTTGCGCGAGCCCCTGTATTTTTCCGGTTCTGCGCAATACCGCGCGAATACGCGCCACTAATTCCTTAGTCGAAAATGGTTTGGTCATATAATCATCAGCCCCGCTTTCGAGACCTCTGACCGTATCTTCTTCTTCACCTCGCGCCGTCAGCAATATAACGGGCAGATCACGATGGACGGCTTCTTTTTTCAAACGCCGGGCCCATTCAACTCCACTTATACCCGGCAGCATCCAGTCGAGCAAAATCAGGTCAGGCGCATTCTCATCCAGGACTTTTTGCGCCTCGGCAGCATCGGCTGCGGCAATGGATTTAAAACCGGCCTGTTCAAGCACCATCATTAACATCCCTCTGATAGCATCTTCATCTTCAACAACGAGAATAGTAAGTCTGGACATAATTAAATAGAGAGGAAAATAAATATTACATTGTAACAAAGCACATATTACCTCTTTATGACAAAAGGATGACCTATGAAATGACTAAGAGTCATGGCTTTTTCGGCAAGCCCTAGCCAAGTCCAGGGAGGTAGGATTATGAAATATGCCGTTGGGTGAGTCATTAAACAAAGCACGGCATTCAGCTTTCACAATACCGCCAACGGTACAACTGTGGCAGAAAGAATTCTGCACGCTCACTTTTGCAGCACAAATACCAAGTTGCCATCAAACTTCAGGAAAAATAAGAAACAAGATGTCCCAGAGTAAAAACGATGCCTGTCCACTCAATGGCTCTTTGGCCCATTGAACAAGGCTGTGCTGTCGCATGCAGATCGAATTCGCTCCGGTCTGCCAGGCTGTACAGTTCAGCACATCGATTAATCGCAACCATTTGTCCATGAAAAGTCGAATTAAGTAAGGACTGATCCATACTGCCTGTTAATGTCAATCGTAGCGCGGGGAATAGGCGCCACCATTAGAAGTTCATGTTTCAGTAAAGCCAGGTTAAGCGCCTGAGCATCAATCCTCAAGCGTCATTTTATCGCTTCTATAAAATTTAATATTTAATCAACTGTACTTTTATGCCTATTATAGTAAGCGCAACTGATCCTGAATAAGTTGTAAAGGATCAGTGTGATAAATAATTGCCATAACCCTTTTATCAAACAAAAATAAAGAAATGATTATGAGTATGTTGCAAGAATTTAAGGAATTTGCTGTAAAAGGAAATGCTATTGACATGGCAGTAGGTATAATTATTGGCGCTGCTTTCGGCAAAATTGTTTCCTCCCTTGTAGCTGATGTGATCATGCCGCCAATCGGCGTATTAATAGGAGGAGTGGACTTTACCAAGCTCGCCTTTACCCTGCGAGAAGCGACTGGCAAGGCGACTGCCGTCACGCTTAATTATGGTAATTTCATTCAGACCGTGGTTGATTTTACGATCATTGCCTTTGCTATTTTTATAATGGTCAAGGTCATCAGCAATCTCAAGAAAAAGGATGAAGCAGTTCCTGCAGGGAAGCCGGAACCGTCCAGGGAAGAATTATTGCTAACCGAAATCCGGGATTTGCTCAAAGCAGGAAAATAATCTTTATTAACCAAAATCAGCAGCCTATCTAATTCAATGCAACACTAGACCAGGAGAAGGCTTTTAAAATTTATCAATTTTTATGTTTTAGGCACAGTGCCTTTCAGCTTCAATTAAACACATCAAGGTGATTACTATGAAACATTTATATACCTCAACAGCCGCTTTTTTACTGATATTTCCTTTAAGCATGACGAGTTTGGCTGCCGATCCGCAAAAAGCCGCCGAGCCTATGAAAGGCATGGGCATGGGCATGGGCATGGGTCAGAATCAAGGTCAAGGCATGCATCAAGGCATGGGCATGATGGGAATGGGCGGCATGACCGAAGCACAAAAAGATCAACATATGCGTAGCATGCAGGAACACATGCTAATGATGCATGACCTTTCAAACCAGATTTTGGCAGAGAAAGATCCTGCCAAGAAAGAATCTCTAAAAAAGCAGCAACTGGAACTCATGAAGGCGCAGCATGAGCAAATGATGCAGCATCGCCAACAAAAGATGCAGGAACATAAGCAATAGCGGGGAGTCGCTATTTATGCGAACGCTTTTATGAGCATCCCTGCCCAACAAGCGGCAAAAATTACGCGACCGCTCATGCCGGCGGCCCCAGCCGTCCTGCTTCACTCGTTGCATACCCAGCAAGGGGTATGCAACATAGTTTTCGCAATGATGATATGGACTCCTCCTTACCCACACGGTGTCATAAAATGCACCCAATGATTTAACGGAGCAAAGAGGAGCCCGACATGAATAATAACGCAGTTGGTTTGGATATTTCAAAAAATGTTTTCCA
>NZ_CADCXN010000095.1 GCF_902806695.1 Candidatus Methylobacter favarea | reverse complement strand
GACGGCCATTCGCTCGGCCGTCTTTGCAGTTCGCTTGCTTGCCGCATTTTGGACAATCCATCACGCCCTCCCAAGGCACCTGAATGTTCCAAAACTTATACATTGTCTATATTTATTTAGCAATGCCTTAAATTAAAGCAATTTTGCCCCGCACAGAAAAAACTACTGCAAACCTTTGTCTTTTAATAGTTTATCCAGGTGATTAATGGGAATAGCATAAGAAATGCCGCTGGGATTTGACAAGAGGTTTTCCTTGCTTTCCTGCACGAAAACCTTATTAATGACCCCTATGACGTTTCCCGTGGCAATGTCATATAAAGGGCTTCCGCTGTTTCCGGGATAAGCGGTAGCGTCTAGCTGGAACACATCATACGGATTTTGCAGTCGCCTGAATAATTTCATGTTGAGTTGCTGCGATCTTAACATGGGAATTATATTTGGGCTGATCGCCGAAACTATACCTCGGTGTGTCACTGGATAAAGTCCTAACACCATGCCGATAGGATAGCCGGTAAAGGCAAAAAGCTGTCCTTCCCTTACCTCGGAAACATTCCCTAATTTAACCGGAGGCAATTGACCTTGCTCCAGCTTTAACACGACCAGGTCGTGCTCGTTATCCAGCGCTACCACTTTTGCAAGAATAGCTTTTTCTTCCTTTCCTTTACGATAGAAAACCGCTATCTGCTCAAGATGCTCATAATCCAGTTTGGAGGGAATAACGTGGGCATTGGTTACCACGATATTCCCCTTTCCGGCCGCAAAACCCGTCCCCAGAAAAACCGCTCGCGGATTGCGCTTGGGCATAAATGTGCCGATTGCAACGATGCTGGGCTTAATTTTTTCTATTATATTGGCAAGAATCGGGTCAGCATAACTGGTTTGAACAGAATAAATGGTTATAAGGCCTAGTAAAAGAATCTTAATCTGCAAGTTAGCCAAAAAGCGAAAATTAATTTTTTTTATAAAGCTCATTTTTACCTGAAATGTAAATTACCCCTCAAATTATAGCCGGCATGAGCATGTGCGGTATTTTGAGAATGGATCAGGAAGAAGACCGCAATCAGTAAAACTCAGCGGCTCGAGCTATTGGCGAGTTGCCACCATCTACTGCAGAGGTTCTGCCAAGAGCTCTTACAAAAAACATCAGGCGGCGTATTATTAGCCGCTTACTAAGGCGGGTGACGCTCTGGTCGAGGTATAAAAGCTCATCGAAAGTCCCTTGATAGTGGACCTTGTGAGTTACAGAGCCTGGCCCGGGTCAAACCGAATGGCTTGCGCCTTTCTGTCTTGGGCATAGAGTATAGCCGAAATGGATGCATATTGACATTCATTAGATGACGGCGAATCGAGCCAAAGCATTTGAGTGAGGTGAATGCTCTGGTGGATCAATAATATTCTAAATTGGATTTGAATCCAAAACTTCATTGCAGTCCCGTGATTTTTACTGATGGCTTGAGGGGACAATCAAACATGTTTTTCAATGAAAAGGCGACTTTCCGTTGAATTGAAACTTATCTATTTCTCAAATCAGATTGTGATGGACCCGTAGAAATGGCAACCCGCCTAAAAATGGCCACCAGCCCGCCAATCACATCCAAGCCTCCAACTTCTGCGTTTATCTGTATTTGAGTTATAGTTTTCACCTGTGCCGCTGGCAGCTTCAAAACAGCAAGATGCCCCGAGATTTTATTTTCTTTCTGTTCCGCGTATTTTTTTATTTCATCATAAACCAGTTTTTGTACCCCAATTGAACGCTCCATTTCCTCTTGCAGGAATGAAATAATTAATACGAGTGTTGAAGAAAAATTTTCACCCATCTGAACAGCCAGTCCCTTTAGAAATTTGACTTGATTATGTTCAAGTGGCACCCTTAATTCAACTAAAACTCTTCCCTTAACAGGAGTGTTTTTCGCCCAACCTCGGGTTTTACTACCGACCACTGGTCGGCTCCATTTAAGGTAAAGCATGGCTCCAAATGCCAAACCAACTGTGGCGAAAAACTGGAGGCCGGCCCAACGCAAAATTAATTCCGTAGTAGAAAGCAGATGCCTACGATCAGGCCCTAAAAGAAAATCAACCCCAGAAAAATTTAAGCCATATTTGCCAACATTATCGGTTAAGCCGGCGTTAAGCAAAAGCCAACCTGGCGCTACTGAAACTATCGAAAGAGCTAATAACGCCATAGCATTAGCATTGTTTCCATTGGCGGCAAACCATGCCAGACAGCCAGCTAAAAGCGAAATCAAGCCGATCAAGCCGTAAAGGTAGCCCCCGCCCCCCATGCCGTAATCACCCTCCGGTGCAATTAACTCATAAAGGTTATCGGTAGATGACCAATCGAAAGCAATGACTTTACAAAAGTAAAGCCAGGGCAGCATATAAATCACGTAAATAAATAATTGTCTGCAGAACGACAAAAACGATTGGCTGCTCTGGGCTACAGAACCACTATGGTTTTGAAAAAATGAGGCAAATATCAAGCCCAAGAAAATAATGATAGGGCCAAAAAGCGCCCCGAATCGAACAACAGGCTCAAAATTATTAGCTACGCTCTGCAAATTATCGGCGCCAATTACAGCGACGATAGCTTTGCCAACTTCGCCTAATGCACCTTCGTCGCCAACAAGATGCACAAAAATTTGACTACCTGTTATATCCTTCATACTTTCCCAGGATACACTTTTATAAATCAGGAAATAGATTGTAATAGAAACAATAATGGCTGCATAGGGCGCCTTAAGAACAGGTTTCTTAGAAGTGGCTATGTTGCGCCCCATCCATGCTGGCCCTGCGCCCATAGCTAACAATGCTAAGCCAAAAATAAACAGATCAATACCCGTTCCGCCATATCTAAATAATTCTCTGACGTTGTAAGGAACATTCGGCAACCTGACAATCACGTAAAAGCAAAAAGCAATAGCCAGACTTGCCGCAAACCCGGTAAAAATAACATTCCGCTTTTGTGCCCTATTAATTAAAACTTCGTCATTTGCTTTTAATGATGTGTTAGTACTTTGCGATAGAAAACTAGCGCGCAAAATCGCTGCAGCCTGAATAACAGCGCCTTCCTGCACCTCGGGTCTGGAAGGCGCTGCCATTTGTGTTTGAGCAATTAGCCAGGCCATCAGAATAACAAGTAAGGGATCGGTAATTTCCGCTGTTCGACCTGCAATCCACAATTGCCATAGCTCGACCAATGTAACAACAACCGTTACCGCCGATACCGTTAACAGACTGAAACTCTTCGCCTTCTTAAGCAGGAGAAAAATACCGGCAAAAACAAATAACTTCTTGCACAGAGCCCTGCTATTAGCAACCATCGACCCGTCTAGAAACCCGGAAAAAGGCAGCCATGAAAACGACTTGGTCTCGCTCTGCAACTGCAAGGGAAATAGCGCGCTAATGAGGTAGCTAAAGAGCAATAACCAAGCCCAAAGATCGGTTCGACTATGAGTTGTCTGTCTGGCCAGCGGAAATAACGCAGCTGCTGTAATTCCGGCGAGTAAATCGGACAAGTTAAGTTGATTTCTAACGATAACAATCTTTAATGCCAGTACCAGCATAATGCTGATTAATAAATATATGCCGCGCCAGAGTTTTCCTAGTACCTCTTCGGTAAAATGCGCCGCTACCATCCACGCAACAGTTAAAAACAAGAAGTCCGCCTCCACAAAACGCGGCGACAAAATCAGCGGCTTAACGGCATTTTTATAGGATTGCCAATCCAAAGTTGGCACCAAAGGCAATAACTGAGAAGCCCCCCACAGCATTAATAGCGCAATTGCAGAGTGTTTCTCAGCAATAATCCGGCTGTCTTGGAATAAGGCGTAGGGATTTAGTAAATAGGCGCCCGCAAAACCAATAGCTATTCCTGCCAAGTTCCAATAAACGTCATATAAAGCCGGCAAACGAGTAGGCAGATACAATTGTGCAGCTTGCAACCCAAACGCCACTAGCAAACCTATTAAACTTAACCTCCATAATGGCTGTAATCTGTATCCCAGGAAACCAAAAGGAATGAATAAGGCAATATTTCCGAGCACATCACCTCTACTGGAAGATGGCCTCCAGGAAAACAGAAACGCCTCAATCGATTCTTGGCTAATCTGCGCATAAAACTCAAAAGGATACAAAGAACCGTAGGCAATAAAAACACAGACAAGGTAAAAAAAAGTTCTTTGCATACAGGAAACTGGCTAATATATTAAGTTACTTGACAATCAACTGAAATTGCGAGTTTAAATACGTCATGCCCGGCATGGAAGTACCACTGCACGAAGCGATAACGTTGTTGAACAAGAGGCGCTCCAAGCTATAGTAATTAATTGCATCATAGCACCGGGTTTGTGTAGCTGAACACAAGCAGGGATCGCGGCAAAGGGCTGATTTTTTATCATTTTAAAAGTGTTCACGCAACTGTACCAGCAGTTCTCGCTATCCAAGGACGCAAGTTCCTGGCCAGCGCCTCGGCAAGCAAGTCCTGAAAATATCAGTCCGGGTGCTGTCTGGCTATCGCCGAAGTCCAGGGTAATAAGGTGGATGCCTTTACTCGTTATTTCCATGAAATTTATAACGCCTGGTGATTTTCATGCAAACATTATTTCCTGAACTTGGTCAGACGCCTTTAAACGAAGATCAGCATCAATTTTTCCAGCAGTTCATTGCTTCTCTGTCGCCCGAGCAATTAGCCTGGGCTGGAGGATATCTGACCGGCCTGGTTTCGAAAGACTCCCCAGCCAGTGGGGCGACTGCTTCAGTTAGCGGAGGAATCTCGGAAATCACCATTCTGGTCGGTTCACAAACAGGCAATAGCGAAGCTTTGGCTGAACAGACGCATCAATTGGCCGCAAGCCGCGGATTAAGATCTGTGATCAAAAAGATGGGCGATTATAAGCTCCCTCAGCTTAAAACGGAGAAAAATCTTCTGGTCATCGTCAGCACGCATGGCGAAGGTGAGCCCCCTGATAATGCCAGGGCAATGCATGAATATTTATTCAGCAAACGCGCGCCTTCGCTAAAACAGGCACACTTCGCCGTGCTCGGCCTGGGCGATTCCAGCTACGAATTCTTCTGCAAAATGGGCATTGATTTTGATCGCCGGCTTGAGGAACTGGGGGCGACGCGAATTTATCAGCGGGTTGACTGCGATGTCGACTATGAACATGCTGCAGAGGCCTGGATGGAGGGAGCATTAGGCGAGCTGGCCGCAAGAACTGAGGTCAAACCCCAATTGACGGCTGTGCCCCTGCCATCTTTCAGCGCCGCCAAGCATTCTTTATATACCCGCAAGAATCCGTTTCCTGCAGTTTTGCTGGAAGATATTGTTCTGAACGGGAGCGGCTCAATTAAGGAAACGCATCATCTGGAATTATCGCTGGAGGGCTCCGGTCTGACTTATGAGCCGGGCGATGCGGTTGGCATTTATCCGGCCAATGCACCCGATGTAATCGCTGAACTCCTGCAGACTCTTCATTTCAGCGGCGATACGCAGGTCAAGGTTGACGGCAGCGACATTACTCTTTATGACGCTTTGTACAGGCATTATGAGGCTACCCTTATAACCAGGCCCATGATGCAAAAGTATTCCGCATTGGCAAAAAATCCGAAGCTGGACCAGTTGCTGGGCGATAACTCCAAAAAGGAACTGAACGATTATCTGTACGGCCGCGAGATTATAGATCTGGCAGTGGATTTTCCCGCCGATAATTTATCGCCGCAGGCCTTCGTCGAATGCCTGCGTAAATTGCCGCCCCGGCTTTATTCCATTGCTTCCAGCCTCAAACAGCATCCGAATGAGGTGCATTTAACCGTTGCCGCCGTCCGTTATCAATCCTATGGCCGTGAGCGTAAAGGCGTATGTTCGACCTTTTTAGCCGATCGCATAGCCGAGGATGGCGCCATCCCTGTTTATATCGATCATAACAACAACTTCAAGCTTCCGGCTGATGCCTCTGCACCTATTATCATGATTGGGCCGGGTACCGGCATTGCCCCGTTCCGGGCTTTTGTCGAGGAGCGGGAAGCTATAGGGGCTACCGGCAAAAGCTGGCTGTTCTTTGGCGACCAGCATTTTATGACCGATTTTCTGTATCAGGCCGAATGGCTGCAGTATCTGAAGAATGGCGTGTTGACGCGCATGGATGTGGCTTTTTCACGCGACCAGGAGCACAAAGTTTATGTTCAGCATTTAATGCTTGAGCATGGCCGGGACCTGTACGCCTGGTTGCAGGAAGGGGCTCACATTTATGTCTGCGGCGATGAGAAGCGAATGGCGCATGATGTGCATGCCGCTTTGCTGAAAATTGTCGCGTCTGAAGGCGGCCTGGGCCGCGAAGAGGAGTATATTGCAACTTTACAAAAAGAAAAACGCTATCAGCGCGATGTTTATTAAACGAGGATTTAACAATGACTGATGCCTCTTCTGAAGATTTAAAAAAACGCTCGGAAGTTGAACGAATCAAGGATGCGAGTGATTATCTGCGCGGCACTCTGGTGCAGAGCCTTAACAATCCGCTCACCGGGGCTCTGGCTGAAAGTGATACTCAATTGTCGAAGTTTCATGGTATCTACCAGCAGGATGACCGCGATTTGCGGGACGAACGCCGCAGGCAAAAACTGGAGCCTCATTACCAGTTTATGGTCCGCATTCGCGTACCGGGCGGTATATGTACGCCGTCGCAGTGGCTGGAAGTGGACAGGATCGCCCGTAGCTGGTGCAACCCCGCAATTCGTCTGACTACGCGGCAGGCCTGCCAGCTACATGGCGTGCTCAAGCGTAATCTGAAAAAAACCATTGCTGAAATCAATGCCGCGTTACTGGATACAATCGCCGCTTGCGGCGATGTGAACCGTAATGTCACCTGCAATCCCAATCCCTATCAATCGCGTCTGCACGAAGAAGTTTACGAATATACGCGCCGCCTCAGCGAGCATCTTGCGCCGAGGACGTCCGCCTATCATGAAATATGGCTGGATAATGAACTGGTGGCTTCCAGTCGCCAGGATGAAGAGCCGATTTACGGCAAACATTATCTTCCGCGTAAATTTAAGATAGCGCTGGCCGTTCCGCCCAGCAATGATGTCGATATATTTGCTAACGACCTTGGCTTTACCGCCATTGCCGAAAATGAGCGCCTGACCGGTTTTAATGTCAGTGCCGGCGGCGGCTTGGGCATGACTCACGGAGAGGAGAATACCTATCCGCGGCTGGCTGATGTCATTGGCTACTGCCCAAAGAGTAAAACCCTTCAGGTTGCCGAGGAAATCGTCAGGATTCAGCGCGATTACGGGGATCGAATCAATCGTAAACACGCGCGTTTAAAATACACGATTGATGACCGCGGCGTTGAATGGTTCAAGTATGAGCTCAACAATCGATTAGGATGGAGCCTGGATGCCCCCAGGCCGTTTATATTTGCACATTCCGGAGACCGGTACGGGTGGGTCGAGGGAACGAATGATACCTGGCATTACACGCTGTTTATACAGAACGGGCGCATTGTCGATACCGCCAACTGCCTGCTGATGACCGGCCTCAGAGAAATCGCCAAAGTGCATAATGGCGATTTCCGGCTTACCGCCAATCAAAATTTGATTATTGGCCGCGTGAGCGCCAACAGGAAACCGGTCATTGATGCCTTGCTTGATAAGTACCAGCTTGCTAATACGCTCCGGAAGACGGGGTTGTACCTGAATGCCATGGCGTGCGTGGCTTTTCCCACCTGTGGTCTGGCTATGGCCGAAAGTGAACGTTATCTTCCGTCTCTGCTCGACAAGCTTGATATCATCATAAAGGAAGCGGGACTTGAAAATGAGCCTATCCTGATGCGCATGACCGGCTGCCCGAACGGATGCGCCCGTTCGCCGCTGGGTGAAATCGGTTTTATCGGCAAGGCTCCGGGCAAGTACAACCTGTATCTGGGCGCAGGCTTCCACGGTCAGCGCTTGAATAAACTGTACCGGGAGAATATTAACGAGGAGCAGATTTTAGCCGAATTATCTCCTGTTCTTCACCGCTATGCCAATGAACGTAAGCCGGGCGAGCGATTTGGAGATTTTGTGATAAAAACGGGTTATGTAAAAGAAGTGCTGACCGGCAGGGACTTTCATTCGTGACCTTTCAATCATTAAAGGCGGCGAAATCGTAGATTATCGGCCCTGCTACAGGTTTATTTATCGGGATTCAGGAGCCATCAACCTGAAACCCATGCCCTGCTGCGTCTCCAGCAAGGGCTGGTCGAAGGGCTTGTCAATGGCTTTGCGCAGTTTATACAAATGACTGCGCAAGGTATCGCTGTCCGGAGTCAGTTCACCCCACAGTTCCTGTTCCAGTTGCTCGCGGGTAACCAGATAAGGCGATTCGCGCATTAAAATTCGTAAAATTCGCAGGCCCGTAGGGGACAAGTGAATAATCTGGCCATTACGTACAACCTGCATGCTGCGCGTATCAAGGCTTAAGTCATGGATTTTATAAACGGCTTCGTCCAGTTCACCGCGCTCACGTCGAATTAATGCAATAATACGCGCTTCCAGTTCCGGCATATCAAAAGGCTTAACCAGGTAATCATCGGCGCCCTGTTGAAAACCGCTCAGCTTGTCTTGCAGCTGGTCGCGAGCTGTGAGCATAAGTATCGGTGTTGACAAATGCGCATCCTGGCGTAGACGGCGGCAAATTTCCAGGCCATTTATTCCCGGAAGCGTGATATCCAGGATTAGCGCGTCATAGCGTTGGATGGCCGCCAAATGCAACGCGCACAGACCATCATAAGCATAATCCATGGTAAAACCGCTGCTTTCAAAATAGGCGCCTATCGCTTGAGCAAGGTTTTTATGATCTTCTACCAGAAGCAGTCTGGCATGAGTGGGAGGAGTATTCTTTAACATGCTTGCCTGTTCAACGAACAAAGCAGTAGTATTTTAATTTATAAATTTTTTAAAGGATGGATTCAAAAGGCTCAAGGACGCCGCAACTGCTTGTACGCATTGATTAGAGCATTGGTTGAGCAATCATGACTGGTGATCATTTCATCGTTCTGCAATTCCGGCAGTATGACTTTCGCCAAGGTTTTTCCCAGTTCAACGCCCATCTGGTCAAATGAATTTATATTCCATACTACGCCCTGGACAAAAATTTTATGTTCGTAAAAGGCTATTAGGGATCCCAGCGTTTTGGGCGTCAATTTTTTGAATAAAAATGAATTGGACGGTTTATTGCCGTCACATACTTTAGATGTAACAAGAATGCTGTCGGCTTGTTCATCGGCTGTCAAGCCCAATCTGACTTCTTCTGCGGTGCGTCCATTCATGAGCGCTTCCGGCTGAGCCAGGAAGTTGGAGATCAGAATGTCATGATGCTCCGGCAGATTGTAATGGCTGGTGGCCGGTGCTATAAAATCGCAAGGTATGAGTTTGGTGCCCTGGTGTATGAGTTGAAAGAAAGCATGCTGACCATTGGTGCCGGGTTGTCCCCAAATAATGGGGCCGGTGCAGTAGTCGACTTTGTCGCCGCGCAAATTAATGCTTTTACCATTGCTTTCCATATCTCCCTGTTGAAAGTAATCGGCAAAATAACGCATCGACTGATCGTAAGGCAATAAAGCATGTGATTGGGCGTTAAAAAAATTATTATACCAAATGCCAAGCAAGCCCATGATTACCGGTATATTCCGCTCCAACGGCGTGGTGCGGAAATATTCATCAACTTCATGCGCGCCTTGCAGCAATTGCTCAAAATTATCCATACCAGTGTATAAGGCAAGGGATAATCCAACTGCTGACCATAGGGAATAGCGCCCTCCAACCCAGTCCCAGAATTCAAACATATTCTTGGCATCTATACCAAATTCAGTCACATTAGCAGCGTGAGTGGAAATGGCGACAAAGTGTTTGGCAATTGCTTGATGATTAACGGCGCTATCCAGAAACCAGGCTCTTGCAGACTTTGCATTAGTCATGGTTTCCTGCGTGGAAAATAATTTGGAAGCAATAATAAATAAAGTCGTCTCAGCTGATAGCTGCTTTAAGGTAGAAATAAGATCGGCCTGGTCAATATTTGACACAAAATGAACTTTTAATGTATCTGAACCATAAGGAGTAAGCGCCGTCGCCGCCATTTTGGGGCCCAAGCTGGAGCCGCCAATGCCAATATTGACGATATCGGTAATGGCCTTGCCGCTATAGCCTTTCCATTCTCCTGATCGGATGCTTGCGCAAAACGTTCTCATTTTAGCCAGGACCTTGTTGATTTCCGGCATGACATCACGCCCATCCAGATAGACAGGGCGGTTGCTCCGGTTTCGCAAAGCTGTGTGCAAGACCGCTCTGTGCTCGGTAATGTTAATTTTCTCGCCTGAGAACATGGCTTTGATTTTTAATTCCAGTCCTGCTTCCCTGGCCAGATCAAAAAGTAAAGGCAAGGTCTGCTCGGTTATTCTGTTTTTGGAATAATCAAAAATGAGATCATTAAATTTTAGCGAGAACTTATTATAACGGTACCTGTCAGATTCGAAAGCCCTGCGTAAGGAATGAGTGTGAATCTCTTGGTAATGATTTTGTAAGGCATTCCAGGCTTTTGATGTAGTCAGAGATGACATGGTTGGAGAACTCCTTATTAATTATATTAATGTTTTGGATTAAGTTTACGAAATGCACAAATCGATAGCAATAGCAGATGGGGATATGACCGATTACTGTAATTTCAATTTGAAGGCTTGGCTTACATCAATCTCTTTATTTAGCGGGGGTGATGTGCTAGAGTCGTAAATTGCTATTGATCAAAATATAGCAGATCAGGCTCATCATTGATGATCTCAAACTTTATAACCAAAATTTAAATATAAAGAACAGTTATATTTTTCATATAAATTTTTCATATAAAAATAATTAATTATCACGAGTGAAGGCATTATGAATACTAGACAATTATTAAAAAAGAGTTTGTTCGGACTCCTGGGATTGTTTTTTTCTGCATCTTTATGGGCCCATGGCGGCGCTGCAGGTACCGATACTGACCAATGTAAATTTGAATTGGAACCAACCCACTGGCTGCATTATACCGCTTATCAGCCGCAGGCATTTCCAGCTGAAGAATTTTGCGGCAGCTTGCCAAGCGTGAATACACCCACACAGCTTGTGTTTGATTATCAGGACATGCGATACAGAAATATGGCAATCGAATTTGAAGTTACCAAAGAGCCCGAAGGCACCAGGATATTTTTTCAACCTGCTCAAAAGCATAAATCCGGCACGGTCATGCTGGATTTAGCCAAAGGCGTGCCGGATGCGGGTAAATATCTTATTCATATTACGCTGGTGCCTGATCAAGGCGAACGGCTGGATGCCCATATGGCTTTTAAAGCAGGTGTCGGCGCGGCAACAAGTAAAAGCAGTATACTCTTGTATGTATTTTTTGCATTGGCAGGGCTATACGTATTATATCTGTCAAACGCTGGCTTTAAACGTAAAGTGGATGGCGTAATTGCCGACATTAAAAGCTGATTAAGCAGATAAAATTCGGTTGTTTTACGTGCTATTGTGAAACATCTTTAGTACCAACCCTAATCTCTGAATCGGTTTTATCAACCAGGAGAAAACGAAAAATGTTGAAGTTTTTATCGGTGGGAGCATTGGTTCTTCTTTTTTCCAGCCCTCTGATGGCACAGGAGTATGAAGATCATAATGCTATGCTGATGGATCACGGGCAGGGCCATTTAATGGATATGGCCGGAGGCATGGTTATGGGACAGAATGCCGATAAGCTGCCCGGCGGTTGCGACAGTATAGCCGAGACCAAGGAAATAACTGTGCATGCAGGTCATAAATATGCGGAGAAATTTCCCGGCCGAATGTTTGCATTTGATACTCAGGAATACAATTTTAAGCCATGCACCAAATTGACGGTTCATTTTATTAATGATGACCATATCCGGCACCAATGGATGATGCATGGCTTGCCCAAGTATTTATATCCTAAAGGGATGTTTCATCTGGAAGTATCAGGCCCTGCAAAAATTTCGGGTACCTTGATTTTGCCGCCCGGCGACAAAACCTATTTAGTGCATTGTGATATTGCCCAACACATGGAAAAAGGCATGAAAGCTCAGCTGAAAGTAGGCAAAGGCGATGGCGATTTGCCCAGTATTCCGGGTATAACAGCCTATACTATCCCGGACGACTATAAAGCTACTCTGCCTGAATTAGCCGCGGCCGCCGAGAAAAGTGCGGTAGAAGCTGTTACAGCCGTTCCGGGTGCGGCAACTACAATGTCGGCACTGCCACCGGTGCAAAAAGAAGAACCCGTTTTCTCAGGTATTACCGTCATTGGATTAGCGATAGGCTTATTGCTGGCGCCTTTCTTGGTAAAAAAATTTAAAGGTATGAGTGTTTCAGAAGCTGTAGCTTATATTTTTGATTTATTAAGATCCCTTATTGAGCTCGTCGTTAATTCGCTGTCGGCTTTAATTAAACTGATCTTTTCTAATAAATCCAAGATGCTGCCTGGAAAATAAAGTTTGCAGCAATAAAAAACCCTGTGATTAACGATGCACGGGTTTTTTTGGAGAATAGATTTGCAGGAAACATCAGTCGGGATAGGGGGGCTTTTTTTAAGTGCATTTATATCATCAACAATAGCGCCCGGCGGGTCGGAAGCGGTCTTGGCCTACCTGGTTGCGGCAAAACATTATCCCCTGGAATATTTGATAATTGTTGCAGCTATAGCTAATACATTGGGAGCGCTGACAACCTGGATGTTAGGTGTTTTGGCGGCTAAAAAATTTTCTGTTGCCAGTCTTTTGCCAGAAAAAAAACAAAAGGCTCTAGAGATAGTAAGAAAAAACGGGCTCTGGGCGCTATTTTTTTCATGGCTGCCGATAATTGGGGATGCTTTGTGTTTTGCCGGCGGCTGGTTGAAACTCCCGTTTCTACCTGGGTGCCTGGTCATCTTGTCCGGTAAGCTGATCAGGTATGCCGTAATAGGATGGCTGTTCGCTTGAATGCCAGAATAGATCAGGCTGGCGTCAATTCATAATAATAAATTTAAAATTCAGCGAGGTAGTTGTGTTGCGTTATTTCCCACCAGCCAAGGGTGCTTATGTTCATAATAATCGGGATTACCTGATAGCAGGTTTTACTTTTTTATGTGTAGCAATCTGTTTAATCAGTGATGCCAGTGCAAGCCTGGAAAAACAAAATGCATTGGGGGTGTGCGGCTGGATATTTTTGACCGGCTTGCTGCTGGGAGAAAATAAAGATGTGAGAGTGCAGGTGGCCATTGCGGTCATTTTTGCCACAATCGGAGAGCATTTTGCATCTCCTTTTATGGGCGGCTATACTTATCGCTTTCAAAATGTCCCTGCCTATGTGCCGCCCGGTCACGGCATGGTTTATTTAACTGCAGTTTCGCTAGCGCGTTCCGGATTGTTTCTTAACTATGCCAGAGGAATCGCTACGGCAGTGGTATTGGTATGCGGGGGCTGGTCTCTATGGGGAATTAGCGGTTATGCCGAACAGGGAGACTCGGTGGGGGCGCTACTGTTTTGCGTATTTTTAGTATATCTTTTTAGAGGTCGCTCGCCTTTGGTTTATCTGGCCGCTTTTTTTATTACTACATGGCTGGAATTAATCGGCACAGCAGTTGGAACCTGGAAATGGGCGGCTATCGATCCGGTTCTTGGGTGGCAGCAAGGCAATCCGCCAAGCGGCGTTGCTGCCTGGTATTGCCTGGTTGATGCAGTGGCTATGGGTGGAGCTGCTCCGGTATTAAATAGGCTGAAAAATGCACGTGAGTATTTTACATCCGGAAAATCAGCGGAAAGCGTTTATGAAGGTGCGGCAAACGAATAAGGCAAAAGAGACGGTTCATAATTTATAATTGAAAAGCATACGAAGTGAGCCATATCCATTCCAAGCTCTGCTTAAGTCAATAATGCATAAGCCGACTAAGGAGACGCTTTTTTCCCTGGATACCAATCCAGCCAGGATTTTGGTAATTGCCCTGCGTCACCTTGGCGATGTGCTGCTTACGACGCCGTTATTGCATTCATTAAGGCAGGCTTATCCTGAAGCTCAATTAGATATCCTGGTGTATGGGAATACCGCACCCGTACTCGAAGGTAATCCTGACATTAATAACATTTTGGTTACCCCTGATCGGCCGAGGTTTTCCGATTATTGCCATCTGTTGCCTCGCCTGTTCAGACACTACGATCTTGCGCTTTCAACTCAAACCGGTGATCGCCCCATTTTATATGCGTTTCTTGCTGCGCCATTACGGCTTGCCGTGGTACCTTCCAAAAATAGCAAGGGCTGGTGGAAGCGCTTTTTTGTTCATCGATGGATAGAGTTCGATGATGACAATACGCATACCGTTTTACAACATTTAAAATTACTGGATTTAATTAATGTGCCGCGTAATTTTTCCCTGATTCCGCCACAAACTGACGACATCCGGCAACTAAAGGAACAATTTCCGTTTTTAAACGCGAATAGGGATTATGCCGTTCTTCATCCCTATCCAAGATGGACTTATAAACGCTGGACTACCGAAGGCTGGATTGAAATAGGCCGCTACTTGCAGAAGAAAGCCGGGTTAAAGCTTGTGCTTTCGGGAGGATCTGCACAGGAAGAAATAGATTATGTCGCCAATATCCAGAATAAATTACCTGCTGATACCATAAATCTGGCCGGCAGCGTTTCACTGGCACAGCTTGCAACTATCATTGCCCAGGCAAAATTATTCATTGGTCCTGATACAGGCATAACCCACTTGGCTGCAGGAACCGGCATCCCGGTAATCGCCATTTACGGGCCGACTAACCCTGTGAAATGGGCGCCCTGGCCGAGCGGTTTTAAGCAAAATATAAGTCCTTTCCACAAAACCGGCTGCCAGCAGGTAAACAATGTCAGTTTAATTCAAGGTAAAGCTGATTGTGTTCCTTGTCATCTGGAAGGCTGCGATAGGCATCAACAAAGCCGAAGTCTATGCCTTGATACTTTATCTTCTGAAAAAGTCATAAAGACTATAGCAAAGGTATTGGATACCATTTTATAGCGGTAAACAAAAATGATTAAGTGCTCACGTCAGGCTTTTTGAATAATTCCTTCCACTCAAAATCTTTTTTGTCTGCATGGGCTTATTTTTCTAATGATATAGGCAAGGATTCAACGCTTGAATAGCTTATTGCTCAATCAGGTAGCCGAGTGCATAGCAGAAATTGCCTAATAAAGTTAAACTATTGCTTGAAAAACTATTACTCTTGCCATTTTTAATGGATACCGCCTTCAAGCAGACTTTAATTCAACGGATTCAGCGGCATCTATTGGAATATGGCGGTTTTATCACCGCTTTTTTCATAGTTTCAATTTTTTTCTCGACCAGTTGTGCAATTGTTCTGTCAGTCTTGCTGATAGCATTATGGTTGCTTTCACTTCAGTTTATGACTTTGCCGGCCATTGTAAAGAAGAGCCATGTTGCAGCCTGGTCTCTGCTTTTATTGGCATGCTTTATTTTTGGGTTAAGCTATGGCACCGCTGTACCAGGCCGGGGTTTTACCATGGTAATGAAATATAGGGAATTATTTTTTATTCCTGTTTTATTTTCTTTTTTGACTACAGAACGTTATCGCAGCTGGGCATGGAAAGCTTTTATTATTGCATCAATACTTACACTGTTAATTTCCTTTTTAATGAGCTTCGGTATTATTGGCCTTAATACGCAGGGTGATCCTGCTTTCAAGAGCCGCATTACCCATAGCATTTTTATTGCCTTCTTTGCTTTTTTCTGCGCTCACAAAGCCTGTGGCGATGACCGGTATGCGCGTCTTTATCTGGCGTTGTTATTACTATGCGGCTATAACCTTTTTTTTGTAGTAGAAGGCCGCACAGGGCAGTTGATTTTTGTTATGCTCATTTTATTATTTGCTATACAGCGGTTAACCAGAAAAGGACTTTTATTCTCGGTCCTTGCTATTATTATCTTCCTCGCCCTTTTCCTCAGTTTCTCTGAAAAAGCAGTCCGCCTCCGTGAAGGCTTTGCCAATACTCAAGCTTATTTGCAACCAAAACCCGAGCAAACCGAATCCTCTATGGGGCAAAGGTATACTTTCTGGAAATATTCTTTAAAACTGATAGCCGAAAAACCTTTATTGGGTCACGGCACAGGCAGCTTTGCCAGGGAATATCAACGTATTGCCAACGGCGAACATTTTATTACCGAACATCCTCACAATGAATTTTTTATGATAGGCGTCCAGTTGGGTTTGCTGGGACTATTTGTTTATTCAGGCTTTCTTGCCAGCCAGTATTATTGTTCCCGAAAACTGCCTAATGAAGAAAAATGGCTTGCTCAAGGGGTTTTGCTTTCCTTGATTATTACAAGTTTATTTAATACGCCTATTCTGGATCACACAGAAGGCCACTGGTTTGCAAGCCTGATAGCCTTGTGCTTCGCCAACTTTCAAGTAAACGACAAAGTCATCTAGGCAATGTTAAGCGTAATCATAATTACCAAAAACGAAGCATCCCATATTGGTCGATGCCTGGAATCCGTTTCATGGGCTGATGAAATTGTTGTGCTGGATTCAGGCAGTAACGACGCTACAATAGCAATTTGTCGCGAATATACTGATAAAGTATATGAAAAGGACTGGCCTGGCTTTGGCATTCAGAAGCAACGGGCTTTGGGTAAGGCTCAAGGCGATTGGGTTTTATCTATCGATGCTGACGAGGTCGTAACCACGGAATTAAGAATGGAAATTGAAAAAGCTCTCCAACAAGAGCAATTTCAGGGTTATAACATCCCTCGTCTTTCCAGCTATTGCGGCAGACAAATCCGCCATGGTGGCTGGTGGCCTGATCATGTGCTTAGGCTATTCCGCCGTAATTGCAGTCAATTTACTGATTCAGTCGTTCATGAACATGTTATTGTGCAGGGGCAAATCGGGCAGCTAGCAGCCCCGTTACTCCATGATGCTTTTGTAAATCTGGATGAGGTTTTGCATAAAGTAAATTGCTATTCAACCCTGGGGGCAGCTTTGCTATATCAACGTGGCGTTCGCTCGTCTCTCGGCAAAGCCATCTTAAAAGGATTTTGGACATTTATTCGCACCTATTGGCTTCAAGCCGCTTTTCTGGATGGGCGGCAGGGCTTGATGCTATCCATTTCCAATGCTGAGGGAACCTATTATAAGTATGTTAAATTACTGGAATTAGAAAAGCGCTCAACTCACCACGAATGAGTTTAATATCTGTTATTGTAACTACTTATAATTGGCCTGATGCATTAGCCCTTTGCCTGGAAAGCTTGTATTGCCAAGAAGATAAGAATTTTGAAATTATTATCGCCGATGATGGCTCTACATTAATAAATCGGGCGCAAGCACAAACTTATTGCCTGAAAAGTCCTGTTTCCATTAAATACATCCATCATGAGGATCAGGGATTCAGAGCAGCGGCCATTCGAAACAAGGCTGTCGCTCAAAGCAAGGGGGATTATTTACTATTTATTGATGGTGACTGCATTCTTCGGCCCAACTTTATCACTAGGCACCGGCAGCTTGCAGCGGCCGGTCATTTTATACCTGGCAACAGAATCTTGTTAAGTCAGGCATTTACTCAGGAAGTATTGACACAGCATATTCCCTTATATTTAAAACCTTTGCCTTATTTTATTTTTCTGCGGCTACAAAACAAAATTAACAGGATTTCTGCTTTATTACGGCTTCCTCTGGGGCCTGTAAGAAATTTGCAACCCAACAAGTGGCAGAAGGCAATGACCTGCAATCTAGCTATTTGGAAAAATGATTTTATGCGCATGAATGGTTTTGATGAGCTGTTTGAAGGCTGGGGCTTTGAGGATTCTGATCTGGTCATTCGTATGATACACTCGGGAATTAAACGGAAAGAAGGACGCTTTGCCGTTTCGGTATTGCATTTATGGCATCCTCAAAATGACAAAGGCAAGCAGGAACTTAATTATCGGCTGCTCATGGAACGTTTGGTTCAGCCGGATTTTATTTTCGCAAAAAAAGGCATTTCTCAATATTTGAGTAATTTTTAAATCACTCCAAGATGAGCGGCTTTTGTTAATTAATTAATTAAATTTTGAAAGCTATGAAAATAAAATCTGAAGCAAGCTTGCAAATATATAAGCGCTTACTGGCCTATGTAAAACCTCATGGTGGACTTTTTTTAATCAGTATTTTGGGTTTTTTGATCTATTCCAGTACCCAGACCTTATTTGCAGTCTTAATCAAGCATATTATTGACACCCTGCAAACTGAATCCCGAGAAGGCATGTATTACCTGCCGTTATTGTTTAGCGGATTAATTCTAGTGCATGGATTGGGGGCATATTTAGGAAATTATTTTCTGGCTAAAGTCTCCTCAAATGTTGTGCATGCATTGAGATGCGAGATTTTTGATCAATATACGCGACTGCCAACCGCTTATTTTGACGCCAATAACAGCGGTTATATGATTTCGAGAATAACGAATAATGTGGGCGAGGTTACCAAGGCTATTACCGATGCAGTACGGACAATCGTACGTGAAGGGTTAACGGCTTTAGGCTTGTTGGTTTATTTGTTTTATTCAAACTGGATGTTATCTTTGGTTTTTATCGGCATAACCCCGATTATCGCAATGCTCGTAACTTATGTAAGCAAGCGCTTAAGAACGATTAGCAGGCGTATACAGGACTCAATCGGCGACATGACGCACATTACCTCGGAATTGGTGGGGGGGCATCGAGTGGTACGCAGCTATGGCGGCGAAGATTATGAACGCCGGCGCTTTTTGGAAAGTAGTTCCTACAATCGAGGTCAATCGTTAAAACTATCGACGACCATGGCAATACATAACCCAATAATGCAATTCATTATAGCGGTAGCATTGTCATTTTTAATGTATATGGCGCTTTTTTTTATGAAGCAAGCGAGCGTGGGTGAATTTGTGGGCTACTTGACCGCGGCCTTTTTATTGCCCCGGCCCATTCGTCAGTTGAGCGATGCAAATGGAGATATTCAGAAAGGCATTGTAGCTGCCGAATCTTTATTTGATATTTTGGATGAACAGGTCGAGCTGGATGAAGGTACCTATGAAATCGACAGGTGTAAGGGAGCGTTAGAATTTCAAAATGTTTCTTTTCGGTATTCGTCCACGAATGAGCTGGCGCTTAAAGATATTAGCTTTAAAGCTGAACCGGGACAAACTATTGCGCTGGTCGGGACTTCAGGAGGCGGAAAAAGCACCTTGGTTAATCTGGTCTCACGTTTTTATCCTCATGAAACCGGGAGAATTTTGCTGGATGGCATTGAAATAAACATTTATAAATTAGCAAATTTAAGGAAACAGCTGGCGCTGGTTAACCAGCAAGTTACTTTATTCAATGATACGATAGCCAACAATATTGCTTATGGCGCGCTGGCTACTGCAAGCCGAAGCGAAATTATTGCGGCGGCGACAGATGCTTATGCTATGGAATTTATTGAGAAGCTTGATCGGGGTCTTGATACTGAAATTGGCGAGAATGGCGTCAAATTATCTGGAGGACAAAGGCAACGCTTGGCATTAGCCAGAGCCTTACTGAAGGATGCGCCCATTCTGATACTGGACGAAGCTACTTCTGCATTGGACACAGAATCAGAACGCTTTATCCAGGCGGCATTGCAAAAAGTTATGAATAACAGGACAACCCTGGTTATTGCCCATCGTCTATCCACTATTGAAAATGCTGATATGATTTTAGTTATGGAGCATGGAAGGATTATAGAAAGAGGCGCTCATCAGGAACTCATCGATAAAAATGGAGCTTATGCCCGATTGCATCAAATGCAATTTAAGGAACGTCCTGGAAAAATGATCAATATCTCGCTCAAGGCATCCGGAGCGCTTGCTTCTTGAATAAGACAAAGTGTAGTGTTATTGAAACTTTTTATTGATGGGGTGGATTATTTTGAAGGTATTTATTTTGGCGCTTGAGGAGTATAAGACAATGGTTGAACGTTTAACTGAATGCTCTGATGTTTCGGATGTGGCGGCAGGAATTCAAGAAGCTCATATTTTAATAGGGTACTGAGGGTGTGGTGAAATTGAGGAGGTATTAAATGTTGGCAGCTCCGCCTGAGTTTAATCTAGCTCGTATTATTGTAATAGGTGATGTCATGCTGGATCGTTATTGGTCCGGCTATGCCGCTCGTATTTCTCCTGAAGCGCCAGTGCCCGTAGTTCGGGTTAAAGCTATTGAAGATCGCATTGGCGGAGCTGGAAATGTCGCCTTCAATATTGCCAGGCTGGGCGGTAAGGTAACCTTGCTGGGTGTTGTGGGTAATGATAGGGAAGGTGAAATTTTAAAAGAATTGTTAGAGGCTGAAGGCGTTGACTGCGATTTTATCGTTGAAAATTCCATTCGCAGTATTTGCAAGTTACGCGTGATGGCGCAGCATCAACAATTAATTCGCATTGATTTTGAAGATACACCCATTGATTTTGATCGTGAGGCATTGTTGACAAAGCTGGTTCGCTACTTACCTCAGAATGAAGTCATTGTTTTTTCGGATTATGCCAAGGGCACATTGACGCATATTTCAGATTATATAGCTCATGCCAAACAAACAGGCATTAAGGTTCTGGTGGATCCGAAAGGAGTGGATTATCAGCGTTATGCTGAAGCAGACCTGATAACCCCTAACTTATCGGAATTGCTGGCTGTAGTGGGTAGTTGTGAAAATGAAGCCAGTTTGATTGAAAAAGGACGAAGGCTTTTAAGACAGTATCAAATTCCCACTCTATTGCTGACCCGTGGCGAGGCCGGAATGACATTAATTGAGGAGAGCCAGGTCCATTCGCTACCGGCTCAAGCCAAGGAAGTTTTTGATGTAACCGGAGCAGGTGATACGGTGATTGCTGTTATGGCATTGAGCATAGCTGTGGATATGCCTTTGTATGATGCCATGTATCTTAGCATTTTAGCGAGCGGTATTGTCGTCGGCAAGCTGGGAACATCAACTGTATCAATGGAGGAATTAATACGGGCTATGCATGGTGACCGGGATTCATTGTACGGGATTGTCTCTGAAGATGAATTGGCCGAAGTTATTGTCAGAGCCAAAGCAAATGGCGAACGGATAGTCATGACCAATGGCTGTTTTGATTTATTGCACGTAGGTCACGTTACTTATTTGGAACAGGCGAAGGCTTTGGGTGATCGGTTGTGTGTAGCTGTTAATTCTGATGCGTCGGTCAAGCAGCTTAAAGGAAATTCCCGCCCTATAAACAGCTTACAGGAGCGAATGACGGTTTTGGCGGCATTAACATGTGTGGACTGGGTGGTTTCCTTTGAAGATAAAACGCCTGAACGTTTGTATTGCAAGTTGTTGCCCGATATTCTGGTCAAAGGTGGTGATTATAGACCTGACCAGGTTGCAGGGGGGGAGTGCGTAATTAACGCAGGCGGGGAAGTAAAAATATTAGAGTTTGTTGATGGACAGTCCACCACAGCAATAATTAACAAGGCTAGGATACTGGCGTGATCGTAGTCACCGGTGGTGCAGGCTTTATAGGAAGCAATTTAATTCGCGCCTTAAATGACCGGGGAGAAAGTAATGTCTTGCTGGTTGACCATCTGGTTAACGGCCAAAAAATGCACAATATCGCCGATCTTGATATCGCTGATTACCTGGATAAGGCGCAATTTATAGAAAAAATTGAAACGCCGCATTTTTTTGACAAGGTGCGTGCCGTTTTTCATCAGGGCGCCTGTTCTTCGACCACAGAATGGGATGGACAGTATGTTATGATGAATAACTACGATTATTCTAAACGGCTATTGAATAGTTGTATCACAAAAAATGTCGCTTTTATTTATGCATCTTCCGCTTCAGTTTACGGGAATGGCAAACATGGCTTTCGAGTTGATCGTAGCTGTGAGCATCCCATCAACATGTATGCCTATTCAAAGTTCCAATTTGATCAATACGTACGGCACTTATTGCCTGAAACAAGAAGTGCGATTGCTGGATTTCGCTACTTTAATGTTTACGGGCCAAGAGAGCAGCATAAAGGGGAAATGAGCAGCACAGCGTTTCATTTTAATCGGCAAATTATTGAGCAAAAAAAAGCAAAATTATTTGAAGGCTGCGATGGCTTGGCCAATGGCGAACAAAGAAGGGATTTTGTATATGTTGATGATGTGGTCGATGTGAATCTGTGGTTTCTGGATCATCCTGAGCAACGCGGCATATATAATGTGGGTACTGGAAAGGCCGAAACATTTAATGACGTCGCGCAGGCAGTAACGGATTGGCATGGCGAAGGAAGCATTGAATATATTCCTTTTCCAGAGCATTTAAAAGGAGTTTATCAGAGCTATACTCAAGCTGATATGACTGGCTTAAGACAGGCAGGGTATGCGAAAGAGTTTCTGGGGGTAAAAAAAGGTATTGCAAAATATTTGGACTGGCTAAACCGGGAGCAATAAAACTTGCGAGTAAAAATAACTGTTGACGGTTGATGGTGAGCATGTATAATGCGCAGTTCTTTCATGGCTGATTGTCTGTGAGGAAGGTAATTTTACTGGTGCTTCAAGTCAGGGTATTGCCAGGTAACAAGGA
>NZ_CADCXN010000094.1 GCF_902806695.1 Candidatus Methylobacter favarea | reverse complement strand
CAGTTGCAAATAATCCTGGTTTGCGCCGGATGATTGCAGGTCGG
Organism: Candidatus Methylobacter favarea; assembly: GCF_902806695.1. Classification (GTDB taxonomy): domain Bacteria; phylum Pseudomonadota; class Gammaproteobacteria; order Methylococcales; family Methylomonadaceae; genus Methylobacter_B; species Methylobacter_B favarea. Next base: position 24,635 of record NZ_CADCXN010000094.1, on the reverse strand, counting down.
TACGGATGATTGCAGGTTCAGTTGCAAATAATCTCGGTTTGTACGCCCGTCAGTTGCAGTTAATTCCGGTAGAAAATTGCGCTAATTGCTGGTTTACGGGTTTTTGATTGCAGGTTGTTACAGCTAGTCCGACAGCCACTTTAATAAACCCTATGGCGACAGGAACTCTATGACTGAAGTAACCGGATTACCGATCAACAAAATCGCCATATTCAGAGCGCTGAAATTAGGCGACTTTCTGTTGTTTACGCCGGCATTGAAAGCCATTCGACGCGCTTTTCCACAAGCGGTTATCGACTATATCGGCCTGCCCTGGAATAAAGCGCTGGCAAAACGCTACCCTCATTACATCGATCATTTTATTGAATTCCCGGGCTTTCCGGGATTGCCGGAACGCGCATTCAAACCCGAAGCCGTCGCTGCCTTTTTAACCGCCATGCAGCGGGAAAACTACGATCTGGCCCTGCAAATGCACGGCAAAGGCACAGTATCAAATATCATAGTTACCCTTTTTGGAGCCGGAACAACGGCCGGGTTTGCGGGCGAGGACACCTACCGCCCTAATCATGATTTCTACCTGCCGTATCCGGATCGTCAGTCCGAGCTGTTAAAAAACCTGGATTTACTGACATTTCTCGGAATATCTCCACTGGATACTGCCATGGAATTTCCCTTATTCGATTCCGATTATCAAGCATTACAGGCATTGAAAGACTGCCGGTCTCTCATTGATCAGCCTTATATTTGTTTACATCCCGGGGCTATTTCTGCAGCGCCGTGGCCGGCCGAATATTTCGGCGCCGTGGCGGACAGTTGCATAGAGCAAGGCTTAATGGTGATTTTGACCGGCACGGCCCGGGAAAAGCCGCTGACGCAGGCCGTCACGCGCCATATGGCGGGCACAGCAATTGATTTCGCCGGAAAAACCGACCTTGGTTCGCTGGCCGCGCTGATAAAAGGCAGTGAAGCGGTCATTTCAAATGACACGGGCGTCGCCCACTTAGCGGTAGCGCTCAACGCGCCGAGTGTAACCGTCTATACGACCACTGATCCCCTGCTCTGGGGCCCGCTCGATCAGGTTCGGCATCGGATTGTGGCAGGGGATGCCGTCAAAACACCCGAGGCCGCTATTCGGGCGGTCCGGGCAATACTGGCAAACGAAAGGAGTAATTGATCATGCAAAAGAAGCTTCGGGTTCTTACCTGGCATATTCACGGAAATTATCTTTATTACCTCACGCAGGCGCCGTTTGAATTTTATTTACCGAAAGGCGAAGGCGAAGGTTATGGCGGGCGCACGCCCGGCTTTGACTGGGGCGGTAATGTGCATGACGTTCCCGTCGATCAAGTAAAGGTTCTTGATTTTGATGTGATTTTGTTTCAGCACCGTAAAAATTACGAGCTTGACCAGTACGAGATACTATCCGAGGCTCAGCGCCGGCTACCCAAACTTTATCTTGAACATGACCCGCCGCAGGAACATCCGACCAACACCCGGCACTGGGTGGAAGACCCGTTAATGCGGGTGGTGCATGTCACTCATTTTAACCGCCTCATGTGGGATAACGGCCCGACGCCCACAGTCGTCATTGATCACGGCGTGATAGTGCCCGATCATGTGACCTATAGCGGCGAGCTGCCGAAAGGCATTGTGGTAGTCAATAATATGCACAAGCGGGGCCGGCGCTTGGGCCTGGATATTTTCGAGCAAATCCGCGAACAGATCCCGCTGGATCTGGTCGGGATGGGCTCAACCGAACTGGGCGGTCTGGGCGAAATCGCTCATGACGGCTTGCCGGCTTTTGTAGCGAAGTACCGTTTCTTTTTTAATCCTATTCGCTATACCAGCCTGGGTCTGTCGGTCTGTGAAGCGATGATGACGGGGCTGCCGGTAGTAGGCCTCGCCGCCGCCGAACTGGTGACGGTTGTTGAAAACGGCAAGACCGGCTATGTTGAAACCGATATCGATAAGCTTATTGAGCATATGCGCTATTTAATCGATTATCCGGAGCATGCCCGGGAGCTCGGCGAAAACGCCAGGCGCTACGCCAGTCAGCGCTTTAATATAGGGCGATTTGCCAATGACTGGCAACGGATCGTCTGTGATTTTGTCGAAAGCGCCCGCTAGATTTTGGCGGCGGACAATAATTCCAGCGCCGGCTCAAGCACTTCGGCGACGGGTATATTTTCAACAAACGAGTACGGATGGTCACAATCGGGCCTCACGGGCTGAAATGGCCACGGCGAAACAGGTTTAATGCGGCATTGCGGGCATTCAAGTCGCCAGCTGATGGCAAGGCGATGACGGCTTCGGCTCAGCGGACCCCAGTTAAGCACATTCGGCGCCCAGAAAATCCCTACGGTAGACGCCCCAACCGCTCGCGCCAGATGCAGCGGTCCCGTGTCATTGCTGATGACCAGCGCACTGTTCTGCAACAGGGCTGCCAGACCGCCAAGTTCCAATGACGTACAGAGAATGGCGGCGCCGTTCATGGCTCGCATAACGTTGGTAACGATTTCCGTTTCTTTTGGCATGCCCGTCAGGACAATTTCATATCCCTTTTTTATCAGACTGTCCGCTACCCCGGCAAATTTGCTTGCCGGCCATAAGCGCCTGATGTCATCGGCGCCCGCATGAATGACTACATAAGGTCTGCCTTTAATGACTGCTCTAACGGGAGCGGCCTCTTGCTCATCTGATTGGGTCACCTCGACTTGCGGTTCAAGTTTGCTGGTATAAGCTCCAATTAAAGCGGCAATCTCCAGATTGCGCAGCACCTCATTTTGATAATGAACATAAGGAATAAAGCGGTCAAGGGGTTCGGCTGGTGGATTGCGCATGCCTGCGGTCAAGCCGGCGCCGAGCTTATTAATAAAAGAATTAACCGTCCTGCCGTCACCTTGCATATGCAGAATAATATCAAACTTTTCCGTCTTCATGGCTGCGCAAAACAGCTCAACTTCGGCCGAATTGATCGGCTTGTTGAGGCCGGCGCTCAGTGCGGGAACGCTAATCACCCTGTCAATTACTGAAGGTCGCGCGGCTAGAAACTTCTTTACCCAGGGTTTGGCCAGCAGGACTAATTCGGCGTGCGGGTAGGTTTCTTTTATCGCCGCCAATGCCGGCAAGGTGACGATAAAATCCCCGAGCGCCTTGGCGTGGAGCACAGCAATTTTAAGAGGTTCGCTGGATAGATAAGCTGTCGTCATAAGAGATTAAAATAATTCCTTAGGGCTCTGGGCTCCGGGATAAAAAACCCGCATTTTTAAATAGTTTTTGCTTGATCATACTCCTGGAAGCCTGGCTTCAGAACTGTGAGGATGGCATTGATTACCTGCTGCCAACTTACCACTCGGGCCCTTGCCGCTCCCTATACCGGCAGATGGGGTTTCAGGCAACGCCACGCGCCATCGCTCAGATTACTTGGCTAACGCTTCTTCCGATTTTTTGATTCATGGGTGCCTGATAGCAAAATTCCGCCAGTTTAAATCGGAAAAACGAAATTTCCAAACAGCTTCTAAGACAGTGATCTTGACAGCGCTTGCTGTGCTAAAGACAATTGGATTCAGCCCTTAAAACAAGTTAAAAAGGATGAGCAAGTTAACTTCAGCAATACAGTGAAGCATAAGTTATGGTTACAATAGTACGGGTGCCTGTAGTAAAAGTTTTATTCGGGCTTAGCGCCTAGTCAAATTTTCAAAATACCATGCCTTTGTGTTTTAGTAGGGTCAGTAATAGTTGGATGAAAAGACTGCGAGATCGAAACTTTGACAATCTCATCGATAAATTCGAACAGCAAATCTATGACACTTTCAAAGGCGGCTGGCGGCTTAAACTGCTCAAGGAAGATCTGGATAGGTTTTACCAGGCTTCCGAGCCTTTGGCGATATGGGATGCCGGCTGCGGCTTTGGCCACATCAGCCTCTGGCTTGCCGGTCAAGGCCATCGCCTGACGCTTTGCGATGTGTCGGAAAAAATGCTGGCGCGAGCCAGGCAACAATTTTCTGAAGCCGGATGGGCTGCCCAGTTTCACCATGAAGCCGTGCAAACGCTTGCCCCCAAACTCCCTCAATTTGATCTGGTGTTGTTTCATGCGGTTCTGGAATGGCTGGCCGATCCTGTGGCTGGCTTGCAAATCGTGGCGGAGCGAGTCAGGCCCGGCGGTCATTTATCGCTCTTGTTTTATAACCGCAACGCCATGGTTTATACCAACGCTTTAAAGGGGGAATGGCGCTGGAAAAATCTGCTGGATGATGCCTATCTTGGCAAAGGCAAAAGGCTGACGCCGCCGAATCCCCAGTTTCCCCATGAAGTGATGGCGCATCTTCAAAACTGGGGCTTTACTGTTACCACTCACACCGGTATTCGCGTGTTTCATGACTATCTTTCCAAAGATACTTTAGAACGCAGCAAAGAGGAGGAATTATTGGAGTTGGAATACCGCTACTGCCGAATGCCGACCTATCGGGATATGGGACGTTATATCCATCTTATCGCGCAGCGCCAGGCCTCCGGTTCAATCTAAAGCAAGTCTTCCCGGGTAAGCGACTTGTTTATGCCGAATGCGGCCCGTGCGCCCTCGGCCGCTGCAATAATGGCGAATATCACATCGCCCGTGTTATTGCCGGCCGCATAGAGCCCGGGAATGTTGGTGGCCTCATAGTCATATTGATGGGTATTCACAGCGCGTTCATTCCTGAACTCGCAGCCCAGCTTTATAGCTAAATCGGATCGTTGATACGAAGGCGTATCAAAAAAAAGGGCCTCGCGCTCAATGTGCCTTCCATTGGACAGAACTACTGCCTTGAGCATTCCCTTCTCGCCTGCGAGCTGCTCAATGTTTTCTTCGTAAAGCTCAATAGAATTCCTTTTAAGCTGCTGTTTATTTTCCTCAGTCAACCCGGAATCCCCGTCCGTGAAAAGAATTAAATTTTTCGACCAGGCCGTCAAGGCCCGGGACATTTCCATAGCGCGCTCGCCCTTGCCATAAATTGCCAGCGGCTTGCCGGCGACATCCCAGGCATCACAATACGGGCATAAAAACACACTTTTTCCATACAGTTCATCGAAGCCTTGAATGGCGGGGATTTCGTCTATCAAGCCGGTTGCCAATAGCAGCCGGCGTGAAATGACGGGATCGCGACCGCTGACAGCCGTTTCAAACCCGCTTTGGCTGCTTTGGACATTCATGACTTTGGCGACCAGGAATTCGACTGAATCATATCGCTTAAGCTCTTCGCGAGCGCTGCGCAACAGTTCATGAGGAGGCGTGTAATCGCGGGTAAGAAAGCCTTTAAGCGCCTCTGCTCTGGAGTTGCGCGGCTGACCTTCATCGCAGATCAGCACTTTTCTCAAGCAGCGCCCCAACACTAGAGCGGCGCTAAGACCTGCAGGGCCGCCGCCGACTATAACCACGTCATAGCGAGGTTTTTGAGACTCGTTGGAATAGTCTGAATCCGGAGATGGGCAGGCATCACTCATAGATCACCTCAGACAGCGTTTCAGAAACCGTAGGCAATATAATGATTTCGGTGAGTTGAGAAGGAGGAAGCACATACTACCGCGTGCTCTGATTTATTATAAGCTCTGCGCCATGAGATACATCAAATTTAATTGACTTTTTTCTTATTCCAGTCAACTATCGATACTAAAGTACAGGTATCGACCGCCCGCCTTTCGAATCATTCGGCGGGAGCTTTAACAATAACTCATCAGCCTGTTGAATGAATTGCTGAGTAAACAGTCTTATTTTAATTTTGAATGAAGCTGAAGCCAATGCCTGGCTTTACATCTCAGGCTGAATAAGCATCTCATGTCTTTAACATCCTTTCATCCCGTCGTCACCCAGTGGTTCAACAGCCATTTCTCCTCGCCTTCTGACGTCCAGCGCCAGGCGTGGCCTGCTATTTGCGCGGGCGAATCCACTTTAATTGCTGCCCCTACAGGTTCAGGGAAAACCCTGGCCGCATTTCTTGCAGCTATTGACCAATTGGTGCAGGAAGGACTGGAGTCGCCGCTGCCGGATGAAACCCGGATTCTTTATATATCGCCGCTCAAGGCCTTATCGAACGATATTCATAAAAATCTCGAACTGCCGCTGAACGGTATTCGCTTGGCCTTACTGGAAAACGGTTTGCCGGATGTGGCAATTCGCGCTCAAACCCGCACCGGCGATACCTCGGCGGCCGAGCGCGCGGCCATGAAGCGCTGCCCGCCGCATATTCTCGTTACTACGCCGGAATCCTTTTATATTCTGCTCACCTCCGATTCAGGCCGCGAAATGCTCGGTTCGGTGCGCAGCGTCATTATCGATGAGATCCATGCCCTGGCCGGCAACAAGCGCGGCGCCCACCTTTCCCTATCGCTGGAGCGGCTGTCGCAACTGACGGCAATGCCGCCGGTGCGCATCGGTTTATCAGCGACGCAAAAGCCGATCGAATTAATAGCCCACTACCTGATCGGAACTTCCCTAACCCCCTGCACCATTATTGATACCGGTCATAAACGCCAGCGTGATTTGCAGATCGAGATGACCGGCTCGCCGTTGGAAGCCGTTATGGCGGCTGAAGTCTGGGGTGAAATTTACAATCGCCTGGAGCAATTGATCGAGCAGCACCGCACGACCCTGATTTTTGTCAATACCCGCAGGCACGCAGAACGGGCGGCTGCCGCTCTTGCCGAACGATTAGGCGAAGAATTTGTCACCGCACATCACGGCAGTCTTGCCAGGGAACACCGGCTGGCGGCCGAGCAGCGTTTAAAGCAGGGCACGCTGAAAGCCCTGGTGGCCACCGCTTCACTCGAACTCGGCATTGATATCGGCGATGTGGACCTGGTTTGCCAGCTGGGTTCGCCGCATGCCATTTCTACTTTTCTGCAGCGGGCCGGACGTTCCGGCCATAGCCTCGGAGCTATCCCCAAAGGCCGTCTGTTTCCGCTGTCGCGCGATGATCTGGTGGAATGCACGGCCATATTGGCCGCCATTCAGCAAGATGAACTGGACCATATTTCGGTCCCTGACCATCCGCTGGATGTCCTCGCACAGCAAATTGTGGCTGAAATTGCTTGCCGGGAATGGCGCGAAGAGGCGTTGTATCAAGCCTATTCTGCGGCTTGGCCTTACCGGGAACTGAAATATGAGCAGTTCATGGATGTGGTTAAAATGCTCAGTGACGGTTTTCACATGCGGCGCGGCCGGCGCAGCGCCTATCTGCATCGGGATGCCGTTCACGGCATATTGCGGGCGCGCAAGGGCGCACGTCTGACCGCTATTGTTAACGGCGGCGCCATTCCTGACCAGTTTGATTACGACGTCATTTTGCAGCCGGAAGGCATTTTCGTCGGCACCTTGAATGAAGACTTCGCTTTTGAAAGTCTGCCGGGCGATATATTCCAGCTCGGCAACAGTTCCTATCGCGTGCTTAAAGTCGAGCAGGGCCGGGTGTATGTGGAAGACGCCCACGGCCAGCCGCCTAATATTCCGTTCTGGTTCGGGGAAGCGCCCGGCCGCAGCGATGAACTGTCCATTGCCGTATCCAATTTACGCACGGCCCTGGATGAAAAACTCGAAGAAGGGCAGGATGAGGCATACCGTTATGTGACAGCGGAATTACAGCTTCCTCATGCCGCCGCGGAACAACTGGTGCAATATCTGGCTGCGGCAAAAGCCGCTTTAACGGTATTGCCTACCCGACAGCATATTGTGTTCGAACGCTTCTTTGATGAAACCGGCGATATGCATTTTGTCATTCATTCAACTTTCGGCTCCAGGATTAACCGGGCCTGGGGTCTTGCGCTTCGAAAACGATTCTGCCGCCGCTTCAATTTTGAACTCCAGGCTGCCGCTGCTGAAGACACCATCGTGCTGTCGCTAGGCCCAACCCACAGCTTTCCGCTGGAAGAACCTGCCCGGTACCTAAATGCCGCTACTGTCAAGGACATCCTGATCCAGGCGCTGCTGGCGGCGCCGATGTTTCCCACACGCTGGCGCTGGATCGCCAATACGGCGCTGGCCGTGCCGCACAATCGCGCCGGCAAGAAAGTCCCTGCGTATTTTCAACGCAATGATGCTGAAGACTTGATGGCCCTGATTTTCCCCGACCAGCTCGCCTGTCAGGAAAATATTGCCGGAAACCGGGAGGTTCCCGATCATCCTTTGGTTAACCAGACGCTGTCCGATTGTCTGCACGAGATAATGGACATCACCGGCCTGGAACGTCTGCTGACCGGCATTGAACAAAAATCTATCGAAATTATCTGCCGCGATTTGACCAGTCCTTCGCCGCTGGCCATGGAAATACTGAACGCCCGGCCTTATGCCTTTCTGGATGATGTGCCCGCTGAGGAACGCCGCACTCTGGCGGTACAGCAGCGCCGCTTCATGGATCCGCAAAGCGCCGGCGAAATCGGCCGTTTGAATCCGGAGGCCATTGAAAAGGTGCGCCATGAAGCCTGGCCGGAAGCGCACACGCCCGATGAACTTCACGATGCGCTGGTGGTTCTGGGCTTTCTGACTGAAGCGGAAGGCAGGCGCGGCCCGCTGTCGAATGCTCAGGACAATCCCGGTCAAGGCTGGGCCGGTTTTATTGAAAGTCTTAAACAGAACAAACGCGCGACGGTCATGACTCTTGCCAATAACTCGCGCTTATGGGTTGCGGCAGAACGCTTGGAGGTTATGCAAATGCTGTTTCCGGCTGCCGGAATTCAGCCGCTCATTGAGCCGATTGCAGCTAATGAAGCCAGCGACAGGGAGAGCGCTTTGCGGGAAATCATCCGCAGCCGCTTGGAAGGTTTGGGGCCGGTTACAGCCGCGCAACTGGCAGAGCCCCTGGCGCTAGATGCTGCCTCTATCGATCGGGCATTAAACGCCTTGCAACAGGAAGGCTTCGCAATTCAGGGACGCTTTACGCCTGAAGCCAATTCCAATAGCATCGAATGGTGCGAGCGCGGCTTGCTGGCGCGCATTCATCGCTATACGCTCAAACAGCTGCGCAGTGAAATTGAACCCGTAGCGTCGGCCGATTTCATGCGCTTTTTGTTCCGCTGGCACGGCTTGCATGAGCCTGGCGAAGGCGAAGCTGCCCTGCAACAACGTTTACTGCAACTGGAAGGTCTTTGTCTTCCGGCCGTAAGCTGGGAGGCCAATATTCTGCCGGCCAGAATCCGTTATTATTTATCTTCCGATCTTGATAAATTATGCAGCTCCGGCAAGATTACCTGGCTGCGTTTGCAGCCCGCTGCCGGCAGCACCTTGCCCAAACGTAAAAATCCTGCCGGTAAAACGACTGCGATCAGCTTTATTACCCGTCCTCATCTTCATCACTGGCGCGCTTATGCGCCGCCTCCAAGCCCTGAAGCACTGGCTTTGTCGGGTAATGCCCAAAAAGCTTATGCTATGCTCAAGGAATGGGGCGCCAGTTTCTTCGAAGAACTGCGGGTGGAAACCGGTTTGCTGAAATCGCAACTGGAAGAAGCGCTGGCCGAACTGGTTGCCTGGGGACTGATTACGGCGGACAGTTTTCAGGGCTTGCGCACCCTGATTACGCCGCAGAAAATCCAGCAACGCCATAGAAAACGCTACCCATCCTATGATCCTTTCGCCGCTTCCGGCCGTTGGGTCTTAGTCCGTTCAAGCCAAGCCATCGAGACTGACCGCTACCGGAACTGCGAATATATTGCCCAAGTCCTGCTGCGCCGTTACGGTATTGTGTTTCGCAAACTTCTGGAACAGGAAGATATTGTGCCATCTTGGCGGGAGCTCTTATATGTCTTCCGGCGCATGGAGGCGCGGGGCGAATTACGGGGCGGGCGTTTTGTGCAGGGCTTCGCCGGAGAGCAGTATGCGCTGCCTGAGGCAGTCAGCTCCCTGCGGGAAATTCGCAAACAGCCTAAAAAAGGCGATGTCATTACTATCAGTGCTGCCGACCCGTTAAATTTAACCGGCATTATCACGCCCGGCCAACGCATAGCGGCGCTGGCTAAACAGCGCGTTTTATACCGCGACGGCATTCCGCTTTCAATCAGCATCCAAAATAAAACCAGTTTTCTTAAAGGTATCGAGTCACAGAAAGAATGCCTATAATTGTCGGATAAAAATCAATGCCGGTTCTGAATAAGGCTTTACAATCCCGGTCTTTAATAAGCTGTTATAATTTTTAATTTCACGAGATTGTGGGGCGGCTTTTATAACCGGTGCAGAGTATTTTTGCATTAACAGTTATCTTGTCAATCAAGCTGCTTCATGAAAAATTTAACGCTAATCAACATTTTTGCCATTGTTATCCGGCCCTGGCAGGAATACCTGGAACTGAAACATCGATAATGAAAACGCTGGTAACGGGGGCAAACGGCTTTTTAGGATCAGCGATCATGCGGCGCCTGCTTGAAGCGGGCCATGAAGTGCGGGTACTGGTTAGGGCGCAAAGCGACAGACGCAATTTAAATAATTTCCCGGTGGAAATTTGTGAAGGCGATTTGCGCGATATCTCCTCAATAAAACGCGCAGTCAGGGGCTGCGATAACCTGTTTCATGCGGCCGCCGATTACCGGCTGTGGATTCCCGATCCCGATAGCATGTACGCCATCAATGTCATTGGCACGCAATCACTGATACTGGCTGCGGCGGAAGCGGGATTAAAACGTATCGTCTATACCAGCAGCGTGGCCACGCTGGGGTTTAATCCGGACGGCAGCCCGGCCGATGAAACCACACCCTCTTCGCTGCCCTCGATGACCGGGCATTATAAGCGCTCAAAATTTCTCGCCGAACAAGCTGTCCAGCAACTTACAGATCAGCATAAATTGTCTCTGGTGATTGTCAATCCGTCTACGCCTATCGGACCGTGTGATATTAGGCCGACTCCGACCGGCCGTATTGTCCTGGATACCCTGCATGGCCGCATGCCGGCTTATGTCGATACCGGGCTTAACATCGTCCATGCGGACGATGTCGCTAAGGGACATCTGTTGGCATTTGAACAGGGCAAAGCCGGAGAACGCTATATCCTTGGCGGCGAAAACATGAGTCTGCTGCAAATTCTGGAAATTATAGACGGAATTACCGGCAAAAAATTAAAGCGACTACGCTTGTCTCATAACCTGATTTTGCCTGCCGCCTGGCTGATGGAAAAGACCGCCGCTTTTACCGGTGTGGAACCCCGGGCAACAATCGACGGCGTGCGTATGGCAAAAAAACAGATGTTTTTTTCCAGCGCAAAAGCCATGCGCGAACTGAATTACCGCTATCGTCCGGCTCGGGATGCCATTAAGGATGCCATTCTCTGGTTTTGTGAAAACGGCTACTATAAATAAGCACTCCATCTAAAATGCAGCACGCTGCAAGACTTGTCAATAACCATGTCAGGGCTGACTGAAGTTTTATGATGGAGCTGCCACGGTGTCAGTTAAAGTTGAAAGCATTCTTCGAATACTTTAATGTGAAACGTAAATCGACTGTTTGACTTTGCGGTTAACCTGAAAACAGTGCGATCATCGCGCATAAACGTTAGATAACCATTGCTGGTATGACATACAAAACTCAACTTGATAATGTAATCTACGATTTCAAGACCTTGCGCAATCTGATGGCGAAAGCCTCCCCTGCCCGTTCGGGTGATTATCTGGCCGGCCTCGGCGCGCTAACAAATCTGGAGCGCGTGGCAGCGCAATGGCTGCTGGCCGATATTCCCCTGAAACAATTTCTTAATGAAGCGCTGATTCCTTATGAACAGGATGAAGTTACCCGGTTAATTATCGATGAGCATGATAACGCGGCATTCGCGCCTATCGCTCACCTCACAGTAGGCGATTTCCGTAACTGGCTGCTGTCTGAACAGGCGACAACTGAGGCGTTAACTGCTGTAGCTCCGGGGGTGACGCCGGAGATGGCGGCGGCCGTCTCGAAAATCATGCGCATTCAGGATTTGATTCTGGCCGCGAAAAAATGCCGGGTGATCACCCGGTTTCGCAATACGCTCGGGCTGGAGAAGCGGCTTTCAACCCGTCTGCAGCCGAATCATCCGACTGACGATCCGGCCGGGGTTGCGGCCAGCCTGCTTGACGGCTTACTGTATGGCAGCGGCGATGCGGTTATCGGCATTAACCCCGCTTCGGATAATCTTGAATCTACAAGGGCTTTGATTCAGATGCTGCACGATATTATCGAGCGTTACCAGATACCGACGCAATCCTGCGTACTGGCTCATGTGACGACGACATTGAAAGCCATTGAACAGGGCGCCCCTGTTGACCTGGTCTTTCAATCGATTGCCGGCACCGAGAAGGCCAACGCCAGCTTCGGCATTAACCTGAACCTTCTTCAGGAAGCCCGCCAGGCCGCGCTGGAACTAAACCGCGGCAGCATCGGCAATAACTGCATGTATTTTGAAACCGGGCAAGGCAGCGCCTTATCGGCCAATGCTCACGGCGGCATGGATCAGCAAACCTGTGAAGCCAGAGCTTACGCAGTTGCGCGTAAATTCAAGCCGTTGCTGGTCAATACAGTGGTCGGTTTTATCGGCCCCGAATATCTTTATGACGGCAAACAAATCATCCGCGCCGGGCTTGAAGATCATTTCTGCGGTAAATTGCTGGGTTTGCCCATGGGCTGCGACATTTGCTATACCAATCATGCCGAAGCCGATCAGGATGATATGGATATGCTGCTGACTCAATTTGCGGTCGCCGGCGGTAATTTTATTATGGGCGTCCCGGGAGCTGATGATGTCATGCTCAATTATCAGTCCACGTCATTTCATGACGCACTCTATATACGGCAGCTGCTGGGTCTTCGGGCTGCGCCTGAGTTCGAGCAGTGGCTGCAAAAACACAGGATTTTTGATGAAGCAAACCATTTATTGCCATGCAGCGAAGTTCCCGATTTATTCAAACCGGCTTTACAAAAACTCGGCTAGAGTTCGGCCATGACTACAGATAACTCCCCTCTTACCGCGGAAGATCCCTGGCATAGTCTGAAACAGTTCACGTCGGCCCGTATCGCCCTGGGACATGCGGGATCAAGTTTGCCGACCAAAGCGAACCTGGACTTCCAGTTAGCTCATGCTTTGGCTAAGGATGCGGCCAATATTCCGCTGGATTTCGGCAAGCTGGAGCAAGTATTAAACGTCCAAGGCTATAAGACGCTTTCCCTGCAAACCCAGGCAGAGACTCATCAAATCTATTTGCAGCGGCCCGATAAAGGCCGCTTATTAAACCCGGCTTCTATTGAAAGCCTGCAACGCACAGTTCAACAAATCAAAGCGCCGGATATTGCCATAATTGTTGCAGACGGATTGTCTTCCAATGCAATTGAAAATCATGCCGTACCTGTTTTGAGCTTATTGATCCCGCGACTGTGCAGCAAGGGCTACTTAGTGCCGCCAATCTCTCTGGTAAAATACGGCCGCGTAGCAATTGGCGATCATATTTCCGAGCTTTTTTCAGCCAGAATGTGTGTTGTTCTAATTGGGGAGCGGCCAGGACTCAGTTCGCCCGACAGTATGGGAATTTATTTTACTTATCAGGCAAAAGTCGGCAGTACAGATGCTGACCGGAATTGCATTTCCAACATTCATAAAAATGGACTCAGCTATGAACAGGCAGTGGAAAAACTTATATTTCTCATAACCGAGGCTGACCGCTTGCACTTTTCCGGCGTCCGCCTGAAGGACGAAACAGCCAATATTTCTCTTGAACATACGAAAAAACCTGCTAACTTTTTACTGGATTAATTTGAGATAGCAGGCCAGCCAGATTTATATCATTTTGATGAGAAATTTAGACGATATTTTTAAGGCGCTCTCAAAGTCTGCTTTTCGCAGCAAATTTCATCTGAAAGGCAAGGATTTGGATTATTTGCGCAGTAAAAGTCTGCCCGTAATTCTTGTTCATGCCCAGGATTTTATAGCCGAACGGTTGGCCCCAGCCGTGCTTGAAAATGATGGCAAACAAACTCCGTTTCGCGGCCATCCCGTTTTTGTTGCCCAGCATGCTACCGCCTGCTGCTGCCGCGGTTGTCTGCAAAAATGGCATTACATAGCCAAAGGCCGCGCGCTTACTCCGGCTGAGGAAGCCTACATAGTCGCAGTGCTTGAGCGATGGCTTCTTGAGGAAACGAAAAAATTGCCTTAACAATTGTTTATTTATATTGCTTGCGCCAGCTCAAATTTATTTTTTTCAAGGGCGCTTCTGTGGTTTTTTGTTAACAATCTGATTGCTCAGGTCTTTGCCTGAGCCAAGCGGTCTCATTAATTATTGTTAAGCTGATTGCAATTACTGTATATTGATAAACAACCTTGACAACAACATAACTGTTGTTTTAAAGCACTCCCTCTATAGCGATATTGACAAGGGTTCTTTAACTCTATAAAAAAAGAGATTTCAAATACTTGCCTGCGTTGGCAGGTAACTGTTGTTGTTAGCGCCAGCGGTGGCAGTTTATCATGTCAATTGATCGAGCCCTGGAGCAGGGTTTTAAGCCCTCTACTATTCTAAGTTAACAACTACCAGTTGAAGCTGGCTGTATAGTTTGTGGCTGCTGCAATACGAGTTATCCATTAAGATATTGCCAAAGCAATAGCCTTGCGAAGCAATAGAGGAGGAAGATTTGAAATCACGTTTTCCAATAAGCTCCTTCAAAAGGATTTGTCCCCTAATAACCAATTTTTTGAGGAGCAAGCGGACTATCAATTTACAGAAAGGATGTAGCTATTCGCCAATGACAGGGCCCATCCGTTTTTCACCTGGAGCAGATAGCCTGTGACTCAGATAATTTCAGCCGTTATCGTTAATTACAACGCCGGCGCTTTGCTGCATGAATGTATTGAATCATTATTGAAGTGTCCGTTAAGGATTGAAATTATCGTTGTTGATAATGCTTCTTCCGATGGCAGTCTCGCCGCTCTTGTCGATTTACCCCAAGTAAAAATAATTCGAAATATCATGAATACAGGCTTCTCGGCAGGCTGCAATCGCGGATTGGCGTCTGCTCATGCAGATTACTTACTGTTTGTGAATCCTGATTGCCGGGTAGATACTCATGCTATTGATGAACTGTTACAGGCACTGAAGTCAGATGAATCAGTGGGCATGGTCGGCGGTTTGCTCATGAACCCGGACGGTTCCGAGCAGGGCGGAGGCCGCAGGGCCATCCCCACGCCCTGGCGCTCGTTTGTTCGGGCCTTTGAATTAAGCCGCCTTGCCAATCGCTGGCCGCGCCTGTTTTTTGATTTTTATCTGCACAAGCAGCCCTTGCCTCGGCAGCCTGTTGAGGTAGAAGCCATTTCCGGGGCCTGCATGCTGGCTAAACGCAGGGCGATAGAGGATGTAGGCTTATGGGATGAAGGTTATTTTCTTCATTGCGAAGATTTGGATTGGTGCATGCGCTTTCGAAAAAAAGACTGGAAAATTTTATTTGTCCCTTCTGCCCGCATTATGCATGCATTAGGAGTCTGTAGCCGTGCCTCGCCCATTTTTGTGGAATGGCACAAACACAAAGGCATGATGAGATTTTACCGGAAATTTTTTCGCCATCAATATCCGGGTGTATTGATGGGCCTGGTGACGATCGGCGTATGGCTGCGGTTTGGCATTCTGGCATGGTATTTCAGTATCAAGCATGTGGGACGTATGTTAGGTGCTGAACGTGGATGAGAAAATAGTGGGGGTGCTGGGAGCAACCAGTATGGTCGGAGAATCGCTGCTGCCATTGTTGACGCAAGCAGGCCGGCAAGTGAGAGCCTATTCGCGTCAAGTAGTGAATAAATCTTGTGAGAATGTAGTATGGCGGCAGCTTCCCCCGGCTTCATCAGACTCTAAGCCAGGGTTGCCGATTTCATTGCTCGGCGGCAGCAAAACCGTAGCAAGCGCGGCCAGCGGATTTAGCATGGATGCTCCTGAAAATATAAAATATTGGCTTTGTGTCGCGCCCATATGGGTGTTGCCGGAATATCTGAATTTTCTCGAACACCATAATGCGCGCCGCATCGTAGTCTTGTCTTCCACCAGCCGGTTTACCAAAACCGACTCGCCCGATCCGGAGGAGCGAATAGCTGCGCATCGGCTTGCAGATGCTGAGGAACGAATACGCGTTTGGGCTGTAAGCTGTGGTGTAGAATGGGTCATTTTGCGACCGACATTAATCTATGGACGGGGCCGTGATAAAAATATTTCCGAAATGGCGCGCTTTATCTGCCGTTTTGGCTTTTTCCCGATATTCGGGCCAGCCCTTGGTCTGCGTCAGCCGGTGCATGTAGCCGATGTCGCGGCTGCCTGTATTTCCGCCCTGCAGACTCCCGGGGCGACCAACCGGGACTACAATATTTCTGGCGGAGAAACACTGACTTATAAGCAGATGGTTTGCCGGACATTTGCCGTGCTCGGCCGCCGTCCCCGGCTGGTAAAAGTGCCGATAGGCGTGTTCCGCTTTGCGCTGGCCTGTTTGCGCATGCTGCCTCGCTACCAGAAGTGGTCTGTAGCAATGGCGGAGCGAATGAACAAAGACCTGGTTTTTAATCATGAGGAGGCAACGCGGGACCTCGGCTTTAAACCAAGGCCGCTTGTACTCACGGCTGCGGATGTACCAAGCCGCTAAACCAGGTGGTTGCAGCTATTATTTCTCCTTAGATCAGGCCGTCCCTTTAATTAATTGTAAAATACTCGAAACTGATACTTGTGACAGAAGCCTCGGTGATACGGCCGAGCTTTACTGCCCATTATCATAACCATCGATCCGCTAATAATTGAACTCCAGTTAATACTCGACAACACTATCCCGTCTTTTGTCAAATATAAATGGCGATGCAGATTTTTCGAAGATTCTTTTTTTATCTGCTCTTCATACTTTCAGCTCTGGTTATTGGCGGTACAGGTACAGGCTTGCTGATCTTGCGTAATTCAATGCCGCGGCTGGATGGCAATGCTGTACTTAATCATCTGTCTGCGCCAGTCACGATCTCCTCCGGCCAACACGGCATTCCGGTGATCACCGCTAATAACCGTGCTGACGCTCTGCGCGCACTAGGCTATGTTTCAGCACGCGACCGGCTGTTCCAGATGGATCTGATGCGCCGCAAAAATGCCGGCCGACTGGCAGAGCTATTCGGCCAGGCGGCCGTTAAAAGTGATATTCGGGCTAGAACCTGTGGCTTTTATAAAGTCGCAAAGGCGGTCATGGAAAAACTTCCGCCAGAGCATAAGCGCTACCTTGAGGCTTACGCAGAAGGAGTCAATGGTTATATTGACGCGGCCCCTGCCTTGGCTTTTGAATTTACCGTCCTAGATTATCAACCCGAGCCGTGGAAGCCTGAAGACACGGTTCTGGTGATAGTGGGCATGTTCGATACGCTCACTGCGGCGGCGGAACAGGAAGAGCGCATGTTGAGCGTAATGGAGAAAAGCTTGCCGAAAGAGATTGTGGCTTTTCTGACGCCTGATACGGACCGGTTTACCGACCGTCTGCTTGGCTCTGCCGAATCCCGGCGTCCGGCCCAACCCATTCCGGCAGCAGCACTTGAAACAGTGCTTGCAACCCATCCGTCCTCTGTAGAAAAACCGGTAGAAACAGTGCAGCTTCGGGATTTCGCCACGGGTTCCAATGCCTGGGCGGTCAGCGGGACAAAAACCCCGGATGGACGTGCTATTCTGGCCAATGATATGCATCTTGGCATTTCTGTGCCTAATATCTGGTATCGCAGTGAGATAAATTATGGCGCTGCCCATACAGCCGGGGTGATATTGCCGGGTACGCCCTTAATGGTTGCCGGCAGCAATAATCATATTGCCTGGGGCAGTACGAATCTGTCCGGTGATTTTCTGGATCTGGTAAGCCTTGAACTGAACCCTGAAAAGCCTGATGAATACAAGGTGGCGGGCAACTGGCAGCGGTTTGAACAAACAACTGAAACTATTTCTGTAAAAGATGCCAAAACGCAGCAAATTGAAGTCAGAGGGACCGTTTGGGGTCCGGTTGCGGCAGAGCTTTTGTTGGATAAGCCCGTCGCCGTCCATTGGACGGCGCTGGATGGTGTAGTCGTCACGATGGAACTGCTTGAGCTGGAGCAAACTGAAACATTGCAGCAAGCCATCCGGATGGTCAATCATACGGCCGGGCCGCCATTGAATTTTTTATTGGCAGATAAGAACGGGCAAATTGCCTGGACGTTTATGGGCAGGATACCCAGACGCTTCGGCAATGACGGCTCGGTCAGCCGTTCCTGGGCGGACGGGACAATTGGCTGGAATGGTTATGTCGAGGCGCAAAATTTGCCGCGCGTCGTTAATCCCGTGAGCGGAATGCTGGTATCAGCCAATGACCGGCGTCTGGGCAGGCAGTTCCCGTATGTTATCGGGCGCCAGTTCGCCAACGGCTACCGCGCTTACCGCATTACCCAGCGGCTTGGGGAGATGAAAGACCTTAATGAAAACTCACTGTTCGAGCTGCAACTGGATACTAAAAACGAATTCCATGCGTTTTATCAGCAACTGGCGTTAACCGTCCTGTCGCCGGCGATTATCGAGCAGCAGCCGGAATTGCGCGAGCTGCGCGGATATTTATTAGCCTGGAACGGCAGAGCCGATACAGACAGCAAGGGCTTTGCTTTACTGGTAGAATTTCGCAAGCACTTGGCGGAAGCTGTATTTTCACCTTTTTTAACAGCGTGTCGTAAACTCGATAAAAACTTCAGCTATTCCTGGACTTATATTGATACGCCGCTGCAGGCCATGCTGACAGCAAAACCGCCGCGCTTGCTGCCGGACCCGATTCATTATAAAAATTGGAATGCTTTTATTCTGGGCCAATTAAGACAAAGCGCCAGGCAATTGCAAGCCAAATACCCCAACATGAAATTATCCGATTTAACCTGGGGGAAGGTGAATAAGGCGCATTTCGCTCATCCTTTTTCCAGAGCCGTGCCGTTGCTCGGACTGTTGCTGGATATGCCGGAAGATCAATTGGCAGGCTGCAGCAGCTGTATACGGGTAGCCGGCCCGAAATTTGGCGCCACTGAACGTCTGGTAGTCTCGCCCGCGCATCTTGACCAGGGTATCTTGCACATGCCTGGCGGCCAGTCCGCCCATCCTTTGTCGCCTTACTACCGCGATCAGCACTATTATTGGGTGCACGGTTTGCCCATCGACCTGCTAGCTGGAAAATCTGCGCATAGTTTAACCTTAAAACCCGGAAGCAATTAAAGCCGCTTTTACAGGATTATTCTTTTTGAATAGTCCTTTTTTAAGCCTGTGCAAATACAGGAACTGCGGCTCAGGATTTTATATGGCTGACCACATAGCGAAATTTTCCGGATTGCTCTTTTGGTATTTCGGCAAGATAGTCAATATCAACTTTTACCCCTTTTCCCAAGCGTTTTTTAAATACATCCTGTATTAACATCTCCGATGTTTCCTGACAGTAATCCGTATTGCGAACAATCTGAATCCGGGTTTCCCCAAGAGTATGCTGAATAATTTTGAATGACTCAATACCCGGCAAATCCCTCAGCACATAAATCAACGCCAAGCCATGCAGAACGGTTCCATCCTGGGCGACGATAAAATCGGTGGTTCTGCCCTGAATTTCTTTTAACAGCGGCAGCCCTCTGCCGCAGCTGCATTGTGCGTCAGACATAACACCCACATCGCCGGTGCAATACCGGATAAACGGGAAATCGCGGGTTGCCAGATGAGTAATGACAATCTCTCCCTGTTCATCATGGGGCAATACCTGGCCCTCCTTATCGATAATTTCCACGATAATGTCTTCTGCCGTGATGTGCATGCCGCCGGCCGGACATTGATGGGCGATAAAACCTGCATCCCGGCCGCCATAGCCATTGGCCACAGGACAGCCGAAAACCGTTTCAATTTTTTCCTTTTGATAATCATAGAGCCTTTCGGAAGTTACAAAAGCGACTTTAATGCCCAGATTATTTAACAGCGTTCCGTTTTTTTCTGCATGGGCTGCAATATGTGAAAGTGCTGACGGATATCCGAACAGCATTTTGGGACGAATTGTCTGTATTTGCCGGATAAAACCATCCACTTTTTGTGCGGACATTTCAAAGGCCGGGATCAGATGAGTCCGTAAAAATTTATCGCGGATTAACTTTATTTTATCCTGCGTCCCCAACTCTATCGGCGAGCCCCAAATGACTATTTCAGGATCGCCGATATCCACGTCCCACCAGCGGGTCGCCCGCCATTTTGCAGCGACATCATGGCTGACGCGTTTCGTGCCGATATAGAAAATCAAGGGCTCTCCGCTGGACCCGCCGGTATTAAACCGGGACAGGCCGACAGCATTATCGGCCTTGAATTGATCCGCATAGTGGCGTATTTGCGGCTTGTCTGTTAAAGGCAGCTTTCTTAAATCATCCAATGAACTGATCTGATTGGGCTTGAAGTCTAGTTGTGAAAATAATTGCCGGTAATAGGGAACATGTTGTTCAGCATCGGTGAGAAACGCTTTAAGTCTTTGCAACTGCAATCCTTCCAATTCCTCGCGAGATAGCCATTGGCTGTGTTCCATTTCCTTGCGGATACGAACACTATCATGTTTTTTCAGGCGTTCGTGCAATGGAAAAATGACATATGATATGAGCTGGGTATAAATATTCACTTCTTCACCATTTTGTTCCTGGACGCTTCGTACAACCCCAGCCATAGGGCTCTAATCTCTGTCCAGGCATATTGCTGTACATCTTGTAAGCCATTATTGACAAGTTCTTGATATAGCTCAGGCTCATTAAGTAATCTGTTGATTTGTTTTGCCATTAATTCAGGATTGTTTGCTTCCGCAAATAAAGCCGTGTTGTTATTTTTTACTATATAAGGTATGCCTCCTACATCCGTTGTCACCACTGCAACGCCGCTCGCCAGAGCTTCAAGTATAGAATTGGGCATGTTATCCACAGTCGTTGGATTGAGCATAATATTTGCATTTTGATATAACTTCGCCATCTCTTCAGGCGTCAGCCTTCCGGTAAAAATTATATTATTTTCCAGCTTCTCTTTGGTTACGAGGTATTGTAACTTCTCTTTTTGAGGCCCACTTCCCGCTATTGACAGTTTAATGCCGGGTACTATTGGTCTTAACAGCGCTACTGCTTTTATGGCTGTTGATATACCGTATATAGCTTCCAGATTACGCGTTATTATCAGATGAGGCTGAAGGGGATCAATCAGGCCGATCTTATCTTTTGGGATAAAGCGTTCCAGATTAATAATATTGGGTATAATTTGGGAATCGATGCCAAAATCTGAGAAAATTTTTTTTAAATAGCCGGAGGGCACGGCCACAGCAGTTGCTTTTTTTATCGAAGGTCTAACCCATTTTATGGATTTTTTAAAGTAATCCTCTGCTTCCCCTCCCCGATAATTAATTATCACAGGTGTGCCCCTAAACCATCCTGTCCATAGCACGGGAGCTGCAAACAATTGCCAGGACCATCCCGAATTTGCCAAGACATGAATAACATCCACTTTTCCGGCAAGCTTCCAAACCTTCGCAAGATATGGAATAAGCCGCCATAGCGCTCTTGCGCCTTTGATATTTTCTATTATTTTATAGCCGTAAGGCGCATTGGTCTGCACCAGACTTACCTGGATATCTTCCTTTGCCAATAGCTGAACCAGCTGATTCAGTTGATTAGCCATACCACCTGAGGGCGGAGGCAGCGGCCCGACTAAGCCTACGTGCAAAGCCTTTTTTTTATGGGTCATCAACTCGGCGCGCAATTTAAATAAAGATTTTGAAAAAATCCGGGACGGGCATTAAAGCAAGAAAGATTTTCTGTTTATTAGATAATTGCCTTTGCCTGACATCTGCCAATACCATAATAAATAATCCCTTGTCTTTTAAGCAGTTCCGGTTGATACAAATTCCTCCCATCAAAAATTACCGGATCTTTTAAAGTACTTTTAATCAAATCAAAGTCAGGGCTCCAGAAGTTTTTCCATTCGGTTACCACGATCAAGGCATTAGCGCCTTCCAATGCATCTTCCGCAGTTTCTACCAAGGTCAATCCGGATTTGTTTCCATAAATTCTTTTTGCTTCATCCATTGCTTCGGGGTCGAATGCCTTAATTGCCGCACCGGCATCAATCAACGCCTCCAGTATGACCCGGCTGGGGGCTTCTCTCATATCATCCGTTTTGGGCTTAAATGCCAGTCCCCAAAGGGCAAAGGTCTTTCCCTGCAAACCGCCATCAGCTTGGTAATGCTGAACCACTTTATTAAATAACACCTGTTTTTGCCGGTCATTGACATTTTCAACGGCACTCAGTAATTCCGCCTTATAACCGACTTGCCTTGCAGTTCGCTCCAATGCCTTGACATCCTTGGGAAAACAGGAGCCGCCATAGCCGCAGCCCGGATAGATAAATGAATAGCCTATGCGTGAATCAGAGCCTATGCCGTTTCTGACGTGTTCAATATCGGCGCCCAGCAGTTCGGCCAGATTGGCCAGTTCATTCATAAAACTGATTTTTGTGGCCAACATCGCATTAGCTGCATACTTGGTTAATTCAGCTGAACGAACGTCCATGGTGATGACGCGTTCATGACTACGATTAAACGGGGCATAAAGGGCTTTTAACAATTCGGCTGTTCTTGGATTATCGGTGCCCACGATAATCCTGTCCGGTTTCATAAAGTCTGTAATCGCCGCGCCTTCCTTTAAAAACTCGGGATTGGAAACCACATCAAATTCAATATCCACGCCGCGTTCTGTCTGTACCTGCAGCATGACTTCCCTTACTTTATCAGCTGTACCGACGGGTACGGTCGATTTATCCACAACTATACGGTAACTTGTCATATTTTCAGCAATCGATTTAGCCACGGCTAAAACATATTGCAAATCAGCCGCGCCATCCTCATCAGGAGGCGTGCCCACCGCTATAAACTGAAAAATGCCGTGACTAACGGCTTCCGGTATGTTGGTTGTGAATTTTATCCGTCCGGCTTGCTGATTTTCGCTGACCAGCGCTTCCAGTCCCGGCTCATAAATTGGAATAACGCCTTTTTTCAGGTTGTCGATTTTTTTTTGATCAACGTCGACACAAACCACTTCATTACCAACCTCTGCCAGACAAACACCCGTAACTAACCCCACATAGCCTGAACCAAATACAGTTACTTTCATTTTTTCATCCTAAAGTCTAATAATTGCTTGATTTAAAAGTTGTTTATGAATTACATCTAAATAAATCGGGAATATATCTGTTTATAGTTACTTACACTGTTAGTCCAGTTTCTTTCCTGCTCTACAAATAAACGCCCTGCCATTCGCAACTTTTCCCACTGCCGAGGCTGGTTTAACAAATCCAGGACAGTGGCGGCCAAAGCATTTGCATTATTTGCCTTAAATAAATAGCCATTGCTTTGATGAGTAATCAATTCCTTATGTCCGCCCACAGCCGAGGCAATTACCAGCCTGCCTTGAGCCATGGCTTCCAAAGGCTTTAGAGGCGTTACCAATTCAGTCAGGCGCATGGGCAGCCGGGGATATACGAAAATATCGACCTGGTTATAGTAATCCTGTACTTGATCATGAGGTACGCGCCCGGTAAAAATGACCTGCTTTTCTAATCCCAATTCATTGGTTTTTTGTTTGATCAATGCTTCTTGCGGACCGCCGCCGACGAGCAGCAATCTGGTTTCGGGCTGCTTTTCCAATATTGTGGGCAATGCCTCCAGTAATAACGGCAGACCTTCGTAGGCATAAAAAGAGCCGATAAAACCGAGTACAATTTTGTTCTGCAAGCCCAATTGTGTCCGTAAATTCTGATCAGGCTCTACGCCATACGTAAATCGGTCTATATCAACCGCATTCGGGATGACGGTGATTTTTTCTGCTGCAATCCCGCGCCTGGCAATATCAGAGCGCAAGCCTTCGCATATGGTTGTTATCGCATCGGCTTGTTTGAATACATAAGTTTCCAGGGCTTTTGTTAGATGGTAACGCAAACTGCCTTCACGGGTTGTCCCGTGATCGACAGCAGCATCTTCCCAAAAGGCGCGGCATTCATAAACCAAAGGAATTTTGTATTTCCTGGCCGCTTTCAGTGCAGCCAGGCCATTTAATGCCGGAGAATGGGCATGAAGAATATCCGGCTTTATTTCCGGAATAATTTCGTCAAGGCGTTGAGCAAGCGAATGCACAATGGAGAATTGGTTAAAAACCGGTATTATTGCACTGGGCCATTTCGCCGCACTGGAACGATAGAACGTAAAGCCATTTATCGTTTCTACGGCTGCATTCGCGCCGATGTGTTTGCTAGAAGTCACATGAAAGGTTTCCCAGCCTAATTTTCTTTGTTGTTCAAGAATCGCTTTTGTTCGAAAAGAATAACCACTGTGCAGAGGTATCGAGTGATCAAGAATATGAAGAATTTTCATCCGCAGGAAAGGGTGACTTTTAAAGTTTGCAAGATTGTGAAATTATAGCGTGACTGAAGTAATTAATGTCGATCTTTTCCAAGGATGCCTTACCCTCTATTAATTTATGGCTATGTAATACGAATCTTATGAAATCTCCGGAGTCCAAGTTGAATAGGGTTGAGTTTCCGGAGAAATGCTATGTCTCACGTCGCCTTAAAGGTATCGGATCGACTCACTGTGGAAGAACTGGATAGTGCCG
>NZ_CADCXN010000093.1 GCF_902806695.1 Candidatus Methylobacter favarea | reverse complement strand
ACATAGGCATGGCCGGCGTTATCGACGGCGATACCAGAGCCCCTGTCCTCTTCGTTACCGCCGAGGTAGGTGGCATAAGCTAGCACCGGGTCGATCACTAACGGGCGCGAGCGGTCATACGCGCCAACCTCAAAGCCTACTTCATGAGCAGCGTTGAGCGTATAACCGCCGGCAATGGACTTCCGGCTACCCGCCACCTCCTGGTAAATGACCGGCTTGTACATTTGGATTTCGCGCTTTCCGCTATGTAGTACCAGAGCCCCGGCGGCGTTCACCTCCATCCGCTCAGCGCCCAGAAAAGTCAGGCAGATCGATCGTGGATCGGCCTTGGGCGCCACCACGATGTCGTATTCCAACTGCCCCTGGTGGCCGTAATACACCAGGTCCACGCCTGGATATACTCCTTCATACGTCACCCGAGCGTAGGTCGGGACTCCGGTATGCCAGTGGGCCGAATCCTTGCCGATAAGATAATTGACCCGGCCGGGAGCTGCCTCTTGCCCAGTGACCCGGGGGGCCGAATTGCCGCCGGACCACTGCATGCGCAACACGGTACCCCTGATTGCTGGCACTGAGCCGGTATGGGCAGCGGAAAAACTCTTGGCGCGCGGTGTCTGCAAGGACAGCACGGCTTCGGTGGGCATCAAAAACAAGCCATAGCCGTGACCGCGGGCCAGAAATTTCACCTGCGAATCGGTCTGACCCTGGTTAGCTTCAAAACTGAGCGGCAACTGGCCGTAGCGCGCCTGCGCTTTGGCCATTGCGCTGGGAGAGATCATTTGGGCTGGATCGGGAGACGCGATCACCGGCATAGCGGACAAGGCCAGCAGCCCCCCTAAACCCGATTGACGAAGAAGTCTAAATAAGCATTTCATAGCACACTCCACTTTGGATAATTAGGTGTTTAAATAGGGGGTGACGTCCTTTTTGCCGAAAGATCGCTTTGGGTGGACTCCCGTCAAGCGGTGAGATGCACTTTCATGACATTATCTCCTTGATCTTGAAGATATTTCAAGTATCCAACAAAAAACTTTTCTTGATTAGCAAGAATCCTCCGCCATCCGCAGCCAAGCCTAGATCCGTGGGCCGAGGATCGCCGCAGCCGCCAGCAGGCGCTCGGGTAAGATTTTGAGCTGAAATCGGCGGTTAAACCGATAAGCGATAGCGGCCAAGTAGCGTCCGGCGTACTTGCCGAAGTCAAAAGCGTGGTAGGCCCCGCTCAGGCTGGTCTTGACATTGCCTAGCATCGGGTTGACTCAGCGGACTCCGCCAGTTCCCGGCTTACGCCGGCCGGCGACGATAGGAATATGGAGGCAGCTGGCGGCGCTGACGCAGCCAAAGCAGGCCAGCCCGTCGGAAAGCACGGTGCAACAGGGGCTGGTGAAGCCAGGCACTGGCGTCAGTTTGATTCGGCCGGGGTGTCCCTCGTCGTCCACCGAGACCGCCGCCACGAACGGTATCTTGTTTTCCGAGCCACGTCCGGCCTTACCGCCTCTGCGCTCGCCGCCACGGAAGACGTCGTCTATCTGCACTGCGCCCGACAGCCGGTAAAGGTCTTCGCGCTTGGCCATGGCCTGCATCAGCTTGTGGTGGATCAGCCAGGCTGTAGGGTTGCTGACGCCCAAATGCCGCTTCAAGGCCAGGGCAGACGGTCTGGTCTTGGCTTGGCTGACCAAATAAATGGCCAGGAACCAGATCGTCAGGGGCAGGTTGGACTCTTGGAACAAGGAGCCGGCGATCAGCGAAGTCTGCCGGTGGCCTGCGCTGCACTGGAAGGTCATGCGCGGATTGCTGGGCAGCAGGCAATGGGCGCTGTGGCCACAAGCGGGGCAGCTAAACCCCGTAGGCCAGCGGCACTGCACCAGGGCCGCCGCACACTGCTTAATGGCGCCATGAAAAGATTTAAAGGCAAAGGCGGTAGTGAGCAAACGCTTCTCAGGACGTTGCTGGATACTTTTGAGGCTGGCGATAGGGTGCGGGGTGATGCATTTTATGGGACCTGCTTTCTATTGCCGGAACCCCAACCTCGCCACCTGGATGCCTTGTTTGAACAGCATGGCGCCCGCAGCGCACCACCGACTTTAGTCAGGTCGATAAGCTGGGCAGCCAGGATCACTGATCACTCTGACTAAACCGAAAGTGCGTCCGCATTGGATGACGGCAGAGGAATATGCCTGTGCGCCTGAAACCCTGGTCATTCGGGAACTGAAAGTCAGCGGTAAGATATTGATGACGACGCTCACCTGTCCTGCCCTCACCCCCTAAAGAGGCTTTGAAAGGCTTATATTAATCCCGCTGGCAAGTTGAATGGGATAGTCGCACTATCAAAATCACGCCAGCCAGGGAGACGCTGGGTTGCAAGACTCTTCAGATGGGTGAGAAAGAAAGACGGGTTTATTGCTGGCTTACAACCTGATTCGCTTGGGTATGGCACAATCGGCTTAGTGGCTGATGTGGTGCCACGGACGCTATGCTTCAAGCATACCCTTCAGCTTTGGTTGGGTTGGAACGGAAAGCAACCGGATGATCAAGCTTCTATCGCCGGACTTCTGACTTTGGCGGCAGAACAATCGATTGGCAACAGACCAGGACGAATTGAGCTGCGCCCTGTCAAACGACGATCGAAACCATAGCCCTTGTTAACAAAACCAAGGGGTGAGGCAAGGGAGGAAATTAAAAAATAGGGGCATCCGAAAAAGCTTAAGTAAGTGCCATTCAGTCCGCACCCTTTTTTTAGAGGGCTGTTGATCCTTTTTAAGAGAGCTTTTAAAAACTCCCTCTTTTCTCTTTTCCAAAGAGGGAAGCTTCCAGTTCTGGTGTTTTAAGGTTATCCCCGCTTAAAATGTCTGTTACAGGATTAGCTTATTACATCTTTGCCCTATCGGAAGGACCTCATGCCGTACGGTTGTTCCTAAACGTTTATCAGACTCAAATTAATTTGCAATGTCGTCAAATTCCAAAAATCAATCCACTGAAAAACTGACCAGTCTGACGCTGGGCGCGGTTGGCGTTGTGTTTGGTGATATCGGCACCAGCCCTTTATATGCTTTCAAGGAGGTGTTCCACGACGGTTTGACGATAGACAAATTCCATATACTCGGGGTGTTGTCGTTGATTTTCTGGTCATTAACCCTGGTTGTAACGATCAAATATGCGATTTTCATCATGCGCGCCGACAACAAGGGCGAAGGCGGCATTATTGCGCTCATGACTCTTGCGCTGCAAGGCTCCCAGGATAACCCAGGGAAAATGGCCTTTATCGTCACTATCGGCTTACTGGGGGCGTCGCTGTTTTATGGAGACAGCATTATTACCCCGGCGATTTCCGTGCTGAGCGCCGTCGAGGGCTTGCAGATTATCGCCCCGACATTCGCTGATTATGTCTTGCCGGTTACTATTGCTGTGCTGAGCGGACTGTTCATTTTGCAAGCCAGAGGCACCGGCAAGGTGGGCATGATCTTTTCGCCGATCATGTGTTTCTGGTTTGGGTTGCTTGCGGTCCTGGGCATGATTAATATTATCCGTGAACCCGGCGTATTAATGGCAATCAATCCTTACTACGCAGGGCATTTGCTGGTTGAGTTAGGCTGGGGCAGTTTTTTAATCATGGGGGCTGTGGTATTGGCTATCACCGGCGCCGAAGCGCTGTATGCCGATATGGGCCATTTCGGCCTGAAACCGATCCGCTATGCCTGGTTCGGCTTTGTGTTTCCGGCCTTGCTGCTCAACTACTTCGGCCAGGGCGCACTATTGCTGCAAACGCCTGACGCCGTGGAAAACCCCTTCTATTTGCTGGCGCCGGGTTGGGCTTTGTATCCCTTGCTGATTCTGGCGACGCTGGCGACCGCCATTGCCTCGCAGGCGGTCATTTCGGGCGCCTTTTCAGTCACGCGGCAGGCCATACAGATGGGTTATTGTCCGCGCATGAATATTTTACACACCTCGGGCGATGAAATGGGGCAAGTGTATGTTCCCGCCGTCAATTGGCTTTTGATGGTATCGGTTTTCATTCTGGTGCTCAGTTTTCAGTCATCTTCAGCACTGGCTTCTGCTTACGGCATTGCTGTTACCGGAACGATGATCGTCGATACGGTACTCGCATTTATCATTATCCGGGCGTTATGGCAATGGAAAACGGCGGCCAGCGTGACCTTTCTTTCAACGTTTTTGGCTATTGATTTTCTGTTTTTTTCTTCCAATAGCCTGAAAATCCCCACCGGCGGCTGGCTGCCGCTGCTCGTGGCTACCGTAGTGTTTCTATTATTGACGACATGGATTAGGGGACGTGCGTTGCTTTCGGACTATATGGATGAAAAACGGGTGTTACTGGAGGACCTGGAAAAGAAAGTAAAGGGTAAATGGGTGAGAGTGGAAGGCACGGCGATTTATTTGACCAGAAGCTTGCATGGCGTGCCTCAGGTATTGCTGCACAACCTTGAACATAATCATGTATTGCATGAGCGAATTATTTTGCTGACTATTGTTACCACGAACGACCCTTATGTTGAAGAAGAGAACCGGGTCAAAATCAGGATCTTCGGCGAAAACCGCGACTTTTACCGCGTAAAGCTTTATTACGGTTTCACGCAAAATGCCGATGTACGTCGCGCATTGGAATTATGCGTGCAGCAAGGCCTCGCTATTAATCCCAAAAATGCATCCTTTTTTATCGGCAGCGAACGCGTATCGTTTCGGGTGAAAAGCCCAATGCCGAAATGGCGCAGACCGTTGTTCAGGTTTTTATTCCACAATGCTTCAAGCCCCATAGAGTTTTTTAAAATACCTGTCGAACGGGTTGTGGAGCTTGGCATCCGTACCGAGCTGTAACCGAAGCGGCCGCCGCAGCGCAGCCTGGCACTGGAAATGTCCGCTTTAGCGTATCAGCCCGGACCTCCATTATTGACCTGAATTTGATTAACCTCTGGCATAGTAGGTCCCTAAGGTATGCCAGAATATGTGCTTGCTCACGGCGGGAATAGAGGATCCGTTTCGGGGCTTCATAGAGCGAGCCAGACGGGCTTTTCCCTGTTTCACTACATACAGAAACAATTCAGAAATACCCTTCTTTTCTGTGGATAGACTCTCACTAAAATTCCTTCAAAAGATTTTTACAATTTCTTTATAGCAAACTCGCTAAATTATCACCGTATCGTCAACTATTAGAGAACCATCATGACCTTTACCTATGCAGTGAGCGGCTTGCTTGCGCTGGCTTTATTCATTTATTTGCTGGTTGTGCTGTTTTTTCCGGAGAAATTCTGATGACTGAAAACGGCTTATTGCAAATCACCTTATATCTTGCCGCGCTGTTGTTGCTGGCCAAGCCTTTGGGGCTTTACATGGCGAAGGTGTACGAAAACCGCCCGCTATTTCTTACTCGCCTGCTGGGGCCTTTGGAAGCGGGGCTTTATCGCTTCAGCGGCGTAGATCCGGAACAGGATATGCGCTGGCAAGACTACGCGGCCGCTCTGCTCTGGTTTAATTTATTCAGCGGTTTGGCGGTATTTTTCCTGCAAATACTGCAAGCCTGGCTGCCCTTGAATCCGCAACACCTGGCTAATGTCAGCTTTGATTCGGCATTCAATACCGCGGTCAGTTTTGCCACCAACACCAATTGGCAAGGCTACAGCGGCGAGACGACGATGAGTTATCTAACGCAGATGCTGGGCCTGGGCGTGCAGAACTTTGTCTCGGCGGCCACCGGCATGGCGGTGTTGATTGCCCTGGTGCGCGGCTTTCAGCGCACTCATGCAGCCGGCATCGGCAATTTTTGGACGGATCTGACACGCGGTGTTCTGTATATCCTGCTGCCATTGTCTTTTGTCTTTGCCCTGGTTTTAGTGGGGCAAGGCGTCGTGCAAACATTTAAACCTTACCAGTCGATTCCGTTAGTTGAACAAGTCAGCAGTGCGGCTACTGCGCCTGCGGAACAAACCACGCAAACCATCGCCATAGGCCCTGCGGCTTCACAAATCGCTATTAAGCAACTAGGCACTAACGGCGGCGGTTTTTTTAATGCCAATTCAGCGCATCCTTTCGAAAATCCGACGCCCTTGTCCAATTTTCTGGAAATGCTGGCTATCTTGCTGATACCGGCGGCGCTGTGCCATACCTTTGGCGCAATGGTCGGCAATCCGCGCCAGGGCTGGGCGATACTAGCCGCCATGACGATGGTGTTTGTCAGTCTGCTATTCGTCACCTGGGGATCTGAGCAAAGCGGCAATCCTGCACTGGCTTCACTGGGAGTCGAGCAAAGCGTCAGTGTTAATCAAGCCGGCGGCAATATGGAGGGCAAGGAAACGCGCTTCGGTATTGTGAATTCCGCGATATGGGCGACAGCTACCGGGGCGGCTTCAAACGGCTCGGTCAATTCCATGCACGATTCTTACACCCCCTTGGGCGGCATGATTCCGATGTGGCTGATACAACTGGGTGAAGTTATTTTCGGCGGCGTGGGCTCCGGCCTCTACGGTATGCTGGTTTTCGCCCTAGTCGCGGTATTCGTAGCCGGGCTAATGATAGGCCGTACTCCCGAGTATCTCGGTAAAAAAATTGAAGCCTTCGAAATGAAGATGGCGTCGATAATAATTTTAATTCCGGCCTTTTTGATCCTGGGCGGAACAGCGCTTGCGGTTATAGTCGATGCGGGTAAATCAGCTATCGCCAATCCGGGCGCGCACGGTTTTAGCGAAATTCTTTACGCCTTTTCCTCGGCGGCGGGTAATAACGGCAGCGCTTTCGCAGGGCTCGGCGCCAATACGCCGTTTTATAACACAGCGTTGGGTATCAGCATGCTAGCGGGCCGTTACGGGATCATTATCCCTGTGCTCGCCATTGCCGGTTCTTTAGCTGCAAAAAAGACGGTGCCGACGACTATCGGCACCTTGCCTACGGATACGCCATTGTTTGCGATGCTGTTAATCGGCACCGTGCTTTTGGTCGGGGCACTGACGTTCGTACCCGCTTTGGCTTTGGGGCCGGTAATCGAGCATTTAATCATGAACGGTACCCATTAATTACGCCGATAACGCAAACCTGGAGAATTCAGTAATGACCCCAACACAACATAAACAACCGCTATTCAGCTGGCAAATTCTGTTGGCTGCGCTAGGCGATACCTTTCTAAAACTAGCCCCCCGCCAGCAATGGAAAAACCCTGTCATGTTCGTCGTTTATACCGGCAGTCTGCTGACCACCGGCCTGTGGCTGTGGGGCCTGTTCAATGGGGGAGACGACTCTGCGAGCTTTATGCTTGGCGTTACCTTCTGGCTTTGGTTTACAGTGTTATTTGCCAATTTCGCCGAAAGCGTTGCGGAAGGGCGCAGTAAAGCGCAGGCGGCGGCATTGCGCAGCGCCAAACGCGACATTGTGGCAAAAAAACTGGACGAGCCCCGTTACAACGCTCCTTATGTCAAAGTTACCAGCCCGGCGCTCCGGAAAGGTGACCTGGTACTGATTGAGGCAGGTGATTTTGTCCCGGCAGACGGCGAAGTAATTGAAGGCGTTGCCTCGGTGGATGAAAGCGCCATCACCGGCGAAAGCGCGCCGGTCATCCGCGAATCAGGCGGGGACTTCAGCTCGGTCACCGGCGGAACCCGGGTATTGTCCGACTGGCTGATGGTGCGCGTAACCGCCAACCCGGGCGAAGCATTTCTCGACCGTATGATTGCCATGGTGGAAAGCGCGACGCGGCAAAAAACCCCTAATGAAATCGCTCTGACCATTTTACTGGTGGCATTGACGCTGATTTTCCTGTTGACTACGGTGACGCTTTTGCCGTTTTCTATCTATAGTGTGGAAACCGCCAAATCCGGCACGCCTGTCTCCATTACCGTGCTGGTCGCGCTGCTGGTTTGCCTGATTCCCACGACCATAGGCGGTTTGCTGTCGGCTATCGGCGTTGCCGGCATAGGACGGATGATGCAGAAAAATGTGATTGCCACTTCAGGCCGTGCCATTGAGGCGGCTGGCGATGTGGATGTGCTGCTGCTGGATAAAACCGGCACCATTACCCTGGGCAACCGCCAAGCCTCGGCTTTTTTACCGATAGGCGAAATAACCGAAAAAGAATTGGCCGACACAGCACAACTCGCGACGCTCGCTGATGAAACACCGGAAGGCCGCAGCATCATTATTCTGGCCAAGCAAAAGTTCAACATCCGGGAGCGAAAAATTCATGAACTAGGGGCGACTTTCATTGCCTTTAGCGCACAAACCCGTATGAGCGGCGTTAATATCGGCGAGCGTCAAATCCGCAAAGGTGCAGCCGATGCGATTCGAAGGTTTGTAGAAGCTCAACACGCAAAGTTTCCGCCGGAGGCCATGCGGCTTGCCGATATTGTGGCGCGCCACGGCAGTACGCCTCTGCTGGTTGCCGATGGCGGACGAGTGCTTGGCGTTATTGAGCTGAAAGACACCGTCAAGGGCGGCATTAAGGAGCGCTTTGGAGAATTGCGGCGCATGGGTATTAAAACCATCATGATTACCGGCGATAACCGCCTGACGGCGGCGGCTATTGCCGCCGAAGCGGGCGTTGATGACTTTTTGGCCGAGGCTACGCCTGAGGCCAAGCTCAAACTTATCCGTGAACAGCAAGCCGAAGGGCGGCTTGTGGCAATGACCGGCGATGGCACCAACGATGCGCCGGCGCTGGCTCAGGCTGATGTGGCGGTAGCCATGAATTCGGGCACGCAAGCCGCCAAGGAAGCCGGTAACATGGTTGATCTCGACTCCAATCCCACCAAGCTGATTGAGATTGTCGAAACCGGCAAACAAATGCTGATGACGCGCGGGGCCTTGACAACATTCAGTCTCGCCAACGACCTGGCCAAATATTTCGCTATCGTTCCGGCGGCATTCGCCAGCACTTATCCTGCGCTTGGCGCGCTGAATATCATGAGGCTTGACAGCCCGTCCAGCGCCATACTTTCGGCAGTTATTTTTAATGCCCTGATTATTGTCGCCCTGATTCCTCTGGCATTGAAGGGCGTGAAATACCGTCCTCAAAACGCAGAGGCATTACTGCGCAATAATTTACTTATTTATGGCGGCGGCGGTGTTATCGTGCCATTCGTGGGTATCAAGCTGATAGACCTCGGTTTAACCGCCCTGTCATTTTAAGGAGAATTCGTGGTGTTCAATCCTATTAAACCCGCATTACTCATGCTGATGTATTTCAGTGCACTAACCGGAATCATCT
This sequence comes from Candidatus Methylobacter favarea, assembly GCF_902806695.1. GTDB lineage: Bacteria > Pseudomonadota > Gammaproteobacteria > Methylococcales > Methylomonadaceae > Methylobacter_B > Methylobacter_B favarea. The sequence continues at coordinate 15,604 of NZ_CADCXN010000093.1, read as the reverse complement.
ACCCGCTAATCGTCACCTTCAGTGCACAGGCCTTTCTTCCCCGTCAGGCAAATGGCAGTCTGATAATCGATGATAACAATCAAGCGCTCGGTTCCGAGTTAATTGGTCAAGCATTTAGCCGCCCTGAGTATTTTTGGGGACGGCCTTCCGCGACTTCGCCCCATCCCTATAATGCGGGCGCATCGAGCGGCGCGAATCAAGGACCTGCCAATCCTGCATTATTGGAGGCTGTTCAAACACGCATCAAAGCCTTGCGCAATGCAGACCCCAAGAACACGAAACCGATACCTGTGGATTTGGTTACCGCTTCAGCCAGCGGTCTTGATCCTGATATCAGCCCGGCAGCCGCCGTATTTCAGATAGAACGTATCGCCGCAGCCCGGCACTTGCCGGTGCCGAAGGTACAGGAACTGGTAAAGCGCTATACAGAGCCCCGGCTATGGCGAATACTGGGCGAGCCCCGGGTTAATGTGCTGAAATTAAATCTGGCTTTGGATCAGAGACTTAAATAGCGTGTTGCAGGTTTATTGGGCTAGCCGGTTTTTTAACGATAGTTGTGCAGGCTTTTGATGGCTGGCATCACCTCTTTTTCGCTGATCGGTCTCATGAGCTCCAAGCCTGTTTATTACTGACGCGGCAATAATTATCTTCGAAGTCCAGTTAACTATGGACAAATTCCCGCTGTATTGACAAGCATCTACTTGAAGGCGATGTGCCTATAGACAAGAGTTATACCTTGTCCGCGCATCGGCGATTTCTAGCTGCGGTAGTGGCCAATTCCCCCTGCTCTTTCGGCCTTTGGTACCGGCAATTCAAGAGGCTGCCGGGGATAAGGGCGTGCTATACAATGGTTTGAGTAGGCCCTGGCGGGTTAATTTTTCCCGACTCTCCAGGATTGTAAAAAAAAAACCGCCAAGCGGGTTAAAGTTCAAGGCGGATGCCCAGTTCAATAACCCGTTCAGCAGGAATTTTAAAAAAATCTACGGCGCTTGCAGAATTGTGGAATAAAAATCTGAACAGGGGCCTGCGCCATTTCGGCATGGGACTTCTTCTTCGGAAAGCGATGCGTTCGCTGCCGATAAAAAATGAAGTCTGGTTGAAATCCAGCTTAACCCCGTGCACGAGGCATAACCGCAAAGCTTGCATTACGTCCGGATATTGCTGAAAGCCAAAGTAGATTTTTATCCGGTAAAAATTATAATTTTTACCGAATGTTCGAATTTTAACCCGATGCGCTTTATCAACATAAGGCTCGTCTTTAGTGACGATAGTTAATACTATAATCTGTTCATGCAAGACATGATTATGCTTGAAATTATGCAAAAATACCTGGGGTACGCCATGCAGAGTTTTAGTCAGGTAAAGGGCTGAACCTTTAACAACGGCTGGCTGACGGTTTTCAATCTCCTCTTCCAGATCTTCAAACAAGATACGCTTCTCATCCAGATGCTCCGCCAATAACTGACGACCTTTAATCCAGGTAGTCATCATTAAAAACAGGACGATTCCAATAACCAAAGGCAGCCAGCCTCCGGAAGGAATTTTTAGACTGTTGGAAAAAAGAAACACGGAATCTATGCTTATAAAAGTGACCAGAAAAATAAAACTCGTCGCTTTATTCCACTGCCAAAGTCCCTGAATGACGATAAACGCCAACAGCGTATCAATGATCATGGTCGTAGTAACGGCAATGCCGTAAGCAGAAGCCAGCGCGGTTGAGGATTGGAAACTCAATACCACTATAAATACAAAAACCATTAACAGCCAATTGATAGTCGGGATATAGACCTGCCCGATTTCCTCGCCGGAAGTATGCAGAATACGCAAGCGCGGAAAATATTCAAGCTGTATGGCCTGGCGCGTGACTGAAAAGGCGCCCGAGATGACCGCCTGCGAGGCGATAATTGTCGCCAGCGTCGCCAGAATTAGCAAGGGATACAAAGCCCAGTCCGGCGCCAGCAAATAGAAGGGGTTTTCCACGGCGTCAGGCGTTTGCAGCAATAGTGCGCCCTGGCCGAAGTAGTTGAGCAGCAAGGCCGGAAACACAAAGCCGAACCAGGCATAGCGGATCGGTTTCAGACCGAAATGGCCCATATCGGCATACAGCGCTTCGGCGCCGGTGATCGCCAATACCACAGCCCCCATGATGATATACGCCTGCCAGCCTAACTCTCTCAATAGATACACGGCATAAAAGGGATTGATCGCAGCCAGTACGTAAGGCGCCTGAATAATATTGATTATCCCCAGCACACCCAATGTCACAAACCAAAGACACATGATCGGCGAAAAGATTTTGCCCACCTTGCCGGTGCCCTTGGCTTGCAAAATGAACAGTCCGCTCAGCACAGCAATAGTAACCGGCAAGACATAGTCAGCGAATGTCGGGGCGATAATCTGCAAGCCCTCGACGGCGCTCAGCACGGAAATCGCCGGGGTAATCACAACATCGCCGTAAAATAGCGCGGCGCCGAGCAAGCCGATGGTAAGAATAAAACGTCGTCTTACCGGCTTGTCCTTTGAGCTTTGCAGCGCCAGCACCATTAAGGCCATAATGCCGCCTTCGCCCTTGTTGTCGGCGCGCATGATGAAAATCGCATACTTGGCTGTCACTACTAACGTCAATGCCCAGAAAACTAATGACAGCACCCCCAGCACATGCATTTTATCGATAGGCAAATGCGTATCGAAGACAGCCTTAATGGTATAAAGAGGACTGGTGCCGATATCGCCAAACACAACGCCAATCGCGCTTAATGCCAAAGCGGTTAAGCGGGGTTCGAAATGATTATTTGAAGTTATCGATGACATAAATCAGAAAACTACCTGAAAAAAAATATCGCAAATATTCCGGACTTTGCAATTAACGAAGATGTCAAACAGGCTCATATTGTGACGATAGTAGATAATTTTTCAGGTAGTTTAACAAACAGCCTGAATATGTGTGGATTTATAATAGCTGAGCTGCTGAAATCGAGTCTGATGCTGGACAACGAAACGCGCTAAGCATGTCTGCCTATAATCTTTTCTTCTAATAAAATGAACTCATCTATGAAAGATTCCCGCCCGAACCCGGATGCCCTGCTGGCCCGTGTGGAACGTGAGGAAAAAAAACGTAAGCGCGGACGGCTGAAAGTTTTCTTCGGCGCGGCGGCCGGCGTCGGAAAAACCTATGCCATGCTGAAGGCGGCACAGGCCAGGCGGGCTGAAGGCATTGATGTCGTGGTAGGATTGGTGGAAACCCACGAGCGGCAAGAAACTATCGCGTTACTGGAAGGGCTGGCTATACTGCCGCCGAAACTGGTGGATTACCGCGGCACGGTACTTCGCGAGTTTGACCTCGATGGCGCGCTGAAGCGCCGGCCGGCGCTGATTTTAGTGGACGAGCTGGCGCACAGCAACGCTATCGGCTGCCGTCACCCCAAACGCTGGCAGGATGTAGAAGAATTGCTGAATGCGGGCATTGATGTTTACAGTACGCTGAACGTCCAGCATCTGGAAAGCCTCAACGACGATATAAGCCAGGTAACCGGCGTGCAGGTTCGGGAAACCGTGCCGGATACCCTGTTCGAGCTGGCCGATGAAGTTGAATTGATTGATTTGCCGCCCGATGAATTATTGCTGCGCCTGAAAGAAGGCAAGGTTTACGTCCCACAGCAGGCAGAGCAGGCAATGCAGAGCTTCTTCCGCAAAGGCAATCTGATTGCCTTGCGCGAATTGTCTTTACGACTGACTGCCGAACGGGTCGATGCGCAAATGCAGGATTACCGCGACGATCATGCCATACGCGACGTCTGGCGGGTCGGTGAGCGCATTCTGGTTTGCATCGGCACCGATACCCACCTTGCTGAGCGCTTGGTGCGCGCCAGCAAACGCCTGGCCGCCAGCCTTCATGCCCAGTGGATTGTGATGTATGTAGAAACCCCGCAACTCCAGCGTTTGCCTCCCGAGCGCCGCGATGCCGTACTGCGCGTACTGCGCCTGGCCGAACAACTGGGCGCTGAAACGGTCACCTTGTCAGGTGTCGACATGGCTGAAGAAATTCTGGCCTTTGCCAAAACCCGCAATATCTCCAAAATTGTTATGGGCAAACCCGGCCGCAAGGGCTGGAAGCGCTGGCTGTTGGGCTCGGTGGTCGATACTCTTATCTCCAAGGCCCATAATATCAATATCTATCTGCTGGGCAGTCCGTATAGCCCGAATGCTCCGGAGCAAATCCATCCCCGGCATACATTTGGCGTAGAATCAGTCCGCCCACGTTATCCGTGGGGACAAGCCGGAAAGCGCTGGCCAGGCTTCAGGTGGGCACTGGTTATGACCGGGTGCAGTAGCGTGCTCGCCTGGGTAATGTCCGGGCAATTTGAATTAGCCAATATCGTCATGGTTTACTTGCTGGGCGTGGTTTTAGTTGCTGCCCGCTTTGGCCGGGAAGCCTCCATTCTGACATCGATTCTGAGCGTCGCCGCTTTCGATTTTTTCTTTGTAAGCCCCTCTTATAGTTTTACTATTGAAGATGCCCAGTATCTGGTGACCTTTGTGATTATGCTGGCAGTGGCCCTGATTATCAGCCATCTTACCAGCAATATGCGCGCCCAAGCGAAGGTTGCAGCGCATCGGGAACGGCGAGCCAATGTACTTTACGCACTCAGTGAAGAACTGGGTATCAGCAGAACCGTAACCGATACGGCACGCATCGCCGCGCGTCATATTCATGCGGAATTTGGCGGAGCCAGCGTAGTGCTGTTTCCTCGTGGCGATGGGCGGATAATTTATCCGCTGGATACGCCGGGCAAGGAATCGCTGCACGGTTGCGATCTCAGTGTGGCGCAATGGGTTTTTGATCACGGCCAGATGGCCGGGCAAGGCACCGATACGTTACCGGGCGCTGACGCGGTGTTTTTTCCTGTAACGGGTTCATGCGGCGTCCTTGGAGTGCTGGCACTGCGTGCCGCCAATCTGCGCAGAGTATTTCTACCTGAGCAGCGCCGCTTGCTGGATACTTTCCTCAGCCAGATCGCTCAAACCATCGAGCGGGTACGTTTCGCCGAGGAGGCGCAACAGACGCAAATGCGCATAGAATCCGAAACTTTGCGCAATTCCCTGCTCAGCGCGATTTCCCATGACTTGCGCACGCCGTTGGCATCCATTGTCGGCGCAGCCAGTACCTTGGCCGAAGATGATAGCCATCTTACGCCTCTGGATCGGCATGAATTAAGCCTCACGATCTACGATGAAGCGCTGCGGATGTCGAATTTGACCAATAATATTCTGGACATGGCCAGACTGGATGCAGGTCAAACGCCGATGAACCGGCAATGGTATCCGCTTGATGAAATAATCGGCGGCGCTTTGACACGGATGCACAAACAGCTTGAAGGACGGCCTGTCAATACCAGAGTTCCGGATGAACTTCCGCTGGTGCATCTTGATGCGGTATTGATTGAACAGGTGCTGATTAATCTGCTGGAAAACGCCTGCAAGTATACTCCGGCAGGCAGCCCTATCGATATCACCGTCGAGCTTTCCCCTCATACCCTGAAAATAACGGTAGCAGACCGGGGCCCCGGCATTCCCGCTGGCGAGGAACAAAAGCTGTTCGATAAGTTCTATCGCCTGCACCGGGAAGGCGCCCAAAGCGGGGCCGGTCTGGGTTTAGCCATTTGCAAGGCTATCATCGTAGCGCATGGCGGCATTATCGGCGCCGGCAACCGTCAAGGCGGCGGAGCGCGATTCTTTTTTATGGTTCCTGCCGATCAGTCGCCGCCGAGTCTGCCGGCAATGAGCACGGTGGAAGCACAACTTCTCCCGGATGAATAATATACAATGACTAAAGCCAAAGCCGTCATCGTAGCTATCGAAGACGATCCGCAAATCTGCCGCTTTTTACGCACCAGCCTGAACGCACACGGATTCCAGCTGTTTGAAGCCGCAACGGGAGAGAGAGGCCTGGTGGAAATCGGCACCCGCCAGCCGGAACTGGTCATTCTCGACCTGGGATTGCCCGGCATGGACGGCATTGCGGTAATCCGCTGGCTGCGCGGCTGGTCAAATTTGCCGATAATCGTGCTGTCGGCCAGAAGTCAGGAAAGCGACAAGATTGCGGCGCTGGATGCCGGTGCAGATGATTATCTGACCAAACCGTTCAGCATCGGCGAGCTCCTGGCGCGTATCCGCGTTTCCTTGCGCCATGCGGCCCAGCTTGCAGGCGATAATGCGGAACCGCTTTTTACCACTGGTGAATTACGCGTCGACTTGGCCAGCCGCAGGGTCTGTATGGGCAATCGGGAAATTCGCCTGACTCCCATCGAATACCGGCTGCTGACTGTCCTGATCCATCATGCAGGAAAAGTGCTGACTCACCGGTTTATTTTGCTGCATGTATGGGGGCCTGCCTATGTTGAGCATGCGCATTATGTGCGCATCTACATGGGGCAATTACGGCAAAAACTTGAGGCCGATCCTACTCATCCCAAGTACTTGCTGACCGAAACCGGAATAGGCTACCGGTTGATGTATTGTACATAACGACTGACTTGCCGATTCGGTGGGTTTTTTTATTCCTCAAACGCCGGCAGGGAAAGTCTCCGGGAGTTCGCTCCGCTTCCAAAGTGAGGTTCGCTGCAACGGCTCGACCTCGAACCTATGATAGAAAGGGATGATGTAGAACTGCACTGCCAACCGCCGATCAAAGCAGTGGCTGATGGGTTCGCTCTTAAATAGTCAGTGGGCCATCAATCGAGTGTTTCAGCCATATGATGTCGTGCACATTCCATGACGTAACGCGGCCATGAGATATCAGCCGATAACAGCGCTCGGCAAAGAAGAATTTATCCATCGCCAGGAGTACCGGATCGATCGGACTGTGCAGATTGAAGGGTGGTTAGGCTTTTTATGCGCAAAGTTATTCTATGCGGCAACCTTAACTCCCCCGTAAGATGTGATGGGATAATAGGTGGGCGTTTATTGGCTATTTCCATAAAACAATGAGCAAGCACTTTAAATGACCTGACCACGCCAAGGTTAAAAGTATTTTTCCGATTAGTACGGGGAATTTAGGATTTGATGCAGTGGTTGTTTAGTCTCATCTATAACGGGTTAGGATTAACTACAAAAATATCCGGCTTCTTATCGTACCATTGCAGGATGGCCTCAAAGGGAGTCTTGCGGCCTATGGCCCTTAATTTGGGGTTGAAGTTGTAGTTTAGCAGGTAGTAGTACAGATGCGTCTTTAGCGCATCCACGTTGTCAAATTGGAAGCGTGGTCGTGTTGGTATTGACCTTTTTGTTCATCGCCTCGACCATGCCGTTCGTCCACGGGTGCTTGACCAGGGTGGTGCGGTGTTCGATCTATTGGGCCTTGCACAGGGCAACGAAAGGATGTTCCTTATCCTTGGGCTTCTTGCCGTCGGGCAAGGGATTATAGCTGAACTCGATACCGTTGTCGGTGAGCAGCTTTTCGATCTTGAACGGGTAGTGGGCCAAGGTCTGTTTGAGAAACTCGGCGGCAGCCTCCATGCGCTTGTTGTCGTGCAGCTCCAGATAGACATAGCGGGTAGCGCGGTCGAGGGCGACGCACAGGTAGCCCTTGTCTTTGCCCAAGTTGATTTGGGCGGAGTCGAGGTGGAGGAAGCCCGGTTCGTAGGCTTTGAACGTCCGGGCGGCAGTCTTTTCCTGGTCCGGCAACAGGTCGGCCAAGCGGCTGACACCATGGCGTTGCAGGCAGTGGTGCAAGTTGGAGCGGGTCAGCACTGGTATCTGCGGTAGCAACAGATAGTACAGGTCATCCAAGGGCAACAAGGTCGTGCGCCGGGCCTCGACGATAACGGCTTCGTCCACCGGGGTCAGCACGCTGCCTTGATCGGGCTTGTTGCCGCACTGGAGGTCTTCGATCGACTCCCCGCTGCCGCCACTTCTGGACGATTTTGGGGTTGATGCCGTAGCGCTGGGCGAGGAGTTTAACGAGGCTCACCTGAGAGTCTTGAATTTTTTCTCGGAGAGTGTGTGGTCGTGGCTGTTCCGTGGAGTATTTGTCCCATCGCTTTTCCTCTTTCAGTTGAGAACAGATTAAACCATTTATTTATGGGACTAAACAGGTACTTTACTAATACGGGTTTGCGCCACGCGGGGTCTTCATCATCAGGATGGTAAAAGGCTTCCAGTCCAGGCCGCTAAGCCTGCCCAGACCATCTTCAAAAAACTCGTCTGGCTGCGCTCGCGTCAGCTTTTTTTGTAGGCCCACTGCCAGCCGCAACAGGTAAGCGGAAGATTTATTAAAAGCAGGCATGGCTATAGCCGCCAGGCGTTGATAGGCCGCATGCGGGTTGTGAGAGGCATAGCATAACCGCGAAGTACGGACGGAGCGTATAAACGCGGGGAAGAGTAATTTGATCATGACTGACTCAGGAAGGATGGTTTAATGATGGCAATCAGTATACCGAGACAAGCAACATTAGGAGTCGCTAATATAAAACTTTATTCTTTCTCTAAGCTGGTATTGCCGGGATTTGATGAACTCGACTATATAGGCAAAACACGCCTCATCTGCTGGAAAGTATTTTTAAATGAAATTAGACAAATAATGCCGCTGCGCATTCACTGCCCGCAGAACGGGTTCAGTTTTTGGCTTACAAATGGAAGATGACTTGAAGGCGGCAGAGTACGATGCTTTTGATCGCACACAGAAACGCTGCCGGATAAGCAAAGGTCGCAACCGGCAGCGCCTGTTTTGATAATTAGTTTATTGAGGTTTGATACTTGACACTAAAATCGTCGAGATTGGCAAGCGTTACCGGCAAATCCTCGGTTTTTTCAGGGCTGAAGGCATTGACGCCGACCCGTGATAAATAAAATACCTGATCGGGCAAATAATGTCCTGTCGCCCTGATTTCACCTTGATAATTATAACGGCCTCTAAGCAGCCAGGCATGGGAAAAAATGCGCCCGTCGGCAAAGGCAGGAAAATCAAGCTCTATCAGTTGCAGGTCTTTCAGGTCGGCGGCAAAGTCTTCAACTGAGTCGGCAGGCCCCATTCTTACGCCCAGTTTTCCTTCACGTTCAAGCAATTGCTGTTTGTCTTTTTTCCAGCGAGCTAATGAAACACTAATATCGCCGGGCTCCAGATCAGCATCATCAATAATATAATTCCAGCTGTCATCAATAATCTGTTTATCTTTAATTATCTGCATATACCTGCTCTTTGAAGGGAGTTATTCCGACCCGCTTCACCATATCAAGAAATGACTCATCTTCCAGGCGTTGCTGGACATACACATCCAGAATTGTCGTCACTGCTTTAGTAACCTGATCCTTGGCGACAGCGGGCCCTAGCCGTTCGCCGATAGCCGCTTCATTTTCCGACGAGCCGCCCAGGGTCAATTGGTACCATTCAGCCCCTTTTTTATCAACGCCCAGAATCCCGATATGGCCGACGCTTTGATGCGCGCAGCCGTTCATGCAGCCGGACATATTGATTTTTACATCGCCTATGTCATGAATGTAATCCATATCATCCAGGGCTTCATTGATTTCTTTGGCAACGCCAATGGAGCCGGCATTGGCGAGTGAACAAAAATCAAGTCCCGGGCAGCAAATCATATCCGTTACCGTGCCGATATTAGGCGTCGCAAGCTTAAGCGCATCGAGTTGACGCCACAAGGGGAACAGATCGGCCTGTTTTACGTCGGCAAAAATTAAATTCTGCCTGTGAGTGCTCCGGATTTCGCCGAAACTGTATTGATCAGCCAGGTCGGCGACGGCGTCAAGTTGAGTATCGGTCATATCTCCCGGAGGCGAATCCGGCGCTTTTAATGAAAGAAAAGCGGCGCGATAGCCGGATACCCTATGATCGGCGGTATTGTGTTTAACCCAGGTGGCGAAGGCCTTATTTTCCTGCTGGCGCAGGGCAAAACTGTTATCCTGGCCTGCGTCGGATTCATACGGCGGACGAGCAAACTGGGTTTGCATGGCTGCAATGCGCTCATCGCTGAGCTCGCGGCCATCTTTTATTAAAAGCCATTCCTTTTCGACAGATTGGGTGAATTTTTCCAGGCCGGATTCTTTAAGCAGAATTTTTATACGGGCCTTGTACATATTATCGCGGCGTCCGTACAGGTTATAAATCCGCAGTACGGCTTCCAGATAAGACAATAAATGCTTTTTTTCCAGGTATGGTCTGATAACTTGACCGATGACAGGGGTGCGGCCCAGCCCTCCGCCTGCCAGTACTTTAAAGCCGATTTGCCCGGCGTCGTTTTTAACCAGATGCAGGCCTATGTCGTGAAACTGGGTTGCGGCGCGGTCATGCAAAGCGCCGCTAACAGCTATCTTGAATTTACGCGGTAAATAGTCGAATTCCGGATGTAGCGTGGTCCATTGCCGAATGATTTCGCAATAAGGGCGCGGATCTTCCAGCTCATCAATACAAACGCCGGCCAGGTGATCGGATGTGGTGTTCCTCATGCAGTTGCCGCTGGTTTGTATGGCATGCATTTGAACACTGGCCAATTCCTCAAGAATATCAGGTATTTTTTCAAGTTTAGGCCAATTAAACTGGATGTTTTGCCGGGTAGTAAAATGGCAGTAACCTTTGTCATATTTTCGCGCAATATGGGCCAGCTTGCGAAGCTGCCGTGAGGAGAGTATCCCGTAGGGGCCGGCTATTCGCAGCATGGGGGCATGGGTCTGAATGTATACCCCGTTCCTTAATCGCAAGGCGCGAAACTGATCGGCGGAAATATCGCCTTTTAAAAAACGCTCGGTTTGCCTTCTGAACTGGGCTACACGTTGTTCGATAAGCGTTTGATCATTCTGGTTATACTGATACATAGTTGAGCATTTAAACGCGGGTCAGACTGGAAATATGGCCTATAATCATATACCGCGAGTCATAAAATGACAAAATTTATTGTAGGGTGATAATATTGCCGGTTGAAATTTGACATTGGTTTAATTCATTTTAATAAAGAATAGTAGGGGGTTGTTTTGATACGGTTTTTATGCGCCTTTTTATTGATGTTGCTATTGCCCGAAATAGTAATGGCCGGCGGTTTTGAAAGTCTGGGGCTCACCGGAACTGAACGGGGAATTTATACTGTTCTGATTTTTTTAATAGCTTACGGTTTTGTAATGGCAGAAGAGTTTACTAGCCTGCGTAAATCCAAGCCGGTTATTTTTGCAGCCAGCATTATTTGGGCACATGCTGCTATTCTGGCTGCCCAGGCAGGCGTATCCATTCATGATATGCACGCAGCTTTTGAACACGATTTGAAAGAATATGCCGAGTTAATGTTGTTCCTGCTGGTCGCAATGACTTATATCAACTCAATGGCTGATCGTAATGTCTTCGAAGCCTTGCGATCCTGGTTAATCAGAAAGCAGTTTGGCTACCGCCAATTATTTTTAATTACTGGTATCATTACTTTCTTTCTGTCGGCTGTAGCCGATAATCTTACCTCGGCCTTGCTGGTGGGCGCCGTAGTTCTGGCGGTAGGAGCGGATAATCCCAAATTTGTCAGTATCAGTTTTGTTAATTTAGTGGTTGCCGCTAACGCCGGCGGGGCATTCTGCCCTTTTGGCGACATTACAACCTTAATGGTCTGGCAGGCTGAATACGCCGAGTTCTTTGATTTTTTCAAGCTGTTTATTCCCTCAGCCGTAAATTACGGAGTGCCCGCCGCCGCTATGTATTTTGCTGTGCCGAATGAACAGCCTAAGCCCTCCAGTGAAGCGGCCGTGCAGTTAAAGCCCGGGGCGATTCAAATTTGTGTGTTATTCCTGTTCACTATTATTACCGCGGTAAGTTTTAAACAAGTACTGCATTTGCCGCCATTTATGGGAATGATGGCGGGGCTTTCGGTTCTGATGATTTATAGTTACCGGATAAATTTCCTGCATGCACCGAATGGGCAACCGTTTGATGTTTTTAACCGGGTTCGTGAAGCTGAATGGGATACCTTGCTGTTTTTCTTCGGCGTCGTATTTGCAGTGGGCGGCTTAGGTTATATTGGTTATCTTGAGTTACTGTCAAAGGGCATGTACGAGGGCTTGGGAGCTACCACGGCAAATATTCTGATAGGGTTAATTTCGGCAATTATTGATAATATTCCGGTCATGTTTGCAGTATTGAACATGAATCTGGACATGAATTTGTACCAGTGGCTGCTAGTGACATTAACTGCCGGTGTTGGCGGCTCGCTGCTGTCGGTCGGCTCTGCTGCCGGCGTGGCTTTAATGGGGCAGTCCAACCATAAGTATACTTTTTTCAGCCACTTGAAGTGGACGCCTGCAATTGCTGCCGGCTATGCGGCAAGTATTGTCACTCACTATTTAATTAACGGCTGATGCTCTACATATGAACGGTACCCCTGCTCCGGGCTGCTTGCCTACCAAGACTCATGGCTACTGAAAAAAGCTGGCGTAAAGCCATTTTAATTTATGCTCAGCCAAAAGTGCGCAGCATGATATTTCTGGGCTTTTCCGCAGGCCTTCCTTTCCTCTTGGTGTTTTCGACATTATCAGCCTGGCTAAGGGATGAAGGGGTGGAACGATCTGTCATAGGCTTTTTTAGCTGGGTCGGCGTGACCTATTCAATCAAGGTCTTTTGGGCGCCCGTTATTGACAGATTGCCATTGCCCTTATTCACTCATTTATTAGGTAAAAGACGAAGCTGGATGTTGCTTGCGCAGCTAGGAATTATCGCCGGTCTGATAGGCATGGGAAGTTCTGACTCACATACGCAATTACAACAAATTGCCCTGTTTGCGGTATGGGTAGCCTTTTGCTCTGCTACGCAGGATGTTGTAATTGATGCTTATCGGGTCGAGACCGTCGGGGCTGAATATCAAGGCGCTATGGCGGCAACCTATGTGTTTGGCTATCGCATTGCCCTGTTAGTCGCTGGCGCCGGTGTTTTTTATATTGCCGATTATTCGAGCTGGAGATTTGCTTATTTTGCCATGGCCATGGCTATGGGTGTAGGCGTGCTGACTACCTTCTTTATTAATGAGCCAGACCATAATGATATTAAAGAAGCCGGAGCCCTTGAAAGCAAGCTTGAAGCTATGTTGGGCGTAGCCAGGCGGCAAACGGCCTTACAACGTTTTCTGGCGGCTTTCTCCCGGGCGGTTTTGAGTCCGTTTATTGAATTTTTTAATCGCAACGGCAGAATAGGTTTACTGATTTTGCTGCTTATTGCCCTGTATAAAATGAGCGACATCACTATGGGAGTGATGGCAAATCCATTTTATCTGGATTTGGGGTTCAGTAAAAAAGAAATTGCCGAGGTCAGCAAGATTTTTGGTTTTCTCATGACTATCGCCGGCGCTGCGTTGGGCGGCATGATGGTCGTCCGGTACGGGATTATGCACCCGTTACTAGTGGGAGCGGTAATGGTGGCGGCAACCAATCTTCTGTTTGCGGTTTTGGCGGTGAGCGAACCAAATCTGCTGTTACTGGCAGGTGTAGTAAGCGCAGATAATTTAAGCGGCGGCATAGCGACATCGGTTTTCATTGCTTATCTTTCCAGCTTGACAAGCACCGCTTACACGGCCACGCAATATGCTCTGTTCAGCTCCTTAATGACCTTGCCCGCCCAGTTGTTAGGAGGCTTTTCCGGCATGGTTGTGGACAGTTACGGCTATCTGGTATTTTTTATTTATGCAGCATCAGCAGGTTTGCCAGCCATAGTGCTGGTGTATTTATTAATGCGCCATCAAGAGTTGTCTAAAGTGTATAGTCATAATCCACAATAAGAGGAGCATGATCGGAGCAACGTACATCTTAATAGGTGAATGTAGCGGTTATTTTATCTTTTAGCGTTGAGCTGATTACTTGATAATCAATTCGCCAACCTACATTTTTACCTAGGCCTGGCCCGCTTCGACCGCTGGGTATATTGGCCCGGCTTCCTTATTAATTAACCTGAGTTCGGGATAAGAAAATCGAGAGCGAGCGCATCCTTTTTCGCGTAAGATTCTGTGTTGGCAAACAAATCTAGACAGGATCGGGAAGCTTATGAACAGTTTAACTGAACTTTACTGTCTGCTCGACGATTTTGCCGGGTGTTTGAACCGGGATGAAAACGCCATCTGTTAGCGCTCGGAGCGAAACAGAGGCAGCAGCCCAGTGCCTTGAGCCTCGCGGAGTTGATGACCGCTCGCTATTTTGTTCCATCAATTGCGCTTCCGCCAGTTCAGGAGTTACTACCTGTGCTATCTCTGCCGCCATCTACGCGCTGAATTCTCCGCCTTCCCCGCTACCCACGAGGGGTGAAGCTCTTACCCTGCTGCACGGCGTCTCTGTCCGTTTTGTTCACTCTGCTGAAGAGCGAGTGCTACGGCATCTCTATCGCCGATGCTGCCACGCTGGCTGTCTGGGACAATCGGCGCATTCGGCGCCACCAAGTCTTCAAGGGGCTCGCTCAGCGCGGCAAGATCTCAATGGGCTGATTCTATGGCTTCAAGCTGCCTGTGATCATCACCTCGAAGGGCGAGCTGATCCGCCTCAAAGTGTTTGCGCAGTCAATCCACCGATGCGGTCCTGATCAAACAGGCTTTAGAATCGGGTTGGTTAAAGTGTGTCGATAATCCGGTTTTTACGCACCCTTTATCAAGAAGTCTGGGATTCGGTGAGCAGACCAGCATTGAGTTAGCCTTACAAACAGCCAACAAAACCTTGTTGATTATGGATGATGCGTTGGCGCATAAACAGGCCTTGCGCAAGCAATTGATCATTGTCGGCACGGCCGCGCTGTTGTTTGACGCGCAACGAAAAGGATTGATTGCTGATGCTGAGACCTTAATCGCTGAACTCAATCAGGCTGGTTATCGCATTTCAGCCGTTGTAATTGCTCAATTGAAAAAGGCCGCGCATGAACCCCAGCGTTTTAGCCCAACAATTACAGCAAGCCGTCAGTGATTATCTGCGTTTAAGTTTTGAAACGACGACACCGTTTTTTGACGGCTTGCTGGAGCGCTTTTTAACGACGCCGGGTTTGTTGGCCACAGGGCCTTATCTTTCGATTAAATTGCCGTTTGAAAAAGGTTCGGGAAAAGCCGGCTTCTTTCCCAATGCGCCGCTGGGTTTTCCGCCGCATAAACATCAGGAAATGGCTTTCAAGCGCATTGGCGTCGAATTTAAATCGACATTGGTGGCTACCGGCACAGGATCTGGAAAGACCGAGTGTTTTCAGCTGCCCATCCTTGAGTATTGTTATCAGCAACGGCATAAACGGGGCATTAAGGCCCTGCTGATTTATCCGATGAATGCGCTGGCGTCTGACCAGGCCGGGCGCCTGGCCAAAGCCATTTATGATAATCCGGCGCTGAAAGGCAAAGTGACGGCCGGTATTTATATCGGCGATCAGGTAAAAAATGCCGCTGCCTTCATGGACCGCGAGCATCTCATTTCCGATAAGGAAACGCTCAGAAACAATCCGCCGGATATTTTGCTGACCAACTACAAGATGCTGGATTTTTTATTGATCCGCTCCAGGGATCATTCCCTTTGGGCGCAAAACACGGAAGAAACGCTCAAATTTTTAGTGGTTGATGAACTGCATACCTTTGACGGCGCGCAAGGCACCGATCTGGCGTGTTTGATCCGGCGC
>NZ_CADCXN010000092.1 GCF_902806695.1 Candidatus Methylobacter favarea | reverse complement strand
GCGCCGAAAACATCACTATTGCTCAAACGAAACCGGCAATCTATGAGCTACAGGAACGCTCTTTCTAAGGATACAGGGGGGTTATCTATCAACCGTGCATTATTGTACTGAAAACAAGGGAACCCCCGCACGTAATGGCGGACTCTAGCGCGGACTGATCAGCGATCCGACTGAATTGCACCAGTTTACCGCATTCATCACATGGACGGCGTGGGCCTCGATGACCAACCGTCCCGGTGAAAATTACTCCTACACCAACAATTTTCCATACGACCCCAGCGTTGGTAATACGCCGATACCCGGCGCACTGTTGTGGAGTGCGCTGAGTCTTATCGTGCTGCTGGCAGGTATTGCAATCGTACTGTTAATGTTCGGCAAGTTCGATTACCTTGGCTGGATTAGCACCAGGCAGCATGTGCACCCTCATCTGTTGCCTGGTCAAGCCAGCGCCGGCCAGCTAGCACTGGTGAAATTCTTCGTGGTGATGGCGCTACTATTTCTTATGCAGACTTTGGTGGGGGGCGCGGTGGCGCACTATCGAGCGGATCCGGGCAGTTTTTACGGCTTCCAACTAGAGGGACTATTTCCCAGCAATCTGATGCGCACCTGGCATCTGCAAACGGCGGTTTTTTGGATCGCTACCGCCTATGTTGCCGCGGCCTTGTTTCTCGGCCGTTCGCTGCGCAAGGATGAACCAGGCTGGTTCGCGGGCTGGGTTCATCTACTGTTCGGTGCTTTCATCGTGGTTATAGGCGGCAGCCTGTTAGGGGAATGGGCGGGTATCTCGCAAATGCTGGGTCAATGGTGGTTCTGGCTTGGCAACCAGCGCTGGGAATACCTGGAACTCGGCCGTCTGTGGCAGTACCTGCTTATCGTCGGTCTACTGGTGTGGTTTGCGATATTAGTGAAGCTGGTGCAGCCACATATATTAAGTGAGCCCTCAACGAAGCTTCTGGTCAGTCTGTTCCTGCTGGCTTCCCTGGCGATTCCGGTGTTCTACATTCCGGCACTCTTCTTCGGCGCCAAGACCAATTTCACCGTGGTCGATACCTAGCGCTTTTGGATCATTCATTTATGGGTCGAAGGTTTCTTTGAATTCTTTGCAACCACCATGGTGGCGCTGATGTTTTATCAACTGGGTCTTACCCAGCGCAACGTTGCGCTTCGAGTGATTTACCTCGATGCCATCCTGTATTTCGCCGGTGGCGTGATCGGCACTGGCCATCACTGGTATTTTACTGGACAGAGCAGCGTCAACATGGCATTGTCGGCCATGGTCTCGGTGCTGGAAGTGGTGCCGCTGACACTACTAACCCTGGACGCCTGGGATTTTGTCCGCACTACACGTGCAGACTGCGATGTTTGTGGCAAATCAGTCGCCATACCGCATAAATGGACGTTCTACTTTTTGATGGCTGTCGGCTTCTGGAACTTCGTCGGCGCAGGCATTTTCGGCTTTCTAATCAACTTGCCTATCGTCAGCTACTATGAAGCCGGTACCCAACTAACCCCCAACCATGGTCATGCCGCTATGATGGGCGTATTCGGTATGCTGGCGCTGGCGCTGATGGTCTTCGTTTTGCGCCAGACCAGCACCGATACACGCTGGGTCGACATCGAGAAATACGTTAAGGTCGGATTTTGGGGCATCAACGTTGGCCTAGCTCTGATGTTAATGATGAGCTTGTTCCCCAGTGGAGTGTTACAAGTCTGGGATGTAGTCCAGCATGGATACTGACACGCGCGCAGCCTTAACTTCGCCGGGAGCGACCGGCAGAGCGTTCAAAGCCAGCAGTTCCCTTCGGCGGACGTTACCGCATCGTCGATTTTGTGCTCAGCAATCTGGTTAACCCCGAAATCCAATCGATCTATTTGCTGGTTCAGTACAAATCCCAATCACTGATCGAGCACATACGACGGGCATGGTCGGTTTCGAATATCATTGCGGACCACTTCGTAACTGTCGTGCCTGCCCAAATGCGCGGTGGCCCGGAATGGTTCCAGGGCACTGCTGACGCCGTCTACCAGAACCTGGGGTTGATAGAACATCACCGCCCCGACATAGTGGCAGTCTTTGGTGCCGATCATATCTATCGCATGGACATTAACCAAATGGTTCAGTTTCATTTGGACCATGAGGCCGATATGACGGTGGCAGCCTTGCCTGTGCCATTGAATCAGGGTCATAACTTTGGCATCATCACTCCTGATAGTTCGTTCCGAATCATTGATTTTCAGGAAAAACCCGCGCAACCCAAGCCTATTCCTGGCGATCCGCAACATTGTTTTTCCTCCATGGGTAATTACCTGTTTAAGACCCAGGTGCTCATTGATGCTTTGAAGGAAGCTCATGCTCGAGGAGAAAAAGATTTCGGCCATGATGTACTACCCAGACTGATTCGTACGCACAAGGTCTACACTTACTTATGCTTTCACCTCCAACCGAATACCAGGCGTCAAAACTTATGAAGAACCTTCTTATTGGCGCGATATTGGCAACATTGATGTCTATCATGCAGCCCATATGGACATGCTTGGACTGGAGCCGCGGTTCGATACCTTCAATCCCGATTGGCCCATTTATTCTGATCACTATTTCGGGCCGGAAGCCAGGATTATTAGCGGCGAAATTCGAAACTGCATTATTGGTGGAGGAAGTATTATTAATGGGGGCAATATTCGTAATTCGGTGATCCGGTATGAGGTAATGATCGAGTGCGACGTCGATATTGAAGATTGCATCATCATGGACTACAGCTTCATAGGCAGTGGCTCCCGCCTTCGCAATGCCATCATTGGCCGATATAATCTCATCGAACCGGCCACTGTAATCGGCTATGACCCCACAACTGATCGGCAACGCTATCCTATTAGCCCATCCGGGATTGTAGTCGTACCTAAAGGTAAGCGAGGACAAATCCGAGTGTATTGACTGTCACGCTGAGTCAGGCAGGCGGGGAGGGATTCAATTCTCTTGGGCGATTTTTGCTTGGCGCATGTTAGCGCATCGGGGATTAATTGTCATCAGTGGCAATATGCGCCCTTGTTTATATCCTTTAGCTGTTGCTCTAGATATTCGTGCAAGTAGGTGACAAATCGGAGGCAATACTATGACGTTTCTCGTCAATTGCTACTCGTGTTCTTACATCACTGCCAGCGATAAAATCTAAAACAGTAGAACCGGGAAATGATAATGCCTTAATCAATCGTCGAATAAACACTCTCGGCTTTTGTGTTGGGTGTCCAGCGCGTTCTTTTGAATGACCTTAGGCGAGGCATTTGCCATACATGTGTTGAATTACTGCCCTTTTTCAACGCTTTCTGGACAAAGCCTTTTATCCTTCATGTAGGCTTTTTTAATTACCTCATCGAAAGGTTCGCGTACTGTATCCAGATCAAAAAAGTATTTATCCGTTTTGCCGAACCATGCTATTTTCGCGTGTCGATTGGCAAATAACCGTTGAGCTCCCATACCTGAAGCGGCTTGCAAACATCGGCATTTTCGGCCCGAATTATTTGCGAATAGCCGACACCTTCGACCCGAATTAAATGCCAGTGGGCCCACATTATTTGCCAATAGCCTGCAAACATCGCTCAGGGCTCACATTGTGTGCAAATAAGAAAATACAGGCTATTCGGCTAGGCGTAAGGATTCGTGCGAAAATGTGCAATAGCCGATAAACCAATGTGACGATATTTCTATGAGCCAGGTTGCTTACATTACAGGTCTAGGGTTCTCTCCCGATCCCTCGCAGTCTTTCGCTCGGCTTTTTTGAATGGCAATAATTAGCCGTATAGCGGCCAGCTGCTGAGTTGCTTGGGCAAGTCAGTTGCCAAGACAGGTAGTGAAGTTATCCAGACCTGTTTATCGTGAAAATTGTGCAGGCTATCCCGCCTGGTAAATCAAGTTCTTCGTCTTTTTCACTATACTTTAGTTGGCAACCCAGACAGTTCAAGTGTAAATTACAGGCCCAGATAGTAATTTGTTTGCCGGCAAAGGAGGATTAAGGTGAAAATCGCTTATCTCATTCTCGCTCACAACAATCCCAAGCATTTGCAACGGCTGATTAGAGCCCTCTCCTCTAGCTTGTCCGCCTTCTTTATTCACATCGACCGTAAGTCGAGCCTGGGTGATTTTTCGAACCTCAACGGGGGAGAACGTCTACGTCTCTCAAGAAAGAATCCCCGTTTATTGGGGTGATTTCTCGCAAGTTGAGGCTATCCTCATTCTTCTTCGCCTGGCTCTCGCTGAACAGCGTCGCTTTGACTATTTTGTACTTCTTAGTGGTACCGATTATCCACTACAGCCCGTGTCGTATATCGAGAGTTTCTTCGCAAGCAACAGGGGTAAAGAATTTATAAACATAGTCCAGATGCCCTGCGAAGCAGTAGGAAAACCAATCTCTCGACTTACCACCTACAAGCCATCTCCGGGCGACTCACAGATAGCCAGGATTATGCGAAAGCTGCTAGTCACTACTGGGGTCAGCTCGGTGGATCGGGACTACAAATCACATCTTCGGAACCTCGTTCCGCATGGCGGAAGCGAGTGGTGGGCGCTATCGCGTGAAGCCTGTGAATATATCCAGAGCTTCGTGGACAACAAACCCCAAGTAGTGAACTTCTTTAAGCACACAGTTTGTCCTGATGAGTCGTTCTTCCAAACGATCATAGGTAACTCGCCTTACAAGGCAAGAACGCAGCGGAACCTGACTTATGCAGATTGGAGTGGTGGTGGAGCGAATCCGGCATACTTAACGAAAATACACCTTGAGTTCTTGACGGCCACTGCATCTATGACGTTGGACGATTTATATGGCACAGGGGAAATTCTGTTTGCCAGGAAGTTTTCAGATGAGGCAGAGGAGATAGTCCTATGGCTTGATCAACTCATAAGCGAAAAGGAGGACCGGGTAACAAAGCGCTGCACCTGACCGCAATTCCGCCAGGCTCCATGGCGGCAGGTGAGCTTGATCGTTGAATGGCTGCTTTCTGGCTTTTACCCGCCATTCCCTGGAAATTCTTGATCGTCTCTTTTAGGCCGGGTGCCGCCAGCGTACCATTAAAGTACACTCATGCGAGACACAGCGATTGAGACAAATTTAGTTTATCAATAGGGTTAAATTTAAGTTTATGAGACGTTTCTGCTCGAAAGCCTAAACCCTAATGAGACGAGATCAGAGAGATTTTATATTCTCATTTTAATTGAGTCCGCGATAATGGAATGCAAGCCGAAGCGGATAAGTGCAAGCTCATTTACAGATAACCTAAGCAGGGGTGTCGCGTCAGTTGAGTTAATTCCGGTCAAAAATTGCGCTGATTGCTGGTTTACGGGTTTTAATTGCGGGTTGCTACACGTAGACTACGAATTGCAGCAAAAAGCTGCTTAACCATGTGTCCGGAAAAGCGTTGACACATCACAAGCTTTTTGCAATGCTAGTAACTCGTATACTGACGTGACAGTGCAGCGCACTATATTCTACTGTTCGCTTACTTCTTTTGTGACGCCTTCTCGCCACAACATCTCACCCTTGGAGCATGCAATGAACTATGAATCTCATCATTACGTCCAGAAAGTTAAACAAGCCGCACAGAAGCGCGCCCCCATACTGATTACTACTTGTCTTGCCTTGTCAGCAATGGCCATAGTCGTGAAATACAAGACTAAACAGGTGGAGCAGGAGCACCCCCCCCAAGGCAAGTTTATCGAAGTCGATGGCGTGCGACTGCATTACTTCGATGAGGGGGCCGGCGAACCTCTGGTTCTCATCCATGGCAATGGCACCATGGCGGAGGATTATGAAATCAGTACGCTAATTGGACGTGCCGCAAAAACGAACAGGGTTATCGTCTTTGATCGCCCAGGTTATGGTTATAGCGAGCGTCCAAATAATCGAAGGTGGGATGCAACGGCACAGGCACAGTTGCTGCACAGGGCATTAGTCTTACTGGGTGTGGAACAGCCGGTTGTTGTGGGGCACTCCTGGGGTACGCTAGTCGCCTTGTCGATGGCCCTTGAGCAGCCCGACTATGTACGCAGCCTAGTATTGCTATCGGGTTATTACTATCCCATGCCTCGGCTGGATGTTGTGTTATCCGCACCCATGGCAATCCCTTTGCTTGGCCAGTTTATCCGGTACACTATTTCGCCCATTGTTGGACGGCTTGTCTGGCCGCTGGCAGTACGCAAACTCTTCAGCCCTTCCAGTGAGCCAGCGCATTTCAAACGCGCGTTTCCTGTCTGGATGACTATGCGGCCTTCCCAGCTGCGGGCAAGCGCCAGCGATGGCGTGATGATGATCCCTGAAGCCAGCCGCCTTGGAAACCGGTATAAAGAACTGCAGATGCCGATTATCATTATGGCGGGTTCAGGCGACTTGCTTGCGCTTTCAAAACTGCATTCGGAGCGGTTGCATGAAGAGATTCCCCACAGCAAATTAGTGCTCAAGCCAGAAGTCGGCCACATGATTCACCAAGTGGTTCCCAGTGATGTTATGAAGGCAATTGAGATGGCTTTTGCCGATGGCTGAAGCATACCGGGTGAAGATAACCCGGACCCTCTCCTCAAGATCGCCCGACAGGTTAATTAAAGCAACTTTATTTACTTTGTCCGGCCAGACTTTTGTTGTGCAAAGGGTAAGTTTTGCGACAACAAAATAGGCATAGGCAGAATCAAGCTTTACCGTGTCGCAAAACTATGGTGCAAAAGCCTTCATTTATGATACATTTTTGCGACATTCTTTTGGAGTTATACGATGTTGATAGGTTATACCCGTGTATCGACCGATGACCAGCACCTCGACAACCAGCGTTCGGCGCTTCGCGCTGCTGGTTGCCAACGTATCTACGAAGAAAAAATATCCGGAGCCAAACGTGCAAGACCGGAATTAAATAAGTTGCTCGATCATATGCGTGAAGGCGATGTGCTCGTGGCGACCCGTCTGGATAGGCTGGCCCTTGCGACGCGGGATCTGTTGGAGTTGGCGGAGATTCTAAATCGTGCCGGTGTTGGCTTACGGTCACTTGGCGAACCTTGGGCAGATACGACCTCACCTTCAGGTAAGATGGTCTTGACTGTCTTTTCCGGGATTGCTGAATTTGAGCGTTCGCTTATTGCTGAACGGACTACTGCTGGTAGACTTGCTGCCAAAAGCAAGGGCATACGATTCGGAAGGCCGCCAAAACTCAGCGCTGAACAAATAGCACTCGGTCACCGTCTCAGTTCGGAGGGAACTTCCGTGCGAGAAGTTGCCCGCATGCTCAACTGCCATCATGCTACTTTATACCGCGCAATCGGCACCTATATCACACCTGCTGACAGCAACTAAGGGAAGCCCAAGCTTACCGGTGACATCGGCTTTGACAATCCGTTGACAGCGATTTAGAAAAATCACAGGAGCGCACTTGCGCCGGAGTGAAAGAAGCCCAAAAGCGCGGCATTAAGTTTGGCCGCAAACCGAAACTCACCCCCGCCCAGATCAAACACGCACGGCAGCAGATCGACACAGGCGAACGGGCGCAGGACGTGGCCGCGCTCTTGAATGTGCATAAGGCAACGCTTTACAGGGCTTTGAAGAATTAACAGGCGCTCCTATCTATAAAACCTTCGGTGTTAGACGGTTTCTATACCTTCAAATATATAGAGAAAGGTAAATTTCCGCTTGCAAACTGTTGACAGATTTGCCAACATACGCCTGATGAGAAATACCCGACCCATTTCGTGGCTCAAGGCGGCGCGTAAAGGCTTGGAGGAATTTTCCGAAGCCGTGCAGAGCGACATCCTTGACGCACTGACGATTTGCCGCCGAGGGCGGCAAATCGGACAAGGCGAAGCCGTTCAAGGGGGTTGACGGCGGCGTGTTCGAGATTGCGCTCAAATATCGCGGGGATGCATTCCGGGCGCTCTACGCCGTCAAAACAGGTGCGGAAATATGGGTCATCCACGCCTTTCAGAAGAAATCAAAGTCAGGGATCAAAACCCCACAAATGGAGGTTGACCTTATCCGTGATCGACTCAAGAACTTGAGGGAGGCATTAAAATGAAAAACGACGATATGGAATTAGTGCGCGGCAGCGGCAACGTCTTTACCGACTTCGGACATCCAAACGCTGGACTTGAACAAGCCCGCGCCATTATTGCGGCAAAAATCATCAGTATCCTTGATGATCGCAGCCTCACGAGCCGCGAAGCGGAAAAGCAGACGGGAGTTTCACACTCCGAATTTTCCCGTATCCGCAACGCCCAGCTTCGCCGGTTCACGCTCGACCGCATGATTGGCATTCTCGGTAAACTTGACGAAGATGTTGAGGTCAGTGTCACCTTTCGGCCACGTCAGCACGATATTGGCAGCCCACAGCTCTTATAAAAAGCGGTAGTTATAGGGGGGTAGTGGTATGTTGTGGTATTAGAGTGTGCAGACGGTAGTTATAGGGGGCGAGTCGCGGTCAAAAATACGACTTAAATAATTGAGTTAGTTAATGAAAAAAGTCAACAAAAAGTCCTTATCCTTTTAACCTTATTTATATCCTTCTTTTAACCGTCTCATAAAATCAAAGCCAGGTTGGGGATAACTTTTGACCTGTCAAAAAACCAAACGCACGAGATCGACAAAAAGGCCAAGCCATAACCAATGAAGAACAACACAAGCTCGATACACTTGAAGCGCAAGCGGCGCAATTTGCGGCGCACCTGTACAGCCGGACATTACGTGAACCACTGGACAGCCAGGACTTGCAACCATTGAAGCGCATAGCGAACAAAGCCAACGACCGGGCGGAGAGGCGTTATCAAAGCAGTTTGAAAGCTTACAGGGAGAGCCAGAAAAACCAGCTTTAAGGACTAGCGGGAGCATCGGTGCAGAAACTTACGGTTATGGTTTAATTTTAAGGCTAATTAATAAGATACTCCTACACCGCTCGGGCAGTAGTCAGACAAGCTATTGCTGATCATGGGAATCTCGGCTTATGGTTTTTTATTACCCTATAGTTTTCTGTTTTGTGAAACCGCAGGTTTCCGTTTAAATGCTCCCGCTAGTCCGTTATGCCAAGGCCGGCCATTTTAAAACGCGAGCCACTACACGTAGGTATTGCCGTTTAAAATATTTTGCTGCCTTTTGCTATGTATTGGCACAGCAAACCCCAAGGCCATTAAAGATGATCAAGCTTTACAATTAATGTGTTATAAAAACAGACACTTGTCGAGCTACACAAGCTCAGGGCCTAACATTAATTAGGCAGTCAAGACTCCAAGCGAAAAACTTCTATGCATTTGTTTTTCCCCTTTAGAGCAACGCTTCCAAGCGAGGTGCGGTAAAACGCCGGACTCAAGTGCTGTTCCGTGGTTGCGCTGATCAGGATACGGCACGGCGATACAAAATAGTCGGCTGCCAAGCCTTCTTTATCATAGCTTTCCAAGCGTGCGGCGGTGTTTACCGTATCCCCATGTATGGTGTATTCCAGACGTTCCTTATTGCCTAAACTACCTGCGAGCAAAGGTCCGGTATTAAGACCGATGCGCATGGTAACGACAGGAAGGTTTCTCGCTGCCCAATTTTGATTCAAGTGGATCAGCTTATCCTGAATGGCCAATGCACAGGATACCGCGCGAGTCGCATCCGACGTTATCAAAGCAGCGCTTGTCCGTGGCAGGGGAACGCCAAATGCGGCCATAATGCCATCGCCCATGAAGCGGATAATCACTCCATCATGGCTGCTAATGATTGATGTCATGGCATCAAGATATTCGTTGATCCAGACGATAAAAATTTTGGGATCCAAGTTTTCGGCAATATGAGTGAAATTGACAAGATCGGAAAAAAACACCGTAGCCGTCATCCGTTGCGGTGTTAGTATTCCATCTTTTAAAATTTCTCCTCGATGCTGCCATATTTCGTTGGCGATAGGGCTACTGACATGACGAGCGAAAAGGCTCATCAAAGCATCCCGCTGCTGATGTTCGCGATGGGCGAGCCAGGCAGTTGTGAAGGTTGTGGAGAAAAGCCAGCCCAAAGAGGAGGGTACCATTGGTATCCAGATACCGGTGCGGAACAGGCTATAAACCGTACCGGCCCCACCAACAAGCCCTAACGCCTGAACCAGAACGAAAAATTGCAAAGGGTATTGGCGGCGGCCGATTAGAACACCCGCCATACAGCAAAACCAAATCCATAACCATTCCAGCCATTCAGGGACTGTCCGGAAAGGTTGATGTCCATAAAGAGCAGCTCTCACTAACTGATCGGCTAACAACCCGTGCATTTTAACGCCCGCTGTTTTTTGACTGATAGCATCCTGAGACAAGCCCGGAATGGAAAAAAAGTCCCTGCTACTTTCGGCAACGGAGCCAATAAGAACAATTTTACCTTCTAGATCGGCAGCTGCCATGCGGTTATCCAAAGCGTCACCCAGGGAATAAGTGGGGAATGCCGTGGGTTGATACTGGAAATCGAGCAAAATTTGGTAGCCCTTGTCATCCATATTCTGATAACCGCCATCGTTGGACCGTAAACGAGGCAGACTGCTTCTGCCCAAACGCAGGCTATCCGGCTGGTCGGCATCACCTAATGCAGATATACCTTCATATGCCAGATAGCGTAAGGCGAGCAGGTAACCCAGACTATAGCAAATTTCATTATCCCCGAGATAAATCAATGCTCGTCTTATGCTGTTGTCACTATCAATAGGCAAGTCGGTGCAGCCGGCCTGATCCGGATTGAGCAGATAAGCGGGCGGAGATATGCCGCCTGACGCCGCATCGCCATATTTTCGTGCAACGATAATTTCGCTGTGTTCTTTCAACAGCTCTTCCAGTTTGTCAGTATGGGGTGGAAGCGGTATGTCTCGATAAAGATCCACCCCGATAGCGCGAGGATGATATGCGATGAGTTTAATCAGAATATCGAACAATGTGCCGTCGGGTATAGCGCTGCGCTGCAGTCGGATAAGATCGTCGTCAGTGATGGTAATCAGGGTAATGGGAGGATTATAGGGAGCTGCCGATTGGAGACTTAGCATCCGGTCATAAGCTGACAGTTCCAGGTTTTGGAAAAATCCCCCTAGATAATTAAGCGGTATGACAGCCAGAAAAGCCACAATCCCAATAAAAAAATAAGCATAAATCGGGATGCCCGATGCGTCAGTGCTCATTTTCATGTCTCGGTTTAAAGCACGGTTTCCGAAAGCCAGATCAACTCCTTGGGCTTGATGAGGGTGAGCTGTTGTTGTTGCAGGCAGATCAAGCCGTCCATTTGCCATTGGGCCAAGGTTCGGTTGACGGTTTCCCGTGAAGCGCCGATCAGATTGCCCATCTTCTGCTGCGATAAATTCAATCGAAGGGTGCAACCGGGACTAATAGGCGCATTATTGCTCGTTGCCAGTTTGACAATCAACTTAGCCAGACGCGCGGGTACTGACAATAGCCCGACGTTTTCCAGCATATCACTGGTATTCCTGAGCTTCTCGCAAAGCACCATCAGGAGCTGTATAGCCACATCCGAATTCAATCTGAGAAAAGGGATGAATTCCGAACGGTGGATATAAATCACTGTACACGCCCCCACCGCCGTGGCATTGGCGGAACGGCACTTGCCATCGAGTAATGCAATTTCCCCCAGTATCCCGCCCGGTCCGATATAGTTGAGTGTAATTTCCTTTCCATCTTCAGAAGTCGCGCTGATGATCACCTTGCCTTCGATCACAATCATCATGCTGGAGCCTTCATCGCCTTTGATAAAAAGCGATTGCCCATTTTGAAAATGACGTTCCACGGCAAGAGCCAGGATATGATCAATTTCCGTAGGCATTAATTGCCGAAAAAGAAAATGCCGCGATAAAATTTCACGCTTGTTAATATGAAGTTGTTTCTGCATAGTCGGGCATACCCTTCAGGTTTTTCCTGGAATTATAATTTTAACCGGGCTATGGCTGCACTAAATCGCTACGATAGAGTACTAGTGCACGCCAGTCATACCCAGTTGTTTTGCTTGGCCTATATCATGGAAAAATAATTGCTGAAACCAAAAGTATACGATAAATTCATAACCCTATAATAACTCGTTGTAACCAGGCTAAATAAGCGCCTACAGGAAGCCGGGCTAACAATTCAAAATAAGGAGCTCACCTGTCCATTATGCCCGCTCATACTCTCAAATGGCCACTGGCAACCTGGCTGACTGTAGCGTTGCTGAATACGTCCGTATTCGCGCAACCGGTAGGGACTTCCTCGGGCCATGCAAGATCGCTAGGCAGCGATCTTCTGGAGAGAAATCGCAGTGATCGGCCTCTGCCCCCCGAAGACAAGAATCTCCCTGTTTTTCAGCTTCCAGCGCTGCCTTCTCCCAGTCCTGAAAGTCAGCCGCTCTCCCATCGGCTTCGGGTCTATTGCCGCATGATACGACTGCAGGGCAACACGATTTTTCCTCCATCCGATCTGGAACGGTTAACGTCCCCCTATAAAAACCGTCACATTTCCAATCAGGAGTTGCAGCAGCTTAGGTACGAGCTGACGCGCTACTATGTCGACCGTGGTTACATCAACTCGGGCGCGGTGATTCCGGATCAGAACGTCAAAGACGGCATTATCGACATACGTCTCATAGAGGGCCGATTGGAGCGCATCGAAATTGAAGGCAGGCAGCATTTTCGTGAAAGTTACCTGAAAGATCGTATCGGACTGGGAGCCCAATATCCGCTTCAAATTAACCGTTTACAGGAAAACCTCCAGTTATTGCTGGAAAATCCGCTCATCGAGCGTATTAATGCGGACCTTCGACCCGGAGCGCAACCGGGGCTGGCGATCCTCAAAACCCTGCTTAAAGAAAAAGCGCCTTACCAGCTCGGACTGGTCTTCGACAATCAGATCGCCCCCAGCATCGGCAGTTATCAGGGCACGGCCTATGCTGCGCACCGCAACCTGACCGGTCATGGCGATGTTTTCAGCGCCCAGGGTCGCTTTGCCGAAGGCTTGACCGGTTACGGTTTGGATTACTGGCTGCCCGTTAACCGCTATGACACCACCCTTCATGCCTGGTATTCACATTATGACTCCGACATTGTCGAAGTACCTTTCAATTAAATCGACGTTACCAGCAATAGCGAATCCTATGGGGTCAGCCTAAGCCATCCTTTCTACCGCTTACCCGGACAAAGCCTCTCAGGAACGGTTACCCTGGAACGACGGCGCAGCAATACTTTTCTGCTCGGCCTGCCGTTTTCGTTTTCACCCGGTGTACAGAATGGCGAAAGCAGTGTTACGGTCATCCGTATCGGCCAGGAATGGCTGCATCGCAGCACCGAACAAGTGTTCGCGGTCCGCTCGATCTTTAACATCGGCATCGATGCGCTGGACGCGACGATCAATCAACATGCGCCCGATGGCCGTTTTTTCTCCTGGCTGGGGCAACTGCAATGGGCGCGGCATGTAAGATCAGGCCAAATCATCTGGCGCGCCGATGTGCAACTGACTGACGATCCTTTGCTGCCGCTGGAAAAATTCCAGATCGGCGGGGCCAACAGCGTGCGCGGTTACCGGGAAAATCAGATCGTGCGCGACTGGGGCTTTTCGTCATCGCTGGAATACCGCCAGCCGCTGTTCAACAATTTTTTCGGCCCGAACAAATTCTTTGTCGCGCCGTTCGCCGATGTAGGTGGAGCCTGGAATACCGACGATAATACGGCTAACTCCCAAGATTTGCTCGTCAGCATTGGCCTGGGCGTCATCTGGGAACCGGACCGGCGCCTCCATAGCCATGTTTATTGGGGGAAAGGACTGATTAACGTCAATAATCCGGATAATGATCCGCAGGATTATGGGTTTCATTTTAAGGTGAGTGGGCAATTTTTTTGAAAGATTTTTAGGTGGGTGAAAATAATGGTCAAGGTACCTAGCAGACTCGTGTCAATTTTCCGATTTACAGGATACTTTCTCGCTGCCTGTTTTACAGCAGATATCTGTCGTGCTGAGATCCAATTTGACGGAACCATAGGGCCGAATGTAGTTCGTGACGCTGCCCGTTTCGGGAACGACCATTTTATTGATAGCAGCGATGGCCGAATTGTTGGCTCGAATCTTTTTCACAGTTTCA
Source organism: Candidatus Methylobacter favarea (assembly GCF_902806695.1). Classification (GTDB taxonomy): domain Bacteria; phylum Pseudomonadota; class Gammaproteobacteria; order Methylococcales; family Methylomonadaceae; genus Methylobacter_B; species Methylobacter_B favarea. Next base: position 10,755 of record NZ_CADCXN010000092.1, on the reverse strand, counting down.
GTAAATTCAGTATTCCTGCCGCCGAGAGTGCCAATTTTGTTGTCAATTTCAGCCCCGCAATAATCGATAACGTAATTTCACGGGTCACCGGGGGAACGCCCTCTAATATTAACGGCGCATTTAATTCCTTCATTCCAGGTGCGAATTTCTGGTTCCTTAATCCTGCGGGCGTTATTTTCGGTGAGCAGGCCTCAATCAATGTGACCGGTTCCTTTCATGTCAGCACGGCCAACTATCTAAAATTCGCAGACGGTTCCATCTTCGGTGCCGATCAAGCTTCGGCGCCAGTGCTAACGACAGCGGCTCCGGAGGCTTTTGGGTTTTTGGGAGGTAAACAACCGGCTCCGATCAACTTTGAGGGAAGCGGCTCTGGAGTCACAGTACCTGAGGGCAAGACTCTTTCTGTCATTGGCGGGGACATTACGATTACAGGAGGTAAATTTCTTGGAACGCCAGTTGAATCTCGCCTTCAAGCCCCGGGAGGACGAATCAATATTGCCAGCGTCGCGTCTGCGGGTGAAGTAACGATAAAGCCTGACGGATTAGACACAGCATCTTTCGACCGGCTTGGAAAAATCGAGATTCAAGGTGTATTGGATAGAAAATCAGCTATTAATACCAGCGGGGAGGCCGGAGGCGCTGTGTTTATCAGAGCGGGGGAGTTGGTCATGGATAATTCGTATGTGGCGGCCTTAACCTTTGGCGCCGGGAACGGCGGGGGCATAGATATTAAAGCCAACAGTTTAAAGCTGAGCAATGGCGCTCAAATCGATACCAGCAGTTACGGCAGCGGGCAAGGAGGCAACTTGAATATTGCTGCTACAAATATATCGCTCATCGGTGGAAATGACTCGGCTTCAGGTTTTTTTTCTCAAGTTCACGGTGACGGGAATGCAGGCTTTCTGAAAGTAACGGCCGACTTCCTGGATTTGAAAAATGGAGCACTAATTAATGCCGAAACCTTTAGGAATAGCAGGGGTGATGGAGGCGCTGTGTTTATCAGGGCGGGGGAGCTGGTCATGGATAATTCGTATACGGCGGCCTCAACCTTTGGCGCAGGGAGCAGTGGAGGCATAGATATTAAAGCCACTGGTTTAAAGCTGAGCAATGGCGCTCAAATCGATACCAGTACATACAGTACTGGCAAGGGCGGAACGCTGACGGTTATCTCCCATGGCGATATCAATATCTCAGGCCCCATGGGGGAAGATCAAAACCAAACAGGTATATTTAGCGTTACAAATGATACAGGTCCCGGCGGCAGCGTCTCTGTAACGGCGGATGGCGCTCTTACTATGGACGGTAGCGCCCGGATACTGACTCGGACACTGGGCACAGCAGATGCCGGTTTACTTAACGTAAAAGCCGGTAACCTTACGCTGAGCAATGGCGCACAAATATTCGCGGGTATTGGAAATACCATGAAAAATAACCTGATCCAGGGGAATAGGGATGGTACAGGTAAGGGCGGCGATATTTTTGCCACTGTGGCTAACACTCTTTCCATCTCCGGTTATGACGCTCTCATTCCAAATTTTCGAAGTGGCATTTTCAGCGCCGGGCAAATCGGTCGTGGCGATGCCGGGAATATTTCTGTATCGGCAAAAACAATCGAACTTAGAAATCAAGGCACCATAAGCGCTTTTAGCGGAGCTCGCAGCCTTGGAAAAGCAGGCAATATAATCATCCGCGAAGTGGACAACCTGAATTTAAAAAGCGGCAGTACGATCGAAACCGAAGCCATTCAAGCTGATGGCGGCAATATCGATGTGCGCGCCCGTGACCTGGTTTTTCTGATCGACAGTGCCATTACCGCATCGGTACAAAGCAGTACAGGAAAAGGAGGTAATATTACTATCGATCCAATTTTCGTAATTCTTGATAACAGTAAAATCATTGCTAATGCCTTCGGCGGGCCTGGCGGCAACATCCGTATTGTTGCCGATCAATTTATCGCCTCGCCTGACAGTATCGTGGACGCCTCTTCCCAATTCGGAGTCGATGGGCAAGTAGTGATCACTTCGCCCGATACCAACATGATTGGCAAAATCGCGACCCTGACCGCCAAATTCCTTGATCCTTCGACTTTATTCAAGGCCCAATGCGAAGCGCGTTATAACGCCGGATTGAGCAGCCTGGTGGTTAAAGTCAGTAACACGGCGGGCGCTGCCCCCGGAGAAGGCTACTTTATCGCATCATATGAACCCGATTCAGATTCAGGCAAGACTTCTGTAAATCACACCAAAAATTACACCCCATGTCCCTAACCTATTCTATGGCTGAATCGTTATCCCGTTGACAACAATAATTGAACAGCTTATGCTTGGCTATCATTAGCTAACCAATAAGGATTCTTTATGCAAGTCAATATACTCGAAGCTAAAAATCGCTTATCCAGCCTGATCGTTGCCGCCGAGCGGGATGAAGAAGTGATCATCGCGCGCAACGGCGAGCCAGTCGCCAAAATTGTCAAATATACAGCACCTAAAATAGCCGCTCCCGGTGCTTGGCAAGGCAAGGTTGCCTATGCCGACGAATGGAATTCATCTAAAACTAATGCGGCAGTCGAACGTCTGTTTGCTGGCGAGTGATGCGCCTTCTGCTTGACACCTGCATTGTTTATGACTGGTTGATGGGGGAGATTAAAGACCTTCCAGCCATCCAACGAATTCAGACCGAAGGTGCGCTGGTCAGTTCCGTTTCGGTATGGGAAATGGCCATAAAAAACAGCCTTGGCAAAATGCCTTTGCCTTCTGTTCATATTGCCGAAGACATTGAAGCGCAGGGCTTTCAGTGGCTGAATATCACGCCATACCATGCTCAAGCCCTGTTTGAATTGGGTTCTCATCATAAAGACCCTTTTGACCGCTTGCTGATCGCCCAGTCAAAGTACGAAACATTGTGCATTGTTACTTACGATACAGCCTTTCAGGATTATCTCGATGATGTGCTTATTATCAGGAAATAACGGCTATCATGAGGAACGCATTTTGGGATGCAACGCTTTATTTTTCGGATGCCTTTAGGAAATCTCTATAAATACCCTTCCCCCTGTGAGAGTTAGGGGTATAAATGCTTGATTCTAATCCCCCCTTATCCTGGCCTTCTCCCAGAGGGAGAAGGGACTGTTTCCTTAACTTAACGGCATTAATTTTGAGGCATGGTTTCATCCTCCTAAATCAGCCGATCACCTTCACTAGGTTTACCATCACAGGCTTGATCCAACACGGACTTAAAACTTCACGATTACCGCGCTTGGCACGTAAGGCAAGATAATCCCCGGTCATCAGTGCGGCCATTTTTTCGCCTGACACGGACGCAATCAATTTGTGCAATGAATATTTTTTCTTTTTGCACCAACTTTTCAGCATCCTTAAGGTAAATCCGGAAATAAGCTTGGGTTTTCACCATAAAAAATTATCTCGCTTGTGATCCAGCTCATAGGTCAATCTTGTAATGAATGAGTAAATAGTCACGCCTTCAAAGAAATCTATTTTTTAAGGAAAATTCAGGGTTGATAGCAAGAAGAAAAAATTTAATGGGCTGGTGATGCAGATCATAACCGGACAGTCCGGAAATTCGATTTAATGGCATCGCCCTCAAAGGCAAACCGAACGTAACTAACTTATTTTGGAGAACGATCATGAAAACTAAATCATTAATTGCAGGTCTGGCTATTTCTATGGCGGTGATGGGTTCCACGATGGCGGGGGAATTAGCTACGATGGAAGGTATTCCGGCGGAGGCAATGTCGCAGGGGGAAATGGATAAGGTCGAAGGTAAGTTTTTTGAATTTAACCCGAACTACGGATGGCTTTGGGTAAATAATTTCGGCCACGTTTGGCAATGGACTACGGGCGCCTACCTTGGTCAGCGTCAAACCAAACCAAATTTACAACAGTACGGTAAATCAATGGGAAGCACTGCGAAGGGTTTTATTAACCAACGATTATTCAGTCCTACGGAGTACATCAGCCCAACCCGTCAAGGAACTTATCAGCAACGGCTTCAGTAGGATAGTCATGTAGGTTAGGTACACGATTTTATACTAGCCCATTAATATCAAGCCGGACGGGTTTTGTAAAAACCCGTCCGCAACTTTTTTGCTACTTTACATGAGCTGCAAAGTTTAGCTTAAGGTGTTTTGAAATATCAGGGATGCAAGCTGCAAATTCCGTCCCGCATAAAAACCAAGGTATACTGATCAATAGATTAATTGAATGGATAATCTGCGTGAAATGCCATGAATAGCTTTATACTATTTCTCATTACCACAGTTTTCGCCGTCTTGGGCTTGTCAGGCTGCACGGGACAATCGCCTGTCACCACAATCAATCTTGGCCAAAACACCCGCAAGTAGTGATCACTTCGCCCGACACCAATATGATTGGCAAAATCGCGACCCTGATCGCCAAATTCCTTGATCCTTAGACTTTATTCAAGGCCCAATGCGAAGCGCTTTATAACGCCGGTATGAGCAGTCTGGCCATGAAAGTCAGCAATACAGTTGCACCGGCTCCTGGTGAAGGCTTTTTTGTAGCACCTTATGATTCGATATAGGCAAATCCTCCTCAGGGAGCATCAAAAGCATTAATTCTTGTCCATAGTTCACTCCGGAACGTTCTAAATCTAGCCGAATTCAATCGACAGCGGCGCCTGGAGCATCGGGATTCTCAGCCTTGTTCGGATAAAATGTCAACAGAATTAAGAAATTCCTTGATTTGCGAAAAAGTATATACTTATTGATATACTTTTTTCGATGCCAGGAGCTGTTGTATGAAAGAAACACGGATTGCGAAATTATTTAAAAACGGCGCTAGTCAAGCCGTCCGGCTTCCGGTTGAGTTCCGTTTTGAAAGTGATGAGGTTTATGTGACGCGGGATGACGCAACCGGTGATGTGGTGCTATCAAACCGGCCGGGAGCCAAAATTTGGCACGAGTTTTTCGAATTGCTGCATGCCATTGACGCGCCCGCCGATTTTATGGCTGAGCGCCCGATGAATGTGCTACGCCAGGAACAAGGCCTCTTTGATGACGAAATTACTGGGCAAAACCGGGAAGGCCATTCGTGATGCTACACATGCTCGATACTGACACCACAAGCTATCTGATCAAGGGAAGGTCGCCTGCCATTGAAGTCAAACTGGCGGAACTGGTGCCGTCGGATGTCTGTATTTCGGTCATGACCCGGGCGGAATTGCAATACGGCCTCAAACGTTTGCCCGCCGACCATCGCCTGCACTTGGCGGTGCGCCAGTTCCTGAAAATTATTCGCGTATTGCCTTGGGATTCAGAGGCGGCCGACTGGTACGCGGAAATCCGCCATCAACTGGTCAGCACGGGGCAACCGATCGGTGAATTGGATATGATGATCGCAGCGCATGCCTTGTCGTCCGCCGCTGTCCTGGTTACCAACAATCACCGCCATTACGAGCGAATCAAGGCTCCGTTACTATTGACCAATTGGGTTTAGCGTTAACTATGAAGAGGAAGTCCGGGCATTTAAGCTGGACGGGGCCTTGCAACCAATGCCGGTAAGTTAAGCTATAAACCTAAGTTATTAATTTATATGGAAAATTGATAAAAACAATTTGACTAATGTACATGCCAACAATCCATCCTGTCTTGCCGCCACGCTGCACAACTCTGACTTTATAGCCGCCCCATCGCTACGATAATGACATGGGTATCAATCACTATTCTAAACATTTATAACTCCTGTCCGGCACAGGATAGGTGAGCTGCATCCTATGTTCTGAATTGCAAAGGTATTTGAATCATGAAAACCAATATGCAAACATCACCGGTGCCGAATGGCATGAACTGAGCCCATCGAGCCCCGGAATGACGATAGGCCCAATGGGAAATGGTTGTTTAACCCCTCATTTCCCGATGCCAATGCTGTTGACTTAATAACACGGCCTCTTTCTCCATCAGAGCTAATCTATGCATACAAGTTTTTAGCCTTTATCTCCGCTTACTATTCACCCTCCTCCAGAGGGAGAAGATCGGGATGAGGAGATATCAAATGGCTTTTTTGTTTTATTTTTCCCTCACACAACTCTCTGGCAGGGATTTTGACTGTTTAAGTCGACAGTATTCTCCTCCAGCGCTCCCAACCTAAAAATTATCTCCCTTGTGATCCAGCTCATAGGTCATTCGTGAAATGAATGAGTAAATAGTCACGCCTTCAAGGAAATCTATTTTTTAAGGAAAATTCAGGGTTGATGGCAAGAAAAAGAATCTATCGGCCTGTGATGCAGATCATAACCCGTCAGTTCGAAAATTCGATTTAATGACATCGCCCTCAAAGGCAAATTTCATATAACTGCACAATTTTGGAGAACGATCATGAAAACTAAATCATTAATTGCAGGTCTGGCTATTTCTATGGCGGTAATGGGTTCGACGATGGCGGGGGAATTAGCTACGATGGAAGGTATTCCGGCGGAGGCAATGTCGCAAGGAGAAATGGATAAGGTCGAAGGAAAATACTACAATCCTTTCTTTTCTAATGTTGCCTACTCATCACCTCTCGGGGCATATAATGGATTTTACAACCCGGCAGTCTTCAATAGCCGCTTCTTTCCTCTCTACAACCTCTATCAGGGTCAGGTCGCAAATTTACAGTTTCAGGGTTTTCTGCAAGGAGGAACAACTGGGATGTTGAATAATTTGCTAGGGGCGGCTTCCGCATTTTACCCTAGGTGATGATTTTAATTGAGCACATGCTGGGGACCCATTAATATCAAGCCGGACGGGTTTTGTAAAAACCCGTCCGCAACCTTTTTGCTGCTTTACATGAGCTGCAAAGTTTAGCTTAAGGTGTTTTGAAATATCAGGGATGCAAGCTGCAAATTACGTCCCGCATACAAACGCAGGGTATACTGATCAATACATTAATTGAATGGATAATCTGTGGAATGCTATGAATAGCTTTATCCTATTTCTCATTACGACAGTTTTCGCCGTCCTGGGCTTGTCAGGCTGCACGGGACAATCGCCCGTCACCACGATCAATATCGGCCAAAATACCCGCATCTTCAAACCTTTAAAATCCGTCAAAGTCCTGCGCGATGAAAATGTCGTCAAACAGGGTTTTGATTATTCCTGCGGGGCAGGCGCTTTGGCGACTTTATTGACTTACGGCGTGGGCGATAAGGCATCCGAAGCGGAAATTCTGCTGCAATTGATGAATTCTCTGCCGAAAGACCAGGAGAAGCTGAAAAAAAAGGAGGGTTTTTCCCTGGCTGATTTGCAAAAGGTGGCGCTGCTGCGGGGGCATAAATCGGCGGGATTTCGCATGCTGCCAGAATATCTGGCCAAACTCAAGGGCCCCGTCATCGTATTCATCCAGCCGCGCGGTTACAAGCATTTCGCCGTCTTGCGCGGCATCCATGGCGACCGGGTATTTCTGGCCGACCCGTCCCAGGGAAATGTACGCATGCCAGGCTACCGGTTTCTCGACGAATGGCTGGACGAAAAAGGCACAGGGATTATTTTCGTCGTGGAAGCGAAACACGGCTGGCAGGAAGATTATCCCTTGAAGCTCAAGGTGCGCGGAGTTGCTCAGCCTGAAGTACTGACCACCCGCCAAATGCTTAATGTTGGCAATCCCTATGCCCGATTTCCAGAACTCCTACGGTAACCAGACCATGAATAAAAACAACCGGAAAATCCCCGCTATTTGCTCTATTCTAGCCGCTATTTTAATCGGCATGGTTTATCAGGCTGGAGCTGCGGAGATTGCGCCGCCGCCGGAAGTGTTGACCGCCCAGGAGGCATCTGCTTTACTTCGGGTACCCGGTGCAGAACTCATTCGCATGGCTGACGCCCGGGAGATCCCGGGCCGGAAGTTCGGCCGGGAATGGCGCTTCAACCGTACCGCGGTCATGGCCTGGTTGGCAGGGAAGGACCCGGTGGGGGCTGTGCTGATCACGAGAGAAGTTGAAAAATCCACGGATAAACCAGATCCTCAGCCGGTTGCTGAGGCCCGTTCGAAGAGATCGGTGGAGCTGCTGGCTCAAGCTGAATTGGAAAATACTGCGGGACGAGGCGTGGATACCACAGCCCCTGCTGACAAAAGTAATAAAAAACCGCCGCTAACCATTGGCGAGAAACCTAAAACAAAGACGGCTGAAGAAGTGTTCTTGCGTGATCAGGCGGTATTGTTGAAAGCAGGGCAAATGACCTTGGAAATGGACTTGCTGTATGCCCGTAGTGATCGTAACGATTTGATACCCGTCCAGGTCAATTTTTTGGATAGCAGCGTTATTCAGGGGCAGTCTAAATCGGATTCTTATTCATCCAATTTCAGCGTTCGATATGGCTTATTTAATAATCTTCAGGTATTCGGCAGCATACCCTTGTCACATCAGTCGCAAACGCTGAGTTTTGGCAGTCAGGAAATAAGCACAAACGTCAACACGCTGGGGCGCTGTTACTACGGGGCTGCGTTACGCCGCTTTGGCTGAAGGTTCAGGTTATCCAGGCGTCATTTTAAGTATCGACGGCAGTATTCCTACCGATCAAAGAGCCTATGGCGTAGGCGGCAGTCTGGCATTGACCAAGAGCTTTGATCCCGCCGTGTTATTCCTGAATGTTGGCTATCGTCACTTTTTCAACAGCCAAAGCTACGGGCCCGCTCGATTGACGGCGGACGAGCAATTCAACACGACCGCCGGTATTGCTTATGCCTTGAACGACACGTTAACGCTCAGTACTTCGCTATCGGGCGTATTTTTTAGTCGGAGTCATTTGCAAGAAGGTTTTACACTACCGGCGCGCGAATTTTACAGTCTGCAATTTGGCCTGACCTCGTACCTGACGAAAGGGCTTTTCGTAGAGCCATTTGTGAATTTCGGTCTGAACGGCGACAGTTCAGATGTGACGATAGGCCTGAATTTGCCTTATACGTTCGATTTGTAGATACTGAATAACACCTATTATTGTCATGCTGTAGTCAGAAATATTAAACGAGTAGGCGGTCATTTCCGGTAAGCGAGGGTCTATGCGAGTTAATCAAACAAGCTTTTCGGCAATAGTTATTGGCCTTTCATTACTCTTGATATACCGGCCTGGCCTTGCTTTGGCGGTTTCGGCGCAGCCGGAAAAGCCGTCGCCCATCAGTAAAGCCCCGTTGCGCCGACAATTGGATAAACTGGATAAATCAGATTTCCGTGCGTTAACCCGCAACGCACAAACCGGCCTGGACTATTTCAAATCCGGAGAGCTCGATTTGGCCCGGGAAAAATTTGAAGCTTCCATCAGGCAAGCTCGCCAATCCGGAAACAGTATTGCGCTGGCTTCAGCACTCACTAATCTGGGCAATGTTAAATCTGCTCTGGAGCAATTCGATGGCGCGAAGATTGATTATCTGGAAAGCGCGAAGGTAGCGGCTGAAAACAGACTTCACAACATTGCTGCCAGGGCCTATGCCAATGCGGCAAGAAATGAAGTTATACAGGGCCATCGGGAAAGTGCCGTTGCTTTGCTTCATTCGGTTTATGAACAGATCAAACCTCTGGCCGAAACTCGTGAAAAGGCGGAGCTTTTATTAGGGATAGGGCATCTTCTGCAACCAAGCGGTTTTGAGAAAACACAAATAAAACCTGCTTCCGAATGGTCTTATCAAGCGCTGATTGAAGGGATCAAGAGCGCTGAGAACCTTAGTCTGGATGATTTGCGCGCCTACGGTTACGGCTATCTCGGGGCTCTCTACCTGAACCAAAGCCGTTTGGCCGAAGCACTGGAATTGACCGGGCGGGCGGAATTCGTGGCACAATCCATCAGCCGACCCGACATTTTGTTTCGCTGGCAGTGGCAAACGGGGCGTATTTTGGCCAAACAAGGAGCCAGAGTCGAGGCGATTGCCGCTTACCGACGAGCGGTCGCGACCTTGCAGCCGATACGCGGGGAATTGCGCACATCAACAGTAACGCCGAATTTATCGAGTAGCATCGACGATCTTTATGTTGAACTGGCTGATTTGATGCTGCAAGGACAAAAGCTTTCAGAAGCTGAATTACTGGCGGTCAGGGATGTCATCGAACATGGCAAAGCGGAGGAGCTTGAAGATTATTACCATGATGATTGTGTGGCCGCATGGTTGGGTAAGGCATCACGGATTGATCACTTGGCCGATCGCACAGCGGCCTTGTATCCGATCATGCTGCCAGACCGTCTGGAATTGTTATTGAGCTTGCCTAATGGCTTGCAACGCTACACGGTGTATCGAAACCGTGCTGATGTCCGCAAGATGGTAGAGCAATTGCGTGTAACGCTGGAAAATCGTAGTACACCGGAATTTTTGCCGCACGCACAAGCCCTGTACGACTGGTTAATCAAGCCAGTGCTTGCTGATTTGGTTAAGAACAGAATCGAGACCTTGGTATTCGTGCCCGATGCGTCTTTGCGCACCATTCCTTTAGCTGCGCTCCACGACGGCAAGGATTTTTTGGTCAGGCGCTATGCCGTAGCCACCAGCCCCGGCCTTACGCTAACCGATCCGCATCCTATTCAGCGTGAAAATACACGGGCATTGCTTGCCGGTCTAAGTGAAGGCAGCCAAGGTTTTCAGGCGCTACCCAATGTCCGGGATGAAATCCGGCGCATCGCCGAGCAGTTTCCTGCCACGGTTCTTGAAGATCAGTCTTTTCGGGTCAGCAATATGAGTCGGCAGCTGTTGGAAAATCCCTACCGAATTGTCCATATCGCTTCACATGGGCAATTCAACAGAAACATAGCAGATACGT
>NZ_CADCXN010000091.1 GCF_902806695.1 Candidatus Methylobacter favarea | reverse complement strand
GAGCCGTTGTCGGCCCTTCGCGAACGATGAAGCTCAATGCGCGGCGCACCATATCATTGACTCGTATTTCACCCAGCGCATTGCGCTCGGCCAAGGCGCTGGCAAGCAGTACCGGAAACGCCGTTTCGTCAAGCTGTATGCCCTGCCAGAAAGGCTTGCCGCCCAGCCATTGGTTTTGCAGCCAATGACCATTGGCCTGCTGGGTCGACATCAGGTAAATCAAGCTTCGCTTTGCATCGGCAATGTCGCCAAGCGCCAATAATGCGCCGGTTGTTTCGACCAAATCGCGCGACCATACTAAATGGTAGCCGCCCCGGCTGGTGCTGGCTTCGCCCCACGGCACCGATAAGCTGGCAATAAAAGCGCCGGGAAAGGTATGGTCTTCATGCGTTTTTATCACCGCTGCCGATTGATGTAATAGTGTCAGTGATTTAGAGTCGAGCAGATCGTCTAATTTTGCCGGCCAATGCAAAGTCTTCAGCCATTGCTGCCAGCCTTGGCAGTATTCAATCCATAGCGGCTCAAACCCGGACGCCAGCGCTTGCAATGCCAAGGTCGCAGCAGCTTCGCGGCTGCCGGCAAGCCCCATAGCCAATGTTCCGCTACAGGGCAATTGGGCAGTCAGCGCCACTTCGCCGGGTCCGGCGTGGGCATAATGCCAGGTCATCGCATTATTGCGTTTAAAATCCTGCCAGCCATCGCTGTTGCCGACTAATCCAACTGACCGTTGCTGTAACGCCGGACGACCATCGCGGCCGACTGCGGCCAAAGCCATTCCGAACGGTCCCTGTTCAGCCCATAATAAAGAATGACCTTTCCATTCATCCGTCCACGCCTGGTTGTTAGTGGCATCCTCGCCAAGCCGAGGGGCTGCCAATAGATAGAGTTGCAGATCTGCATCGCCTTTTAATATAAAGTTGACCACCAGCACATCACGTTCGGGATCGACGCATATCTTCAGGGTCAGCGTAAAACGGACATGGTGATGAATGACGGTTATTGCCGGAACGACATCATCCTCCCAAGCCACAGTATAGGCGTTGAGCCTGCGTATTTCGATCCAGAAATCTCTGCCGTTGGCAACGATAAAACCCAGGTCTTTTAGCTGGGGAATATCCAGCCGGGGGTAATAAACTTCAGTAACAATGCCTTGCGCGACCGTAAACCATACTCGTGAACTCCCTAATGCCGTACCGACGGCATCTTTAATGGCAGGCGCCCAGGTCGGGTAAAAGCTGGAAGGTACAGGCGCTGTCCCGTGGGGATGCAGTTTTTTTGTCATTTGAGTACTCCTTCATGATTAGGATCACATCGAGATTGCAAGATAGGCTGATTACTTAGAGAGTGTTGCAAAGCTCCGGCATTCAATGGAAAGGTAAGCTCCAAAGCCGGTTAAAACAGCCAGCGCCGCTGAACGAGACAGGCGCCCCACTCGGCTAATGCAGCTCTAAATATTTGACCGCTACCCCAGCGGGTGCGGATTATCCGATATAATACCCGGCAGTTATTTTATTTCACTCGAAAGACTACACCTATGCACAACTCGATTATCTATGCGCTCGATTTTGACGGCGTTATCTGCGACAGTGCGGCAGAAACCGCGATGACGGGCTGGAAGGCGGCCGGACGCCTGTGGGATGATATGCCAATAGATACTCCCCAGGCAATGATTGATCAGTTTCGCATAATCCGGCCGCTCATCGAAACCGGTTATGAAGCCATATTGGCGATGCGGCTGCTCTATCTGGGCAAGACCGCCGAGGCTATTTTGAGCGGTTATGCCGGCAAAATTCAAAACTTGCTGGAACAGGCCCAAGTCACGACTGGCGAGCTCAAAAATCTGTTGGGGGAAACCCGGGATGTGTGGATTGATAACGATCTGGCCGATTGGGTCGACAGGAATCCGCTGTTTCCCGGCATTGCCGCCAGGTTGCAGCAGTTGGGCGAACAGAATACCTGGTATATCGTCACTACCAAGCAGGAGCGTTTTGTCAAACATATCCTTAAAGCCAATGCGATTGAACTGGCAGAGCAGCGGATTTTTGGCCTGGACCGCAATATGACCAAGCCGGAGGTTTTAAAAACGCTATTAAAAGCACACCCCGGCCAAACGATTCATTTTCTCGAAGACCGGCTGCCCGCTTTATTGAATGTTTTGAAAAACGATGAGCTGGACAGTGTTAAGTTGACCTTTGCCTTGTGGGGCTATAATACTGCCGAAGACAAAGCGCTTGCCGAGCAACATGCCTTCATCAGCTGTCAGCTTGAAGATTTTTTAGTGGTGTAGTTCTGATTGTGCGGCATTTGCAATCTATTTAACTATCCCCGGGAGGAAATGTGATCAGTTCTTTTTATGCGGCGCTGTCGGCACTGTTAATCGTCTGGTTATCGCTTCGGGTCATAAAGTTGCGCCGGGCGAAAAAAGTGCGCTTTGGCGATGGCGGCGAGCCCAAACTCCAGGTTGCGATCCGCGCCCAGGCAAATGCTACAGAATATATTCCTGTAGCTCTCATCCTGCTCATCCTGCTGGAGCTCGATGGCGGGCATTTAGCCCTTGTCCATAGCGGGGGTATCGCTATGCTCGTCGGCCGTATTGTGCACGCCAGGGGCTTGCTGACCGGAAGCCTTCGCTACCGGGTGCTGGGAATGCAGATTACCCTTTTTACTGTAATCGGGTTGGCCGTCGCTAATCTTGCTTACGCATTATATAAAGGCCTGCACGGGTTTTAATATTTCAACTCGGACTGACGCTGTAAAGCCAAGCTATTCTGTTTGAGCGAAAACGGAAAGTGCAGATCCGCAATCAAACTCGGGTAAAGCCGGTGTATAGCTTTTTTTAAACTACAGGCTTGTATATCAGGTAATTTTTCAGGTTCAACTGAGTGTTCCCAGATCAACAAGCTGCGCAAACATCAACAGCACAACAAAGGCCATGATGATTGTGGCCAGCCAGCCCGTTATCCGCAATCGCCTGGAAATGACGAACTGCCCCATCACCTTGGGATTTACCGCCATACGCATCATCATCGCCATAACTGGTACGGAAATTATTCCATTGATGACCGCTGACCAGAACAGGGCTTTAATGGAATCAAGCTTCGTAAATCCCAACGCTATGCCGATCAGGGTGGCGGCAACAATAATGCCGTAAAAGCGCATTCCAAGCCGCGGATTCAGGTTAAGTCCTTGGCGCCAGCCGAATGCCTCGGCAACGGCGAAGGCCGCGGAGCCGGCCAGGACGGGAATAGACAGCATGCCGGTTCCGAGAATGCCCAGGGCAAACAGCACGAAAGCAAAACGGCCCGCAATGGGGCGTAAGGCCTCGGCCGCCTGGGTCGAGGTCTGAATATCGGTGATGCCGTGCTGATGTAGGGCCGCGGCGGCTGTCAGCATAATAAAAAAGGCAATCAGGTTTGAAAATCCCATGCCGATCAAGGTATCGATCTTGATGCGTTTCAAGTTTAATCCGGCCTGCTCCGGATGGCCGCGCAACGGTTTATCCGCATCCACCGCATTCAAGTCTTCAACCTCTTGCGAGGCTTGCCAAAAAAACAAATACGGACTGATAGTGGTGCCAAAGATCGCGACAATCATAGTAATATGGTCTGCGCCAAGATTTATGGACGGCCATAGCGCATCTTTCATGACGACTGGCCACGGTATTGGAACGGCGAAGACTATACCGACATAGGCAAAGAGCGATAAAGTCAGCCATTTGAGCCCGCGCACATAGCGGTTATAAGAAATAAATACTTGCAGCAGGCAGCAGACTAAACCCAAACCTGCGGCATAAAAATGGCGCGGGCCGCCCAGCACTAAAGCCAAGGCATTGCCCATGGCGCTAATGTCTGCTGCAATGTTTATGGTATTGGCAATGAGCAATAAACAGACCAGGGTATAAAGCCATGCCGGCGCATAAAAATTGCGCATAATGCCTGCCAGTCCGTAGCCCGTAACCCGCCCCAGCCGGGCGCTGATGATTTGGATTCCCGCCATCAGCGGATAAGTGAACACTAGCGTCCACAACATAGTGTTGCCAAAGTGGGCGCCGGCTTGAGAATATGTGGCGATCCCGCTAGGATCATCGTCCGCGGCTCCGGTAATCAAGCCGGGGCCGAGTTTTTCAAGCACAGAGGCTTGATGCTTTGGGCCGTCTCTCTGGACGGTTTCCACCTTATCAAGCACTGGAGCAGTATGCAGCTTATTACTCATGATTCATTAAAAGTGGCCTGGATTTGTAAAGCGAGGGCGGTGCTCAGGTCAGCAAGGATTATCCTCTATCACGTCAGGCATAAACGGGTGAATGGCTTTTCATCCTGGCTCGTAACTGGATGGGTATGCGTTTTGATTTCTGGCATTATCTCGAAGGCAGCCTATTGTGGAAGTAGTTTATGACAACTAGGCAACAGGTTAATAAAAACCTGTTCCTGAGGCAAAGGAAAACGCTGTGAATAATTCATAAAATGCTTAAAATCCTGACCAAGAACTGCAGTATTAGAATCCATTTTACCCTAAACAGGCTAATACTTATGAGCATCCCCATCGCATCAAGATAACTTTTAGAAAAAAAAGCTGTTTTAGGGCAAGCTATCCATTTTTATAAGGCCATTTAAAATCACTATGCACCTTAGTCTCGTCGAGTCAACGCTGTAATGAGCCAATTAACTGGCCCTTCAAAATATTTCAGGCTGCCGCCTTATATTTTCAGGCTGATTTATGCTACCGCAAGTGCCCGCTTTCTGATTGGTATTGCTCTGGCATCAGGGCTTACCAGTTGCAACTCCGAGCCCGCCTGGCATTTAAATAATATAAGCGGGCATTTGCCGGATCTGGAGTTTGCGTTAATATCCGATAAGGGCATGCCCGTTACTGCGCAAACATTCAAAGGCAGGCTAATAGTAATGTATTTCGGTTTTACCCACTGCGCCGCAGAATGCCCGGTGGCTATGGCTCGCCTTAGCCAGGTCTTGCAGAAGCTGGGAAAGGATGCTGACCGCGTCCATATCCTGTTTGTAACATTAGATCCCGGCCGCGATACGTCGCCCGTACTGCATCGCTATCTGTCAGCTTTCAATGCGGCGCACATGACCGGATTAACAGGGAATAAACAGGCCATCATCGATTTGGTCAAGCGCTATCGGTCGGCCTACCGCCCCGCTACAGGCGGCGGCAAGTCGAATGATATAGCGCATAGCGCTGCTGTTTATATTTTTGATGCGCAAGGGCAGGCGCGGCTGCTGTTTTCACCGGCTGAGCCGGATAAAAACCTGGTCAGCGATTTATTACGCTTATTGCATGAGAGCCGTTAATTCTACCTATTTATCAGGGATGTTCCCGGCATCCCTTGTTGATGCTGCCGGATTACCGCACTGTTTCCGGAAGCCGACAGACCTGTTGGGAGGTTACTCATAAATGCAAATATTCCTGTGGCTGACGCCCTGGGAAAAATCGCTTACCTTTATCGCGGTTATTGCCGCCGCGGCAATCCTGTTCGTTAAGGGCTGCGCTAGCCGCCAACCCCCGTTTCGACAAAAACTGTATTTCTGGATCGGGCTGGCGGCGCTGTATAGCGTGTCTCAAACCCAGTTTGAATATTATTCGGAGCATGAATTTTTCATGCACAGACTGCAGCATGTCGTGTTGCATCACGTCGCTCCGTTTTTAATTGCGCTAGCACGGCCCGGAGCGATTCTGTGGGCGGGTGCGCCGCTCAAAGGCAAGCGCTGGATTCGACCAATTTTTGAGTCCAGGCCGGTGCAACAGCTATTATCGATCGGGCGTCAACCGGTAATCGCCGTCATTCTGTTCGACGGTCTGATATTTTTCTGGCTGCTGCCGTCAGTCCACTTTCTGGCGATGATCGACTGGCGCCTCTATCGTCTAATGAACTGGAGCGTCATTATCACCGGCTTGATATTCTGGAGCCTCGTGCTGCCGCCCGCGCCTGAGCAAACTCTTCACCGGTCCGCAGGCTGCCGCATTGCCATGATGCTGGCGGTAATGCCGCCGCAAATCGTGGTCGGCTCCCTGATTTTCTTCGCACCGCAGGAACTGTACCCGATCTATACGCTCTGCGGCCGCGCTTTCGCCCAGCTTGATCCGGTTACTGATCAGCAGATTGGCGGTTTGCTTATGTGGATACCGGCATCGATGATGAGTGTTATCGGCATAATAATGGTAATCAGGAATGAACTCCAGCACTCGGAGCATGCCATAAATAAATGAGCCTCCAAGTTTTATTCAGACTCCCTGTCTGCACAAATTATTTTTGTAAATCCCTGCGCAACAGGTAAACGGCCCGCGCTGTAACCGGTGCAGCGGCATTGCCCCAGCTGTTTCTGATGAAGCTGAGCACCTCGGCAATTTCGCCGTCAGTCAGTCTGCGGGCAAATTTGGGCATTTTCTCGGGCTTGACTCCATAGCGGGTTTTTGCAGTTCTGCCGCCTTCAAGCGCGAGCCGAATGAGTGATGAAGCATTTTCGGAAAGAACAATCGGACTGCCGGCGAGCCCGGGAAATTTGGGCGGATCGCCCCGGCCGTTTTTCTTATGACACTTTGCGCAGTAGGATTCATAAATGCCGGCGCCGGGGTCTTCCCTGGGATGAGTAAGACTTGTTTCTACAGACCGCGCTGCCGCTGAAGCCAAAGGTTTGTAAGCTGACCTTTCGGGCTGCGGGCTGAGCGTTTTCAGGTAATGCGCAATCGCATCAAGGTCCTCCTTGTACAAATACTGGGTGCTTTTTTCGATAACCTCAAGCATGCTGCCGAAAACCGCTGACCCGGCGCCATGGCCAGTGCGGAGAAACCCGGAAATATCGGCTTCCGACCAGCGGCCCAGACCGGACGCATGATTGCCCCTGAGATTGGCGGCGAACCAGTTATCTATCACATTGCCTTTTAAAAAAACCGGCGACTGTTCATCATAGCCCTTTTCCTGATAAGCCAAACCGCGCGGCGTATGGCACGCGCCGCAATGGCCCAGCGATTGCACGAGATAAGCGCCGCGATTCCACTGCGCATCGCGGTTTGGATGCGGCTCGTAACGCTGATGTTTGACGAATGCGGCATCCCAGAACATGAGTGTCCAGCGCTGATTGACCGGAAAGGGCAGAGCCGTTACGGGCGGTCTGGCGGCGATGGGCCGCACTTCATGCATGAAATAGTCATACAAGGCATGCAAATCATCATCCGTTATGGCGGTAAACGAGGCGTACGGCATGGCCGGATACAAACGCTTGCCGTCTTTTCTTATGCCCTCCCGCAGCGCCAGCCTGAAATCATCATAGCTATAGCGGCCGATGCCGGCAACAGGATCAGGCGTGATATTGGTTGAGTAGATAATGCCGAAGGGCGAATTAATCGCGAGGCCCCCTGCGTATGGCGCAGAGTCCGAACCGGAGGCCGTATGGCAGGCTGCACAATCGCCAATTTTTGCGAGATAAGCGCCTCTTGACTGCTGCGGCGCAGGCGCAGGTTCTGCCGCCGCGCTCGACAATCCGTATCCTCCCGAAAACCAGCTTAACGAAATGCAAATCGCTGTGGCTGCTCGCAGCCAGTTTGCCCAGCGTCTGCCTCTTATGATGGATACGCAACAAGCTAAAACCATGAACTGCAGGGCGAAACAAAAATAATTGCGCAACCGGTAAAAAGGGTGGCGATAATGAAAAGCAGGCTGGACATCATGCCCAGCCTTGCCAGAAATCGCCTTCTTCCTTGAGCATCAGCCAGCCTGTTTTTGTCAGTGCCGGGAAATTTCCGCTCTTGCTCTGCCTGCCGCCACAGGCTCCATGCAGTGAATCCGGACAGTAACGCTCCGATCAGGCATATGAGACTGATGCCCGCCAGCATCAGCACAAGGCTGCTCCATACCGGCGCCGCCAAAGGCGCCTGATGCGGATAGCAGGCATAGGCCGCGAGCGCCTCGCTCAGCGACATCTGTACAACCCATAGCAGCGGCGCGCCAAACAGTGCGGTCAATGTGCGCATAGCACTCATTCGGGACGCGCCTGAAGCAGGAAGATTAAAGGCGAGAGGTTCGGTGTCGGGCAGCATAGCGCTTTAATCAGAGGTAAGGACTCAGGTACAGAGTCGCAAACACAAACAGCCATACCCCGTCGACGAAATGCCAGTAAAGGCCGCCAATCGAGACTGATACATGGCGTTTATCATCAAAATAACCGAGCATCATCCATAGCAGCAGCAGCGACAGAATGATTATGCCTACCACGACATGCGCCATATGAAAGCCAGTTATAGTGAAATATAGCGAGCCATACAGATCGGTAATCATCGTGTAGGGCTTTTTGTTCCACTCGCTCAGCTGAATCATGATAAAGCCTGTTCCCAATAGTATCGCCACGGCCATCAGAATTATGCTTGAACGTATTTTTTTGCTTTTCAGGCAATATTCGCTGATCCAGACGAAACCGCTGCTCGCGAGCAGGATTAGCGTATTGATGCCGGGAATGGCAAGCCTGGGCAAACCGTCGGGCGGCCACTGCTGCTGTGTCTGGGCAGCCAGATAAAAGTAGGAAAACAACAGATAGCCAAACAGCGATCCTTCAGTCACTATCAAGGTCAGCAGACCCCACCAGCCATTCGAGCGTTTGCCATAGCTGCCCACCGGCAGGGGCTCCTGCAGCGGTATTAACTTAGCCATGCTCGGCATCCCTGGCAGAGTGCATGGCAGAGGCGCTCTGTTCCTGTTTCCTGCCAGGCCACATCCAGGCGGTAAGCGCGATACCGCCGGCGATCGCCATCAGCCCGGCAAAATCCCACCACTGCAGCAGGAGGCCTGCGAACATCAAGGCGCTGAACAGCCCGAGAAAAAAAGGGGCATAGGAATCATCGGGCATTTTGAGAATGAGATCAGGGCGCGCATCGAGCGGGGTCGTAGCCAGCGTTTCCCTGCCCTGCAGCAGCAGGTAGCCTTCATCCAGACTTGAACGGGCCGCACCTTCATCAGCTCTGTTCTCCCAAAGCGGATGACGGCTGGCAATTAAAGGAATCACGGCAAAATTATAGGCCGGCGGCGGCGATGATACAGACCATTCAAGGGTAGCGGCATCCCAGGGATTGTTTCCGGCAAGCGCGCCCCGTTTAAGACTGATGAGCGCATTGACCATGAAAATCAGAATGCCCGCCGCAAACAGAAAAGCTCCGATTGAGGTGACCATGTTAATGGTATTCCAGCCCATATCTCCTGAGTAAGTGTAAATCCGCCGCGGCATGCCCATAAGACCGGCAATATGCATCGGAAAAAAGCCGATGTTAAAGCCTGTGAACATCACCCAGAAGCTCCATTTCCCCAGCCTTTCATCCATCATGCGGCCGAAGAACTTCGGAAACCAGTAATAGATGCCGCCGACGACCGGGAAAACATTAATGCCGAGCAAGACGTAATGCAGGTGGGCGACGACGAAATAAGTATCGGTAAGCTGAAAATCCAGAGGCACCGCCGCCGTCATTACGCCCGACACCCCGCCTATCACGAAGAGCATTACAAATCCGGCAAAAAATAAAAACGGTGTAGTAAACACGGGCCGGCCCAGCCAGATGGTGGCAATCCACGCGAACACGGCCACGGCGCTGGGAATAGAGATCACCATGCTGGCGGCGCCGAAGAAAGACAAGGCCAGGGTCGGCAAACCGGTGGCGAACATATGATGAATCCAGACTTCAAAACCCAGCAGCATGGTCGCCATGGTCGACAGCGCCACCGCCGCGTAGCCTACCAGCGGCCGCCTGCAGAAGGTCGGCAGCGCATCTGAGACGATACCCATCGCCGGCAATACAACTACATATACCCAGGGATGACCGAACATCCAGAACAGGTGCTGCCAGAGCAAAGGCTTGCCGCCATTGCTGACATCAAAAAAATGGGTGCCAGTCTGCCGATCAAGCCACAGCAGGAAAAAAGCGAGACTCACCGAGGGCACGGCCAGCAAATTGCCTACGGACGCGGTCAGCGTGCCCCAGACCATAATAGGCACACGGTTGATGGACATGCCCGGCGCCCGCATTCTGAACAGCGTAACGACAAAATTGATCGACCCGACTGTCGTGGAAATACCCAGCAGCACCATGCCCAAGGCATAGACATCAATGTTCGGCCCGGTGTCAAATTCAAGCGAGGAAAGGGGTACATAATTGAACCAGCCCGCGTTGGGCGCCTGACCCACGGGAAAGCTCACATACAGGAATATGCCGGCAAACAGGAACAGCCAATAGGACAAGGCGTTCAGGCGCGGAAAAGCCATATCGCGCGAGCCCAGCAGCAGCGGCCACAGGTAATTGGAAAATCCTGACAGAATCGGCAGTGAATACAAAAAAATCATGGTCACGCCATGCATTGTGAACAGTTGATTGTACTGTTCAGGCGTCAGCAACGCCTGATCGGGGCGCGCCAGCTGCACGCGCATAACCAGGGCCTCAACGCCGCCAATCAGTAAAAATACAAAAGCGGTGATAATGTAACGCAGTCCGATTTCCTTATGATCCACTGTCGCCAGCCAGCCGCGCCAGCCGGGCAGTGTTTCCCAGAGCGAGGCGAGCCGCTTTTCCGCAGCTGACCCAAGAGGCGCACGACCGAACTCCGGCACCCGCATAAGAGGCGCGTCAGAACTGTTTTTAGCGATAGGGTTCATGCCGTTTCTCCGCCGCTTTAGTTGAGGGTTGCCAGAAATGCCGCCAGATCCGCCATTTCAGAAGGCGATAGCGAGATGCTGGGCATGCGCGATCCAGGTTTAATTTCCTGGGCATGAATAACCCATTCAATCACCTGCCGTGGCGTATTAGCGCGTAAACCGGCTGCAATACGATGCCTGGAATTCAGATGGGTCAAGTCGGGGCCATGCTCGCCTGTTGCCTCTGTGCCGCGGATTGCGTGACATCCTGAACAACGCTCCATGAACAGTTTCATGCCGTCAGCGATAGAAACTGCCGAAGACAGGGCAGCCTTCTGGCGCTGGGTTTCCTGCCAGTATTTAAAGTTGGCCGGCGCCTGCGCGACCACTTCCACTGCCATATGGGCATGCTGAGCGCCGCAGTACTGCGAGCATTGGCCGCGATAAGTCCCCGCCACATCCGCCTGCAGCCACTGCTGATTCATCAGGCCGGGAATCATCTCGGTTTTGCCGGCCAGCTGCGGCACCCAGAATGCATGAATCACATCGGCGCTATTAAGCTTTATCAGCACCGGCACGCCCACCGGAATATGAATTTCATTGGCGGTGACAAAGCGCCGCGCGGGATCTTCATCTTCATAAGTTACTTTCCACCACCAGTCGTATCCGGTAACGGTTAGCGTCAGGCCCGGCGCTGTTGCCGGCTTGGCAATGGCATTGAGCGTAATCATTGCATATACAGCTAGCGCAAGGAGAACGCAGGTCGATAGGCCGGCGCCGATATAAATCCATCCCAACCCTTCCTCTTCACGCCCGATAGTTCGGGAATCAGTTGCTTGACGTTTGCGGGTAATCGCCGCCACCAGCAGTATGCCGATAATGATGCAGACGGCAAGGCATACGACCGCCAGCACCCAGCCCAGAATCATTGTCGGCCTGGAGGCCGGGCCGTAGCTATGTAAAAAATAGTTCAAAGGCGCCTCGGCTGCGGTCGCCAGCGCGGAGATTGAGAGATTTGAAAGCGCTGCCGGAAAGCCGATCCCCAAAAAGGCGATCTCATTCATAGGCGGCAATGGCAAAACACATTATTAGCATCCACTTCGTTATTCCTGGCTATTCTCAGCCGCTGGCAATACATGAGCACATACAATTTGCAAGAAAATATAATGCGCCAGGCTTCAATCCTTCCGTACGCTATCCGACATAGGGAAGATTTTTTTCGAGAGCTATTATTCGCGAAAGCGGGTATGAAAAGAGAGCCTCGCATCAGTTGGCACAACGGCAGGAAATCAGTTTACCGAAAGGCCATACCGCGCGGAAACAGAGACATTTATTTCCCCTTAAATTTCTGAAACATCCTGTGCGCGGGACACAAGGTTCCGGTAATCGGCCGCATTCAGCGCATATTTTTTCAATTTGCCATAGACCGCGCGCGGCGTAATACTCATTATTTCCGCTACTTTTTTTACATTGCCCTGATGCTGTTTTAAAGCCGTTTCAAGATAGGCGCGTTCAATCCTGGCAACGCTGTGTTCCTTGATGTTTTTCCACTCGTCAATGGAGCCGGTTTCAGGAAGCTCCAAATCCAGTTCGGTCATTTCTTTGCCGCTGGCAAATAAAAGGCTGCGTTCGAGGATATTTTCCAGCTCGCGGACATTGCCCGGCCATGAGTAGGCGCGAATTTTCTGCATGATTTCACGGCTGACCGATTCAATCTGTCTGTTATACTTCTTGCTCAAACGCTGCACGATCAATTGCACCAGATAAGGCAAATCTTCGGGCCGTTCGGATAAGGGCGGAATGCGCAGGCGAACCACGTTTAGCCGGTAATACAAGTCATTGCGGAATGACCCTTCCTTAACAAGCTCCTCCAGATTGTTATTGGTTGCGGAAATAATTCTAAGGTCGACCGGCAGGATTTGCTTGCCGCCGACCCGTTCCAGCTCGCCCTCCTGAAGCACGCGCAGCAAGCGGATTTGCGCGGCCGGAGACAAGGTATCGACTTCATCCAGAAACAAAGTGCCGCCTTCAGCCCTTTCAAAATAGCCCTGATGAATTTCGATGGCGCCGGTAAAGGCGCCCTTTTCATGCCCGAACAGGACGCTTTCGATCAGGCTTTCAGGAATGGCTCCGCAATTGATCGGGATGAACGGTTTCTGGCAGCGCTCGCTCATTGCATGAATGGCCCGTGCAATCAATTCCTTACCGACGCCCGTTTGACCCTGAATTAACACCGTTGCCAGGGTAGGCGCAACCACCTGAATGGATTGCAGTATTTTCTGCATCATCGGCGATTTGGCAATGATCGCCGGAGACTGCTGTTTTTTTGCCGGCAGCTTGCCTTGTTTACGCCAAATCTGCTGCATGCTCTCTTCAATACGGGAATGCAGGTCATTCATATCCTGCACTTCCTTGACGGGAGTAGTATCGGTGTATTCCATGCCCGGATGTCCAGTTGCCGCATTCGGGTTCGTGTATACACACACTTCACACTTGCCGTCGCGGCGAGCAATGCTTTTTTTTATTTCAACCTTGGCGTAACCGAAATTTCTGGCGGCAATTCCGCCAAAGACACTGGAAGTCATTCGGCATAATTCAGGAAAATTGGTGACCTGATCGCCAAAAGGACAACAGGAATTGGTCACGGTGATGCAGTCCTGATTACTGGATGCCAGGGAAAATTTGCCGCCGATATTATTCTTGAGGCCAAGAATGAGTTCGATATAGCTTTCACTATTGAGTGCGTCGCTTTTATGGGTCTCTTCCCTGTAGGTTTCTTCAAAAAAGCAGCCGGCAGTCTTGGCAATGTGTTCAATCAATTGCTCGCAGTGCTTTTGCCCCTGCTGTTCGCTGGCGTGCATCAGCTCAATAATGAAGGTTTGCAGAAAAAACACCGGCGTTAAATCGGAAAGTGAGGTAGTATTCATGCTATGTTGTGAAATAAATTTTCTTTAATTGAAGCACAGCTTCCTTTATAGGGCAAGGTTAAAAATCAAGTCATTGTAATTTAACAGGAATATTATTAATAATTACTGGCACAACCCTTGCTTAGCTAGAAGTGTAACTAATAACGAGGAGTTAATAATGAACCTGGATAGACCACCCCTGGATCCGCATCCCTTAAGCGAATATGTTGCCTGGGCCGGCGGCCGCAACCGTGAACCGCTTCTGGGTGTTTTAAAAGAAAAGCTGCCTGACGAGCCGGGCCATGTTCTGGAGCTCGCCAGCGGCAGCGGCATGCACATCAATTATTTTGCGCCGTATTTCAAGCACCTGCATTTTCATCCTTCCGACAGGGACATAGAAGTTTTTGATAATATCAAACGGCTGACTTCCTATCATGGCCATGATAATATTGCCGAGCCTGTTCATCTGGATTTAACCAAACCTGAAAGCTGGTTAAATGCCGGCAAGCCAAAATCATTTGCCGCCATTTTCTGCATTAATATTTTTCAGGTTGCGCCTGTTTCAATTGCCGACGGCATGATGGAATGCGCAGCAAATTTGCTTGCCGATGAGGGTTTTTTGCTGATTTATGGCCCGTTTCAGGTTGAAGGAGCCTTTACCACCGATTCCAATAAGGAATTTCATGAGACATTAAGGTCGGCCGGTGTTTCGGAATGGGGACTGAAAGATGTAGCCGACCTGAAAAAGGCAGCGGAAAAACAGGGTTTGGAATTAAAAGAGCAAATCAATATGCCCGCCAATAATTTTTCGCTAATCTTTGGCAGAAAATAATAAAAAACCAGGCGCTTAATTTAAAGAGCCTTATCACATACGAGGATAATCCCATGACTAACATAGTAAATGAAGTATTAACCGCCAACAGCGCCTATGCTGAAGGCTTTGACAAAGCCGATTTGCCGATGCCGCCGGGCCGCCATTTTGCCATCCTGACCTGTATGGATGCGCGCCTGGACCCTGCCAAATACGCCGGGCTTTCCGAAGGCGATGCGCATGTGATCCGCAATGCCGGCGGCCGGGCCAGCGATGATGCGATCCGCTCCCTGGTCATTTCCTATAAACTGCTGGGCACCCGCGAGTGGTTTGTCATTCACCACAGCGATTGCGGCATGGAGACGTTTACGGATGATATCATGCGGGATTTATTGGCCAGCAGTTTAAAAGCGGCCTCGATTGATGCCGACGGCTGGCATGACTGCGGGCAAGGCCCCGGCTCAACCGAAGGCAGCTATATTGAGTGGCTGACCATCAAGGATCAGGCGCAAAGCGTTCTTGAAGATGTGCGGCGGATCAAGGCGCATCCGCTGGTGCCGGCCGATATTCCGGTATACGGCTATATTTATGATGTTAAATCCGGCCGTTTGATGGAAGTGCCGGAAGCTACAGCAGCAGGAAAATAGGAGTGACGCAAAAATGTTCAGCCGTTATCATCGGCGTAGGCCCGGAGCAAGGGCTGGGCGCCTCGCTCGCCGACTTCTTTTCTGGCAAAGGTTTGCATGTTTTTATTGCCGGTCGAAGTGAAGACAAACTTCACAAGCTTACCGATAAAATCGGGCAATCAGGCGGCTCAGCTACGCCTGTGGTTGCCGATGCAACGGTTGAACTTGAAGTCGCGCATTTATTCAGTAAAGTACGGCTTGAAGGTTTTTGTGTCGATATTGCTGCCTACAATGTGGACAGCAATATTCCATCGCCTTTGCTGAAAACTGATGCCGAAACCTTTACGGCGCTGTGGCGGCAAAATTGCCTGGGCGCTTTTTTCTTTGGCAAGGAAGCCGTCAAGGCCATGAAGGACAGGCAAAAAGGAACGCTATTTTTTACCGGCGCAACCGCGTCATTAAGGGCAAGACCGCCGTTTACTGCATTTGCCTCTGCGAAAGCTGGCCTGAGGGCGCTGGCGCAGGGCATGGCGCGCGAATTTTCACCGCAAGGCATCCATGTCGTGCATACTGTCATTGACGGCGTGATTGATGGCGAACGCGCAAGAATCCGGTTCCCGGACTATGTTAAAGCCAAAGGCAAGGATGGCTTGTTGCAGCTTGACGCCATTGCTGAGACCTATTGGGCGATTCATCAGCAACACCCAAGCGCCTGGAGTCATGAACTGGATTTAAGACCGTTTAAAGAGCCTTTTTAGAAAGTGTCAGGCTGGAATTTGCAACAAGTAGGTTGAAGCTGTAACTGACATTATTTTTCTGCGTATGCTTGCCGCACTACTCGGTATAAATATCCGGACGATTTCGGCATACAATGGCATGCAGAGCATTATTTAAAGCCGCTGGAGTTGCCGGAAACCTGGCTCAGCCAGCTATATATCCGCTTCACGACCAGCCCTTCATCATGCAGATATCGGCGGTCTTCATCAGTGATTTTAATCTGCCGGTAACCCGGATTTTCTTTTGCCGCCAAACGGCGGTCTCTGGCGCTGTCAACGACATCCGCTGTATCCAGCGCGCCATAAATATCCAGCATGGGAATTTTAATCTTCTTAATATATTCAAGCACCTTCACTGTTTTTATGTTCGCATCCGGCACTGGCAGACTGATAGTTACTAGCGCCTTGATAGCGGACGACTGCTCACTCTGAGCATATAAAGCCATCAAGCTCCCCAACCCATAGCCAATCAGGACAATGTTTTCTGCCCTGTTATCCTTTGCATACTTAATTCCGGCCTGTATGCGAGCGCGAGTTTCAGGGAGCAGTCCATAATAGTCATTTTTATCAGCGCCTATCTCTCTGACCGGCATTTGCAAGGCAAGCGTTGCCCAGTCATGCTCTGGTAAAAACACTCTTAATGTATCAACCACCTGCCGCTGATTCGGATGTCCGCCAAGATCATGGAGAATAATAACGACACTTTTGCTGACTGTTCTTTCTGTTTCTGTATAAAGACCCAGAAAATTTTTGCCTTCCGCTTCCAGCCTGACAATCCTGCCGATAACCAGCGTTTTCTTGATATCGTCGGCAAATTCCGCCTCACGTTTTTCATCACTAGCAAGGCACATACTGTTGAACAAGGGCAATGCCCAAAGTGCAAAAGCAACAATTTTAAGTAAATTGACGACGGCTGATCTTTTTACTTTATAAATCATTACCTTTGCCTGTGGAGATGAGTGGCGGTATGGAAGCCAACGCATCATCTAAAAACGCACTAACTATTTCTTACCTTATATAAAAAAGCACAGCAATTGCAGCAATCAGTAATCCCAGAGCTATTGCCATAATAACTTTCCTGCTCATCCTGAGCGAGGGCTTGTTTTCAAGTAGCTCTACGCCTTCAATTTTGGCGTTGACCGCTTTGTATTTGCCGGTGCGGTCTTTTGCCGTCTGGTAATAAATGACGTCGCCGGTTATCGGACGGCGGCTCACTCCTTTTAACGATGAAATATGTATAAAAATATCTTTTCCTCCATTGTCCGGTTTAATAAAGCCAAATCCCCGGTTTTCTTTCCATGTTTTTAACATTCCCTTATGCATTATTTTTGCCATAAAAATTACTTCGTTGTTGGTTTAACATTTTGATTCCTCTTGCTTTTTTGTCTTGCAGCCATTTTAGAAATAAATGAATGCGGCCCGTTAATGTAAAGATTCACTGAGCTTCGGATTTCTCCGTACCATCTCATCTGAAATAACTGAAGAGCATGAAAAGACTGTTGTTTTTCTGAGGCCTTCCGCTTTGGCCTAATCCCATAAAGAGGCGTTAAACAGCCTAAATCTTTTTATTTATAAGGATATTATCATCGATAATTAACTCGGAAATCCCACCCAAAGCGCTGCGCACAGTGCAAGAGGCGGTTTTAAATCCGCCTTGTTCACCGGCCCATTTCATCGTGATATAAGTTTCCTTATCACTGTTGGTTTCTAAAGGGAAATAGACCTGCTCGCCAGTCGCCTGCTTGATTGCCGCGGGGCATTTTTGATTAGCCATATTTTGCAAAGCGACATAGTTTCGAATTTTGGATGCAGATTCTTTTTCTTCAATCGATTGCTCCTTATTCGTGCCGACCATAATAATACCAATCACAAAAATACCCACAACAGCTATCATGATTTTTTGTATTTCAGACATTCTCTCTCCTCGTTGCGAAAATTACCTATTATTTTACCGCTTGCCCGCAGTCTTCTTTCGAATTTCATGCTGACTGCCGTATCAGCAATAAAAGCCCGTTTTATATTGTGCGTCTACCCATTACACCTTAAATAGCCCCACACCTTAATACTCTAAAACTCAATCCCCTGCTCAGCCTTGATCTCCTGTTCATAGGCATGTTTGATCATTGTCATTTCGGTCACTGTATGGGCACAACTGATTACTTCAGGCGCAGCATTGCGGCCAGTCAGAATTAAATGCAGCCAGGGCGGCTTTTGGCGGCGGATAAAATCAGCGATTTCCTGGCCGGAAATCCAGTTATAACCGCAGCAGTAATTAATCTCGTCCAGTAACACTACATCAAATTCTTCGGACAGGATTTTTTGCTTGCTGATTTCCCAGATTTCCCGGCTGGTTTTAATATCCTGCTGCGGATTTTTGGTATCCCAGGTAAAGCCGTCGCCCAGTGCATGCCATTCGATATTATCAAAACGGGCTGCCGCTTTTTGCTCGCCGGTTTGCCATTGGCCTTTTATATATTGAATAACGCAGACTTTCATGCCCCAGCCGGCGGCGCGAAAAACGACCCCGAAAGCACTGGAAGATTTGCCTTTGCCTTCGCCGGTATTGACTAAAACCAGTCCCTGCCGTTTGTCTCTTGATTTCATGAATTATGCTTGATAAGGATGTCTTTAGCGCAACGCATTATAGCGCATCCGCTTTCTGCTGCAGCTGAATTCAGCAAGGGCGCATTTTGCCATTGTTATTCGAAGCATGGCTTATAATGCGCTTTCAATCAGGACCAGGTTCTCCTATCCTTTACGCACTGATTAACCTTAAATAACAATTATGACTGAAGCAAGTGTTTTATTTTCCAAGGCTAAAAACGTAATTCCGGGCGGCGTGAATTCGCCGGTACGCTCATTCAGCGGCGTGGGCGGAGCGCCGGTGTTTATTGACCACGCTTGGGGGGCCTATATTTACGACAGTTCAGGAAATCGCTATATTGATTATGTCGGCTCCTGGGGACCGATGATTTTGGGGCATGCCCACCCTGAAGTCATTACAGCCGTTAAAAGCGCAGCCGAAAAAGGCTTAAGCTTTGGCGCGCCGACTGAAATTGAAACGCAAATGGCTGAACGGGTTTGCGAACTTGTGCCGTCAATTGACCTGGTCAGAATGGTCAGCTCCGGCACGGAAGCGACCATGAGCGCCATACGCCTTGCCAGAGGCTATACCGGCCGCGATATTATCGTCAAATTCGAAGGCTGCTATCACGGCCATTCCGACTCCTTGCTGGTTAAAGCCGGTTCCGGCGTCTTGACCTTAGGCATACCCAGTTCTCCCGGTGTGCCGGCGTCAGTGGCGGCAAACACCATTACTCTGGCTTATAACGATATCGAACTGGTTAAAAAATTGTTTGCCGAAGCCGGCGAGCAAATCGCCTGCATTATCGTTGAGCCTGTCGCCGGCAACATGAACTGCATTCCGCCTGTCCCCGGTTTTCTCGAAACACTGCGTCAAGTCTGCGATCGCTATAATAGCGTATTGATTTTTGATGAAGTAATGACCGGCTTTCGCGTTGGTTTGCATGGCGCGCAAGGCCTTTATAATGTCGCGCCGGATTTGACCACCCTGGGGAAAATTATAGGCGGCGGCATGCCTGTCGGCGCTTTCGGGGGCTCGCGCAGGATTATGGAGCATCTGGCGCCTATCGGCCCTGTGTATCAGGCAGGGACCCTGTCCGGCAATCCGGTCGCCATGGCGGCCGGCCTAAAAACTTTGGAATTAATTTCGGTGCCCGGATTTTACGAAGCATTGACTGCAAAAACCGAAAAACTGACGTCGGGGCTGAAAGAGCGCGCCCGACAAGCAAGCATCGCCATGACAACCACTGCCGTAGGCAGCATGTTCGGACTGTTTTTCAGTAAGGAAGAAAAAATCACCACATTTGCCCAAGCCATGCACTGTGATCAGGCTTTATTCAAACGCTTTTTCCATGCCCTGCTCGAGCAAGGAATTTATCTGGCGCCCTCAGCTTTTGAGGCCGGTTTCGTATCAGCCGCGCACACTGATGAAGACCTGGAAAAAACCCTGGATATTGCAGAAGCCGTATTTAATCGTTTGCAATGAGTCAAGTCTCAAGAGTGATGAATTAACATGGAATTAATAAACCACCTGTCGCCGCTTATACCGGCTTTAATCGGCTTTCTGGCCGGCGTCTTATTGATGCGCCTGCTAGGCGGTAAAGATAAAACCGCTATTCAACAACTTTCCACCCAAATTGCCGTCGCCGAAGAAAAATTAAAGCAATGCCGGCAAAATGACATTGAATTGAGGCAATTACAACAGCTTGTTACCGAGTTCAAAACCCAAAATGTCGAACTGCAAACGCGCATGGATGAACAGGCAAAAAACGCGGCGGAAAAATTAAAACTGCTGCAAGACTCGGAAGCCCGGTTGACCATTCAATTTGAAAATCTGGCCGGTAAAATTTTCGATGAACGCAGCAAGCAATTTACCGAACACAATAAAACCAGCCTGGATCATATTGTCACGCCGCTACGTGAACAGCTGGGAGAATTCAAGCAGCGTATAGAAACGGTTTACGATAATGAAAACAAAGACCGCATTTCGCTGCGTGAAGAAATTGTCTCGCTAAGACGCGATACGGCGCAAATGAATCAGGAAGCGCTTAATCTGACGCGCGCCTTGAAAGGCGATAAAAAAACCCAGGGCAACTGGGGTGAAATGATTCTCGAAAAAGTCCTGGAAAAATCAGGCCTTCGAAAAGGCATTGAATATGAAACCCAGGGCGCGTTCCGGGATGAGGACAACAGACTGTTCAAGCCCGATATTATTATCCGTTTGCCTGAAAACAAGGATGTCATTATTGATTCCAAGGTGTCCTTGCTGGCTTATGAGCGCTACTGTTCATCCGAGGATGATCTGGAACGCATTACGGCATTAAGGCAGCACACGGATGCAGTCAGAGAGCATATCAAGAGTTTGAGCGGCAAGGATTATTTTGGTCTGAAAGGCTTAAGATCCCTTGATTTTGTGCTGTTATTCATACCCATTGAAGCCGCTTTTATAGCCGCTTTTCAGGCCGATGAACACCTGTTCAGCGATGCTTTTGAATATAAAATCGTAGTGGTTACGCCGACTACCTTATTAGCGACGCTGCGGACTGTGGAAAATATCTGGCGCTACGAACGCCGGAATGAAAATGCCAGGGCTATAGCGGATAAGGCCGGCGTCGTTTATGACAAAATAAGAGGATTCGTGGACGAACTGGACAAACTGGGCAAGCAATTAAGCACCGTCAACAATACCTATGACGGCGTAATGAATAAATTAACCGGCGGCCACGGCAATTTAATCCGCCATGCCAGCAGTTTTGTCGATCTGGGCGTCAAGGTGAAGAAGACTTTCCCTAAAAGCATCACTGAACAGGCCGGTATTGAGACTGAAGAAAGCAGTGATGAAAAATTGTTTTAGGAATATCGGGGAATAAAATGCGGGAACGGCTTTCTCAAACCGGAAATTGAGATTCTGCAATAATATCTTGGAGACCGATAACGTAAAGCTCAGCGGCGAAGCGTTAGGCTGTTTGCGCGCTTGGCCACATCGATTAGATAACGCAGCGCTTCATTAACAGCGTCGGTATTCGGAAACGCAGCCATCACATCAGGCTCTAAATGAACTGTATCACAAAACTTTTTGCGCCTAGCCCCCAGTTTTCTTACCTGCAAACTTTGCAGATCATACGTGGGCCGTAATTCATCTTCTATTCCATTCTTGCTCATAGGCTTTTCGCTCCGATAGCGTTGCTTCTCTTGCACTGATTAAACGAATGCCATTGTTATGCTCTCCCTATAGGAAACGAACAACAACCGCCTTGAGCCGATTCACTCAGCTGGATAAATCGGTGTTCTACTAAGGAATGGTCAAGATCATAGAAATATCCACGTATAACGGATCTTCAAAAACCGTTTTCGCTTCTTCAAAAGAGACGTCATGTTTTGCCAAATTGGCTGCTGCTTTGTTTTTATCCCAGTCGTATTCCATTGAAGCTATATCTTTCGCCTACACAGGATACACTTATCTATAGTCCTTACCTTTTAGCAAGCATCGGGAACAGCTGAGGTTTTCAGCTTTGCGCAACTTAGGCTTGATTCTCCGAGAGCCAAGCCATCACCTCAAAAACATTTTTATCTGGAGGAAAGAGAGGGTAAAAGCACTTTTTAATTACGCCATCTTTAAGAATGAACGTCAATCTTTTGATCAATTTTAAACCGCCGACTTCAAGCAGGGGCAATTTCAAAGCAGAGGAGAAATAATGATCGGCATCACTTAAAAGCGGAAAAGGCAACCCTAAACGATTAGTAGCTTCTTTTTGTGCTTCCGGTGTTTGAACACTTATGCCGTAAACGCCTATGCCATTATGTTTGAATGCAATGTGATTTTCACGATATGAACATACTTGCGGCGTATACCCAGCAGCGCCGGGAATTTGAATCCACCCTTCCGGGATGGCAAATCCTGGACGACCTGTCATTGAATAACAGAAAATTACATTCCAACCAGACAAGTGAGATAAATTAATTTTTTGATCATCTGTTGACCATAAGGAAATATCAGGCAGAAGCATATTGTCCAGATGCTCACAGGCCCCATCATTTAAAGGAATTGGCAAATCCTCTGGAATAGAACCGAGTACATCAGGTGGAAATTGAATATTTTGCACAGTAATTTTCCAAAAAGCCAAAAGTAAAGCTAGCCGGGGGCGGCTCGAAAAGCGAATAATAAACCGAGTATAATCGCGCTCCGCTTGAACGGTGGTTTAAGTTTATGTCAATTTAACCAGGACTCTTATACAGTTTTGAAAAACTATGTAACAATTATTCCTATTCGCCTCGGGTATGGCGGTTTGCCTGTCGCAGAAAACGCCTTATGTGTTAGTTTGGACGAACCCGTATATCATTTATATTTCTACACCCTAATCCAGCAGTGCTAAATCTAATGTTATTACCGTTTATTTGGCACTTAGATTTTCCAGTCGAAACGGATGGAAAACACGCAAAATCTACTGTTCCTAATGTTGTTTTGCTCGCATCAAGAGCTATTAAGTTTCCATACCAATAACCGAGATCTCTTCCTGAGTTATTTTGAAATGTTCCATCATAAAAATTACAACCTGATCTTGGTATTGCTAAGCTACTACCATTTAGATCAAATTTATATGTGCCTGTGGTGCATCCTGAAATTATAAGAGCAAGTAAAGTAGCTTGTAATTTTATATTCATAATTCCTTATTTTATTTATGGTTTTTGCTACAACGAATTTTTACTCTATTTAATTTTTCGGAAGATAATAGCGGCTCGCAAGAATTTGGGAGTTGAAGCACATCATAATTGGCTTCCCTTATTAATACAAAGCACGAATAAAATTAGGATTTATAAATATAGTGAAGTTCATTTATAAAATTTATTACACATGGTTTCAATCTAATATACATTTCATCCAGCCCTGATAATTCTGTTCCTACTTTACCGTAAGCTGGGAATTCTGTTGACAATTCAAGTGTAACAACACCTTCATGCTTTATTGCATTGTTGATCAGCCTTAATTCATTGACTGATTGAAAACATTGTAAGTTTTTAGCTTTAATGGGTAATACAGCTTTTACATTTTTCCAATATGAATACTTACTAATATCTATACACTTTGTATGATAACCAATAAGTTCTTTAATATTTTTCTCAAATAACTTATATAGGGCTGTTATTGCAAGCTGATCAGCCAAAATGGAAATATCATTTATAGATATTACATCATCTGCTATCCACTCGTAATCAATTTGTTCAAGTTCACGATTTTTATAATTTATTTGCTTATCTGGCTCAAATCTTGAATTAATGCCAGTGAATTCATCTTGTATTGATCTTGAAACCAAATTTTTGAATGAATCAATATCTTTTGTGTCAAGAGTGGAAAGATAATTATCAATTAATTCTTCAATACCAACACTCATAATTCCTCTAATAGAATATTGCTTAAATCTGGATATTTTATACTCTTTTTCAAGCTTAGCCTGTAAAAATACCTTTCAATATTCTTTCTAAATTAAATATTATCTCAATATAGACATAAAACAGTTTCAAGATAACATCACAAGATAGATTAGCATAAATTTTGAATGGCAGGGTTTGGCCATCAAAGTTATTAGTTGTCAGCATGGGTTTTGACGTATTTTTAAACCGGGCAAATCAATGCGAAACCTACACATTATTTTATTACCGCTCCTGCAAAAGCCAACTGCCTCCATGCCTCGTACAGGACAATTGAGACAGTATTCGACAAATTCAGACTGCGGCTTTCTGCCTGCATGGGCAGGTACAGACATCTGTCGGCGCCCAGCCGGGTTAAAACAGGTTCAGGCAAGCCGCGGGTTTCAGGGCCGAACAGCAAGGCGTCTCCTTGCCGGAAAGCCGCATCGCTGTATATTTTCCGGCCTTTTGTGGTCAGGGCAAAAATCCGTTCCGGCCTAACATTTTCAATAAAAGCATTTAAGGAGGAATACTCTATTACCGATACCCATTCATGATAGTCGAGCCCGGCCCGGCGCAGCTTCTTGTCATCCAGTTCGAAGCCCAAAGGCTGGATTAAATGCAATTGCATCCCTGCATTGGCACACAGGCGGATAATATTGCCGGTATTGGCCGGGATTTCCGGCTCGTACAGAACAATATGAAACATTAATCCACTTTAACGGGCGTGAGTTTCCAGATCTCGTTATTGTATTCAGTGATCGTTCTATCGGTAGAAAACTTGCCGCTGTTCGCACAATTTAAAATGCTCATCCTGGTCCAGTGCTCCTGATCCTTATAGGCGGCTTCTACCCGTGTTTGCGCATCAATATAACTGCGAAAATCGGCAATCGTCATCCAGGGGTCATGCGGGCTTTTTATGGATACCAGAATATCATCAAAAATCCCCGGTTCGAATTGATTAAAATGGCCGCACTCCAGCAGGCCGATAACCCGCTGCAGATCTTCATCCTGATTAATGATTGTCACAGGATCATAATGATGGGTCATTTTTTCAACCTGCTCTTCCGTCAAGCCGAACAGGAAGAAATTCTCATCGCCGACTTCTTCGCGAATTTCGATATTGGCGCCATCCAGCGTACCGATAGTGATGGCCCCATTCATCATCAGCTTCATATTGCCGGTGCCCGATGCTTCCTTGCCGGCCGTTGAAATTTGTTCGGAAAGATCAGCGCCGGGACAAATTTTTTCCATGGCTGACACCCGGTAATTAGGCAGGAAAACCAGTTTTAATTTGTTGCCCACATCAGGATCATCATTGATAACCTGCGAGACATTATTAATCAGTTTGATGATCTTTTTCGCCATGTAGTAACCGGGCGCCGCTTTGCCGCCAATCAATACGCAGCGCTTCGTCCAGTTGTCAATATCGCCGCGTTTAATGCGGTCATAAAGATGAATAACATGCAATACGTTTAACAACTGACGCTTGTATTCATGGATGCGCTTTACCTGGACGTCAAATAAGGCATCGACATCCAACTCAACATCCATTTCCATTTTTTTAAAATCAATCATTCTTTGCTTTGCGCTCTGCTGAACTTCATACCAGCGCTTACGAAATTGTCTGTCTTCGGCATACGGCTCAAGCTTTTTCAGCAATGACAAGTCGGTTAACCAGCCGTCGCCTATGGTATCGGTGATTAGTTCGGCCAGTTCGGGATTACAGTCGGCCAGCCAGCGGCGCGGCGTCACGCCATTGGTTTTGTTATTGAATTTGTGCGGCCACAATTCGTAGAAATCCCGAAACAGGCCTTGCTGCAATAGCTTTGAATGCAAGGCGGCCACGCCGTTGACCGAAAAGCTGCCGACTATGGCAAGATAGGCCATTCTGACCTGTTGCTCATGGCCCTCTTCAATGATCGACATGCGGGTCAAGCGCTCTTTATCACCGGGCCAATGCGCCGATACTTCAGCCATAAAGTGGGCATTGATTTCAAAAATGATTTCCATCAGCCGGGGCAGCAGTTGCTTGAACAGAGGCACGGGCCAGCGCTCCAGGGCTTCCGGCAACAGCGTATGGTTGGTATAGGCCATGACCCGGATGGTAATAGCCCAGGCCTGATGCCAGGACAAACCGTGTATATCCACCAATAAGCGCATGAGCTCAGCCACTGCGATGCTCGGGTGCGTGTCATTCAGCTGAAAGCAGTTTTTTGCTGCAAACTCGGAAAAATTCCTGCCATGCCGTCCAATCCAGCTTGCCAGCACATCCTGCAAACTGGCGGAAGCCAGAAAATATTGCTGGCGCAGTCTCAGTTCCTTGCCGTTTTCATTGGCGTCATTCGGATACAGCACCATGGTAATATTTTCAGCGATATTTTTGGCGGCGACCGCTTCTGCATAGTCACCGGCATTAAATTCCTCCAAATCAAATTCTTCAGTCGCCGATGCTTTCCATAACCTCAAGGTATTTACTGTGCCATTGTGATAGCCGGGAATCGGGGTATCAAAGGGAACCGCCAGCACATCATGCGTATTGACCCAGGAGATCCTTTTATTTCCGTTTTCGTCAATATGACTGTCGCAATAGCCGCCAAACTGAATTCTCTGCGTATATTCCGGACGTTCGATTTCCCAGACATTGCCGTTGTGCAGCCAGTGATCGGCTTTTTCCACCTGCTCGCCATTAATGATAAGCTGGGAAAACATGCCGTATTCGTAGCGCAAGCCATAGCCTGTTACGGGCAAATGCAAGGTAGCGCAACTGTCAATAAAACACGCGGCCAAGCGGCCGAGGCCGCCATTGCCAAGCCCTGCATCAGGCTCGCTGTCAATTAATTCTTCAAGATCCAGCCCCAAATCATACATGGCTCTTTCTACAATAGTGTCAATGCCCAGATTAAGCATGGCATTGCTTAAGGCGCGGCCCATCAGAAATTCCATCGACAAATAATAGGCTTTCTTGCAATCTGTCTGCTTGTAGGCGTTAAACGTTTTTTTCCAGCGTTCTATGAGCCGGTCGCTAATAGCCAGCGCCAGCGCCTCATAGGCATAATGCGGCGAATTACAGTGTTCATCCCTGCCGAGCCGATGGCTATAATAATGTTTAAAATCAGCTATTAAGTGCTTTTCCTCCATACCCAAGTCCGGAAGCGCAGTAATTGCAGGGTTGGGGTTACTGGTTTTGAAATGTTTTTGTGGCATGGTTTGTTAATCCTTACGGGAGGTTGATATAAGTTGATAGTAACCAGATTTTCCGGTTTAGACAAAAACATCAGGATTGATGCGCGCAAACAATCAGGAGACATTTTATTGGTTTCGATGAGCCAGGTTCAGCACGGTTATGTATGCGGCAGGTCGTAAATTGAAACTTCTTTAAACAGTTTTCATTTTAGAAGATATCCATGCAA
The DNA here is from genome assembly GCF_902806695.1 of Candidatus Methylobacter favarea. Taxonomy (GTDB): domain Bacteria; phylum Pseudomonadota; class Gammaproteobacteria; order Methylococcales; family Methylomonadaceae; genus Methylobacter_B; species Methylobacter_B favarea. The sequence continues at coordinate 77,653 of NZ_CADCXN010000091.1, read as the reverse complement.
TCTCCTATGCTCTGCAATAAAAATAATCCTTTCATATTCCTAAATTAGTTATTATGTCAATTTTCCTTCATGGGCATTATGTCTCTCTCATGGATAATCTTGAATCAGAGCTTGCCGCGCTTTACCCCGGTCAACGGGAAATTGTGGAAGCATCCTTGAAAAAATGGGCTGACTACATTAGCGGACTTGATTTTAAAGATTTAAAAACGCAGAAGTTTACGGCATCGATTGTAAAGGTCTGGGGTTGCAGTCTGTTTGTCGCAGAAAGCTGCAGCCGCAAACCCGAATTGCTGGTTGATCTGGTTGTGTCCGGCGATTTAGCGGCCATTTACAGCGACACCTGCTACCACGATAAACTGGCGCTATTAGCCATAAACAGTGAAGCCGATTTAATGGCGAAACTTAGGCATTTCAGGCGCCGCGAAATGATCAGGATTGCCTGGCGCGATTTAGCAGGCTGGGCGCCCTTAACCGAAACGCTGCTCGATTTATCAGGGCTCGCCGATGCCTGTATTCAATATGCCCTGGCTTTTCTCTATCGGCAGGCTTGCGATAAACGGGGAGTCCCCTTGCTGTCCAATGGCCGTCCCCAGCAGATTATCGTGTTGGGCATGGGTAAACTGGGGGCCTGCGAATTAAATTATTCTTCAGATGTGGACTTGATTTTCGCATATGCCGAGGAAGGCGTCCTGGCCGATAGAAAAGCCACAAGCTACGGCGAGTTTTTTACCCGCTTATGCCAAAGTCTGGTAAAGGTTCTGGACGAGACTACCGTTGACGGCTTTGTATTCCGCACCGATATAAGGTTAAGACCGTTTGGCGACAGCGGCCCCATTATCATGACGTTTGACGGCATGGAAAAGTATTATCAGACGCAGGCCAGGGAATGGGAGCGCTATGCCATGATTAAAGCCCGGCAGGTCGCCGGCGATTTTGACACCGGCGCAAAGCTGATGGTCATGCTTAAGTCCTTTGTATACCGGCGTTATCTTGATTACGGGGCGTTTGAAGAATTGCGCGCTTTAAAAGTGCAGATAACCCTGGAATTGAGACGTAAGGACCGGCTGGAAAATATAAAGCTTGGGCCCGGCGGCATACGTGAAATTGAATTTATCGGTCAGGCCTTTCAATTGATACGCGGCGGGAAAGACAAAGCCTTGCAGAAACGCGGCATTCTGGAGGTTTTGCAAATTCTTGGACAATCAGGCTTGTTATCAGAAACGGAGGCTGAGCAATTAAGGCAGTCTTACTGTTTTCTTCGCCGTATTGAAAATCATATCCAGCAGTATCAGGACAAACAAACCCATGATTTGCCGGTACAACCCGCCGTGCAGCACATATTGGCTTACTCTCTGGATTATCCTGACTGGCATGGCTTTAAGCATGAACTGGATAAAGTAAGAAGCTATGTTCATGAAGTATTCGGCCTGGTTTTTTCATTATCGAGGCAGGAAGTAGCGCCGCGGCTAAGCCAGAAAATTTGGGCCTGCATTGCTGATGAAGCGGAATTAATAGCCAACCTGAAAGCATGTAACTTTCAGGAGCCTGAAGAAATACTTGCCGCCATAAAGGGCTTTAAAAACTCGTCGGCAACCAGACGATTGACGGCAAAAGGAGCAGCCGTGCTGGACCGGCTAATGCCGCAACTCATAGAGGCTGTGCAGCAAGTGGATAACCGGGAGGAAACCTTAAAAAGATTACTTGGCCTATTTGAAGCCGTTGCCGGAAGAAATGTCTATTTATCGCTGCTGTCTGAAAACCCCGATGCGTTATCGCAGTTAATCCGCTTATCTTCAGCCAGTCCCTGGGTTAGTGACTATTTAGCCCATTATCCGGTGTTATTTGATGAACTGCTGGATACACGCACGCTATATGAACCCCTGAAAAAAAATGATCTGGATGCTCAATTAAAGATTCTGCTGTCGCAAATTGATAGACAGGATGTTGAACAACTGATGATCGCGCTCAGGCAATTTAAACAGTTGAATGTGCTGAGAGTTGCCGCGGCCGATATTATGGGAGTTATTCCGGTCATGGTAGTCAGTGATTATCTGACCTACATAGCCGAAAACATCGTCAGCCATAGCGTTGAGCGCGCCTGGCAAATGCTTGCCGAAACGCATGGCTATCCCCCTGATAGCGATAATAATGCTATAGGATTTGCCGTTATTGGCTTTGGCAAACTGGGCGGTATTGAACTGGGTTATGGCTCCGATCTGGATCTGGTGTTTTTGTATGACTGCAAGGATGGCCATGCGCTGACCGAGGGCCCAAAGCCTGTTTCCTGCTCCCGGTTTTACGGCAAGCTCGGGCAGAAAGTGCGCCATATACTCGATACCCGCATGCTGTCGGGCGTCCTTTATGAAGTTGATATGCGGTTAAGGCCCAGCGGCGAATCCGGCTTACTGGTAAACCATATCAATAGTTATGAGGAATATTTAAAGAACCAGGCCTGGACCTGGGAACATCAGGCCCTGGTCAGAGGCAGGTTCATAGCCGGCGACCCCCTGTTAAAAGCACAGTTTGAAGCCATACGGCGCAAAATTTTAAGTGTGCCCAGGGACTCGGCACAATTAAAAAAAGAAGTCCGCGAAATGCGTGAAAAAATGCGCAAAGCTCTGGATTTAACCGGCGCCGAGAAGTTTGACTTAAAACAAAGTAAAGGCGGTATTGCAGATATTGAGTTTATAGTACAATTTGGGGTTCTGGATCAGGCTTCAAAAAATAAGGCATTGACTACCTATACTGATAATATAAGACTGCTTGACGGTCTGCGGGAGCATGGATTTATTTCCGCAACCAATGCGGACACCCTCAAAACCGCTTACTGCGCTTATCGTGATTATGGTCATAAACTGGTTTTGCAGGGGGATCGCGCTGTTATAGATGAATCTGAAGTTGCCGAAATGAGAACTCAAGTCGAACAGATCTGGCGCGATTATATGGAATAGACAATGACAGGCAATTACAAACATTAAAGTTGGAGAATGAATGATGACGATGGACGATAGAGACGGCGTTATTTGGCTGGATGGACAATGGCTTGAGTGGCGTGAAGCTAAAGTCCATGTATTAACTCATACCCTGCATTACGGCTGCGGCGTATTTGAGGGCTTAAGGGCTTATCATGCCAAAAAAGGCACCGCCATATTCAGGATGAAAGAGCACACCGACCGGTTATTCCGTTCTGCCCATATTATGAACATGCCGATGCCCTATAGCAAAGACGAACTCAACCAGGCCCAGCGCGAAGCCATTGCCAGAAATAGCCTGGACAGCGCCTATATCCGCACTATGTGTTTTTTCGGCTCGGAAGGCATGGGGCTGAGGGCAGATAACCTGAAAGTGCATGTGACGGTTGCAGCCTGGCAGTGGGGCGCTTATCTGGGCGCAGAAAATATGGAAAAAGGCATTCGTATCCGTACTTCTTCCTATATGCGCAATCATGTCAACAGCACGATGTGCAAAGCTAAAGCTAACGGCAATTACATCAATTCCATCCTGGCTTTGCAGGAAGCAATGTCCACGGGCTACGATGAGGCCTTATTACTGGATCATGAAGGCTACGCCGTGGAAGGCAGCGGCGAAAACCTGTTTATCGTGCGCAATGGCAAGCTTTATACGCCGGAAACGACATCGGCGCTGGAAGGCATAACCCGCGACACCATTATGGCTATCGCTGCCGATCAGGGTCTGCAAGTCATCGAAAAACGCATTACCCGGGATGAAGTTTATATTGCCGATGAAGCTTTCTTTACCGGCTCGGCAGCGGAAGTCACACCGATCAGGGAATATGATGGACGGACTATCGGCAAGGGCGAGCGCGGGCCTATTACCGCAAACTTACAAGCCCTGTATTTTGATTATGTCCATGGAAGAAAAGACGATCACGCCGAGTGGCTGACTTACGTTGCTTAAGTTTTGAAAAAACCGGTTGCGCTTGAAAGCTCAAGCAAGATTTTAGTCGTCGGCCCGTCGTGGGTGGGCGATATGATAATGGCGCAAAGCCTGTTTATCACCTTAAAAAATAGCGAGCCTGATTGTCATATTGATGTTCTGGCTCCAGCCTGGTCATTGGCATTGCTGGCAAGAATGCCGCAGGTTGCAAAAGCCATAGCCATGCCATTAACACACGGCCAGTTTGGTCTAATAGACCGAATCAGGCTGGGCAAGCAGTTACGCCCTGAAAACTATGATAAAGCCATCGTACTGCCGAATTCGTGGAAATCGGCATTAATACCGTTTTTTGCCCATATTCCCGTGCGTAGCGGTTATGTTGGCGAATGCCGCCGGAGCTTGCTCAACGATGCACGAAAGCTTGATAAAGCATTGTTGACCATGACCGTACAGCGTTTTGTAGCGTTAGGCCTACCCCCAAACGCACCATTACCTCCCGAGATTCCCACTCCTGCCATAGTGATCGGCCAGGACAGGCAGCAAGCTGTAGCCGATAAATTTAAATTAAAGCCGGCCGCGAAAATTTTAGCCTTATGCCCCGGCGCCGAATATGGCCCGGCAAAACGCTGGCCGGCGCAATATTTCGCCGAAATTGCCCGGAAAAAAATCGCCCAGGGCTGGCAAATATGGCTATTTGGTTCCGGCAACGACAACGACATAGCGATGCAGATCAACAATGAAACCAATGGATTATGCACTGATTTCACGGGACGGACTTCCCTGGCCGAAGCGGTTGATTTGATGTCGCTGGTTGACACGGTGGTGAGCAACGATTCAGGACTCATGCATGTCGCGGCCGCCCTTGACAAAAAAATAATTGCTGTTTACGGGTCATCGGATCCCAGATTTACGCCGCCTCTTAACGCCAAAGCCCGGGTTATTTCCCTGAATCTTGCCTGCGCGCCCTGTTTTAAACGCGCCTGCCCCTTATACCCTGCCGGCCATAAAGATAATACCAGGTGCCTTACGGGAATCAAGCCGGCCGGAGTTCTTGACCTGATTGACGCTTAATAAATCCGTGCGAATAGCCATCGTCAAACTTTCCGCTCTCGGCGACATAGTCCATGCCATGGTTGCGCTTCAGTTCATCAAGGCTCAAATCAGCGATATTGAAATCGACTGGGTCGTTGAAGAACGGTTTGCCGGGATTTTAAAAAATAACCCGGATGTAGATAGCATTCTGACGGTTAGCCTGAAGTCGTTAAAATCCGGAAAAGCCGGCATTTATCAGCAAATCAAAAAGATCCGCAGCTATAGAAACGCTAACTACGATCTGGTAATTGACGCGCAAGGGCTTGTTAAATCAGCGCTTACGGCTACATTGACGGGAAGGCGGATTGCCGGCTTTGACGCAAAATCTGTCAGGGAAAGAGCCGCATCGTGGTTTTATAATACAAAAATAGCCTGCGCCTACGATGCCAATACCATCGACAGGAATGCCCTGGTTCTATCCAGACCTTTAGGGATAACTATCTCAACAGAACAGATACTTAACAAAAAGCCGTTTTTATTTTTTAATAATGAAGATAAAACTATTTATGATTTTTTACAAAAAGACCGGATAAATATTGTGCTGGTTATCGGCTCAAGCTGGGACAGCAGAAATTATCCGGCTGATAAATTTGTAAAGGTTGCCCAGGCTTTGCAGGCAAACTGCCTTGTCGTGTGGGGCAGTGATCAGGAAAAACAAACAGCTATGAGCATGTCCCGGCAATCTGAATTTATCAGAATGATGCCGCAACTGGATCTGAACAGCCTGAAAGCCTTAATAGCCAAAGCCGATCTGCTGATCGGCAATGATACCGGCCCTACCCATATGGCATGGGCTTTAAACAGGCCGTCAATTACGCTCTTCGGCCCTACTCCGGTTAGCCGGGTTTACCAGACGGCTATAAATAAAGTGCTTAAATCGCCTTCTATCGTGAATCCGTATAAACTTGATAAACAGGATTATTCAATTAAGGAGATTAAGGAAGACGAAATTATTAATATGGCAAAATCTTTATTATCTTTTTAGCAGGTTTTATACCTTTCAGCCTGCGGCGGTAAGTTGAAATTATCATGGCCTATGAATCTTTGTTAACTATTTTGCAGGAGAAGGATAAGCTTTCTGCTACAGAACTCAAAAAAGTTGAGCGCATAAAAAAATCGGCGGTATCGGAAAATTTGCCGCAGCTACTGGTTAAGCTAGGGCTGTGTTCGGAATTTGATGTTGCCGAGGCTTTTGTCGAATCCGGGCAGTTTGAAAAAGTTACTCCGGATCAGTATCCGCTGGCTATGCTGCTGCCTGAAAGTGTGCCTTTGCGTTTTTTAAAGCATTATCATGTCATTGGCTTAAGCCAGAATGACAATGATATTACTGTAACCATGATGGATCCGGAAGACCGGTTTGTCATTGATGCATTAAAATTGGCGACCGGCAAGAATATTATTGCTAAAGTAGGTCTGCTGTCGGAAATTGATGCGGCCCTGGCAGTGCAGTATGGCGAAAGCAAGGCGCAAATAGATAAGGCTGTGGATAGCATGGAGATGGATGAAATAGGCGAGGAAGATCTGGCGCATCTGAAAGATTTAGCCAGTGAAGCGCCGGTTATCAAGATGGTCAACCTGATCATGCAAAGAGCCATTGAAACCAAGGCCTCCGACATTCACATTGAACCGTTTGAGCAATCCCTAAAAGTCAGGCTGCGCGTGGACGGCGTTTTGAAGGACATAGGCGCGCCGCCCGTAAAATCAACCGCCGCGGTAATTTCGCGCATCAAGATTATGGCCAAACTGAATATTGCCGAACGGCGATTGCCGCAGGACGGCCGAATCAAGGTGCAAATGCTGGGTAAAGAGCTGGATCTGCGGGTTTCTACCATACCTACAATGTATGGCGAAAGCGTAGTAATACGCTTGCTGGATAAGGAAAATACCGTCCTGGATTTCGCCGCGCTCGGCTTTTCCGGCAAACATTTGCAGCAATTTATTGATGTACTGGCTCAGCCGCATGGCATAATCCTTATTACCGGCCCGACCGGGAGCGGAAAATCCACGACAATGTATGCGGCTTTAAAGCAGCTTAACACTTCCGAGCGAAAAATTATTACCGTTGAAGATCCTGTCGAATACCAGATGGAAGGCGTCAACCAGATTCAGGCAAAACCCCAGATAGGACTCACGTTTGCCTCGGCCTTGCGATCAATTGTCCGCCAGGATCCCGATGTCATTATGATTGGCGAAATGCGCGATCTGGAAACTGCAAAAATTGCCGTGCAGTCTGCATTAACCGGGCATTTGGTGTTATCGACCCTGCATACCAATGATGCCGCCGGAGGCATTACCCGATTGCTGGATATGGGCCTGGAGGAATACTTGCTCAGTTCCACTGTCAATGGCATATTGGCGCAGCGTCTGGTAAGAAAATTATGCCCTGAATGCAAGGAAGCTTATGCGCCCCCTGCCGAGCTTGTTAAAGAAATGAAGCTGAAATCCTTTGCAGGAGACGGCGACATTTTTTTATACAAGCCAAGGGGCTGCCCCGCCTGTAGCGGCTTGGGTTACCGCGGACGCATGGCTATTATTGAGTTTTTGCCAATGACTGATTCTATCCGCAAGTTAATCATGGCCCATGAAGAAGCCGGCAATATTCTAAAACTTGCCATTACAGAGGGCATGTCCACCATGTATGACAATGGCCTGGTCAAGGTGGCCCAAGGCATCACCACCCTGGAAGAAGTGCTGCGGGTAACATCCGAAACATAACATGCCTTTATATACCTATAAAGTAGTGAATAGCCTCGGGGAAACCGAAGAAGGCATGCGCGAGGCTGTGGATGAAAAACTTCTGATCGCCTCCTTGCAGTCGGAAGGCTATATGCCCATCCGAATTGCGCCGGCAGGGGCAAAAGCATTTCTTGGCCTGAGACCGGGAGCAAATAAATCAAAGCTATCTCCTAAAGACCTTACTCTTTTCACCAGTGAATTGGCGGTACTGCTGGAATCCGGACTGCCGCTGGACAGGTCGCTTATGGTATTAATGGATTTGGCGGAAGACAAGGAAGGATTGAGCAGACTTATCTCCAGGGTTCTGGAAAAAGTAAAAGGCGGCTCTTCACTAGCCGATGCGCTGGAAAGGCGTAAAACAGGCAGTCGAAAACGCAGCGGTATTTTTAGCAAATTTTATCTGAATATGATTCGAGCCGGCGAAGCCGGCGGCAGCCTGGGCGAAGTATTAACGCGCTTGGCGGAATATCTGGAACGTTCCCAGGAGTTAAAAGACACTGTAAGCACAGCGTTAATTTACCCGGCTATATTGCTGGTTATGTCAATAGCCTCTTTATTTATAATGTTGACTTTTGTCGTGCCGCAATTTACTGAAATGTTTGAAAGCGCGGGCAAGGCGCTGCCCCTGCCTACCCAGATTGTTGTAGGAGTGGCGGAATGGCTGCAAAGTTATTGGTGGATATTGATAGGAACTATTATCCTGGTAGCGAGCTATATGAATTTGCAGTTGACAGACCCGGTAAAAAGGAAGATTTGGGATAGCCGGTTTTTAAAACTGCCGCTGTTTGGAAATATCCTTTTAAATAAGGAAACTGCTAACATCAGCCGAACCTTGGGAACTTTATTGGGCAATGGCGTTTCCATACTTGTCGCCTTGGTCATTGTTCGTGAAACTGTCGATAATCAGATTTTAGCAGCGGCCATTGAAGATACGGAGGAGCAGTTAAAACAGGGGAAGCATATGTCGGATGCTTTACTGGAAAAGGGACTATTTCCTAAAATGGCTATGCAGATGATTAAAATGGGCGAAGAAACCGGCAGGCTCGAAGAAATGCTGCTGCGGGTGGCGGCTATTTATGATAAGCAGCTTAGAGTATCCATACAGCGTATGCTGGCCTTTCTTGAGCCGGCTTTAATCATTTCGCTGGGCCTGATGATAGGCGGCATAATCGTCTCTATTTTATTGGCTATTCTAAGCGTTAATGACCTGGCATTTTGACGTAATAATAAGGCCTTACTATCGGTTGAATCATTATCGTCGAAGTTAAAGGACAAATTTTTTATCTATTATTTTTAATATTTTCTGCTCAAATGTTGAGAGCAAGTTAAAACAAACGGGACACATCATGAAACACAATAAAAAACCTGCTGACGCAGGCTTTACCTTACTGGAACTACTCGTCGTTCTGGGCATTATTGCCATGCTGGCGGGCATAGTAGGGCCTCAGGTTATGAAACACCTGGGCGAATCGAAAACCAAAGCGGCAAAAGTTCAAATCGAAGATCTGGCGTCTACACTCGATATGTATAAACTTGATCTCGGTGTTTACCCCACAACCGAGCAAGGCTTAAATGCCTTAATTGAATCCCCTGACAGCGCTAAGCGCTGGAACGGCCCTTATCTGCGCAAATCCAAAATACCGCTTGATCCCTGGCAGCAGGAGTACCGCTATGTTTCTCCCGGCGAGCATGGAAAATTTGATTTGTTCACATTCGGTGCGGACGGCAAGGAAGGCGGGGAAGGCGAAGATCAGGATATCGTCAGCTGGGAGTGATGCAGAAGCCTAAAGCCATAAGATTTACGAAGCAAAAAACAGTTTCCTTGTATATTTCGCCTTGCTCCCTGCCTTCAAATACCAATCAGGGCTTTACCCTGCTTGAATTAACCATTGTCCTGGTTATTGCAGTATTGGGCTTTTCCGTTATCGGTATTAATTTATCATCAGGAAATGATGCTACGGAAATAAAAGCGGCTGCCAGAGATATTGTGTCAGCCCTGCGCTATGCGCGCGGGCAAGCTTTAATTTCCCATGAAGAAACTACCCTGACCCTTGATCTTGAAGAAAACAGTTACCTGATAAGCAACCGTGACAAGGTTTATGCCCTCCCTCAAACGATTGATATTACATTGGTTACCGCACAAGACGAGTTAAATGGTAACGGCACGGGCAGCATACGTTTTTTTGCAGATGGATCATCAACAGGAGGAAGGGTTACGCTGGAGCGCGGCAACTCTTCGTGGCAAATCGATATTAACTGGTTAACCGGCCAGATTGAACTTGAAGAAAAATAAACAGGCGGGCTTTTCTTTACTTGAACTTCTGATAGCCTTTTCAATTTTAGCGGTTTCGCTGAGCATTTTGCTGAAGATATTTTCTACCGGCGCCAATACGGCTGTACTAGCCGAAGAGTACACTGCGGCCGTTCAAATTGCAGAATCATTAATGGCAAAAACAGGCGTGGAAACGGACTTAAAGCCCGAGGAAAGCTCAGGAGTGGAAAATGAAAAGTATCACTGGCGGGTTTCCGTCGCTCCTTTTAATCTCACTATGGAAAATCTTGATATCCAATCGATACCCGCTGCACTTTTTAAGATTAAGGTCACCATAGCCTGGGATAATGACAGACAGATGGAACTGACCACTTTGAAGGTAATTAATAAGGAATTGGTTAATAAAGAACATGAAGGATTGTAAAACCTCACAAGGCTTTACGCTGATTGAAGTATTGATAGCCATGACGCTGCTAAGTATCATGGTGGTATTATTGTTCACCAGTTTGAAAATTTGTGCAGACAGCTGGGAAAAAGGCGAAACCAAAATAACTGAAGTGAATGAAGTCGCAGTAGTCTATAATTTTTTTCAACGGCATTTGAGTACAGCCAGACCCTTGTTGAATGATTTTACACCCGAAGGCGAGATCCTGTCTTTTCAGGGAAAAACCCGATCCATGCAGTTTGTGTCAGCGTTTCCTGCTAGCGCCGGCAGGGCGGGTTTACAGATGTTTTCAGTAGAATTGCAGAAAGAAGATAAAGACCAAGTTATAAAAGTGGCGGTAATACCCTATTTTCCCGAGGCCGAAGACGAACAGCGGCCGGCAGATGAAGTTGTTTTAATCCGGCGGGTAAGCGATTTTGAGTTGGCGTATTTTGGCGCCGATCAAGAGTCTGGCGAAAGTCATTGGCAAGATGAATGGCTGGAAAAAAATATACAGCCGCAGCTAGTCAAAATCAGAATCAAACCGGAAAACGGAATTTTCTGGCCCGATATGATTATTGAACTTAAGGTTGTAAGCTTGCATAACAATCCGGACATCACCGGCAATTTAAACAATTCAGAAGATATCAATAATCCGGGAACACCCGGGAATATGGAGAACCCGGCCACTTCAGAGGAGAAAGATGAAAGCCTCTGACAGCTTGGTCTGTAAGTCTTTAAATCCCATGATAATCCTCCGGCAACTCCCCGCAACCCAGAACGGCCTGGCTCTGGTTCTGGTGTTATGGATTGTAAGCTTACTGACAATAATGGCGGGAAGTTTTGCCCTCAGCATGCGCCGGGAATCATCCATTATTACAGGAATAGTCAGTAACGCTCAGGCCAAGTCCATTGCCGAGTCAGGACTTGCCATTGCCGAAATGATGCTGCTGAATCCGGAGCCTAATAAACGCTGGCGGACAGACGGCAGCGTTTATGAAATGGATTTTGGAAACGCCAAAGTCCGGTTACGTCTATTATCCGAATCCGGAAAAATAGATATTAATATTGCTGACCAAGCTTTACTGCAAAGCCTGATGAATCATGCTCCCGTGGAGGATGATGAGCAAAAAAATAAACTGGTGAATGCCATTCTCGATTGGCGCGATAAAGATGATCTGGTGCACCTGGACGGCGCTGAAAAAGCAGAGTATCAGAAAGCCGGCTTAAGCTATCAGCCCCGAAATAAACCTTTTCAATCTATTGAAGAACTGCAGATGGTACTGGGAATGGATGAAAATATTTTTTTGTGGATTGAAGATTTAGTTACTGTTTATTCAGGACAACCGGTTGATCTGCAACTGGCTTCCAGAAACGTCTTGGAAGTGCTGCCTGGCCTGGAGCCGGGGGTGGTGGAAAATTTCCTTGCCGCAAGGCGGGAAAGCGCCCTCAGCGGCCTCCCCACCCCAGGATTTCCTTCAGGTTCAGCACAAAATACCGTATCCGGGCAAAATGCGATAGTTTCAGTTCAGTCTGAAGCACGACTGAGTGACGGATCAAAAACCATGATAAACACAGTGATAAAAAACTCAGACAATCCTCAGTTCGGCCCGTTTCAAATACTGAAATGGCAGGTTGGCTATACCAATACCCTCTCACTGTTTACCGATGAAATGCTCGATTTATTAGTGATGCAATATGCTGAACCTGAATTCAACAATTGATCTGGAATTTAAAAAGTTTTTTCGCTGGTGGAAGCGTGAACTTGCCTTTTTAGTACCGGAAAAAATAAAGCAGCTGGTCAATGACAGGCACGGCTTTATCATTATGCGCCCCCAAAATAATCATTTAGAGCTTGTTTATCTACTTGATGGGCAAATTGAAGACCTCGGAAAACTGGATCGAAATGAAGCAGGAATAGCCCAGTACAAGGCTTTACTGGCAACTGATGAAAGACTGCCTAAAGCTAATTTAATAATCCGATTAAGCGGACAGGATGCGATTCAAAAAGAGCTGGCTCTGCCGGCTGTTGCAAAAGAAAACCTGCAGCAGGTGGTCGCCTATGAAATTGATCGCTATACGCCGTTTAAGGCAGAAGATGTTTATTTTGCAGTTAAGCCGCTCGAGGTAATTAGCGAATCAGGTCAAATCAGGGTCATGCTCGTGCTGACGACGCGGCAAATGTTGAATGCACTTTATGAAGATCTCAAAGCCATGGAAATAGCACCGCTATTTGTTGATTATGAAGGCTCGGCAAATGATTTGGCACAAAACGATGAGTATTACACTCTGCTGCCGGAATGGCTAAGACAAAAAACCGCGAAAACGCCGCGTCTGATCCACTCGGCATTAGCTGGAGCAGTATTTTTAATGCTGGCGGCCGCTATAGGCATGCCGACCTGGTTCGAATACCGGGCGGTTAATGAATTGCAGGCAAAAATCAACACGGTAGAAAAAGAAGCCAAAAATGTTAAGGCACTGCAATTGGAAATTGATGCCATGATCGATGAAACGCGCAAGCTGATCAACGAAAAAAACGCCGCCCCCCCGGTCGTGGTTATGTTGAATACTTTAAGCGCTTTAATCAAAGACGACACCTGGCTGTCATATGCCCAGTATTCGGATGGCCATCTGCAAATGCAGGGAGAATCCCCCGCGGCTTCGGCGTTAATTGCAGTGCTGGAAGCTTCCGAGTTATTCGCAAACGCCCGCTTTGTGTCGCCGGTTACTCAGGACAAAAGCACGGGCCTTGAGCGTTTCCAGATTACTGTTGATATCACTGCAAAAAGAGGCGCAGGTGATAATACCTGATAATCCTCAAAGACAAAGATGGCTTGCTGTTGGGCTATTAATTGCCGTGCTGCTGATTGCGGGTATGGTGATTTTAGTGCCTGTTATCAGCAAAGGATTGGAGTTCCATGAAACTAAAAATGCCCTTGTTTTCAGCCTGCAGCAATATCAACGAATTCTGGCTCAGAAAGATGCCGTGTTCGCCAGCATGAATAAGATAAAGATTCAGCATGAACAGCAAGGTTATTTCAACAGCAAAGGAACCAGTGCCCTGGCATCGGCTGAAATGCAGGAATTTATTAAAAAAGCCATCGTCGATGCGGGTGGCCAATTAAGCAGCACCCAGGCGCTTCCGGTCAGCGCCAAGGATGAATTTAGCCGGATAACAGTCAGAGTCAGAATGACCGGTAATAGCAATGTCCTGAGAACTGTACTCTACAAAATAGAAACTTCGACGCCGCTCATTATCGTTGACCAGATAGATATAAGACCCCTGCGCGGCAGAAGGAATAGAAAAACGCGCCAGATTGAGCCCAGTAATGAGCTGAACGTTAATTTTCAGGCGGTCAGTTTTATGAGGAAACAGCCTGAATGAACGTCAGGCTAATTAAATTAATGGCTGCTGCTTGCGCCGTGTTGATGCTGATTATTGGCTGTGAATGGCTATATGCAAAACAGGCGCAAAAAAACCTCCTCGGATTAATAAACTCGGGGAAAGCACCCTTATATCAGATAGATGAAATGCCCCGCATAGAGCTCTCCAGGCAGCATGAAGAAAATTATGCGGATCTGGTCGCAAGACCTCTTTTCATCAAAGGCAGAAGACCCGTTGATGAACCTCGCCTTGAAGAAGGGCAGGCCATGGCGGCAGCCGAGACATTTGATTGGCTGCTGAACGGAGTCTATTCGACAAAAAAAGGCCTCTCAGCAGCATTATTCAGCCGTTCCAACACCACGGTCGCTAAAGATAATCATCGGAGAATAACCAAAGGCACTGCTATCGACGGCTGGACATTGACTGAAATTAAAAAGGACAGAGTCATCATGACACTAGGCGCTAAACAGAAGGAACTGTTGCTTAGAAAACCTAAACCGAAAAATTCACCTGCACCCAAAAATACACCCAATCCGGCTAATACGCCCCCTATGCCTGAAGCTGCTGAAGGCGATTTCGAGAACAATAATAATGAATACACCGGGAAATAAAAAAGCGTTATTGTGCTTTTTGATAGCGTCATTAATGCTTTCAAGTTGTGAGCTATTAAATCCCCGACAAGCCGCTAAACTGCCTTTGGTCCCTGCCAAAAAAGACCAGGAAAGCGACAAGACCGGCGCTGTTTTTAAAGAATTGCGAAATAAGCCTCCATCAAGCGAAACCATTCGGCCCAAGAATGAAATAATTCTCGACACTGATCGGTTTACGGCAGGCTCAATAGCTCAGCACCGAAGAACCGGCACCCGCGGTGAAGCATCGTACAGTCTTAATTTTGATGAAGCTGATCTCGGAGAGGTGGCTAAAGTTATTCTGAGCGATATTCTTGGGCAAAACTATGTATTAAGCCCGAAAGTCGGGGGCAAGGTAACCTTGCAAACAACTCAGGCCTTGACCAAGGAAGAATTATTGCCTACGTTAGAAATGGTTTTGAAAATGAATAATGCCGCTTTGGTCAAAGACGGCAGGATTTATCATATAGAACCTGCCGAAGACGCCCTTTACAACACCAGCTTTTCAACTTCGGCAGGCACGGGAAAGCCCGGCTATCAGATTAAAGTCATACCAGTTCGAAATGTGGCTGTCGAAAACCTGGTTGAAGTATTAAAACCTCTGGTACCGGCAAAATCTATCCTTCATGTTGACGGCACCCGCAATATTTTGTTAGCTTCCGGAACGGCAGATGAACTGGCGCGAATCATGGATATGGTCAGCACTTTCGATATTGATATGTTAAAGGGGCGTTCTTTCGGCCTGTTTCCTTTAACTCATGTGGAACCGGAAAAAATTATTGAAGAGCTGGAGGCCGTTTTTAATAAAAAAGGTGACGAAGAGTCTGACTTTTTCCGTTTTATCGCCATTGACAGATTGAATGCTGTGATGGCTATCACTCACCAGGCCAGATATCTGAAAGACATTGAAAATTGGGTGCTTAGACTGGACCGGGCCAATTCAGGCACAGGCGGGGGCGTTAATGTCTATAAGGCTCAGCACGCAGATGCCGAAGAGCTTGCAGGCACATTAAATGAAATTTTTACCGGCGCTCAAAAAAAAGATTCCTCTGCAAAAGTTGCATCGGGTAAAAAATCGGCTGAGCTAAGCAACAAAGATCCCGCCAAACAGTCAGTGGCCAAAAGCTCATCGTCTGCTAATAAACAAACCGGCAATGCAGAAGTTGCGAATGTGGGCGAGGTAAGAATCATTGCCGATAAAGCCAATAATTCAGTGGTTGTTGTCGCTACGGCTCAGGAATATGAGGTCATACGAAAGGTAATCGCTCAACTCGATGTAGTGCCTTTGCAGGTATTGATTGATGCGACAATAGCCTCGGTTGAGTTGAAGGATAATTTAAAGTACGGCATAGCCTGGTTTTTAAACAATGGCAATAGCAATATCGGCAGCGCCTTGGGTCCTGGAACTTCATTAGGAAGCACTGCCGCCGCAGCCACATCGGCCTTTGCAACAGGCGGACTCAGCCTAGTATACAACTCAGGCGCTGTGAATGCAATTTTAAGCGCGCAAGCCGATAAAGGTAATCTTAATGTAATTTCATCGCCTTCTTTAATGGTGCTGAATAATCAGCAGGCCAAAATAAATGTCGGTGACCAGGTACCCATACAAACCAGCACAACCCAGCTTCCTATCGCTGGCGGCCAGACTCCCAGCATCGCTCAATCCGCGTCAATTCAGTATCTTGATACGGGCGTCACCCTGGAAGTGACGCCCAGGGTTAATGCGAACGGCGTGGTTATCATGGAAATCAAACAGGTTTTCAGTACCCCCTTTTTAGGAAATACAGGCGTCTCCACTTCGCCTACCATTGCCAAAAAAGAGATTGAGAGTTTTATTGCCGTAAATGACGGCGAAACCATCGTATTGGGCGGTTTAATTGATGACACTAATAATGCGGTTAAAAGCGGGATTCCTTTTTTACATGAGCTTCCGTGGATAGGGCCCTTATTCGGCAATACAACTTTCACCCGAACCAAGAGAGAGCTGGTTATCCTGATCACGCCGCGCGTGGTGAAAAGCAAGCAGGATTCCCGGCTCATTTCTGATGAATTCAAGCGCAAACTAACCGGTATTTATCAGGAATATCCGGTTAGTTCAATCAAAAGACGGGGAAATACAGGCTTATAGCCTTTGCTTTGGATATAAGCCTGTTGGACAATTTATAGCGTTACAATTTTATCGCCCCTGCTGATCAACACAACATCCGCAGGGCGCATGGCGAACAGGCCGACCGTGACCACGCCGGTGATATTATTGATGATCTGCTCCAGCTTGACAGGCTCCATAATATCCAGATTGTGGACATCAAGTATCTGATTGTGATTATCGGTAATGAAGTTTTCCCGCCATACCGGCTGACCGCCTAATTTAACCATTTCCCTGGCGACATAGCTTCTGGCCATCGGGATTACTTCAATCGGCAAGGGAAACGCGCCCAGCACATCCACGCATTTCGAGCCGTCAACAATGCAGACAAATTGCCTGCTGGCCGCGGCAATGATCTTTTCGCGCGTTAAAGCGCCGCCGCCGCCCTTGATCAGCTGTTTACCGGGATTGACTTCGTCAGCGCCATCCACATACACTTCAATAGTGCCGACTGCGTTTAAATCAAGTACCGGAATACCGGCCTTTCTCAAGCGTTCGCTAGTCCCTTCGGAACTCGAGACCGCGCCTTCAAAATCTCCTCTGCTATCAGCCAGAAAATTGATGAAGTGATTCACGGTAGAACCCGTGCCCACGCCGATTACCGGCACATCCTTGATATATTTTAAAGCGGCCTGAGCTGCTTTCTTTTTATTTATGTCATCTTGATTCATAAGCCTGCCGTAAATCCGGTTAAGTTAGTAAAGGGTATGCGATAATAGCGCAGATACACCGATAGTTCAGCCGATTTTTTAAAAATGCCATTAAAATACATAGAAAAAATTCTACGCGCCAAAGTTTACGATGTTGCCATAGAAACCCCTCTGGATTTCGCACCGTTGTTGTCGGAACGCTTTGCAAATACCGTTTATTTAAAACGCGAGGACCTGCAATCGGTCTTCTCGTTTAAATTGAGAGGGGCCTATAACAAAATGTCCCTGCTTGATGAAGCGTCGAAATTAAAAGGCGTGATTGCCGCTTCTGCAGGAAATCATGCCCAGGGCGTCGCCTTGTCGGCAAAAAAACTCGGTATCAAGGCATTGATAGTCATGCCTAAAACGACGCCGGAAATAAAAGTTGAATCCGTCAAGGCCAGAGGCGCGAAAATAGTTTTATTCGGCGATTCCTATGATGAAGCCTACGGCCACGCCCAGGAACTGGCAGCCGAAAAAGCCATGGTTTTTATTCATCCCTATGATGACCCCGATGTCATTGCCGGCCAGGGCACCGTCGCCATGGAAATTCTCAGGCAACAGACCGGCCGTCTGGATGCCATTTTTGTACCTGTCGGCGGCGGCGGGCTCATTGCCGGTATTGCAGCCTATGTAAAATTTGTTCGGCCCGAAATCAAAATTATCGGCGTTGAGCCGGATGACGCCGATTGCCTGAACCGGGCCTTGAAAGCAAGTCGCAGGATTATCATTAAACAGGTCGGTTTATTTGCTGACGGCGTGGCCGTCAAGCAGATCGGCGTCGAGCCATTCCGCCTGGCGCAACACTATGTGGATGAAGTGATAACGGTCAATACCGATGAAATCTGCGCGGCAATTAAAGATATTTTTGACGATACCCGCTCGATTGCAGAACCGGCTGGCGCCTTGGCCATTGCCGGATTAAAAAAATATATAGAACGGGAGCAAATCACCGGCCATAGTCTGATTGCCATAGACAGCGGGGCAAATATTAACTTTGACCGGCTGCGTTATGTGGCCGAGCGCGCGCAAGTGGGTGAACACAGGGAAATTTTACTGGCTGTTACGATTCCGGAAACGCCGGGCAGTTTTTTAAAATTTTGTAAATTGCTGGGGGGGCGCAGCATTACCGAATTTAATTACCGGTATTTTGACAACAGTCTTGCCCGGGTTTTTGTCGGCCTGTCCAGCAGTGGCCTGGAATCGGACCGGGCGTCAATAATCCACTATCTTCAGGAACAGGGCTTTCCTGTTACCGACATGACCGCCAACGAATTAGCCAAGGAACATGTGCGCTATATGGTTGGCGGCCATGCGCCGTGCGAGCTTAACGAGATTATCTATAGCCTGGAATTTCCTGAGCGGCCGGGAGCTCTGCTGCGTTTTTTAACGGCTTTGGATGGCTACTGGAATATCAGTTTATTCCATTACCGCAATCATGGCGCCGCTTTCGGAAAAGTATTAATGGGCGTGCAAATGCCGAACTCTGAGCGGAAAGCTTTTCAACAATGTCTCGACAGTCTGGGTTTTTCTTACTGCGAAGAAACTGAAAACCCGGCCTATCGGTTGTTTTCAGGCGGGATGAATTAAATATTATTCTCTCTTGCCCAATATCCGGATCATATAAAACCAGGCCTTGTTAAATTTTTATAGTTATTGGTTTTCAGGTATTTTAAAGGGCTGATTAACATAACTATTCATACACCGCCTACACAAAGCAGCCCATCCCGACCCCGCCGCTTGTCTATATATTATTGAGTTGATGGCCTTGAAAACCTTCTCATTCCAGGGAAAGAATAAAATCCCACTGTTTTTTGCTCACCGGCAGAATTGATAATCTATTGCCGGGCCTTATCAGGGCAAAGTCCGCCAGTTCCGCTTTTTGCTTTAATTCCTTAAGAGTGATGGTGCGGGCCAGTGTTTTGACATATTTAACATCAACCATCATCCAGCGCGGCCTGGCAGGATCACTTTTCGAATCAAAATGCTGGTCGTTCAAATCGAAGGCGAGAAAATCGGGGTAGCCTTCCCGAACCACTTCCATAATACCGACAATACCGGGCTCATCGCAGTTGGAGTGATAAAAGAATACCTGGTCACCCAGCTTCATGGCATCCCGCATCATATTTCTGGCCTGGTAATTACGGACGCCGTCCCAATGCTCGGTCTGGTTGGGCCTGCTGTATAAATCATTTATAGCAAACGCATCAGGTTCGGATTTCATAAGCCAGTATTGCATCATGTAAGTGCCTATTAAAACGATTCGTGGTTTATTCCTTCCGAGATGGGACTGACCGGCACTATTTCATTAACGGCGACTTAAAAAGCCGGAACGTTGAGTAGGACGGTTAAATCCTGATGTTGATTTAACAGTACCAGCCGCCCTTTTTTTCATCAATGCCCTGTTTTGCCTGGCGGCGTATAAACGCTTTAATCTGGGCCTTATATTCATCGTTTTCGACGCGTTCAACAAGCTCGTGCAGCAGTGCGATTCTTATGGTCTTGGCCAGCGTCGCAGTTCGCGCTTCAACAGGAACGATATATTTAAAATATTTCTCGTTTTTCCCGCCAAAATCAAACAATTTACTTCCGCACCGCAGCGTTAACTCGATAAAACTGAAGTCATCTGCTACATACGACAGTGTCATAATATACGGGGGGTCTTTATGCTTGCCCCGCCTGATCAGTTTACCTGGATCTTCAACAAGCTCTATATGCCGGTTAAGGGTATCAATAATTTCTTTTTTGTAGTCGTCATATTTTTTCTTGCGGGTATTGCCTTTATCAATACTCGATTCGCTTGATAACTTCCCATACCTGAAAAAGTTAGTCATTTTTTTACCATAATCAGCTTAACCATAAAATACAATAACGTATTAGTAAATGCCGTGCAACAACCAACGCGAAGCTGTTAAACAGGGCAAAAATAGTTCCTCTGCCTCTCTATTAGCGGACCCTCCTTCGTAAAGCCAGCCATACTTTTATCAGGCCGGAAACGTTAGCCCCTACCCATGCGCAGGGAGGGATTCAAAAGCAAGTCACGAGGCTGACAGTAATTGCCGCTTATGCATAATTCCGTAATAGATAAGGCAGAATACAAGCTAATTGTTACAGTAATATAAAAGCAGAGCTTTTTAACATAGGGAGACTGATGTTAACGGCACCAAGACTGCCGTGGACTTAAGCGGCTGGAATGTTAAGTCTGCCTGGCGTTATTCTCTCAACCTCTCCTTGCCTGGGGAGCTGCCGAACGAACAGACATATTTTGATCAATTTTGGCTATCACGTTATCAGAAGCCTGTGACTCTTGCTTTCAGAAGCGTCCGCTTCGTAGATACGGATGATTTTTATGGACGGGTTTTGATACCGATTGCCAGCATTATTAAAAGCAGTTTCGTAAGCCGCGGATTATGTCCGAGGTGTTCTGGCGAAGCTAAAAAAGATAAATGGCGAACAATCGGGCGGTTGAAGGCGGCATGATCAGCTTGAACTCCCCCTTCCCTTGAGAATTTTTTCAAGGCCGCGATACAAAAAGCATAGCGTGCATAGAAAAAACAGCTTAATCATAGCCGTTCAAAACCGGAAAAACATAAAAAAGCTTGTTACCGGACTGTTTTCATTAAATAGTCATATTTGTTCTATAACATTGGCTTTTGCCAAGTCATCCTGTTGATCCGAAATTTACAGATCCGATTTTCCGATTTAAAAAATCAGCATGGTTGGCGATTACTACGACTCGTTTATCCTGCTATCACGTAAATAAACAATAATTCAGGGCCTTTATGACATTGAGAATTGCGTTCATCAGCGATGCTTGGCATCCCCAAATAAACGGGGTTGTTACAACCATTGAAAATACGTGTTCAACTCTGGAACGGGCCGGCCATCAAATCAAGCTCATTACTCCGGATCAATTTATAACAATTCCCTGTCCGACTTACCCTTCCATTCGATTAGCGTATGCCTGTAACAGAAAACTAAAAAGGCTGCTTAATGAATTCAATCCCCAGCGCATTCATATAGCTACTGAAGGGCCATTGGGAATTGCGGCGAGGCGATATTGCCTGAACCGGAAGCTGGCGTTTACCACGTCATTTCATACCTTATTCGCAGAATACGTTAATTTGCGTTTTAAGATCCCGGTATCGTGGGGTTATGGATTTTTGCGCTGGTTTCATGCGCCGGCAAAAAAGATCATGGTGGCTACGTCCTCGGTAGAATCGGATTTGAAGGCAAGAGGATTTAAAAATACTCTGGTGCGCTGGTCCCGCGGCGTAAATTCTGATTTTTATTATCCCAGGGATAAAACATTTATATCACTGCCGCGCCCTGTATGCATGTTTGTCGGCAGAGTGGCCATTGAAAAAAACATCGACGCTTTTTTATCCCTGGAGCTTGCCGGAACAAAAATCGTTGTCGGTGATGGTCCGCAGTTGAAAGAGCTTAAAGCCAGATTCCCTGATACGGTTTTTGCCGGTTTTCAGACCGGTGAACCCTTGGCCAATTATATGGCGGCAGCAGATGTGTTTGTATTCCCGAGCCGCACCGATACCTTCGGCATTGTCATGCTGGAGGCGCTGGCCAGTGGCCTGCCGGTTGCGGCTTTTCCGGTTAATGGGCCGGTGGATGTGATTGGCAGCGATAAAGTCGGCAGACTGGATGAAAATTTAAAGAAGGCGATTGCCGAGGCTCTGCAATTAGACGCGCAGGACTGTCGAAATTATGCCTTGAATTATTCCTGGGCTAATTGCACCAGACAATTTTTTTATAACCTTGTTCCTGCTTTTGAAAAAAGCAGGGATAGCAAAAATAATTCAATAGTTGAGCATTGGGTAAAATGATTCCTGTTACGCTCAAACTCAGTAAATAAAGTTGTTAAAAATCCTGTCCCAATGAAATGTTGCCCGTTAAAAAAACGCCTCAGTGGTTTTAGCGAGCCATGAGCACCAGCAAATACCGGCTAAGGCTCATCGACAAAGCAGCTCACGCCGGTAATAATGTTAACAGTTGGATTATGGCTAACAACACCTATCGAAGCATCTGGATTTCCGATTTGCACCTGGGTTCCACGCAATGCCAGGCCGATGTTTTACTCGATTTTCTAAAACACAACGACAGCGAAAAGCTTTACCTGGTAGGCGACATTATCGATTTTTGGGCGCTTTCCAGAAAAATGTACTGGCCCAGGGATCATAATACGGTAATTCAGAAAGTCCTGCGCAAGGCCAGACACGGCACCCAGGTCATCTATATACCGGGGAACCATGACGAAAACGTCCGGGAGTACGATAATTATGTCTTTGGCGACATTATCGTCAAAAACTCGGATGTGCATACCACATCCACAGGGAAGCAATTTCTGGTTGTCCACGGCGATGAATACGACACTATTGCCAAATGCCACAAGTGGGTTGCCAAGCTGGGCAACGAAGGTTATGACTTTCTGCTTCAGGTGAATCGCCTTCTTCGAATAAGCAGGCGTTTATTGGGCATACAATCAAATTTCTCTCTTGCCGCCTTCGTCAAGTTTAAAGTCAAGAATGTGGTTCAGTTTATTTCCGATTATGAAGACAGCATTGTCAGCACGCTTAAGGACCAGGGCCTGGATGGCGTTATTTGCGGGCATATACACCACGCTGAAATCAAGGATATGGATGGATTTTTATATGTCAACACCGGGGATTTCGTGGAAAGCTGCACCGCCATCGTGGAACGCGCGGACGGCACGCTGGAACTCGTGAACTGGCGCAAGACTGAACCAGCCATTGCCGATAGTGAGACTCTGGAAGCCAACCTTCATGGATAAATGCACCGTTGTCAACCTGGGCCGCCGCAAGCTGTAACACTTCCGATGAATTCCATGATTATAAATTCAGGGCGATCAATTTTAAGGATAAGCCGTTCCTTGATATGGCATTATGAACGGACTGCCTAGGCACCGCCTGGTCAAAAATAATTCCCAATCCCGCTCCTCGTACTGTACATAAGTACGAACAGTCAGGTCTTATCGCCAGTACCGGTTTAAGTTTATAGCTGATGAAAACAACTAATAAAAGAAAACTTTTAACTATTTATAGTGCAGCGATTCCGGTTTTCCAGGCGCCGCACAGCACAATTAATTCTATAAGTCGCGGCTTCAACACCATCCTTGCGGCCCAGTTTTTTTCATCATTGGCCGATAACGCCCTGCTCTTTGCCGCTATCGCCGTGCTCAAAGATCTCGATGCGCCCGCCTGGCAAACCCCGGTATTACAACAGTTCTTCGTGTTCGCCTTTATTGGGCTCGCGCCTTTTGTTGGCGCCTTCTCCGATGCGCTGCCGAAAGGCCGGGTCATGTTCATTAGCAACAGTATCAAGATAGCGGGTTGCACGGCCATGTTATCGGGTTTGCATCCTTTACTCGCCTATGGTTTTGTCGGCATTGGCGCAGCTATGTACTCGCCGGCTAAATACGGCATTCTGACCGAATATCTCCCCCCCTGTAAATTAGTATGGGCCAACGCCTGGATGGAAGGTCTGACCGTTGCAGCTATCATTCTGGGCGCCATTCTGGGCGGTTTATTGATTGGACATCGCGTTGAGGATCAGGTTGTCCGGCAACTGGGCGGGCTTGAGTTCAATGGCGGCATTGATACCGCCCCCGAGTTCGCGATTTTGGTCATCCTCGGTCTTTATTTCGCGGCGGCGATACTCAATTATTACATTCCCAGGCTGCCCATTGAGCACCCCTTATCGAATCGAACGCCGAGATTGCTGTTGGCGGATTTCCGGAGAACTTTCCTGCTGCTGTGGCAGGATTCGTTAGGGCAAGTATCTCTCGCGGTAACCTCGCTGTTTTGGGGAGCAGGAACGAGCTTGCGTTTTATTATTCTCGCCTGGGCCGCGGCGGCGCTGAATCTCGATCTGGAGCAGGCAACCCAATTGACTGCGCTAGTCGCAGTCGGCCTTGCTATCGGTTCTGTTGCGGCGGCCAAGGCTGTGCCATTGGCTCATGCCGTGAAAGTACTGCCCTTGGGAATAGTCATGGGATTAGCCGTTTCCGCAATGGCATGGATAACCGACTGGCGGCTGGCAGTGCTGATGCTGATATTGATTGGCATCCTGGCCGGCAGTTTTTTAATACCGATGAATGCCTTGCTACAGCACCGTGGGCACCAGCTCATGGGCTCGGGACATTCCATCGCCGTACAGAACTTCAACGAAAATCTCAGCATTTTGTTGATGCTGGGCGCTTACGCGCTGATGATCAGAGCCCGCTTGTCGGTAAATGCCATCGTGATCGTGTTTGGGTTAGTGGTATCGGTTACAATGGCCATGCTTACTAAAAAGCATGGCCATGATCAGGATTAATAAAAAAAGGACAGCATCGCTTAAGCCCGGGCTTTGAACTGCCACCCCCATTTATTCGGAGGCTATTATGCCTAAACCTATTACGCCGTTGCTCGCTGCCGATATTATTATTGAGCTGACTGATTTTCCCGATCGCCCAATCGTATTGATTGAGCGCGCTTATTCGCCCTACGGCTGGGCAATTCCCGGCGGCTTTGTCGATCTGGGCGAAATGGTCGAATACGCCGCAATGCGCGAGGCTAAGGAAGAAGTCGGACTGGAGGTGCAACTGCAAGCCTTGCTTGGCATCTATTCCGATCCTCCCCGAGATACCCGCGGCCATACCGTGACGGCTGTGTATGTAGCCGAAGCATCGGGCTTGCCGGAAGCTGCGGATGATGCTAAAAATTGCCGGCTGTTCAGCCTGAATGAGCTGCCTGAATCCCTGGCGTTCGATCACGCCCAGGTACTCGCCGACTATACACACTATCGGCAAACCGGACGACCGGCGCTGCCGCGTAACCAACATGCCGGGTTTTAGACAACCAAACAAGTCCATTATAAACTGATGAAAAAACGGGTTTTGATTATGTCGGCCGGGGCGGGAGCCGGCCATATCAAAGCGGCCGAAGCGTTGGAGCTTTCCTTTGCCGCTGACAGCCGGGTTGCCGAAGTCATCAATAATGATGCGCTGCAATACACCAACAAGCTGTTCCGGGACTTCTATTCCGGATTTTACACATCGCTGGTGCGGTCCGCGCCCAATTTTCTGGGCTGGTGGTATAAAACCAGCGACGAGCCCTGGCACACTGACCGGATGCGGCACATGCTGGACCGGCTGAATACCAAACCGCTGGTGCGGTTTATCCGGGAATTCGACCCCCATATCACGGTCTGCACGCACTTCATGCCTGCCGGCATCATCTCTCACCTGATTGCGGCGAAACAATTGCAAGCGCATCTGTCCATTGTAGTGACCGATTTCGACTTTCACGCCATGTGGTTGTCACGCTCATTCCATCGCTATTTTGTCGCTATCGATGAAACCAGAGCGCATCTTGAAGTACTCGGCATTCCCAGCGAAAGAATCACGGTGTCCGGCATCCCCATTGATGCCGTTTTTCAACAGCCCCTCAACCGCGAACAAAGCCGCCTGGAACTGGAATTGAACCCGGAAAAACCGGTTTTGCTGCTGTCGGCGGGAGCCTTTGGCCTGGGGCCTACCGAATTCATGGTGGAGCGGCTGCTCAACCTGAATAGCAACGCGCAGACAGTGGTTGTCTGTGGACGCAACGGCGAACTGAAACAGCGCATTTTACAATTAATCAATAATCGAAGTTCCAGCTTTAAAGTTCTGGGTTATACCAATGAAATGCACAAATTGATGAAAATGGCTGATATTTTTATCGGCAAGCCCGGCGGCATGACGACCGCCGAAGCTATTGCTTGCGGCCTGCCCATGTGCGTGGTCGCTCCGATCCCGGGGCAGGAGGAAAGAAATAGCGATCATCTGTTGGAAGAAGGCATCGCCGTCAAGTGCAACGATTTGACCACTTTGCCCTTCAAACTGGAGCGCTTGCTGGAAGACCCGGACAGATTGAGCCGGATGAAAGCCAACGCCCTGCGTTTTGCCAAACCCGCCGCCTCCGCAACGATCGTCAATACCCTGCTCGCAGATCGTCTTCCGCCGCTATCATTTAGCAAACGCCAAAGAGCGGCGATTGCTCTCGCAGCGGGGCCAGAATGAGCGATTGCCCTATCAGGCCGAAGATGGGTTAATTATCCTATTTCTGGAGTGTATGTACATCTACATGGCAGCAATGAGCAGGCACTTCTATACCCAAGTACGATAAATCTTTTCCTTACAGTTCTTATAGTCACTGAAGAATGAGCGCAGCCTTTTATAACCTGGCCAGAATCAAAGAATTTGACTTACCGGGTTGGCTTTCCTATTGTTCTTATGGCCAAATTCAAAGGAACGATATGATCTTCAATCTCTACCGCCCGCTAGTGTTAACCAAAGCCCCTGCAAGATGGCTGACAATGCTGGTTTTATGCGGCCTTCAGGGCTGCTTTTCTCCGATAGCGCTGGATCGCGCTGTCATCGCCTATGACAAGGCCACTACGGACATTCTGTCCAAACAACTGTTGTTGAATATTGCCCGCGCCCATCAACATCAGCCCATGCATTTCACCGGCGTTTCCAATATTGCCGCAACCTTTAATTTTCAATTCAATGCCGGAGCGACGCCGGCTCTTACCGGAGAATCCGGCTCGTTATTGACGCCGGTGTTCGGCGGCTCGATTTCCGAGAACCCGACTATCAGCATCGTGCCGATTGAGGGCGAGGAGTTTACCCGGCGCTTGCTTACCCCGTTTCAGGAAAGCAAACTGACCATGCTGCTGCGGCAAGGCGTTGATGTGGACTTGCTTTTGCGCTTGCTGGCCGGCGAGGTGCGGATTAAAGGCGGCACAAACAGCGGCATTTATCTAAATAAACCCCGCGCTGCTGAAGGCTACCGGTTGTTCCGTCAAGCCGTGCTGCATTTGTCGGCTATTCAGGATAGACATCAGTTATTTGTCGAACCGTTGATGTTTGATCAGCATTGGACTATGCCGGCCGAAGCATTGACGGCCGAACAAATGGCTGCGCTGCAAAAAGAATTCAGTATCGTATATCAGGCTAAGCCTAAGCAAATTACATTGAGCAAGCGGGTAATCGGGCGTATCCTGCTGACCAATTATGATCCGATGACGCTAAGCAATGAAGAGCGCATACGTTTGCAGGAAGAAGCCAATCAGGAGTCAGACAATGATGTCAGCGTCGACATCCGCCCTGGTCATCCTGGCGGACAGTGGCCGATACATGGGGTTTTCCGCTTGCGCAGCTTTCATAATGTGCTGAACTTTATCGGCCAGTCCATCAGCGACGACCCCGAATATACTGTTGCCAAACATCCGCAAACCCCTTATGTCAGAGAGAATCCGGTGAACACGATGGCCTTGCTGGTTAGCGATGACGAGTCGGCTGCCGATATCAGCGTACAGTTTGGCAGTTGGCATTATGCGCTCAAACCGGAATCCGGCTATCAATGGAACCGCGAAGGCTTTCGTCTATTATGCCAGATTTTTCAAATGACCATGACCGATCTGGCACGGCAAGGGGCGCCGGAAATCACTATTTCCAAATAATAGGGAGACATTTTGACAGAGACAATCACTAACAGCATGGTCATGAAATGCGTGGCCTATCAAAACGGCGTCAGCATCGGCGAGGTGACCATCGAGGACATCAGTGACGTGCTGAAACAGGAAAACAGGTTTGTCTGGCTGGGTCTGCATGAAGCAAACAACAAGCTGTTGGCCAAAATCCAGGAGGAATTCGGCTTGCATGATCTGGCTATTGAAGATGCCTGCGCAGCGCATCAGCGCCCGAAAGTCGAGGAATACGGCGATTCCATATTCATGGTGTTGCATACCGTCCGGCTTGCAAAAGATCAGATCGAGTTCGGTGAAATCCATGTTTTCCTGGGCCCGCATTTTCTGGTGACGGTCAGGCACGGGGCTTCGCCTGGTCTCGGTAAAGTCAGAAAGCACTGCGAGGCCATGCCGCAGCAATTGGCCAAAGGGCCCGGCTTTGCCTTGTATTCAATTATGGATTTTATCGTCGATAACTATGTGCATGTCATTGACGGCCTGCAGGAACAGTTCGATGTGCTGGAGTCGGCGATTTTTCAATACCGGCCCAGCCGGAAGACTCTGGAAGGTCTTTATGAATTGAAGCGCAAGCTGTTGCTGCTGGAAGGCGCGATCACGCCGGTCATCGATATCTGCAATGAACTGATGCGCTTTCATAACGGAATGATACACAAGGATGTGCGGGTGTATTTTCGCGATATCGCCGACCATATTCAACGCATCGACCAGGCTATCCGGGGCATGCGAGAAATGCTGTTGGCGGCGATGCAGGTGCATCTTACCTTTGAAACAGTGCGGCAGAACGAAGTCGTCAAACGGCTGGCCGGATGGGGAGCAATCCTGGCGATACCGACCATGGTGTTCAGCTGGTACGGCATGAACTTCAGGCACATGCCGGAGCTGGATTGGGACTACAGCTATCCGCTGGTAGTCGGCGGCGTCGCATTGGCCAGTCTGCTGCTGTATTTACGCCTGAAAAAAGCCGGCTGGCTGTAGTCATAATGCCCACACGCTGCTCAGCGCCCTCGTCAGGAAAGCGTGAACGCCCCGGTCCCGGCCAGTTGCCCGCGTATTAATACTCTGATTGGACGCCTGTCTTCGGTTTAATGGTAAAATTACTTCAGGTTCATGCAGTTGGCATAATAGGTTACGGTGGCCGGCCAGTCCGAGAAGATGCCGAGTATGCCCACATCCTGCGCAAGCACATCAAGCATTACCAGGGTGTCGCCATCGGTTTTAACAGCGTCTGTAACCGATTGATAATAGTAACCGCCGCCGTCTTTCAGAAGACCGGAACGCTCCAGCGTCCAGGTTATAATGTCCAAGCCCGCCGCTTTGGCGGCTTTCGCGTAGTCCGAAGGGATGATTTTGTGATTGGCATCGAGCGTCACCAGAACCCACATCGGCGGCGCCACGATTTTCACCCCTTCCGCAGCCAGTAATGGCAGTCTTGCAAGCGCTGCAGGCGAATCTTCCGGCACATTCAAATCTTCGAGAAAAACTGCCTGGCTACCGAATTCCGGTTCATTGGCAAGCCAGTAGCGGACGTCTTCGAGATTAAAGGACTGCGGGTACACGTTTTTGGCTTTAACGCCGGCCATCTTATATTCATTAAGCATTTTTTGAGCATAAGCCTGCTGGGTGAAGCCGTTAAACGGCATTTCAACATCGGGGGCTTTTAATTCGGGCGTCATCTTTACGCCCAGTTTTTTGAACAATTCAATGCTTTCTTTATGAGTCATCAGCACGCCGTTGCCGGCATATAAGTCCGTGCGGAAGCCGGGCGTAGCATTCATAAATTCCGCAAGCGTTTTGGCATTACGATTGCCTGCATCCATCTTGCCCTTAAGGGTCTTGAATTCAGCAAGCGTAATATCGCTGGTGCAACATTTAACATTTTTATAAGGGGTGGCACTGCTGAAATCGGCTTGAACGGAACACTTTTTTGCTAAATTCGTATCCAGAATATTAGTCGTTGTTTCCAGATCACACTGCGAATGCCGGCATACCAGTTCTTTATCCTTGGTAAAAGTGACATCACACTCGACAATACCCGCTCCCAGCCGGGCAGCGGCTTCATAGGATTGCTGCGTATGTTCAGGGAACTGCAAGGCAGCCCCGCGGTGGCCAATCGAAAAATCGGTTCTGTAAAAAGGACCTTTTGAACACTCCTGAAGCGCGCTTTTAAGCTCGCTGTTCTCCATATCCTCGACCAGAAAAAAGGGTCTTGGGCCCAACTGGACATTTCGCCTGCCATGCCGGTCATGCCTATGGTCATCGTCTTGATGGGCTATAGTGACGAGTGGCAATAGCGCTGCCAGTACAGCCGCTATAGCAAGAACGTTTTTACACAAGCTCATGATAGTCTCCATCAAGGTCAGTTAGAGCGCCAGGCTTTAAAGCGCCGGCCTGAAGGGAACCGGCAACAGCAACTTCAAGGCTGTGCTGCCGGGGATTTGTAGCCTATTCATGGCTTTACTCCTTAATTAGCGAGGGGCTAATAACACTGATATGTTTATGCTTACCTTTTGCCCCAGGCGGATAGTCATCAGGAAAATTCGACAAAGGCGTAATTAATCCGGTAACGCATGGGTTTAACGATAACTCATCAATGTGAAAGGGTGGTGACAAGAGTATGAAAAATCAGCGTCAGAAGGGTTTTAACTATAGGCCGGCCTTATAGCGACTGCCGTAATTTGAATTTATTTATACCGACGGCTCTTCTTCAAAGCCGACATGAAGCAATAGCAGAGCCTGCCTGTCATCAGCCGTTGCCTGGGAAGTTGGAAAGGCAGAATAAAAATCGCGACAAATCACAGCGCTTTGATAGAATTGCCTTCACATCAAATACTCGGCCCGTTCATCATCCGCCGGCATACTGTGCTAAACCCTGTTAATCCGCTATGCAAAAAGACCCGACCGCTCAACATTATAATAGCCAGCAAGCTGTATATGATATTTTGATAAAGCACAAGCTTATTGCAGAGTTGGTGCATAAACAGGACATGCCCCACCATGATCTGGTGGAGACGCTCGTGCATAAAGAAAATATGGCGCAATTGCAGCAGATACTTAATCATTTGCCGCCTGCGGAAATTGCCTCTATTCTGAAACATGTGGCGCCCGAAGAGCAAGTGCTGATCTGGGAGCAGCTCGATGATGATCATAAGCAAGCTCTTCTGCCGGACGCCCCCGCTTCAATTCTGCAAATACTTGAAAAACAGGACTACAAGACAGAAAAATCCAGAATCAAGGCTTTTAATTTACACGAGGGCCGCTTGCACGAAATTTCGATTAACACGCCCCGGGACTTGCTTGAGGCCAAACCTGTCTGGATAGATTTGGTGGCGCCGACGTTTGAGGATCGAATAGGAATCGGCGATATTTTCGGGATAGAATTTCCTGACCCCGATAAATTGAGTGATCTGGAATCAAGCGCGCGCTTCTATGTGGAAGAAAACGGCGAAATCCATTTGCATTCGGATTTTTTGCTTGACAAGGGCGACATCTCACGCAATGTCGTTGTCGCCTTCATTCTGTATCAGGATATTTTATTCTCGATTCGCAAGGAAGAGCTCCCGGTGTTCCGGCTTCAGCGTTTGCGTGCGCTCAGTCAAGCCAATTATGTTTCCGACGCCCGGGATATGCTGCTGGATCTTTATGCGGCCAATGCCGAATATTCGGCTGACGCGCTCGAAGATGTTTATCTGGCTTTGGAAACCGTCGGCAATCATGTGCTTAGCAAGCAAATGAGCGATAAGGAAGCCGCCAGAATATTAATCGACATTGCCAATGAAGAGGACCTGAACGGGCGTATCCGCCGGAATGTCATGGATACGCGCCGTGCCGTCTCTTTTCTGATGCGCGGCAAGTTTCTTGGCAAAGAGCAGCAGGAGTACTCTCAACAGATACTGCGCGATATTGAATCCCTGGACGGCCATACTGCCTTTCTTTTCGACAAGATCAACTTTCTGATGGATGCCGCCGTAGGCTTCATCAATATTAACCAGAACAAGGTCGTTAAACGCTTGACAGTAGTCAGCGTGGTCTTTATGCCGCTCAATGTCTTGGCCGGCATCGGCGGCATGTCCGAATTCACCATGATGACAAAAGGCATACCCTGGCCCATCTCCTACAGTATTTTTACGCTTGGACTGGTCATGGTCGGGTGGCTCACGTTTGCCATTTTGAAATTTCTTGAAAATCGAGAATATAGTAAATCAGACAAACGCTAGCAGATTTTCCGTCTTACTTAGGGGCTATAGTAGCTGTCCCCGCTCCCCGCTTTTAACTCAAAACCGTAACTGGGCAAACCTGGGCTATCTCCGACACCCTGGATAGGGAACAAGTCAGTAGCAGCAAGTCGCCCTGATGAAATAGTGGAAGCGATAATAATCGCCAACACGTTTACTGCCTGCCAACTATCAAACACTTTCCGGTTTACATTCACATAATATTCACGAAACTGTAACTAGTTATTAATAAGAGGCCCTTATAGTGCCAGTCTAAGGTTAGTGGCATCAGCCATTAGCCGATTAAAAACTAAACCAGGAGAGCCTATAATGAAAAAACCCCTAATTTTGACTATAAGCCTGACCTTGCCGGGTATTGTAGCCGCGGCCGATGATTTCGGCATGAAAGTTCAGCATCACCTGGCCGCCCATGCCAACAAATACTTTGGCATTATCAATCCTTTAGACGCTCCTGAGAGTGTAACTGTACCGCGAGTTCCACTGCAATCGGCATTGGATCTGATTAACGTGGCGCCCGGCCTAGATGCCAGGATTGTCACGCGAAAATCCGCGCAAAATTCAGATATGCTAGCTTTCTGGCCTAACGATTCGACGCCTACTCATATCGTCAGCTGCGTCGAAGCCGATAACGCTGCCGTCGGTACGTATCCTGACGGCAAACCCAAACTGAAGCCTTCCATACAAACAGTCAATCTGATCAGCGGCAAAGTAAAAACGATTCTGCGCGGCATGACCCGTTGCGATGGAATTCGCCGCACGCCCTGGAATACTATTGTTGCCACAGAAGAAGCCGATGACGGCGGTCTGTATGAAATTCTTAATCCGATGACTGCCTCTGAACTGACGTTGGTCGCACGCGGCACAAGCGACACAATTGACAGTACGGGCCATGCCGTAACAGGGCAAGTGGAATATCGCGGCGCGGTCGGCAAGCTGGCATGGGAAGGGCTTGATATCACTCATGAAGGTGTGGTTTATTACGGTGACGAAGAACGTCCGGGATCGGGCGGCCCTGATGCTGACGGCGGCAGTCTGTTCAAGTTTGTCCCTGCTGCGCTTTGGGACGGCACGCCTGTCAGGCGCCTGGATCAGTCGCCGCTGGCGGCTGGCAATGTCTATGCTTTTCAGGCTTCTTGCCAGTCCAGAACCAGCAGCAGCTTTCCGCAATTCGGCCAAGGCTGTGAAATCGGCGAAGGCGCCTGGGTAAAAGTTGATACGGCTAACTTGCGCGCCTCGGCTTTCGCTAACTCTGCGACCGGTTTTTACCGTCCCGAAGATGGTCATTTCGATCCCATGTACACCGATGCAGGCGTAAAGTTCTGCTGGACTAATACCGGCAATAGCGGCGCTCAAAACTATGGCGAAGTGGTTTGCCTGATTGATGCCAATCCGGCAGGCAGCGGTGAAAAAACCGTCAATAATCCTGATGTCAACGCCAACGGCCTGACTTATCTGGCCGACAGCACAGAGTCCAAAGGCTTTGCAGTGGCTGCGGCTAACCGTGTAGTAGAAGGCGATACCGATCTTAACCAGCCTGATAATCTGGCTTTCCAGCCTGTCACCGGCAATATGTATGTAATCGAAGACAATCCTTTCGGTGATATATGGGCGTGTTTGCCTGACGGTGAAGATCGTGACGTTAAAACCGACGGCTGCGTGAAAGTCCTGTCTGTTCGCGACAGCAGCGCCGAGCCTACCGGATTTGCCTTCACCGCTGATGGCAAAACGGCTTATGTTCATGTTCAGCACAGCAATGATATGGCGTGCGTTGCCGGCAGCGATTGCGCGCCTCGCGATGACTACGCAACTGACGATTTGATCAGGATTACCGGCTTTAAGCCCAGAAAATATCATGAATAGGATGAGTAAATTGTTCCAGGACTGAAGGCAGCACTCGGCCGCTAGTTAATAGCGGCCTTTTTTATTCTTGTTTCGCTGGATAACGAGCACAAGCTGCAAGACCGGAACCGGTTTAACAACAGGCATTGTTAATAAAATAATACTTTGCAACTGGTCAGCACCTTCGAAAATAAGGAGCGAATCAGGATCAACCGTTAAAATTGATGTCAGCCTGTTCTGCCTGATAGGCTTTAAGTTAAGGCCCGTCTATACAAAGTGAGGGGTAGCAAATCCGAATAAATCCAGGCTCTACGATAAGTGCGCCACGGATCATATCAAATCAGGGCTGCAGAATCAGCCTTGTTTCTCAGTGCGTTCTACGGCTTGTCGAAACCGGTGGCGCATTGATTGCAAACAGGCTGCGCATATCCCGATTAGCCAGCCATTTCAGGCTGGAAAACAGCAGCATTGTCGGCACAGCGTAAGCCAGGGCAACGCCAGTTGAACCGTAGCGGTAACCCAGAATAAAACTCAGGGCTACCATACTCATCGCAGCCGCTGACATTAAACTGACTACCAAACCATTGCGACCCACAAAGTGCAGGTAATACGGTGAATCGGAAAACAGTGTGCTGAATGCAGCTCCGGCCGCAGTAATGAATAAAGTCGCGTAACCCTCTGAAAATTCTGAACCAAACAGTTCAAGTATTTGCCGCCCACAAACGCCGATAATGCTGATAAAAACTATCATAAAACCGGCAATCAAACGCATGCGCTTATGGAGTAAAGCATTAATGGCGCACTGGTCGCGCCGCTCCAGCAAAACCACCAGCATCGGCAAATAATAACGATTGGTCGAGGTGCCGATCAGCGAAATTAAGGCCGTTGTTTGCATGGCGACCGCGTAAATACCCACCACCGCTTCAGAGGGATGCAATACTTCCAGAATAATAGTGCCGGCGCTGGTGAGCACTGTCATCATTACACTGCTTATCAATAATGGCAGAGAATTTTTCAGCCACAAAGGCCGGTTTTTCAAGTTTGCTTTTGTCTTTCCGAGCTCTCCAGGACTGGCGGCCCGCGCCGTAATCAGCATCAGTATCAGCGTCAAACACCAGGCTGTGCCAAGACACAGCACCGCAGAAACAGCCGTTACTTCAAGCTGGAAATCGTCTAACGCGGTAATCAGCAGCAAAAACACCGCAGGCAGAAAAAAACGATACAACGTTAAAGCCAGGATCTGCACACCGTAGACTGTAATTACTTCAATCAAAAACAGGCAAAGTGCAATCACGGGCAGAAAGCCCGCATAAATTACAATCGCAATATGATAATCAGCATTATGCAAAGCCAAAAAAGTTTCCAGTCCCAGACTGAGTACGCCCATCAGCAATAGGCTGAAAAGGACGATAACGCGCAGCGAAAACAGCCAAAACCCGCGCAAGCGCGGCCAGTTTTCGCGCTCAATATAGAGAGCAATCACACGCAGCGCGTACTTTTCCAATCCCAAAGTGGCCAATGTCGATAGCAAAGTGACGATGGAAACCGCCACGCTGTAATCATCAAACGCGTTGATAGCCAGATGCCTGTCCAAAAAAATATTCGCCCAATACATTAACGCATAATTGCTCAGGCTTAAGCCAAACAGCATCAGGGAACTGAAGTTATCAGGCTGGACGGAAAAGTTGGGGTTCAATATAAATCCATCCGTTGATTGTTTTGATTGGGTTGAGTAAAAACTATCACGTCAGCAAGGGTGACCTGATAAAGCTGGCGGGGTTTTAAGACATCACTTGTTATTGAAAGACAACACAACGCGATATTACTGATCAGCAAGGCAAGTAAGACTTGATGAAAATAACCAAATTAAGGCTAATCTAAATCTTGAAGCTCTCACTTTCCAGCCTACGAGGCTACCCGGAATGTGCTGACTTCAGGGATTCACCTCCCGCCAATGGACTGTCAACGGTATTACTGTCCGCTAAGCGGATTGATTCTAACAATTTTAAAACATTCAACCGTTCCGCTCATTTCATTGGCCGTCAGCAGATAATGCTCGCCGTTAATTATAAAATGCTCGATCCCTTCGGGCGACTTGTTTTCATCGCCGGCAATCTTGCCCAGCGCGACGACTTCAGGATGAAACGGGTCGGCTAGGGAAATCAATTCAATTGCACCGGCTCTTTCCATGCCGACGGCTACAAAAGGCAGGCCGTCAA
Source organism: Candidatus Methylobacter favarea (assembly GCF_902806695.1). Lineage (GTDB taxonomy): Bacteria > Pseudomonadota > Gammaproteobacteria > Methylococcales > Methylomonadaceae > Methylobacter_B > Methylobacter_B favarea. The sequence continues at coordinate 41,545 of NZ_CADCXN010000091.1, read as the reverse complement.
GATCAAACGAAACGAGCATTTCAGGTTCCGAGCCTTTTTTGTTGCTGCGCAGTTCTGGATAGACTTTATTTCCGAAGGCAATCTCGTCCAGTTGATTGCCGGTATCGCCAAGCAAGGTGCCGGTCGCCGCATCAAAAACACTGACCGAGCGTCCGCCGCCGACCGGCTGCTTCCCCGAAGATGGAGAAGCATCCGGTTCGGTGTCGCCTTCATCGGCGGTAACAAAATAACGGCCGCTGGCCGCCATCGCAATGCCGTCGGGTTCGCGCAGACCTGTCATCGATTGGTCAAATTTTACCCAGCCGTCATAGCGGGCATCGGTTTTATGCCGGGCGGCCCCCAGACCGTAGTAGCTGATAATCTGTTCGTTGATCAAATCGACGACCGCTACCACATCGTCTTCCTGTAAAGTCACATAAGCTTTGCTCGCATCGGGCGTAATGGCGATATATTCGGGCTCCAACAAGGCTGGAGAATGGGTTTTTACAGGAATTAGCAGCTTCCGTTCGCCATGGGTTTCGACGCCAAAAACATCATGACCTTCAAAGTGGCCCAAATTGACTTTTTTCTTTTCTATAACCCCATTACCATCAAAATCCATCTGCTTACTGATGACGCCGTCGCCGTTCCAGTCGATGTCTCTTTCCAGGAATCTCCCGCCTTGGCTGACAACAAACCCTTCATAATTGAGCATGTTTGCCAGCTCAAGATTTTTGTGGCTTTTGATATGGCCAGATAGATTCAGATGAATAATCGAGATACTGCCCTCCGGCTTAAAAAACTGATTTTTTGAGGGCTCAAACAAAAAGTCTTCCCCTTCATTTGCGATCAGCGCAAGCTTGCCGTCTTTAGAAAAAACCACTGAATCAGGCCCAAAGCCGACAGCGTTGCGGTCTATCATTTCACCGGTTGACGCCGAACGAATTTCCAGCCTGCCGGGACTGCTGCCGGCATCAATCACTGCCGCAAACATGTTCAGAGAAGGATGAAAAGCCACCGAGGTCAATTCTTCCCCGTTGTTTAGTTTCAGGTCGAAACGCGCTATTCTCTGCAAGTGACGGGGATGGCTGATATCCAGCACATCAACTTCACCGGTCTCGAAATTGCTGAGCACCGCTCGCAAAGTGGATGGCTGCACGCTGATAATTTCCGTACCTTTTTCATAGCCCGAATCATAGAGACTGACAGGCTCTATACCCCAACCATAGGGTGCTGTCGGGGCCGATGCGCAAGCACCCAGAATTAGTATCGGCAGCAGTTTGATAATATTACAAGTTTTCAATGTCAGTTCCATATATACAGCTATGAATAAGGTCTTGCTGAAAGCTTGATAAGCTTCGCAGACTGCATAGGATATATGAATTCTGGCACATAAAAAAAGCCGCACTTATTAAAGCCAGTGCGGCCTGGTTCAGCGACTCTTTAAGCTAATCATAGCTTGCGTTGAGGGAAATTCACGCCGGATTGTCACTGATAATAATTTTTTAGATCAAGCAAATCTTATATAGTCGTTACCAGTCGAGTTGAGTACGTACCATAAATATGTCCGGGTTTTGCCCGCTGGTATTGGAAGCGAGGCTTCCGCGAGTTCCTCCAACAAAGCCTGTATTAATGGTTTTATTACTGAATATATGAGAATAATCTAACATAACTCGTACATGAGGATTGAGGTACCAGTTTAAAGCCAATGTTCCACTTTGGAGACGCCCGCCATTAACATGAGCTGTATTCATGTCCAGCGCATCAAAGCGGGAAGCCACTTCCCACGCACCCCAGCCGCCATTTTTAAGGTCGAAGTTACGATTTGGTTTTTGACGCCCGAACGCCCCTTTCTTGGCATCATAAGTACGCGATTCCCCTGTCAGAAAATAAGTGGCATATACATAATAGCCATCTAAATGATCGCTTGAATCATAGGTTGTACCGTTGAGTTGAGTACGTATATATTCACTTTGGAAAGAAAGAGGGCCGTGTATGCCCGCTAACTCGGCACCTACCCGGTAATAATCCTTTAATACTCTTCTGTTTGGCGTGCCTAAAGTATCAGTTAATATCCCGGTATTTGCCCAATTGGAGCGGTCTACATCGCTCACTTGGCTGGCGAATGCCAAGCCAGTTGGGCTTGTGGTGTTAGCGCCGCCGGTGGCGGCCGCAGTAGCAGCGTTGGCGCCATTATTGGTATTGTTAACGGTACGGTAGGAGCCTGAGGCGCCTATATGGAGTAATTCGGTCTTGCTGTTAAAAATCGGCAGAAAAGTTGCACGACCTGTAACCCCATAAGTTGGATTGCCGCTTGGGCCATTCCGGTTAGCATTGCCTTGATTATTTAACGATGAATTATTGTTGTAGCCGCCGCCGCCGATTGGTTCTGCCTGGAGTGCGGCGCGCGCAGTCCATCTTTCCCCAAAGGATTGGCCGCTAATACCTAATAGATAGGGATTAGCGAATTCTATAAAAGCATTATTAGGCAATGAACGCTCTACGAAGGTTAGGAAGCGATTACTTGTAACGGATTCCAAGCTGAACGGCTCTTTAAATTGTCCGACTGTAACCGAGAAGGGCTTGAAGCCTGTATATTCTGCCCACGCATCGGTGATACCGGCTGCAGTTGAGCCGTTGCCGCGAACGAAATCATATTCAAATTTGAAATCGTAATCTTTGTAAAGCGTGCCTTCCATATGGTAACGGCCGCGACGAACGCCTGCGCCATTATTCAACCGTGCATTTTGCGGAATATTGTGATCATTTTCGTTGAATTGACCATCAAGCTGCAGACGTCCGCCCATAGCCATTTTAAAATTCTTGTCACTGGATTCAATTTCCAGACCTTTATCTCCCAACTTAACTTTAACTGCTTCTGTCTCAGTCATGTGTTCTTGAAGCGCTTTAATTTCGTTAGTTTTTAATGCTAAATCCTCACGAACAGCAGCTATTTCATCGGTGTCCCCGGCTTTAGCCGCAGGTTTCGGGGCGGCTTCATCAACCTGCACGAAAGATCCCATTTTTTGCCGGCCCGGACCCGGTTCTGCGTAAAGCTGCTTGGTCTTGGTATCCACATAAAGATCAATAGCAAAAGCCCCGGATGATGCGCTTGCGCCTAACAGGGTTGCGATTGCCAATGTAAGTTTAGAGAAATTCATTTATGCTCTCGGTTGTTATTAAAAAATTACCAGAGCAAGAATAAGGCCGGAAAATGACAGCTTAATTACTCTATTATTACAATTCTGTTACAAGCAACAGCGCAATGATAATGTTGAAATCTTACAACAAATTATTACTTTTTGAGATGACGGCGTTATACCGGCAAGGAGTGCCGGACTAATTCGCCGGGAGCGAATTTGGACGTGCGCAGCATGGGGCGAAGCCCGAACCGCAAGGAGGCGGTGAGCAATCCAGGCCACAGGGATGTGAATGTGGCAATGAGGCTTGCCTTCCCTGGCTTCTGGGTTCATGCGGGGCTTTCCTGCCCCGCACCCCGATGGGGTAAATGCCAACCCGCTCCTGGCGGATTGGTCCGGCATTCCCTGCCGGAAGGACGAAATAGGGGTATGACGCTTTCTTCTTTTAGCTGATGATCCCTTGTTGATCAGATTGGCGCTTATTCAGTTCGTAAAGCTTCCAACGGCTCCAAACGGGCCGCTTTCATGGCCGGCGCCACGCCTGCCACCAAGCCGATCAGCAAGGAAACTGCAAACGCGGCGGCGATATAGGCCCAGGCCAGTTCTACCGGCAGCGCCGGCAGTAGTACGCGGCTTATCTGCACAACCAGTATGCCGGCCAAAACACCGGCCAAGCCGCCTGCCATGCTGAGCATTAAGGCCTCGCCCAGAAATAGCTGAAAAATAATTCGCCGCTCCGCGCCAACGGCGCGCAACAGGCCGATTTCAGAAATTCTTTCGGAAACGGCGATAGTCATAATCGTTAATATGCCGACCGAGCCGACCAGCAAGGAAATGCTGCCCAGAGCCGCCACAGCCATGGTCAGGATATTCAAAATGGAATCCATGGCTTCCAGCATTTGATTCTGGGTCACAATCGTGAAATCTTCCTCGCCGTGCCGGGCGACTAACAAGCGTTTGATGTCTTGCTGTACGGTTGCAATCGGCGTATTGCTTTTATACAGCAGGTCAATCTGCATCAGGCTTTCCCGGTCAAACAGCTCCAGCGCTTTAGCGGCCGGGATGTAGATGGTGTCATCCATATCAAAACCCAGCATCTGGCCTTTTTTTTCCATGACGCCGATGACCCGATACCGGTCGCTGCCGATGCGGATACGCTTGCCCAAGGGACTGGCCGTGCCGAACAATTCCACCGCTAATTTATTACCCAACACCGCAAGAGGACGCGGATTGCTTTGCTCGCCTGCGGGTAAAAAATGCCCGCTGGCCGTTTTTAATTTCCAGACTTCCGGCACCGCAGAACCCACACCCAGAACATTGCTGCGCCGCTGTTTGTTATCGGCTTCAATGCGGGCATTGCCCTGCACCAGCGGCACAACATTAATAATATTTTCCAGTTTGCCCAGACTGGCTGCATCAGCCAGGGATAACGGCCTGACTGTGCTTATCGTTGCTCCTGAGAGGCCGAAGGTAGTTTTTTTGCCGGGAAATACGCTCGCCAGATTAGTCCCGAACTGAGTGAACTCCGCCAGTACAAAAGTATGAATGCCGCGGCCTATGGACGTCAGGATAATCACGGCGGCAATACCGATAATCAGCCCCAGAGCCGTTAGCGAGGAACGCAGTTTATGGCTGATAACCGTCCGGTATGACAGGGAGATCAGGTCGGCGTAGCGCATTGCCTAGCGTTTGGCCAATGCCGCGACAGGTTTCAGCCTGGACGCTTTCCGAGCCGGCAATACCCCGAATACCAGACCGGTAAACAGGGCCACGAGCAGCGCGGCAAACAATGCCCACACCGGAAGCTCAAGGGGAAAAGCGGGATAAACGATCCGTAATGTCGCAAGGGTTAATTGTCCCACTATCAGTCCCAACACTGCGCCGGCCACAGAAAGCATGGCCGCCTCGGTTAAAAACAGCCAGTGCAATTGACGTCGGGTAGCGCCCAATGCCTTAAGCAAGCCGATTTCCGCCGTGCGCTGCGTAACGCTGACCAGCATGACATTCATCACCAGAATACCGGCCACGGCCAGGCTTATCGCAGCAATACTGCTTACCGTTAAAGTCAATGCCGTTAATATTTTATCAAAGGTGCCGACCACGCTGTCCTGGGTAATGATAGTAATATCCTCCTCCCCTTCATGGCGTGCCTTTATCAGGCTTTTGATTTGCTCGACGGCCTTGTGCATCGCCTGTTCGGATTTGGTTTCCACAAGAATTCTGAATAATGAGCGGGTATCAAATAAAGCCTGGGCAGAGGCCACTGGAATAATCACCATTTCATCAAAATCGACGCCGATGGATTGGCCTTTTGATGCCAACACGCCGATCACCCGGAAGCGGCGGTCATTAATACGCAGCCATTGCCCAAGCGCCGGCTGATTGGCGAACAGTTGTTCACGTATGGTCTGGCCGATCACGCAAACCGACAGGGCTTGATCGACTTCCATTTCAGGCAGAAAACTGCCTTGAGACATACTCAGATGACGCACCCGTTTTAATGCATGAGTCGAGCCGAAGATATTGGTTTCACGCTCCAGGCCCCGTGTTGAAACCGGCGCAGAGCCGATGGTAAGCGGCGCAATCGCGGCTATATAAGGACTGCCGGCTAGGGCCCCGGCATCATCCAGCGTTAAATCCCTCGGCGTCTCTCCAAATAGCGGCGGATGTCCGCCGGTAGTTTCATTGCGCCCCGGCAGGACAATAACCAGATGCGTCCCCAGCGCCTCAAACTCGTGCACAATATAGCTCCGGGCGCTTTCACCCAGGGCCGTTAAAACAGTAACCGAAGCCACGCCGATGCTCATGGCCAGAATAATAAGCAAAGCTCGCAAAGGCCGGGATTTAACGGCGATGAGAGCGTGATAAAAAGTATCTGTGACCAGCATTTCGAGAAGCCAATCCAGGCCTGTGCAGTAATGAAAATATAACGGCGGCTTTAATGGGGAGAATTCCAGTTACAGCCGCCGCGGCGCAAGAGTGATGGCATTTACATCAATGCCATCTTTTTTTTGTAACGAATCGATGAAAGTACCGACAGGCCGATCAAAACGGCGCCGATCAGACCGGTTACTACTTCAGGCGTATGATAGCGCATGCTTACCAGCATAATGCCCGCCAGTACGCCAATGGCATAGTGGGCGCCATGTTCCAGAAACACATATTCATCGAGAGTGCCCCGGCGCACCAGATAAACTGTCAGGCTTCGGACAAACATGGCGCCGATAGCCAAACCCAGCATAATAATAATCACATCCTTGGTAATCGCGAACGCGCCGATAACACCGTCAAATGAAAATGATGCATCCAGTACCTCCAGATACAGAAAACTCATGATGCTGCCTTTTTTCAGCACCACAGACAGTTCTTCGCCTTCTTCCTCGCTCTCGAATAAAGTCGCAAGACTGTCTACAATAACGAACAGGATCACACCTGAAATGCCGGCAAACAGCGCTTTCAGGCGTATTTCCTCGGGCAGCCAGTGCTGGCTTATTAAAAGCACCCCCAGGGCCAATATGATTTCAATCGCTTCAAGCTTTCCAAACGAGGCTATTTTTTCCTCTATCCGTCCCAGCCAATGCAATTCCTTGCCTTCATCAAAAATAAACGAAAAAAACACCATCAATAAAAACATGCCGCCAAAAGCTGCAATCTGCACATGGGATTCGGTTAAATGCCGCGCATAGGTTGCCGTATCGTTTAACGCCATCTCCGCCACGCCCGCAAAGCCGATACCGGTCGCTGCTGCAACAATCAAAATGGGAAACAACAAGCGCATGCCGAAAACCGCGATCAAAATCCCCCAGGTTAAAAAATAGAATTGCCAGCGCTCATCCATGCGCTTTAATACGGAGGCATTGACCACCGCATTATCAAATGACAGGCTGACCTCCAGAATTCCGAGAATAACGGCAATAACTGCGCCCATTATCCCGCCCCAATAAAAGGCTGCCGCCAGACAAATGACTGTGACGATTAAAGAAAGACGAAAATGCTGCATATAATACCTTTTAATAGTAGTAATTCAATATAGACGGATAGAAACGTTTTCCCGGTTTGGCGATAAGAAACCGAAGCATTTTACGGGTAGCGAGAAAGCAAGTTTACCTGTATCTGCGGTATTTTAAAAAATATAACACAGGAGAGTATTGAATCAGCTAAGAGCTGTTCTTAATTAATGCGGGCCCATTCTCAATTAATATAGGCCAGAGCAGCCTGATAGTCTCAGCAAATGGGATCCTAGAAACCGGATGTTACCATTTCTTGTGTTTTATATTCTTGGGCCACAATATTTATGAAACAATTAAGCCAGAAATGCTTTTAACGTCTGTTTGATCTTTTCCGTGTCCTTGATTTGGCATTCCCAAATAACCAGAACACGCCAGCCTTGAGCCAGGAGGGCGGCTTCTTGTTCAGTATCGCGAGTTTGGTTGCGGGTTAGTTTAGGGCGCCAGTAATCAATGTTTGATTTTGGCGGGCGGGCATCCTTGCAAGCCGGGTCTTGGTGCTGATGCCAAAAACAGCCATGAACAAAAACAACAGCGCGGCGGCTTGGAAAAACTATATCCGGCTTGCCTGCAAGGTCTTTGCGGTGAAGCCGGAAACGGTAGCCCATTGCATGGGCAAGACGGCGGACAATAATTTCGGGTTTTGTTCCCGTGCTGCGGATTGCCCTCATATTTTGGGAGCGGCGGGCAGGGCTTAATTTATCCACCAGATGCCATTACTTTAGGTTTTAACCTCCGAACCTTCCGCGAAGCCAATTGTAAACGGCTCTTTGCTCGTCTTGGCCCGCGCGTCGGATTTGAGATAATAACCAAATGGCCGTTGGTTTTTCGGCGGTAATATTTTTAGCGCCCTGATTGCAAGTTGAGCATAAAGACCGAAGGTTAGACAATTCATCTTTACCGCCTAAGCTTTTATCTTTTATATGCCCTATGTGAAGCCGAACCTTGCGCCTTGTTCCTGGGTCAATATCACCTGGCGTAAGTCCGCACATTTGACAAGTAAAACCGTTACGATCAAGAACTTCAGCCCTTAATTTTGACGATAGACCTCGAACAAAAGCTAAATCCAATGTGCCCGATGGCGCTTCTGTTAAGAGATATTCGCCCGGCTTTAATTCAAGGCTGTCATTGTGAGTAAGAATCTTCCAGCCTTCTTGCTCCCGCAATTCTCGAAGACGTCGGCTGTATTGAACGGCTCCATCAGCCGCTGCTTGTAATTCATGGGATTTAATTACTCTACCGATGTTAGCGAGAAGGAATTGTCTTATTTTTTCCTTAGAACTGGATTTCTTTTTTTCTGTCATTAAGCTGTTTTCCTTTTTCGTGCTGTAGTTATTTGAATAACTTGGTCGGCTGCGGTAAGGCAAGCGTTTATTTTGTTGGCAACAGCGCACGCCACAGGCGGCGGGAAAGCATTACCAATTTGCCGGTAAGCCGGCGTTTTTTTCCCTGTAAAAATCCAATCGTCGGGGAAACCTTGAAGTCTCGCAACCATTTGAACGGTTAAGCGCGGCATACCTAAAAAATCAGGCTCCGGTGCTTTATCAATTATACCAAGTCCGTCAACGCCTAAAGCCGACCACGCTTTACGGGCGCGAGTCGGTCCAAGATCTGGGCCTCCGTGTTTTTTCGAGCCTCCAACAATGGTGGGTGCTATCTGATTAGCTTGATCGCGCCACGCTGCCGCGCCGCGCCAGCCGTCCACGGCCATAAGATCAAAAAGGGTTTCTCCCACTGTTGGCGGGTTATATGTGTTCGTGGTTGGCCATTCAAAATTTGCGGCGTATTCCTTGCGGATGGCGACAAAAACCACGCGGGGGCGTAACTGTGGAACGCCATAGTCTGAAGCATTTAAAAGCCGCCAGTCGGTTTTATAACCAAGCTTGCCTATTTTTCCTGATACATAATTCCGGTAATCATCAAAAACCGCGTCAAGAATACCTCTTACATTTTCAATCATAACGGCGCGGGGACGGATTTCATCAATAAGACGAATAGCCGACGGAAACATGTTTCTTTCGTCGGCCTTACCTAACTGCTTGCCAGCCTTTGAAAATGGCGGGCAAGGCAAACCACCGGCAAGCAGGTCTATACTCTTGAAAGGTGCGCCGCAGAATGTCTCTAGGTCTTGTTCGAAAACTTGCCAATGCGGGCGGTTAAAGCGTAGCGTTTCGCAGCATTGGCGATCTATTTCTACCAACCCTTGATGACTAAAGCCCGCCATTTCAAGCCCTAAAGCTTGCCCGCCGCCGCCGGCGCATAGCTCTAAAGATGTAAAACTTGTTTTTATCATTTGTGCATTCTCTATTTATTATTTTGTCATGCGCCAACAGGGCCTTAGGCTGGGTTAGCGGCCTTGGTGCGTAACCCAACACTTGTAGTATCCCATAGATATGGCCGGGTGAAATAAAATCTGTTAACCTTAAATTAAGCATTATACCGGCCTGCCGAATATTCGCCACCGCTTCATAGGTACCCTTATGACGAGACAGTCTTTGGGCCAAGCCTGACTTTAATAAGACCGCGCGCCCGGTAAATCAGCCGGATACCCAATAAAATCCCGAGCAGCAAGGCGAAAGTGGCCGGGTTGGTAATATCCTTTTTTACCAGCCACCAGTAATGCACCACGCCGCCCACTGCGCTCAGATAAACCAAACGATGCAGCCAGCGCCAACGCTTGCCTCCCAACCTGCTGATCATACGGTCGGTTGAGGTTATCGCCAAGGGAATCATCAGTATAAAAGAAGGAAAGCCCACGGTGATATAGGGCCGTTTGACGATGTCCTTGACTATGGCGGGCCAGTCGAAGAACTGGTCCAGCACGAGATAAGTCAGAAAATGCAGACTGCCGTAAAAAAACGCGAACAAGCCGAGCATCCGCCGCAGGCGAATCAGCCAATTCCAGCCCAGTAATCGCCTGACTGGAGTAATGGAGAGCGTAATCAACAGAAAAGTCAGCGTCCAGTAGCCAGTCGTCCTAGTGATTTTTTCGATAGGATTAGCGCCTAATGCATCAATATAGAAGCCAATTCCCAATTTAATCAACGGAGCCAGAGCCAGCAAAAAAACGCCTGTTTTTATCCCCTCTACAAAGCTGGCGTCGAGAGTCTTGAGAGTCATGGCATCAGAAATTTTTAATCAGATCCATTCCCGTATACAGATGCGCAACCTGATCCGCATAACCGTTAAACGGCAAGGTCTTGCGTTTAAGAAATTCGCCGATGCGGCGCTCCTTGGCCTGGCTCCAGCGCGGATGATCGACAGCCGGGTTGACATTGGCATAAAAGCCGTACTCGCCGGGAGCTGACTGGGTCCAGCTCGATACCGGCTGTTTTTCCGCAAAAAGAATGCGTACGATGGATTTGGCGCTTTTAAAGCCGTATTTCCACGGAATGACCACACGCACAGGCGCGCCATTCTGATTCGGCAGCACTTCTCCATAAAGGCCTACGGCAAGCAAAGTCAGAGGATGCATAGCTTCGTCCATGCGCAGTCCCTCCCGGTAAGGCCATTCCAGCACGGAAAATTTTTGCCCGGGCATTTGCTCCGGATCATGCAGGGAAATAAATTCCACGAATCTGGCATTGCCGGTAGGTTCTACGCGTTTAATCAGTTCGGCCAGGGAAAATCCCACCCAGGGCACTACCATCGACCAGGCTTCCACGCAACGCAGCCGGTAAATGCGCTCTTCCAGCGGCGCCAGTTTGAGCAGCTCGTCGATATCAAAAACCTTGGGCTTGTTAACTTCACCTTCCACCGTTACCGTCCACGGGCGCGTTTTCAAACGGCCTGCATTTTTGGCCGGATCTTCCTTATCGGTGCCGAATTCGTAAAAATTGTTGTATCGGGTCACATCTTCCATCGGCGTTAATTTATCCGGCAAGGTATAGGCCGAGGTTTTAACGTCCGCCAGTTTATCGCCGGCCAGGACCGATTCAGGCAGCAATGCCGCGGCAGACGCGCCGGCGGCCAATTGCATAAAGCGACGCCGCGCGTAAAACAATTCGCGCGGGGTAATTTCGGAGGCTTTAATCCGTGCTTCATTTTTTTTCATGCGCTTTATTCTCCTTAAATTTGCTAACCATAAGATTATTCAATCGCTGCTTCGGTTCAGGGAATTTACAGTAGCATATTGTTATGCCCAAGCCGGCTCCGTGCGGTTTTCCGAATAGACGCATTGATGATGCTGCCTGATCAGAATTGCCTCTATCGCAGGTACTCCCCGGTAAACGGCAAAAATATTCATCGAATCTTGAAAATACCCGACAAAATCCGAATTGGCAAGCAACTGGCCTGGCAAGCAACAAATGCAGAGTTACAAAATGCATTGCCGCTATCTGCCCAATATTTGATCCGGTTTTTGCCGCCCGAAGCGCTTCCAGCACTTTAAACTCGCTCAATGCCTTATGCCAGGCGTGATTGATACAAAAAACTGCCTCTCTCTGATATTTTCTCCTTCTCATCCCTCGATGTAATTCGCAGCCCAGGTTTGGTACGGAAGCCTGCCTTCTCAGACCGATAGAGACTTCAGTGAGGCGGCGGTTGGCGCCTTGACATTAATTTTCCAGGCATTGTCGTTCGACGTCGCGTTTGGGATTCTTCGGGTATTGCCTGGTTATCAAGGGCAAACAGGCTCTGTTTGCGGAAAAATCCATGTCTCTCGCACCAATGAATGCAAGTGCATCTTTTTATCTTTCCCAAGTACACTTCATGGATGCGCCCGCCTTGAAATTCTGAATGTGCTGTTAACGCAGGCTGTAATCTTGCAGGCGGTTTCTCCATTTTTCATGCGCTATTGAAGGCGAGCCCGCTATTATAATTCCCGATTTTCCTGATCCATTTGGCTGTTAATCGGATGACTTCATAACCGGAATAAAGCAGAGGGCGCTGTTGCCAATTAATTGTATTGTCGCTAATATGGCATCAAAACTATTCCCCGATGGAGCCATTATTATGGCGCTTGCTCAAGAAGATCTGCAACAAATCCAGCAGCTTATCGAACAAAGCCTGGCTGCGCATCCGGAATTTGCCAATGCCAATGTGCGTTATGAGCTGGATATCCGCGAGCGTATTGTCCGTGTTGAAGAAGAGCTCAAGCATCAGCGCGAGTTGATGATGCAGGGCTTTGAGAACAGCAACAAGCGTTTTGAAGAAATGAACAAACGTTTTGATGAAATGCGCGCCGATATGAACAAGCGCTTTGAGCAAGTGGACAAGCGTTTCGAGCAGGTGGATAAGCGCTTTGAGCAGGTGGACAAGCGCTTTGAGCAAATCGATAAGCATTTAACCATCATCACCACTCGCCTGGACAGATTCATGTTCTGGTCGTTAGGCCTAACCATTTCTGCCGTCATCGCTATCATTAAACTGACTTGATATGGAGGGCTCCCCTATCGCTGCAATTGGCCTCAAGACTCTGGGGCTTGCTCTCGTTGCTGGCCGGTATTTAAACTTTTTACAATCTGTCCGCAGCACTGACAGGAAGTCGATAGCGATCAAGTCTGGCGGTGCTCTACAACAATCCAATCAATGACTAATTCATTATGAAGCCTGACAGCGCCCGCATACAAAAACGATATGATCAGATTGCGCCCTATTTCGACGCCATCGAAGCGGTGATGGAAGGCTTGGTTTTTAAATCCTGGCGTCAAAAATTATGGGAAAAAGTGGAGGGATATCATATCCTTGAAGTAGGCGTAGGTACGGGCAAGAACTTTGACTATTATCCTGAAGATGCGCGCATAACCGCAATTGATTTCAGTAAAAAGATGCTGCAGCAGGCGGCGCACAAGCGGAGCAGAAAAAACATCACTGTTGATCTGGAATTAATGGATATTCAGTCCTTGTGCTTTGCCAGCAACAGTTTTGATACGGTTATCGGTTCGTTTGTTTTTTGTTCAGTGCCCTCGCCCCTGAAAGGATTGAAGGAACTGTATCGGGTATGCAAGCCGGGCGGACAGCTTTTATTGCTGGAACAGGTATTAAGTTCACGCCTGGCGCTGGCAGCCGCCATGCAGTTAATCAATCCGCTTGTTGTTGCGATGGCCGGAACCCATATCAACCGGACTACGGTCAAACACATTCAGGCCTGCGCCTTTGATGGGGTGCGCATTGATGAGCGCAGCGGCGATATGATCAAGTTGATTGAAGCCAGAAAATAGGAAGCTTCTGAACACCAGTGATCGATCAAGTGTGAAAATTGCACACCTTAAGCTTACTTGACGTGTCCGGGTGGCTAAATGCATGGGTCAATGAGCCTGTTATGCAATGAAAAGGCCAAGAATCGCTTTGATAATCATCACGCGCTAATCAGTATTTGCCCAACCTCACATTCATCTTTTCGCATAAGGGGGGGATTAAAATCTTGAATAACTTAACCTCAATTGATGAAGCATTTCCCTGGCGAGGAACTTTGGGTTGATTAGCGATCTCTATTCATACCAGAAGATTATTCAAACGGATCAGAATCAAAAAATTTGCCTGAGTAATGACAGGAGTTATAGTGCCTTGGAACGCGCATCATCGGAATGAGGTTTTTATGGTTTGGGTTTTATCATGAGTTCAGAAGCCGTCGTCTTTTTTCACCGAACCGTTCGCAAGGCCGGGGTTAAAAAGATCCGCGAAGACGCTTGGGGAGACCCGCCATGCCGTGGCTGAAATGGATGCCGTGGCGGTTTGTGTTGCGCCGGCTGGCGCGCAGTCACGGCTTTTTGGACCCGATGACAGTCCTGGCTGGGCTGCAGCGTTTCGCTCAGCCTTCCGAAGTGGATCAGCCGGTCGAGTTGCTGCGCGCCGGTGCCCTGTTTCATGCCCGCGGGCTAATAAATAGCCGCGTCATCCAGCATAACCTGGACTGGGTATGGCCTTACTGGATCGAACGCCAGTTTGATCCAGCGGATGATGCCTTCGTGCCCAGGGCTTTTTCCATTACCCATGTCAATCTCACTCATCGTAACTGGACCGCTATCGGCTGGCCGGAGTGCCCCGATTTACCCATTATCGATCCACGGGGACTGCTGACGCCCATTTACGACGGCTGGTCGCTGGACGGATGGGTCATTGCATCGGACGGCGAGCTTCTGTTGCCATCGCGTGCCGACGCCACCATACAGCGTCTGGAATTAAGTCAAGGTCCGGTGGTGACGACAGAGACGACGCAAGGCGATCTCTGGCTGCTCACTAGGGCATCAGTCGAGCCTGTATCGGAGAGCCTCGTCTGCCAGCTGCAACTGGAAGCGCGCAGCAGCCGGCCCGGCTGGCTGGCAGTGGCGCTCAGGCCTTACAATCCGGAAGGCGTCAGTTTTATTAATCGCATAGAACTCGTGCCCGAGCGCACGGGCTGGCTCGTCGATGGAAAATGCAAAATTGCTTTCAGCGCACCGGTTGATCGCCACCATGTTTCGGATTACCGCGGCGGCGACGTCTCAATTCATCTCAATGATCGTGAAGATCAGCAGCAGACCGAGTGCGATGTGGGCATGGCTACGGCCGCGGCGCTGTTTAAACTGGAAGCCGGGCAGTCGCGGACGATCACGGTGCATGTGCCTCTGCAATGGACGAATAAAACAGCAGCCTCTGCAGCCACCTGGACAAGCAGCCTTCAGGGCGCTTGTGCGCTGCGCATTCCCGACAGGCGCTTTCAGTTTCTATACGATGCAGGGCTGCATACCTTAGTGCTGCACAGCGCCGACGATATCTATCCGGGTCCTTATACCTACAAGCGGTTCTGGTTCCGCGACGCGGCTTTCATTCTCCATGCCCTGCTGTGTGCCGGGTTTAACGAGCGCGTCGAGCGCGCACTGGACCGTTTTCCCGCGCGCCAAACGCCAACAGGCTATTTCCGCTCGCAGGATGGGGAATGGGATTCCAATGGCGAAGCGCTCTGGATTATGCGCCGCTTCTGTGAAGTTACTAACCGGCCGCCAAAAGCAGATTGGTGGCTTGCCGCCCGACGCGGCGCCAACTGGATCGTGCGCAAGCGTTTGAAGGGAGAAGGCCAGGCGCTGCAGGCGGGCCTTTTCCCAGCGGGCTTCAGCGCCGAACATCTGGGGCCCAATGATTATTATTACTGGGATGATTTCTGGGGAATTGCCGGCCTGCATGCAGCGGCGGCGCTTGCCGGATACCTAGGCGACAAGACCCTTGGACAGACCTTCAAACATGAGGCTCAGGATTTCCGGCAAGCGCTGGAGCGCAGTCTTGACCTGGTCGCTGAACGCACTGGCGGTGCGGCTATGCCGGCTTCTCCCTACCGTCGGCTGGATGCCGGCGCTATCGGCTCGCTCGCCGGCGGCTATCCCTTGCAATTGCAGCCGCCGGATGACTTGCGGCTGAGCGCTACAGTAGAGTTTCTACTGAAAAACTGCTTCTTCGGCGGCGGCTTTTTTCAGGATATGATTCATTCGGGCATCAATGCCTATCTGACCTTACATGTCGCCCAGGTGCTGCTGCGAGCCGGCGATATGCGTTACCGGGAGCTTATGGATGCAGTCGCCGGCATGGCCTCGCCGACCGGTCAGTGGCCCGAAGCTATCCACCCGCGTACGGGCGGCGGCTGTATGGGCGATGGCCAGCATGTATGGGCGGCGGCCGAGTGGATTCTCATGATGCGTCACTGTTTTCTTCGCGAAGAAGGAGAGGCTCTGATCATGGGTGAAGGCATTTTTCCGGCATGGCTGTCTCATAAAGAGACGTTAAGCTTCGGTCCGGCGCCGACGGCATTCGGCACCGTCTCGATGACGATAGAGCCGGAAAAGCCGGCATCGCCTGAAGCAATTAAAATAAGATGGCAGGCGATCTGGCATGGCCAGCCGCCTAAAATAGAGCTTCGTCTGCCGGGCTTTGTTCATTCCCGCGTGTTGCCCGGTGAGACCAGCGCCCGCTTGATAAAGGTGATTTGATGAATATAGTCATGCTGACGAATACTTTCACCCCGCATGTAGGCGGCGTGGCGCGCTCGGTGGAAACCTTCACGAACGCTTATCGACAGCGCGGCCATCGGGTGCTGGTGGTAGCGCCTGAATTCGCCGATATGCCGCAGGCTGAGGCAGACGTGATACGCATTCCCGCCGTTCAGAACTTTAACGGCAGCGATTTTTCGGTGGTATTGCCGGTCGCCGGCCTTCTTACTGACGCTCTTGATGAGCTCCGGCCGGATATCGTGCACGCCCATCATCCTTATCTCCTGGGCATGACGGCCTTGCGCGTGGCCCGCTTTCACCGGCTGCCGCTGGTATTTACCCATCATACTCGCTATGAGGAATATACCCATTATGTCCCGGGCAATTCGCCTACCCTTAAGCGCTTCGTGATCGAGTTGGCCACCCGCTACGCCAACTTGTGCGATCAGGTCTTTGCTCCCAGTGAGAGCATCGCCGTCCTCCTTCAGCAGAGGGGAGTAATAAGGCCGATTACAGCGGTGCCTACCGGCATCGATGTCGAACGCTTTGCTCAAGGTAAAGGAGCGCCCTTTCGCGCCGCCATGGGTATTCCGCAGGATGCCTTTGTCGTCGGCCACCTGGGCCGTCTGGCTCCGGAAAAAAATCTGGTTTTCCTGGCCGAAGCGGTAGCCGCTTTTCTTGAAACTCAACCCCGAGCCCATTTTCTGGTAGGCGGCAAGGGGCCGTCGGAAGAATCTATTCGCGCTATTTTCAGGCGCGCAAATCTCGACTCCCGGCTGCACTTTGCCGGCATCCTGGAACTGCCACGGCTGGCTGATGCTTATGACGCCATGAATGTATTCGCCTTCGCTTCCGAAAGTGAAACCCAGGGCATCGTATTGGCCGAGGCCATGGCAGCGGGCGTGCCGGTAGTGGCGCTGGATGCGGCCGGCGTGCAGGAAGTAGTCAGGGATGGCCACAATGGCCGCCTATTGCGCGATAAAACGCTGCCGGCATTCATATCAGCCCTGACCTGGATGATCAACCTGCCTGAAGCGAGTCTGCAAACTCTGCAATACTGTGCCCGTGAAACAGCAAGGGAATTTTCGGTGCCGCACACCACGGCCAAGGCTCTGGCCTGCTATGAAAGCCTGCGCGTGAAAAAATTTGTCGAGCGCGCCGAAGCCGAATATCAATGGGAGAAATTGCTGCAGTTCATCAAGACGGAATGGGAGATTGTCAAAGGCATGACAGAAGCTGCCAGCGCCGCGCTCGCCAGCAGCGAATCCCCGCCGGGAAAAAACGGGTGATCGGCCGCATAGAAGCCTTCATCCGGAAACTGCGCCGCGGCTTGAGCCGGAGCGAATGGCTGGCGCGGCTGTTAAGGCTGCCGAGGTCGGCAGGCCCAGCCACAGAACCGGGTCTGGTGCTTATTCAGATCGACGGCCTGGCTCATTCGCAATTGAGCCATGGCCTGAAACAGGGCGGGATGCCTTTCCTGCAACGTCTGATCAAGCGTGAGCGTTACCGGCTGCATCCGCAGTATGCGGGCATACCCTCAACTACCGCTGCAGTCCAGGCTGAGTTGTTTTATGGCATAAAAGCAGCAGTGCCGGGTTTTAACTTCATGGAACGCGCTTCCGGCAAACTGGTGCGTATGTTCGAGCCGGAGATCACAGCCCTGGTGGAGAGCAAATTGGAGAAATATGGAGCCGAGCCGCTGCTCAAGGGCGGCAGTGCCTATGTCGACAATTATACCGGCGGCGCCGCAGAGGCGCATTTTTGCCCGAACGCCCTGGGCTGGGGACCTTCCCTGCGCGAGTCCAGCCCGCTGGTCTTCGTTTTGCTCATTATCAGTAATGCCCATAGTTTCGTGCGTACAGCGGCTCTGCTTGTGCTCGAAACGATGCTGGCGCTAGTGGATTGCATCCGCGGACTCATCGATGGACATGATCTGATCGCAGAACTGAAATTCGTGCCTACGCGGGTAGTAATCGCGATTTTGCTCCGCGAACTGGCTGTGATTGGCGTAAAAATCGATATTGCCAGAGGCTTGCCCATTATCCACCTGAATTTTCTTGGCTACGATGAGCAAGCCCATCGGCGCGGTCCTTCTTCGGAATTTGCCCACTGGACACTCAAGGGGATCGATGATGCTATCGCGCGTATCTGGCGTGCAGCGCAGCGCTCGGCACATCGCCATTACGATGTCTGGATCTACTCGGATCATGGACAGCAATACGCTCTGCCCTACCACCAGGTGCACGGCCGCAGCCTTGCCGAAGCAGTCGCGGAGTTGTGCACCCGGCAGCTGAATGAGCCGGTTACCGTTCAATCCAATGGCCCGTGGGGCATTCAACTGCACAGGGTGCAATTCCTCGGCGGCAAAAAGATCCAGCGGCTGCTTCCGGTTCGAAATAACTCGCAAGCCGAGGTAGAAAGTCCGCAATTGACCGTCGCCGCCCTGGGCCCCGTTGCCATGATCTACCGAAACGGCGAACTTGCGTCCAAAACGCGAGCCGAGCTCGCACGGGATCTTGTGGAAGATGCCGGGATACCGCTGGTGCTGATCAAGGATGCCCCCAATCGTGCGCGCGCCTGGACCGAAGCCGGAGAGTTCATGCTGCCCGAGGATAGCATTCAAATCCTGGGCGCTGATCATCCTTTCCTCGAGGAAGCCAGCCAGGATCTGATCAAATTGTGTCATCATCCGGAGGCCGGCGAATTCATTGCCTGTGGCTGGCGAGCCGACGGCCCGGCTTACACGTTCGCTATAGAACACGGCGCTCACGGCGGCATCTCACCCGAAGAGACTACCGCCTTTGCCTTGCTGCCCAACGATGCGCCCCTGCCCTTGCCGACTCGACAGCGCGGCTATCTGCGTACAGCTGATCTGCGCCAGGCAGCGCTCCATTTGTTAGGTAGAACCGAGAGCCGTATGGCTCAGGTGCGTCAATGGCAGGGCTCCGTTGGCGAGGTCTTGAGAATTATGACCTACAATGTTCATAGCTGTATCGGCATGGATGGCCAGCCTTCGCCGGAACGCATTGCCCGGGTCATCGCCTGCCACAGGCCGGACGTTGTGGCTCTGCAGGAACTCGACGTAGGGCGGGCCCGCACCGGCGGCATCGACCAGGTTCGGCGCATCGCAGCGTCTCTGGAAATGAATTTCCATTTTCATCCGGCTCGCTATATAGGAGAAGGGCGTTACGGTAATGCAGTGCTTAGCCGTCTGCCGATGCGCCTGATCAAGGCGGCCGCTTTGCCCCGCCTGTCAAAGCGGCCGGAGCTTGAATCACGCGGAGCGCTGTGGGTGGAAATTGAATTCAACGGCATGGAGATTCAAGTCATCAATACTCACTTGGGGCTATCGCCCCGGGAGCGTCAGATGCAGGTGCAAGCCTTGCTTGGCGCAGCCTGGCTGCAGCATCCCAGCTGCCGCTCGCCAGCCGTGCTTTGCGGTGATTTCAACGCGCGGCCTTCCTCTGCCATTTGCCGACAGCTGCGCCAGCGCCTCCAGGACGCTCAGCTCGAACTGAGCCGATACCGGCCGCGCAGCACTTTTTTTGGCCGTTTCCCCACTGCGCGTCTTGACTATATATTTATCGACTCCGGCATTGAAGTGCTTAATGTCGAAGTGCCGAGGGCAGAGCTTTCCCGCCTCGCATCGGATCATCTGCCGCTGATCGTCGAGATGCGCATACCGGCCAGGACGCATTTATCAAGGTCAGACCGCGTCAATACGCCTGAGTCTGCTGGCCTAGCAAAGGGCAATGGCTAGCTTTGCATCAAACTTCATGTTGAGAAGCCCGTGCAGATAGATGTACAGCTGTCGGTTATTCCGACCGTAACATGAACACGGCTGGACCCCGTATGGCTGGAAACTGCTCAGCATGAATTCTAAGCCCTGATATTTTGACGGAGCTGAATTCTGGCGCGAATTAGCGCTACAATGACGACGATCAGCAGCGCCGCCAACGAAAACTCTAATAATAAAAAAGCTGCGATTTTAAACCAGGCAAACAGCGGGTGGACGAATCTGACCAGCCACCCGCCCGCTTCATCGGCTATGGCGGACAGATAAGTCAAACTGCTTATCCAGATTTTTAACCGGGTCGAAAACTCGGTCATTAACATTAAATGAGTTAATGTCACTACCAGTATGCCCATAGAAAACAAATGAAAATGAGATACTTCCAGCATTCCTTCGTAGCTTCTGGGCGGAATAAATTGTTCTTCAGAACCCAGATAATAGCTCACCACTGAATCAGGCGTTAAATTCATGCGATGAAAAAACATCAGGCCATTGCTTATCCATAACAAAACAATATAGCCGAGGAACATCAGGACCAGGGTATTAAGCAATGATTTGCGATGCTGTTCGCCAGTTACAAAATAACGCATTAGAGTTTACTCTTGTCTTTAACGAGAACCTGATAAATCGCCATCACCTTGCGGATACTCGTGATTGCCGCTCGCGTACTTAAGGTCGCGCCGCTTATTCCATCCACGCCTTTATTAAAATCCATCGCGCTTAACGGACGTTTATACAGCTGTTGATACCAGCGCTCGGGCGGCTGATATTCGGGCGGCTCGTGAAAGGCAAGAGTATAGACATTGCGTAACTCGCCTTCGGGCGTCAACACAATCATCAACGTTTCCGGCTTGGTTCTGACAGTTATGGATTCAATCGCCGCATAGCCAAGGATGTTCCCTTGCTCCTTGCCGATATAAAATGTAAATAAGCCGGATTCGAGCTTGACTTTAGCTAATTTCTGAATTTTGGCCGTTTCCTGATCATTCGGAAATAATGATAGCAATTCCACTTGCTTGCTTTTACCGAAAGCCAGTTCCATCGCCTCATTCTTGCTGTAAAAAATTGTGGCAATGCTGGATTGTGGAATTGTCAGCAGCAATAAGAGTAGTAAACATATCTTATGACTGATTACTTTCATTTCTGTTCTCCTTCAAGAATCGGGTTTGCCAGCAGAAAAAATCCGGGCAACTTAAAACAAACTGCCAGTAAGATCTTTCTTTAACAAGAAATATCTTACTGGCAGTTTCCGGTCGAATCAGCGCTCCAGTTAGTACTGAAACGAGAGACTGTATTTTTCGACTTACCGGCTCATTAATATCATACTATAGGATTTGAATTATGAAGCGCCCAATGCTTTTTGATGCTAGAAAATAAAACCGAAGCCGAGGTTAAAATCATCAGATAGCGGTCCCTGTTTGGCAACCCGGTTGCGGTAGTCAGCCTTGAGTACGACATTTGGGATAGGTTTATATTGCAAGCCTGCCTGATAAATTTGCCAGTCCTTGCTTAGATCATCGGCAAAACCGTCGGGTGCTTTGGCAATAGTATCCAGCCTTTCATAACGGATGAATGGCGCAAGATATTGAGTTGTATCGTTAAATAGCCATGGCAAAATGTCATAGCCCACTTCCGCATACCACCCAAAGTTTTCTGAACCGATGGCTTCGCCTTTTTGCGCGCTCAGCAATTCGGCATCATTGATGTGGCCCCATGAACCCAAGGTCCTGAATTCCAGTCCCCGGTATTTCCATTGCAAATGGCCTTCGTAAAGTTGCGTAAAAACATCGGCCTTTGTTCCGGCAAAACTCTGGTTTTGTCCGGAATTGCCGACATATGCGGAACCGCCTACGGTGACGCCGGGCAATGCCGCGGGCGTGTAATCAACACGTCCGACAAAACCGAAGTTTTCCGCCTTTGCCTGACTGCCTTGGCCGCGTCCTCCGCGGATGCCGTCGGCGCTAAACTCTGAAGCATCCAGGCCGTTGACTACATAGGTCGTATAGGTCAACTCCGGCGTGATTTGGCCAAACAAACCAACGCCGACTTCACGCCAGGTGCTGGGAATAATCCGGCGTTCCACTTCAGGCCGATTGTTGCCAAAATAAAACGGCGGCTCGTGAATCTGGTTGATAAAGCCCATGGGCATCAGCACCAAGCCGGCACGGATGTTGGCTAATGGATCAATAAAGAAATCCAGCGCTGCAAATTCAACCGAAACCTCGCCTTTTTCTTCAGCTCCCTCTCCGGTAGAAGCATGCTCAAACTCCAGTTCACTATTGAAAAGTATCCGATCAGTAAATTTATAACCGGCGTAAAGAACCATTCGTTCCAGGTCAGCATTGTCTTTGTTATTGCCTTTCTCGCCCACATTGGCCTGATAATGGCCTTCCCCATAGCCGCCAATCGACAGTCCTTTGCCGACCTGATAGACTTTAGAAGCGGCAGGGCCCAGGCCATAAGCACTTTTATATTTGGTTTCTTCAGGAATAACCAGATTAGTCCGCAGTTTTTCCACTTCCTGGCTCAATACATCAGTTTTTCGCTCCAGATTTTTCACACTTCCATCAGCAGTTTTAGGCACTTTGGCCGCCATTGCGGTTTTCATTTCATCAATTTGCTTTTGTTGCGCCTCAATAATTTTCCACATTTCCTCCATGGTTTGCGGTTTTTCCAATGCATTGACCGAGGTGGTCAAAGCGATCAGCACTGTTATTACACTGCCTTTAAATAACGTATGGTTGTTAATTTTCATTGCACATCCGATTATAAAATTGGGGTGCAGGTATGATAAATTAAATAACTCTAATATTGCAAATGATTCTTATTTAGATATGTATAATTACAATGCATGAAACTTAATAAACCATCAAAATCACATTTCTGTGAGTCAGGGAATTTTCAGTCATAACGTTAAAAGCGGTTTTGGCGATAGCAAAAACTGGCCTATACAAGCCGGGATACGCAGCTTTTATTGCTGGAACAGATGTTGAATTCATGACCGGCGATGGCAGGCGCCCTGCAGTTGATCAATCCCGTTGTTGTGCTAAAGGGAGTCTCTATTTTTACCGGCTACGATCAAACACATTCAGGCTACGCCTTTGAGAAGATACGGATTGAGCGAGCGGAGAGATGTTTATCTGGGTTGAGGCTAGAAATAAGGATCCCAAGCCCTCGCTTGGTGGCTTCGGAAGCTTCTCCGATAGCTCTAGTTTTTTCTGGTTTTAAGCTGATAAACCCCATCCTCCAGCTGCTCGAAATAACGATCAATCCAGGGATGATTAATCGGTGTGATTATTTTGCTGGGCTCTAAATTACTTTCCGCAATATAGGTATGATGTGTGGCATTGTCTACCAGGACATGATACCAGGGCTGATTTTTTGACGGTCGGCTGCGGGCAATCTTGTCATACCAATCCTGACTGCCCAGAAATTGAAAATCAGCATCAAAAATAACCCCCCGATAGTCGAAAAGTTTGTGGTAAATAATTTGACCGATAAAAAAATTTGCCTTTTGCATCACTGTTTACCTTGCCCTATTACCTTTTGCGCATCTATAAATATACGCGATAACGCATTCCCGACCTGGCCTTATCCCTCTCAAAAACAAACTATTATTCATGATGACTGGCAGCAATGTTCGGTATACTGCAAGCACTAAGGAAACATGCCCTTGGGGATAAAGCCCATAAGCGGGATGACGCCTGGGGCACAGTTAAAAACGTATAAAAATTCGCTCCATTTGGTGGTCGTTAATGACCTGTTCAAACATCAAGTTCGCTCCGGATTAGGCGAGCTGGATTAAATATATCCTAAAGACTATCATAACAAAGCAATGCTGTGATTAAGTGGTGAAAATTTAACCTGGAAAAATCGAAAGTGCTTACAAAAAGCGGCGATTTTACTCGTATTTGTAATAAGGACAAAACCTGTATCCGAAAGAGTGGAATAAAATTTTAGCTTGCGCAGTTGAATTGAGTAAAATATAAAGAGTTTTTGGATTAGTTATTTACGTGAAACCACAACTGAACGATTTAGTACAAACCCCCATCCCCACCCGGCACGGCGAGTTCATTCTTCATTATTACAGCAATACCATTGATGATAAAGAACATATCGCACTGGTTAAAGGCGATGTTGCAGATAAAGAAGATGTGCCGGTGCGCATTCATTCCGAATGTTTCACCGGCGATGTATTGGGTTCAAGGCGATGTGATTGCGGCGAGCAGCTTGATATGGCAATGGAGCTTATTGATGAAGCAGATTTCGGGGTATTAATCTATCTTCGTCAGGAAGGACGCGGCATAGGCTTGCTGAAAAAACTGCAGGCGTATAATTTGCAGGATAAGGGCATGGATACGGTTGATGCCAATATTCACCTCGGCCACCTTGCTGATGAAAGAGAGTACAGTATCGCCGCCTTAATTCTGGTAGATCTGGATATACGCTCCATAAAACTGATTACCAATAATCCTAAAAAAATAGAAGGCTTAAAAAAGCTGGGTATAAATGTAGCGGGGCGTGTCCCGATTGAAGTTGTCGCACACAAGGACAACTTAAGCTATTTAAAAACCAAGGCCAAAAAAATGGCGCATATACTGTTTCAGCCGACAAACGAGCAGGATTAAACGCCCAGAACCGTTTCCGCCAGTTTCACCCAGTAAGCCGCACCCATCGGCAATATGTCATCATTAAAATCATAACGGGGATTATGCAGTAAACAATTGTTTTCAGAAGAGCCGTTGCCTATCCAGATATAGCAGCCCGGCTTTTCCTGCAGCATAAAGGCAAAGTCTTCCGAGCCCATGCAGGGAATAGGTTGCCGATCCACACCATCCTCTCCCGCCAGGTCTATTGCCGCCTTTAACGCCATCCCGGTTTCAGTTTCGGAATTAAATGTCACCGGATAACCCGGATTTTCCGGGTTAAACCTGATTTCCGCCTTAACATCGAAACCTTCGCAGATTGCCTTGACCAATTGCCTGATTTTATCGGCAATGATTTTCTGAACCGTGTGGTCAAAACACCGGAAAGTGCCCCGCAAAATAACCGATTCCGGTATTGCGTTCCAGGTATTTCCGGCATGAATCTGGGTAATGCTGACGACGGCAGGATCGGCAGGATTGATGGTTCTGCTGACAATCGTCTGTAACGCGGTAACCAGATGGGCGGAAGCGACAATCGCATCATTGCCCAGATGCGGCATTGCCGCATGGGTCGCCTGCCCGGTGATAATGATTTCAAAGCAATCAAAGGATGCCATCATCGCGCCGGATTTAACGGCAAAATGACCCGGCGGAATATCGGGGAAATTATGCATGCCGAACACACAGTCCGCCGGAAATTTTTCAAATAATCCGTCGGCTATCATTTGTTGAGCGCCGGCACGGCCTTCCTCGGCAGGCTGAAAAATAAAATACACCGTACCGTTAAAATTGCGATGGCCAGCCAGATATTTGGCTGCGCCCAATAACATGGAGGAATGACCGTCATGACCGCAGGCATGCATTTTTCCGTCATGACGGGATTTATAGGCAAACGTGTTTTGTTCCTGAATGAACAAAGCGTCCATATCCGCCCGCAAGGCAATTTTTTTGCTGCTGCTGCCGGCAGAAAGCGTAGCTACAACGCCGGTTTTGCCCAAGCCCTGATGAACGTCCAAACCGAAATCTGCCAGCTTCTCGGCGATAAATTTTGCTGTCCCGGTTTCCTCAAAAGCCGTTTCGGGAAACTGGTGCAAATGCTGCCGCCATAGCCGCATTTCGGCGTGTAATTGTTTGAAATCATTTGCTATAACCATGAGAAAAATGGAATTCCCATTGTTCAAAATACTATGCTACAACTAAAAGTCATGAAAATGTAAGTATTAACACTCAATGAGAGTTATTTATAAAGCAAAATGAGAATGAAGCTAATAAGATCAGCCCGTAACTTTTACCTCGGGCGCTTCATTCCCCGCAGGATTAAACGCCAATTTTGTAAACAGGCTCAATTAGAAAGACATGCATGCGCTGGCCCGAACCCGAAGCACGGCTTCCTGCTGAAACCGGGACTTGTAGATTTCGACAATTTCGAGTACAGCCCGCTCACTGATTACATCGTCAGGATGAACAAGGACGAGAACGTAAGATGATTCACGGCTAATCTCGCCATTAGCGGAGCGCCACTGTCCAGTCGCTTGCCACACCGTAAGGCCCAGGGGAAACCGGGGCGTTATAGTGGCTTTCAGGAATTCGCGCCACTGCTCATAGGACACCGTTCCATTTGGCCTGGCCGTACCGAAGTACAGCGACTCATGGACGGCCAACCGCTCGCTGCTCTTGCAGGCGAGTTCGCCCCGTGCGGCGCAGGCACTAAGCGCGATTGCCAACCCAACAATAAGTGTATTATGAAACCACGGCACGGAAAGCTCCGAAACTGCGCAAGCTAATGTTAAAACTTGTCTGCTTTTATGGAGCGTCTAGTCAGGAGGGTAGCTGCATATTCATAAAGATAACAACCAGGATCACAGTCGCGCACCATCACTAGAAAGACATACCAAAGAATGAGACTCACCGACAACATTTCGCCGCTTTCTTCAATCACGCCTAGAATAAAGGTAACTTCCCAACCCAGTTTAATTGCGATATGAACCATGTCTATAACTACACTGAAGAAGATTAATACAAGTATTAAAAGAGCAAAGTCTCGGGATATCTTTTGGAATTTCCTCGTTCCGTGCTTATAAGCCAATACGAGAGGAAGTAATAGAATAATTCCTGCAGCAGCTGAGACAATAAGTTCTCCAAAATCTTGAAGTCTTAGCCCAAGAATTGGCATAAAACTAAGGTTTGCCGCGATGTAGCTTCCGACTCGCTCATGAATTTGCAAGGAATCATCAAAAAGAAAGTATACAAAAACCAATACCCATGCAATATAATTTAGCGAAGCTTCTTTTAATGAAACAAGAATTAGAATAATGGTAATCCAGAAATACTTTAGGTACTGGTATATCTCTGAGTATCCTTTATCCATTTCGAGGCTAAGCGGAGAGTTTTCTAATCTAAGAAAAAGCATAATAAAATGAAGGACTACAAAGGCAAGATCACCACAAATAAGTAATACCAAGAAAAGTGATGCACTGCGGTGGTTGAAAGTTTCCATAGATTTTAATACTGTATTGATTCTATGCATGAATCAAACTCCTAACTAAGAAAAATATTTATTAATTTTCTCTATATACCTTATTAAGGCGTTAACAATACTATTATTGTAACTAATTCGGCTTTATTAATCATATATATCCCGACTAAAAAGATATACGGTTTCAGGTATAATGTCATGCAGCTATTACACCTGCTTTGACCCGATTATTGGAGGCGCGCTACAGTAGAAAAAGATATTTTAGTGAATCAATCTTCCTGTTATCGTTAGTACAATAATCCCTGAATAACCCCTACTAAAACCTCTGGTTTTCTTCGGTCAAGTTAAAAGATTATAGTAGACGTTACTAATAATTCGAGATAACGTTATCGGGGAACCGATGAAAAGATTACAAAACCGACTTGAGGGAACTGTGGGGAAAGAGTCAAGCTTGAACCTATAAAAAACCAGCATGCCCAGCGCAGAATAAGGCAAAAGTGCTATGACCGGAATTCAAGCTTTAGCACACCTGATTTGCGTCTTTAACAGGGTCAGCGGAGATGAATCAGATTGGAGTGGAGTTGGGCTTTGACAGGCGCAAAGTCATTCCATAGGGCAACTGTAACTCTCCCGGCAGATGTAAAGATAACAGCTTGGCGTTTATTAACTATTTCTATAAAACTCTGAGTCAGCCTTAAAGGATCTGACCACGCTAAGGTTAGGGGCATTTATCCGATTAGTACGGGGAATTAATTTAGGGTTTGATGGAGTAGTAATTTCAAGCAACAGTACCGGCAACGTTTCAGGTTTTGTTAAGAACCCCCCATTGCCGGTTGAAGCTGTGACAGTGGCAAGCCTCGGCAGTCCAACTTACTGGCTTGACGCCTTCAATGCTGTCTTTCGTGATGGCGTGACACGCCGGTCTACCGTGCCTATACGCTAGGGCAGACCGGCCTGTGATCATCGTAGATCCGACCTCGACCATTGCCATCGAACCCGACGGACATGGAGAACTGCAAAGCAATGGCGATTTGTTGTTGACCCTCTCGGAGCACCTGCATCAGGCATTTGCCGCCAGAACCCGCGCAGATCCAGTCGTGCTTGAAAAAAGCTATAATCTATTGATATTCTTTGACTAATAATAGGGATTTGTGCTGGAATGCAGCGTATTCAGTCAATACCAAGTAACGCCTTGATTTCTCCTGTGCAATTTTCGATGCCACCGGCCTGCAGGCGCAAATTGCACTAACAAAAGGGCGCCCGAACTGCTGCACGATTGCCTATATCCGCTACCAGTAATGCAGGCATGTATGCAAAATAGTGTTGGAAAGGCCGAAGCCCGCATTGCAGAGCTTACGAAATTATCCGAAAAGGATTGCCGATATATCATAAATGACGGCATAGAAATCGGCGTCAATATTCGTAAGCAGCAGCAAGCCTGTATCAACTTCACGGGTAGTCTCCTGCAATTGTCGAATAATTTCAACGTCCCTGCCGCGGTATGCACGCTGGCGGTTCTTTAGGTATTCGTAACGCTAGTGCAGGACGACATCCCGCTCAACGCCCGCTGCATGAAGCCGCCGGGAAGTGTCATACCCGCCGCTTCATGCATAATATCGGCTATCCGGCCGCAGTGCTAAAAGGCAATATCGAAACCTCGTAATACATCGTAGAGGCTTTGTACGTCACAGTCCGCGTGCTGGCCGCCCCTTGATCTCGATGAACAATTTCATCTTCGGCAATGACCGCTACCCATATTACGAACCGGTGGACGTATGGGCAGGGGCCGGTTTTGGCGGCTGCGATGCCCACGCCCATGACCAACTCGCAGATTACCGATCCGGAAGTGCTGGAGTTATGTTTTCCGGTATGGTTGCAGGAATTTTCCATTCGAAAACGAAGCGGCTGGCCCGGGCGCAACCGTGGCGTCGATGACGTAATTTACTGCCTAAATTTCCTGGAGCCGATCACTGCCGATATCCTTTCCAGTCACCGCAGAATTCCGCCGTTCGGGTTTAAACGCTGAAAGTCTGGAAAGTCTGGCGTGAATAGTGTCATCCATAGCCATAACTGAATCGTAATCTTCCCTGGCTTTACCGAAACTGAGGCGAATGCGGGCAATATTGATCAGATTAAAAACCAGGCGAGGTGGGTTTGAATGCAGTTAGGAATAGTTTTCGGGGTTGGGGTTCCTGGATGGACGATATTGTCGGGCTTCCTTACCCAGCCCGCCCAGCAATTAATCCAGATTATCCGTCACTGCTCCCAGCGATGCAGAACTGACCAGCCTTGCATATTTCGCCAAAACTCCCCGCGTATAACGGGGCGCCGGTTGCTGCCATTTTTCCAGACGGCGCGCTATTTCGTGTTCATTGATAACCAGCTTCAATTCATTGTTTTCCGCATCAATAGTAATGATGTCGCCATTTTCGATGATTGCTATCGGCCCGCCCACATAGGCTTCCGGCGTAATGTGCCCGACGACAAAGCCGTGCGTGCCGCCGGAAAAGCGGCCGTCGGTGATCAAGGCGACATCCTTGCCCAGGCCCTTGCCCATAATCGCCGATGTAGGCGACAGCATTTCCCGCATTCCCGGGCCGCCTTTAGGTCCTTCGTAGCGAATTACAATAACATCGCCTTTAACGATGCCGCCATTCAGGATGCTGTGCAGCGCCTGCTCTTCGGTATCGAAGACTTTAGCCTTGCCGGTAAAGCGCAGGCCTTCCTTGCCGGTAATTTTGGCAACGGCGCCTCCGGAGGCAAGATTGCCGTATAAAACCACAATATGGCTGTTATTTTTAATTGGATTGTCCAGCGAATGAATCATATCCTGTCCATTCGGATAAGGTTCTACACGGCTAAGATTTTCCGCCAGGGTAAGGCCAGTTACGGTCAGGCAGTCGCCGTGCAGCAAGCGCTTGTCGAGCAGAATTTTCATTAAAGGTTGAATGCCGCCAATTTCGATCAGTTCGGCCATCTGGTAACGGCCGCTCGGTTTTAAATCGGCAAGCAATGGCACATGCTTGCCGATACGGGTGAAGTCATCCAGGGTAATGTCAACATTGCCGGCGTTGGCCATCGCCAGTAGATGCAATACCGCATTGGTAGAGCCGCCGAGGGCAATAACGACAGTGATCGCATTTTCAAACGCGGCTTTGGTCATGATGTCGCTGGGTTTGATGTCTTTTTTCAGCAGTTCCAGTACAGCGGCGCCGGCGCGTTCACAGTCCAGCCTTTTATCGTTTGATATAGCCGCCTGGGCGGAGCTGTTCGGCAGACTCATGCCCAGGGCTTCAATCGCGGAAGCCATCGTGTTGGCGGTATACATGCCGCCGCAAGAACCAGCTCCCGGAATCGCCTTGGCTTCAATTTCAGCAAGTTCGGCATCATCGATCTGGTTGTTGGCTCTGGCGCCGACTGCTTCAAAGACGGAAACAACATCCAGTTTTTTATCTTTGTGACATCCCGGCATGATGGTGCCGCCATAAACGAAGATGGCAGGACGATTCAGTCGTAATAGGGCAAGCATGCAGCCCGGCATATTTTTATCGCAGCCGCCAATCGCAACAATACCGTCAAAACCCTGGCAGCCGACGACGGTTTCTATCGAATCGGCAATGACTTCACGCGACACCAGCGAATATTTCATGCCTTCAGTGCCCATCGATATGCCGTCGGATATCGTAATGGTATTAAAAATAACGGCCTTGCCATTGGCATTGTCAACCCCCGACGCCGCTGCATCAGCCAGTTTGTTGATGTGCATGTTGCAGGGCGTGACCATGCTCCAGGTTGAGGCTATGCCTATTTGCGGTTTTTTGAAGTCTTCATTTTTAAAACCGACGGCGTGCAGCATGGCGCGGCTTGGCGCGCGCTCCATGCCGTCAACGACCAAAGAAGAATAGGTACGTGTAGTGTCGCCTGAATTAGCCATGCAAGAATTTCCCGAGGTTGTTATGTAAATAAAGGTTGTGGTTTAACTGCTAGCCAGGCAAACATAAAGCTTCAAAAACTGTCCCAGCCGCTGTTTTTTCGGCGCCAGCCGATTTTGGGCAGAATAAATCCGAAAAGAACGCCGGCCAGAGATAGTACGCCGCCGTATAAAAACCAGTCCTGTTTGGAACTATCCTTCAATGCCTGGTTTTCAAGTTTAAACTGCTGCAGATCCCGCTCCACATTGACCACGCGTTCCTGAAGTTCATCCCGTTCATTTTTTAATTGTAAGGTATTGGCAGCACTTTTTTTCAATTCACTAAGTTCCCTGCTTAACTGATCCCGTTCTGCGGCTAAAGACTTTTCAATAGACGTGCCTGGAGTGATAGAGTCTCTTAGTTTGGCAATGTCAGCTTTGAGGGAGGCATTTTCTGTTTGTAAGGAAGCAAGGGTTTTATTGGTTGTTTCCAGTTGAAAGCGGCTGGGAGGTTCCTTTATGGTATTACGCGTCGGCATGTAACCCTCGATGCCGTTCTCCAGGCGAACATGAGTAAAACCGGTTTTTTTGTTCTCGCTTATAACCGTTAGAGGAGTTCCGGTAGGAAGCAGTTTTACTACTTTACTCTGATTGCTGGGTTCGCTCCTTAAGGATAAATTCAAACTATCCGTAACATAGACTGTTTCAGCCTGCGCTGAAGCAAAAACTACCAGTAAAACATACAAAGATATCAGTATTTTTTTCACTTGAATCCTATTAGTTAGTCGTCAAAGGAAGCAACTATAACGCTATTTTTTACCCATGAGAAACTCCAGCAATGCTTTTTGAACATGCAGCCGATTTTCAGCTTCATCGAATATCACACTCTGCGGCCCATCTATAACATTAGCACTGACTTCCTCGCCCCTGTGTGCCGGCAAACAATGCATGAACAAGGCCCTATCATTTGCTGCCTTCATAACGGCTGTGTTTACCTGATAATCCTTAAAGGCATGTTCGCGTTGTTTGAGTTCTTCCTCCTGCCCCATGCTGGCCCATACATCAGTGACGCAAAGATCGGAGTTTTTAGCGGCCTCCAGGGCTGTGTCAAAAAACCTGATACGATCACCGGCGCTCTCTACAATAGCTTTTACAGGCTGGTAACCGGAAGGGCAAGCAATGTGCAATTTAAAATCAAGCACGCTCGCGGCATGTATGTAGGAATGGCACATATTATTGCCGTCGCCGATCCAGGCTACAGTTTTGCCTTTAATATCGCCGCGATGTTCAAAATAGGTCTGCATATCCGCCAGTAGCTGGCAAGGATGCTGCTGGTCAGTTAAACCGTTAATAACGGGAACATGGGAATGCTGGGCGAATGTTGTCACTGTTTCATGCTTGTTGGTTCTCAGCATAATGCCGTCGACCATGCGGGAAATAACTTTGGCGCTGTCCTGCAGCGGTTCCCCACGCCCCAGCTGTGTATCCCGGGGCGATAAAAATAATGCGCTGCCGCCAAAGTGAGTCATTCCGGCTTCGAAGGAAATTCGCGTGCGCGTCGATGATTTTTCAAAAATCATCGCCAATACCTGGCCTTTTAAAGGCTGATAATCAGGGTCGCGATTATTTTTCAGTTCAATGGCTCTACTGATAAGATAG
This sequence comes from Candidatus Methylobacter favarea, assembly GCF_902806695.1. Lineage (GTDB taxonomy): Bacteria > Pseudomonadota > Gammaproteobacteria > Methylococcales > Methylomonadaceae > Methylobacter_B > Methylobacter_B favarea. The sequence continues at coordinate 9,035 of NZ_CADCXN010000091.1, read as the reverse complement.
CGAAATTCTTCGCCGGTTAAATCAAGCAGGCTTATAAAGTGTCTGGGATTCATAGGTTTGCGTTGTATGCAGATGAGCCGTGTAGTCTTGAATCAGAGTCGTTAAAGTGATAACGAGTTGATTAATTTCCTGATCATTGATGATCAAGGGCGGCAACAAACGGATGGTTTTTTCATTGGTAACGTTTATCAATAATCCCTGTTGCAGCGCTGATTTAACCAGCTCTGCGCAGGGTTTATCGAGTTCAATGCCGATCATCAGGCCTTTGTGGCGAATATCAACAATATGCTCATTATTCCGTAAGTGTTCAGTAAACCCGGAACAAATAGCATTGCCTTTTTGCTCAGCCGAATTAATCAGGTTTTCATGCTCCAGGGTTTCCAATACCGCTAACGCTGCGCTGCAGGCTAAGGGGTTGCCGCCGAAAGTAGAGCCGTGATTGCCTGCTGTGAACAGCTGCGCGGCCTTGCCATGAGCAAGACAGGCGCCGATAGGCACGCCATTGCCCAAGGCTTTGGCCAATGTGCAGACATCGGGGATGATATTGTTGTGCTGATATGCAAGAAATTCCCCGGTGCGGCCGATCCCGGTCTGGATTTCATCGAGCATCATCAGCACATGATGCCGGTCGCAAAGACTGCGTATCTGGTTAAGATAATCTTCCCCGGGAATATTGACGCCCCCTTCTCCCTGAATCGGTTCAACTAAAACGGCAACGATATTCTTATGCTGTTCAAGCTCTAGTTTGATTTCGCTGACGTCATTATAAGGAACGCGGATAAACCCTTCCACCAATGGCGCAAAACCTTGCTGCACTTTTGAATTGCCGGTAGCGCTTAACGTTGCCAGGGTCCGTCCATGGAAACTTTTCTCCATGACGATAATCGCCGGCTTGTCTATGCCTGATTCATGACCATACATGCGTGCCAGCTTGATTGCGGCTTCATTGGCTTCGGCGCCGGAATTACAAAAAAATACGTTATCCATGCCGCTTTGCTCAGCCAGTTTTACAGCCAATCGCTCCTGCTTGGCTATGCCGTATAAATTCGACGTATGCAGCAAGGCTCTGCTTTGTTTACAGATAGCTGCATGGATAGCCGGATGTGCATGCCCCAGATTGCATACGGCAATGCCGGATAAGGCATCCAGATAACGGTTATTCTTTTCATCCCACAGCCATACGCCCTCGCCTCTTTCAAAAGTCACCGGCAAGCGTCCATAGGTTGGCATAATATGGCTGGTCATTGAGCATCCTGTAAGCAAAAACAGGCGCAATCTGCCCCTGTTAAAAAGTTTTTGATTATAGTTTTCAATTTATTACCAAGCAAGATTGAATTGCAAGATTTACTTTTTTCAGGGCCATAAAGTTGATAAGATTAGCCGGTCCAAATAATTTTGTTGAGCGACTATTATGAACGTTATAGAAAGAATTAAAGACCAGATTGAAAATAATCCGGTAGTTTTATACATGAAAGGTTCACCTGACTTCCCTCAATGCGGCTTTTCCGGCCAAACGGTTCAGATACTCGATGCCTGTCAGGCAAAATATATACATGTGAATATTTTTGAAGATCCTGAGCTTCGGGAAGCGCTTAAGGCGTATTCAAACTGGCCGACCTATCCGCAGCTCTATATCGGCGGCGAACTGATAGGCGGCTGTGACATTGTCATTGATTTGTATAAAAAAGGTGAATTGCCAAAGATGCTGGCAGCCGTCAACGGCACAGTGTAATAAATACAGTGTAATAAGTCCGGGTAGCTTATTCTGCCCATAGAGCCTTTCGCTTCAGCTCTATGGGCATATTTCTCCTGAACCCGAATCCCGTAATTCGAGTTGTTTCCAGCGATTGACAATCCTGCAAAATATTTCAGCGGTCTGTTCTGCATCATATAATGCCGAATGGGCTTTTTCGTTATCCCATTCCATGCCTGCCGCCTGAGCAATTCTAGCCAGGACGGTTTGCTGGTAAACCAGTCCCCCCAGTGTCGCCGTATCAAAGGTGCTGAAAGGATGAAAAGGACTGCGTTTGGTTTGCGTTCGGTAAATAGCCGCATTCAGGAAATTAATGTCAAAAGCCGGATTGTGACCCACCAGAATGGCGCGGTTGCAGTCGTTGCGCTTGACCGCATTCTTGATGGGTTTAAACAGCATGTGCAGCGCCTCTTTCTCATCAATAGCCATCCGAAAAGGATGATGCGGATCTATGCCGTTAAATTTAAGAGCCGCTTCGTCCAGTTCGGCATTTTTAAAGGGAATGACATGCGTGGAGTAGCGCTCGGTGATTTCCAGATCAGCGTTGCTATTGTATTCAACAATAATTGCCGCAATTTCCAGCAGGGCATTTTTTTTGGGATTAAAGCCGGCCGTTTCTATATCGACAATAACCGGCAGGAATCCTCTAAAGCGCTTGCCTAAAGGGATGGCTGGGGTATCCATTATGGAGTTATACAGAGAATTAAAGTGATGAGAAGTAAGGATGGGGTGCTCGATGGCTTGATCTGTTTATGATATGTTACGCGAAAATCAACATGTAATAAAAATAATAGCAAAACTGGAGGGGATAAAATGCAAAAGAAAAAGTTGCTTGTACAACTGGGTTATCTCGCCTTGATTGCAATACTGGGAGGATGTGCAACTACCTCGGAAGACCCCCGGGATCCCTGGGAAGGATGGAATAGAGGTGTACAGGTGTTTAATGATAATTTTGACCAGTATGCCATGAAACCGGTGGCCAAAGGCTATCAATGGGTCATGCCGGCATTCGCCGACCGCGGTGTGACTAATTTTTTCAGCAACCTTAACGATATGGGCGTAACCCTTAACGATTTGCTGCAGTGGAAACTGGCGCAAACCGGCAGGGACGGATCCCGGTTTATTGTCAATACGGTGGTCGGTCTCGGAGGTTTTGTCGATGCCGCGACAACGATTGATTTACCCAAGCACAAGGAAGATTTTGATCAGACACTAGGCGTTTGGGGTCTGCCTTCCGGTCCTTATCTGGTGCTGCCGTTTTTGGGCTCCAGTTCTCCGCGCGGCGTTGGCGGCCTGCTCGGGGATGCGGCCATGAATCCTATCAGTTATCTTGACAGCGGCGTTATCACTAGCGGACTGTTCGCTGTAAATGCTACCGATCAGCGTGCAGATAATCTGGAAACTGAAAGGGTTGCGTCGGAGGCGGCTTTAGACCGGTATGCATTTTTTAAAAGCGCTTATTTCCAGCAGCGGGAATACCTGATTAACGACGGTAATGTGCCTGAAGATACTCATTTGCTGGAAGATGAGGAAGAATTCGATAAGGATGATTTAGCGCCTGTTCAACCCTATTAATTATACTTTCAATGACATATAACTGGGCAGTAACTGCTGCTGAGCTATTTTATGCCCCTTGTGATTGCAGCTTCCAGAATAGCTCTTCGCCCGCTTTGAGCGGAGTAATCGCTATGCCATTTTGTCCATAAACAGCCGGAACTTTCCAGGAGGTTTTTTCCAGCGTGACAAAGTCTGAATTCCTGGGCAACCGATAAAAATCCGGACCGAAAAAACTGGCGAAACCTTCCAGTTTATCCAGGGCCCCAGCCTGTTCAAATAGTTCTGCGTAAAGTTCCAGCGCAGCGTGCGCGCTGAAACAGCCTGCACAGCCGCAAGCTGTTTCTTTTAACGAGGATAAATGCGGGGCACTGTCTGTGCCCAGAAAAAATTTTGTACTACCGCTGGTGGCGGCAGCAACCAATGCCAGCCGATGGCGTTCGCGTTTTATAATCGGCAGGCAATAGTAATGCGGGCGAATGCCGCCTGCCAGAAGGATATTACGGTTGTACATCAGATGCTGAGGGGTAATCGTTGCGGCAATATTGCTGCCGGCCCCTTGCACAAACTGGACGGCTTCTGTAGTGGTAACGTGTTCGACAACAATGCGCAAACCCGGAAAAGTACGAACGATATCCGTCAGAGTAGTATCAACAAACACCCGTTCGCGGTCAAAAATATCACAGTGTTCATCGGTGACTTCGCCATGAATGAGCAGCGGCAGGTCATATTTTTCCATTGCCGTAAACAACGGGTAGACGGCCTTTATATCGGCAACGCCCGAGTCGGAATGGGTAGTCGCGCCGGCCGGATAAAGTTTAAAGGCATGGACATATTCAGATTCTGCGGCTTTTTTAATTTCAGCCAGGGTTGTCGAACCGCTAAGATAGAGCGTCATCAGCGGCTTGAAACACACTGTTTCAGGAACCGCCTGAAGAATTTCTTGCCGGTAAGCCAAAGCATGAGACACTGTCGCAACAGCCGGCTTCAGGTTGGGCATGATGATTGCGCGGGCGAATTGCCGCGCGGTATGGGGCATGACCGTTTTTAAAATAGCGCCGCTTCTGACATGCACATGCCAGTCATCAGGACGGGTAATGGTTAATCTCTTCATTATATAAGTTCTTTTTTGTAGAATAGATGACTATTTTATAGTAACGGTCTTGAAAAACTAACACAGACCCTTCATTTCAGTTTTATTATTATTTTTCTTATCGGAGTGAGTAATGCCAATTTACGAGTACCACTGTCAATCATGCGGTCATGAGCATGAGGCTTTACAAAAATTCAGCGCCGAACCATTAATTTACTGCCCGGCTTGCAACAAGCCGGAACTGATAAAAAAGATTTCAGCGGCAGGATTCAGATTAAAAGGAAGCGGCTGGTACGAAACTGACTTTAAAAGCGGCTCAAGGAAAAATGTAGCCGGTGAAAGCAGCAGCTCAAGTACGGCGTCTTCGACCGCTACTTCCCCAGCCGCTTCGTCGACTTCAAAGCCCGCTGCCTGCCCTTCGGGCGGCAGCTGCGGCGATCATTAGCACCGTCTTGCATAAGGGAGTTCAAGCAAGTACTATCGACAGCTTTTGGGATTAACAGAGAGAATTTATGCGTACGCACAAGTGCGGAGAATTAAACAAACATCACTCAGGACAAGCAGTTGAGTTATTCGGCTGGGTTCATCGGCGCAGAGATCATGGCGGAGTCATTTTTATCGATCTGAGAGATCGGACAGGTCTCGTACAAGTGGTATTTGATCCGGATTCTCCGGAAACTTTCGCAGTGGCCGAAAGCGCACGCAGTGAATATGTTTTAAGTATTAAAGGGCTAATTCGGGATCGGCCTGCCGGCACGGTTAATCCTAATATGCACTCGGGTGAAATTGAAGTGCTGGCCGCCCGGATTGAAATATTAAACGAATCGGAAACCCCGCCTTTCCCGGTAGAAAGCGATATAGAAGTCAATGAAGAACTGCGCTTGCGCTATCGCTATATCGACTTGCGTCGTACGGCCATGCAGGAAAAAATGAAAATACGCCGGGATGTGACGCGGACGCTTCGAAATTTTCTCGATGATAATGAATTTTTCGAAATCGAAACGCCTTATCTGACCAAAGCCACGCCCGAAGGCGCGCGCGATTATATCGTGCCCAGCCGTACCCATGAAAACGCCTTTTTTGCACTGCCGCAATCCCCGCAATTGTATAAACAAATGCTGATGATTGCGGGCATGGATCGCTATTATCAAGTCGTGCGCTGTTTCCGCGATGAAGATTTACGCGCCGACAGACAGCCTGAATTTACCCAGCTGGATATAGAAACATCGTTCATGGATGAAAACGAGATTATGACTATCATGGAAGAAATGATCCGGCAACTGTTTGCCAAGGTGATTAATGTCAAGCTGGACGCCAAATTTCCGCGCCTGACTTTTCAGGAATCCATGTCCCGGTTCGGCGTGGATCGTCCTGACCTGCGAATTCTGCTTGAGCTGGTCGATATTGCAGAGGAAATGAAAGCTGTCGATTTCAAGGTATTTTCAGGCCCTGCCAATGATCCTGACGGCCGCGTAGTGGCGCTGCGCTTGCCTAGGGGAAGCGATTTAAGCCGTAAAGACATTGATGACTTGACAAAATTTGTCAGCATTTATGGCGCAAAAGGTCTGGCTTATATAAAAGTCAATGACCGCCAGGCCGGCATGGACGGCTTGCAGTCGCCGATTCTAAAATTTGCGCCGGATGCAATTTGGATGAAAGTTCTTGCTAAAACGAATGCGCAAACCGGTGATTTGATTTTCTTCGGCGCCGATAAGGCCAATGTCGTTAATGAAGCCATGGGCGCCTTGCGGGTAAAGCTGGGCCATGACTTTAACCTGCTTGAAGGTGAATGGAAGCCGGTCTGGGTTGTCGATTTCCCGATGTTTGACTGGGATGAAAAATCTCAGCGCTACAATGCCATTCATCATCCTTTTACTGCGCCGAGCTGTTCAGATGAAGCGCTCGTAGCCAACCCGGGCGCAGCGCTATCGCGCGCTTATGATTTGGTGTTAAACGGCACCGAAGTAGGCGGCGGTTCAATTCGTATTAACCGCACAGCCATGCAGCAAACCGTTTTTAATATTTTGGGGATTGGCGAGGAAGAAGCCGAAGAAAAATTCGGCTTCCTGCTGGAAGCCTTGAAATACGGCGCCCCCCCGCATGGCGGGCTGGCTTTTGGTCTTGATCGTTTAGTCATGCTGATGACCGGATCGGCTTCCATTCGCGATGTAATTGCCTTCCCTAAAACCCAGTCAGCGGCATGTCCTTTAGTAAATGCCCCGGCCCTGGTGACAGATGAGCAATTGCGGGAGCTGGGAATTCGCCTGATTAAACCTGCGGGAAAAGAGAAAGTTTAAGAGCAATAATAATATCACGATAGCAGATCGCGAAACCGTAATGCCAGTGTTTATTTCAGAGCTTATCTTTCTTTCTATTAAAGGCTGTTGTGATCCCACTCCGTCATTCAGCAGTCCAGCAGGCACATATTTATCAGCACTTTTAACACCATAACCTTATAACCTTTGCAAAAATCGGTTTTGGTTAGAATGCATGTGGTTCAGCCAATGGCTCCATCAAGTTTTTTGTAAATTCTTGTTTTCAATTTATTGCAGTATACATACTGCATACGCATACTTGCCAAAACCAGGGATATAGAAAAGAAATTAGCTGTCTAATAAATTTTAGAGGATTAAATCACCGTTATACGGTTAGATTGGCAATGGTCAACAAAATGAACATCTTTAACCATAGCGGCCTTGATTTAATCAATATTTTTGAATTCAAACCTGAATTAATATGATTTCTACTGCATTACCCATACAAGATTATGCATTACTCGATGATGAGGAATGCGATGCCCGCATTATTGCGGCTAAAGCCCGGCTCGGGACACGTTGCGTTGTACTGGGCCACCACTACCAGCGCGATGAAGTATTCAAACATGCTGATTTTTCCGGCGACTCATTAAAACTTTCCAGGGACGCGGCAAAATCGGATGCCGAATACATCGTATTCTGCGGCGTGCATTTTATGGCGGAAGTAGCCGACATTCTCTCCCGGCCCGAGCAGATTGCCATTTTGCCGGATCTAGCGGCAGGCTGTTCCATGGCTGATATGGCAAATCTGGCGAAGGTTCAAAAGTGCTGGGATGAACTGGCCAGAATTATCAATGTGGAAACCGAGCTTACGCCGATTACCTATATTAATTCCGCCGCAGACCTTAAAGCTTTTTGCGGCAAGCATGACGGTATTGTCTGTACTTCGTCCAATGCCCGGAAAATACTGGAATGGAGTTTTTCCAAACGCTCCAAAGTGCTGTTTTTCCCTGATCAGCATTTAGGCCGCAACACGGGCTACAGCATGGGCATTCCGCTGGAGGAAATGCTTGTCTGGGATTTTAACAAGCCGATGGGCGGACTGACCGAAGCGCAAATTAAAAATGCCAAAATAATCCTATGGAAGGGTTTTTGTTCGGTACATCAGGTATTTAGGCCGGAACAAATTGATAACTTTCTGCAACGTTTTCCGGAAACCAAAGTAATCTCGCACCCGGAAGCCTCGTTTGAAGTTTGCCAGAGATCCGATTACATCGGTTCTACAGAGTTTATTCTGCGCACAGTGCGCGAAGCCGAAGCCAATACCCGCTGGCTGGTTGCGACAGAATTAAATCTGGTCAACCGTCTGCACGAAGAGTGTAAGTCTCAGGGTAAAAATGTGCATTTTATGTCGCCTGCCCTGTGCATGTGCTCAACGATGTTCAGAACAGACCCTCAACATTTGGCCTGGGTGCTGGAAAATCTCGCGGAAGGGCATGTGATAAATCAGATTTCCGTGCCCGTAGAAGATGCGCGGTTAGCTAAAAAGGCTCTGGATAATATGCTGACTATAAATTAGTCTTTCTGCCGGCTCCATTTAGTCCGCATCAGGATGCTGCAAAAAAACCGCCTATAATTCAATCCCTGCCATGCAAAAAACTTACGCGATTCATTATCACAACTTGCGCGCCAGTATTATTTGGCCATTGCTCTATATGGCGGGGATTTTTTGCTTGTCTTCCATTCCCGACGATCAAGGCATTGCGAACCATACCTTAAACCCGCTCACATGGATATCGCCGAACCTTCAGAATTTTCTTCATATCCCGTTTTATGCAGTGCTTGCCTGGCTTTGGCTTTGGTCTTTACGCAATTGGTTTGCAAAATTTTCCTATACTTTAATACTGACCCTGATACTGACGGTTGGTTATGGCTTTCTGGATGAATGGCATCAGACATTCGTGCCGGGCCGATTTGGCTCCTTGACCGATGCCGGTTTTAATTTTATCGGGGCAATTATAGGCGTGTCAGTCTATAGATTAATGTTCACTAAACAAGTAGATTTTTATGGGCGCTTATAAAGTCCTCGCGCTTTTAATTGCAATGCTTGCGATGTTTACAGACTTGAACTTTACCGGTGTTGAAGCAGCAAGCTGTGAAGAAATTAACATTTAAGGTGTAGAAAGCCTCGCTGTCAAAATCACTAATACGCTTGCTCCGTAATTCCATTCCGGATATCCGGGCACGGCCTAGGGCTTGAGCGATTTCAGTATGGTTTCCAGCGGCGCCAGCGAAATCAATGCCCGGTATAAAACGGCATTACCCTCGAGCAGGCCGTAGCATTCATAGTTGCACAGCGAGGTTATGGAACGGCCGATGC
>NZ_CADCXN010000090.1 GCF_902806695.1 Candidatus Methylobacter favarea | reverse complement strand
ATAAAATTTTGGCGTTTATTGCTTATTTCAATAAAACCATGAGCAAGCCCTTTAAATGGACATACCAAGGTAAGGTTATGACTATTTAACCCAACATTACGGGGAATTTATGGATTGATGTACTAGTGATAGTGTATTGGTAGTTGCGATTGATGAGGTAGAGCAAGAATGCCTTGGTCAGCTTTTAACTGCTAACTTTCCATACATGTCAAAGGATTGCATAACCATAAACCATAACCCATCCGGACAACAGGGAGATAATTTTTCATTTACCCACGAATACGCCTATTTTCTTCATCTCGCACCGGGTAGATATATCGCTGAACAAAATCGAGAAAACGAAGCTGATTGGGATGAAAGAAATTTTCGTGATGTAACGGGAGAGGAATCTCTTAGAAGTGCTGGAAAAAATTGTTTCTACCCTATTCTGATAAAGGACGGAGAGCTGGTTGGATTTGGCGATGTTTGTAATGATGATTACCATCCAACACATATGAATGTGAAACTCGACAATAACTTGATTGCTATCTACCCTGTAGATCCAAAGGGAATAGAAAGAAAATGGCGTTTTGCAAGAAACACTGTTGAGTCTATCAAGCATGAACTGCGCGCTCATAGGCTCGAAAAAAGAGACGTATGGGATATTAAACGTCTTAAGAAAACGTTTAACTACAAATCAAATTGGGTGGACACCAGATATTCCGCGAATAACCATGGCACTCAACTTCTCAATCATATTATACCAGCAGCACCAGCCTCGTATCCAAAATCCTTATATACTGTACGTGACTGTGTACATGCGGCATTAAATGGCAGTACGAAATCTGCTGTTTTGGATTACTTCGCCGGTTCTGGCACCACCGGTCATGCTGTCATCAAACTGAATCGGGAGGATAATGGTCAGCGCAAATACGTCCTTGTGGAGCAGGGCGAGTATTTTGATACAGTATTAAAGCCCCGTATCCAAAAAGTTATCTATTCCGCCGACTGGAAAGAAGGCAAGGCGACCGCTCCGCATACCGGCATTTCCCATGCCTTCAAAGTTCTCAAAATCGAAAGCTACGAAGACACGCTAAACAATCTGCAATTGCGCCGCACTATAGCCCAACAAAGCTTACTCGACGACTTGCCAACTGATGCCCAGGAAGATTACCTGCTGCGCTATCTGCTGGACATCGAAAGCCGTGGTTCTTTGTTGTCAGTGGAGCAGTTCAACCAGCCGTTTGACTGCAAGCTGAAAGTGACCGTGGATTCGGCGGGGGCTTATGAAGAGCGCGCCATAGACCTGGTAGAAACCTTCAACTATCTGATCGGCTTGCGCGTAAAACATATCGACACGCAACGGGATAAAGGCTTTGTCACGGTAACTGGCTGGTTACCTACCGGTGAAAAAACGCTGGTGTTGTGGCGTGATGTCAGTCAAGTGGATTACGAAACCCTGAACCGGCTATGCGACAGGCTGGCTATCAATCCGGCGGATAGTGAATTCGCAGTCGTCTATATCAACGGCGACCACAACATCCCTGCTGTATTTACCAGCCTTGAGACGGAAGGTGGCATTGAGAAGAAGCTGAAAATCCGCCAGATCGAACCGGAGTTTTTAAGCCGCATGTTTGCAGTGGAGGGCGTGTAAGTGAGCAAGATTAATCTTCATGCCGATTACAGGCTGGCTCTGGATGAGATTAAACAACGGATTCAAGCCACACAAATCCGTGCAGTATTGGCGGTTAATCGTGAATTGCTGGTGCTGTACTGGCATATTGGTCAAACCATTGTGTCCTTGCAGCAAGCGCAAGGCTGGGGTGGTGCGGTGGTAGAACAAATGGCGGCGGATTTGCAGAACGAACATCCGGGTATTCAAGGCTTTTCACGTAGCAGTTTGTTTGCCATGCGCCAGTTTTACCTGTTCTTTTCGCCTCGCTTTGAAATTGTCCCACAGCCCGTGGGACAATTGCCTTGGGGTCATATTCGCACAATTCTGGGCAAGATTAAGGATGTCGATATTGCCCTGTTTTACACGTCTGCCTGTATTGAAAATGGCTGGAGTCGTCCAATTTTGGAACTACAAATTGAGCAAGGATTGCACCTGCGGCAAGGCCTTGCTCCTAGCAACTTCCAGTTAGTGTTACCCGCACCGCAGTCTGAACTGGCCCAACAAACCCTAAAGGACCCTTATGTGTTTGATTTTCTGACCTTGAGTCAGAAGGCTGTAGAGCGGGATGTTGAAAATCAGTTGGTTGCCAATATCACCCGATTCTTACTGGAGCTTGGCAAAGGCTTTGCTTTTTTGGGGCGTCAGTATCCGCTGGAAGTTAATAGCCGCAGTTATTTTCTGGATTTGCTGTTCTACCACACACGCTTAAAATGCTATGTAGTGATCGAGCTGAAAACCGGTGAATTTAAACCTGAATATGTGGGCAAAATGAATTTTTATTTGTCGGCGGTTGATGATCTGCTAAGCGCTGAGGGCGATCAGCCCAGTATTGGGCTGATATTGTGCAAAGACAAAGACCGTCTCGATGTGGAGTATGCCTTACGCGATGTTAATAAGCCGATAGGTGTTAGTTCATTTATTACCAAGGAAATATCTCTGGAAGTACAAGCACAGTTGCCAACGGTAGCCGAAATTGAACAGCAATTGGCGAGGAAGCTATGAGTAAAGCCTCATCGAAGAAACGCAGTTTCCATCAGGAGTTAGTGCTCAACCAGTGGATGATGAGCTTTTTTAGTGGCGGCACTTTGCACGCGCTGAAAGAACGCTTGAGCGAAGATCGTCACGAGGGCATAGACGAAGACGGCCAAACCGGCTTTTTTCATGAACTGCATCATACTTTGTTCGATGTTGATCTAATTAGCCAACAGGATTTGCGCCGTTATGATTTGAACATTGTGCAGCATTGGAACGCTATCACCGAGCAGCGTAACAAAATCGAAGGCGCCGTGCTTAATATGAAGTACTTCCAGTATCTCTCGCTGTTGTTCACCGAGATTTATCTGGACTGGTACTTCAATCAACGGCAGCAATTGCTGGATGGTTTGAATAATGGATTGAAGGTTTACAATGCCGAACAAGACGCTGAACATCGTTTTCAGCCTTTTGATGCGGATGAACTGAACAAGCTGGCATTCTGGAACGCTACAGGGAGCGGCAAAACGTTGTTGTTGCATGTCAACATTCGCCAGTATCTGCATTACTTTCAAAATGGTAAGAAAGACGCTTACCCCGATAAGATCATTTTGCTCACGCCAAACGAGGGCTTGTCTCGACAGCATTTAGAGGAATTAAAGCTCTCCGGATTTGACTTTTGTCACTTATTCGCCAAAAACCGTGGTGACGTTTTCAAGCGTTCGATTGAAGTCATTGACATCAACAAGCTGGGCGATCAGATGGGTGACAAAACAGTCGCTGTCGAAGCCTTTGAGGGCAACAACCTGGTATTAGTGGATGAAGGACATTGCGGTACAGGAACGGCAGGCGGTGCATGGATGAGCCGCCGTGAAATTTTAGTACGAGGCGGCTTTGCTTTTGAGTATTCGGCCACTTTTGGGCAAGCGGTTGCCAAAGGCCTGACAATTGTCAAGGCCGAAGAGGACATTCGTAAGAAGAAAGCCCGGTTGCTCTTTGAAACGACCAACCTGAGAAAGCTCGATGAGACGCAAAAACAGCAGTTGACGCTGACCAGTGACGACAAGCGTCGCGCACGCACAATAGCGACGCGGGAAATTTACGCCAAAAGCATTCTGTTCGACTATTCCTACAAGTTTTTTTATGAAGACGGCTACGGCAAGGAATCATTGATCCTTAACCTGAAGGATGATGATTACGAGAAAGAGGACATTAAACGCCAGTATTTTACCGCCTGCCTGCTGAGTTTTTATCAGCAGCAATACTTGTGGAACACAAACCGTGACAAGCTGACCGATTTTAATATTGAAAAGCCGTTGTGGGTATTTGTCGGCAATACCGTTGCTGGTGAAGATTCCGATATTCTGAATGTGCTGAAATTTTTGGCAGGCTTTTTGAACGACGAGGGAAAAACCAAGCAGTGGCTAAAAGATTTGCTGTCCAATACCGCGCGTTTGCTGGATGCTAAAGGCCGCAATATTTTTCATGACCGCTTTACGCCTTTGATGCAGTTGAGCGCCGATGAGGTTTATGCCGATATTCTGAAGAAGCTATTCAATGCCGGGGCACGGCAACGGTTGAAAGTAGTCAATCTGAAGAGCAGTAAAGGCGAGTTAGCGTTGCGCGTGGGTGATGCAGAACCGTTCGGGCTGATCAACATTGGTGATGATGCCGGGTTTTTCAAAGAGGCTGAGAAAAAAGAAAATCTTGAGTTGTTTGATACTGAAGCCGATGATTTTGGCGGCTCGCTATTTGGGACGCTTAACAGCAAAGATAGCCAGTTGCATGTGCTGATCGGCTCTCGCAAATTTACTGAAGGCTGGAGCAGTTGGCGGGTGTCCACTATGGGCTTGCTCAATATGGGCAAGGGCGAGGGGTCGCAAATTATTCAGTTATTCGGGCGCGGCGTGCGCTTGAAGGGTAAAGACTATTCTCTCAAACGCAGTATTCCTTCCCAGCGGCCAAAAGGGGTGCATTTAGAGCGTCTGGAAACGCTGAATATCTTCGGTGTCAATGCAGGATACATGGCCACCTTTAAGGAGTATCTAAAAGAAGAAGGCATCACGCCATCAGATGAAATTATCGAGCTGAATTTTGAAACCCGCCCCAATATGCTGGAGAGCAATCTCAAGACGCTGGCGCTTAAAGACGGCTACAAGGACAACCAAATCAAAGGATTCAAGCGCATGCACTTTCCATGGCTATACGAGGCGCCTGCCGAATTTGAAGGTAAAATTAAAAAGGCGCATATCGATTTGGATTTATATCCAAAAATAGAAGCCATGAGTACGCAGGATAAAACCAGTGTTACACCACCTGCCAATATTCGCAATAAGGGCAAGATTGCAAGCAAGACAATGGCGCTGTTTGATTTCGATCGGATTTACCTGGCGTTGCAGGAGTTCAAGCAACTGCGCAGTTGGAGCAACTTGCGGCTGGAGCGTTCACGGTTGATTGATTTCTGTATGAAGCGCGATGACTGGTACACGCTTTATATTCCGCAAGCCGAGCTAGCTATTCGCACCATTGCCGACATCCGCAAACAGGAAGACATTCTGATCCGTTTGCTGCAAGACTATACCGACCGTTTTTATAAGGCGCTGAAAATGGCTTATGAAGGTCAGTTTTACGACATCGTGAACGTGAAAGAAGACGATGATACCTTGCTCAAGGTTTATCACTTTGAGATTGACAGCAATGAAGACGGCGAAGCCTACGAGAAGAAAATCAAAGCCCTTCAGGTGCTGGTGACGGCTGGCAAGATCGGTGAAGCCAGCCAGTGGAATGCCGGTCAAATGGTCGCTATTTGTTTTGATTGCCATTTGTATTATCCCTTGTTCGCCATCGAAGGCGATGTGCCGTTGAAAATGCGCCCTCTTGCATTCGATGCGCCTAGCGAAGTGCAGTTCGTGCGCGACCTTGAAGTGTTTTATAAATCACCAATTGGGCAGAAAATCATCGGCAATCGTAGCCTTTACCTGTTGCGCAACGCCGACACCAAAGCCAAAGGACTGGGGTTTGCCTTGGCTGGCAATTTCTATCCTGATTTCTTACTGTGGTTAATGGATGATAAAACCGGCGAACAATGGCTGAATTTCGTTGACCCGAAAGGGTTACGCCAGATGAGTCTGAATGACCCTAAACTGGGTCTTTATAAGGAAATAAAGGTGATCCAGGAAAAGCTAGCCGATCCGAAGCTGACATTGAATGCCTTTATTGTGTCGGCGACACAATTTACAAGCTTACTGAATGTCTCCTGTGAACAGACAGACCTAGAAGAGCGTAATGTGTTGTTTATGCCTGAAGGCGGGCAAGTTTATTTGAAGAAAATGTTTGAACGTATCATATAAACCACTGCACAAAATGGGTGCTGTTATCTCCAGAATTTCTGGTGAATTGGCTGCTTATTGGCTCTCGCTCTCCGTGTAAACTCACGTCAGGTTTGCGGCTCTTTTTAGCCGAAGGTGGCATCCCATCAACGCCCTTGCCGAGGTGGGGATAGTCGAGCAATTGCCCCGCCGCCTCGCGGATGCGATGGGCCGCTCGTCCGGCAGCCGCCGGATTGTGAATCTGGATGAACTCGCGCAGTCGCACTAAGTCTGTGAAGGCTGTTGGGAGCCAGTTTAGACGACGGGGCATTGCCCCTCAGTCTCTGTTCCCCATGTGGACAACCACGCATCTACCAGGTCATGGCTGATGACTTTGCCATCCGCTGCCAACTGTGCCAAGCGTTGCAGCGTATCAAGGCGTAGCTGTTCCGCCGCCTCTTCCCGCTCCAGAAATTGCCGGATAGCCTCTTTCATCAGCCAGTGCGGGGTACGCTGGCGGGTTTCTGCCAAGACCTTCAAGCGGGCATATATGGCGTCATCGAGTTTGACAGCTTTGCTGGTCATGGCTAACCTCACGGGTATTAAAAGGTAATACCTTATCCTATTCTCTTCATACGGCCCATTCAACTATTTTGGTGGAGTATGTTGCAGAATTATGCTTTTAGGGCTTTACGATGTTACCGAAATATCACGTCTATTAAGTGTAGTCGGTTTAGGCGAACCCGCCTTTCTCCCTCTCTGAAAATGTGGAGAAAACCACCCTATTATCGAAAACGGCCACTCGACATTACCAGTAATTTATCAATTGAGCGTCTGGGGTGGCCAAAACCAGCCATTCAAAATTGATGCTAAGCTATCTTTTGATGTTATTCCGAAACTGTTTTTATGCCTATTGGGCGTGTTATCCAGTTTCGAGAAGTGGATTTGAAAAATTAGCTTTAACTGCTCAGATTGAGAAAGTATGTAGAATATCCAAATGTAAATAATAACTTGTATGATGATTATTCCCCAAAAACGGGTAAAGTGAGACCCACCTTTAGTAACGGCTAAAGGGACTTTAGGAAGTAGCTCGAATAATAACCGGCTCCTTTTTAAGAGACCGATAACAAGAGAGGGCGCTTCTTAACTCCAAGTCATTAACTCGAACAGTCTTTAGGGTCATCGAACCCGTATTTGCAAGAGGGGGAATAACTTATCATGAATACATTATCTAATTTTGAAATTAATGTGGGTGTTGATACAGGCAAAAAACAGCTCGATATTTACATTCGTCCTTTAGCTATTTTTTTCAAAGTTGAGAACAATCCGCAAGGCATTAAAGAAGCCGTTAAAAAAATTAAACTACACGCGCCTTCAAGAGTAATTATTGAATCAACCGGCGGTTTTGAGACCTTGTTTGTCGAGGCTTGCCAGAAGGCTGAACTCCCGATTATGATCGCAAATCCTTTGTTGGTGAGACGATTCGCGGCAGCGACTGGAAAACTGGCTAAAACTGATAGGATTGATGCTGAAATTATTGCCTTTTATGGCGAAGCCCTTAAACCACGCTTGAGTGCAGTAAAACCTGAACAGTTAAGCTTAATGAGTGACTTATTAAGCCGCAGAAGGCAATTAAAGGAAATGGCGACTATGGAAAAGAATCGCTTGGCGATTATGCCAAAATCCTTCCATAAGGATATTCATCAATTGCTGAAAGCCATTGAAAAACAAGTAGAGCGAATAGATGCTCAACTGGATGAATTGATCGAAAATACCCCAGAGTGGCATCAGCTCAGCGCATTGCTTCAAAGTACGCCGGGCGTTGGTAAAGTGCTGGCGTATACACTACTGGCCGAATTACCCGAAATAGGTCAATTATCCAGTAAGCAAATAGCCGCTTTAGTGGGTGTTGCACCCATGAATAAGGAAAGTGGCGCTTATAAGGGAAAGCGTCAAATTAGAGGCGGACGCCAGCAGGTACGAACAGTTTTATTTATGGCGATTATGTCAGCAATACAGTGTAATTCCGTTATCAAAAGCTATTATGAGCGGCTTAAATTGGGTGGAAAAACGCCTAAAGTTGCAATGGTTGCCTGTATGAGAAAACTCATTACTATCTTGAATACGATGGTCAAAAAAAATACTTATTGGGTAGCAAACCCAATATGATTTCTATTGACTTTTAATCACAGTCTCTTGCAAATGGCAGGTGAAAGCCAGAAAGCAGCCGCTCAACGCATAGCTCACCGGAAAAATGGGAGTGCAGCGAGTATTTTTTCCAGTGGATCTACTGGTTATACAGAATCTTCCACTAACCGGTGGCTCGTCTCGTCTGCACCAAGTTGAGAAAGCAGGCCTTGCACTGCTGAAAAATCACTTTTGGCCATCGCCATCTTGTAATATCGGTTTGAACGCTTTGCCATATCAAATGATGATTTTATATGGTCCAACGCCAGTTTGAGTAGGGGTACGTTATCTGTCGCGTATTCAAAATCCAGCGAAGAGATATAGATTCGAGTACCGTCGGGGCTAAACAGTGTAGGGAGATGCTGGCCGTGAAAGAACGGCGAATTTTCATACACCTCGTTCCAGGTAAGCTTTGAAAAATGCTTATCCCAATCGATTTCATTACTGGCCATTTGAACTCCTCGATAGATCATGAATTTATGTATAACGTAGAGCTAAGGGGCGTGCCGCTCACGGACGGTGAACGAAGCCTCAAAACTTGATAAATTACAAAACCTTAAAACTGCCATGATGCGACACGTCCCTTAGCTCGCCATGTTAGGCAATTTAGTTGCAGTATGTTGAATCGCCTATTTTTTGGCACGTAGTTCCATCAGAACCGTAAGTTGTATTGCCAATTCTTTGGACGGTACTCCCATCAGAGTTGTAGAGAGTGTTCCCTATTTGTTGAGATGTCGAACCGTGGGAGTCATATGTGCTACTGCCTATTCGTTGCGAGGTGCCGCCATCAGATCCATAGGTTGTGTTACCAATACTTTGATAGGTTGCCCCGTCTGACCCATAGGTTGTATTTCCGATGCCTTGATATGTTGTGCCAGACTCACCATGCAGATAATCCTCAGCGTGTGCCGCGCTGATGAACATTACGGCTAGAGTTGCAGCAAGTGTTATTTTTTTCATGACTTTCTCTCTTTTTAATTGCCTAACACGTTATTATCTAGGTTTGCATATCTTAATATAGTAGAGTAATTGCTTACGTCAATCACCACCTGAAATCCTTGTACTTCTAAACGGGATAACGTATATTTTCGCTATGATAATCAGGTCTAGATAACTTCCACGATCAGACCACCGTGATATATTCTCAATCGTTTTTAAATGTCTGCTTTTCGTCTACCTACTGCCATCCAAATAATTTTATTGGTGGGCAGTAAAGGGTCAGTATTTGATTATCGTTGTTATTTCAGAGGTTCGCGGATTGCAAGCCCGACTGTCCTCAAACGCGAGCCGTTACATTTATACCTTATATATAGGCGGTCCTTGTTTCAAGCTACTAAAATTACCCCTTAGATTGATACCCCTTTTTCTGTTTGGCCTCGACGAGCCTTTGCCTGGCGATCAGGGCTTTTTCCTCGGTCTCAAACCAGTCTTTGCGCACCGTACCGGGTGAGCCCACCCGTCCCCATTCCCTGACCAAGGCCCAATCTTCAAAAATGCCGGGCGTGACATGCAGTTGGTAAAACCGGTGCAGGTTTTTGTCTGAGTCGTGCCGTACTAAATAAATGTGTTGCATGGCTTGTTTCAACTAGCGGCTTTGTGGCGATACCAAAGCCGCTTCCCTGATGCGCATAATGGTTTGCCGGGTCGTCTTGAATTCACGCGCTAACTCAGTCACATTAATGCCAGCCGCCAGTTTTTCCAGGACGGCTGCACGTTTCTCGCTATTAAGCGCCGGCGGTCTGCCGAAGGGTTTGCCGGCCGCCTTAGCCCGATTAATCCCTGACTGCGTGCGCTCAATCAACAGGTCACGTTCGAACTCGGCGACCGCGGCGATCACCTGCATGGTCATCTTGCCAGCCGGGCTGGTCAGATCAACGCCCCCCAAAGCCAGACAATGGACGCGTACGCCTAAACCTGCCAGCTGCTCGACGGTGGATCGTACATCCATCGCATTACGCCCCAGCCGGTCCAGTTTGGTCACCACCAGAATATCGCCCGCTTCCATCCTATCGATTAATTGGGTAAAACCAGGACGCTCCTTTGCCGCCACTGAGCCGCTGATGCATTCCTCGATCAGGCGCTGCGCTGCAATAGCAAAGCCTGCCGCCTGGATTTCCCTGCTCTGATTCTGAGTGGTTTGATCGGTCGTCGATACTCGACAGTAAGCAAAAACGCGTGACATGCTCTCATTCCGTCCTAAAGGGTTGTACGAATCATAGCACAGGTACGAAATTAAATAAGCCTACTTTAGTACATAGGGTTTAAACCCTGTCCGAAACCGGTCGGTTTCGTACGTGGAGGTTAGAGCGCGGCCTCAATATTTCAGTCGTCAATTGTATTGTATTAGTGCTATAGTGCCTTAGTGTATTACTACTTTGGAGGTTATCATGACAACCATCGCTCACCCACCTAGCGTCAAGGTCATTGGCGCAAACGGGCAAATCTCCCTGGGCAAGCAGTACGCCGGACGGCAAGTGCTGGTGGAAGAGCAGGAGCCCGGGGTTTGGCTGATACGCACAGCTACCGTCATTCCAGACAACGAACGCTGGCTGCACCTGCCAAAAGCGGCGACTGATCTGGAAAATGCCTTGTCCTGGGCTAGGACCCATGCACCCACCGATACCCCTATTGATACCCTGCTGGAAAAGCTGAATGGCCAAGATTGACCCGAATGGACGGGTCAGGCTTGACCTTAACAACCCTGTCTTTCAGGAGAATCTTCTGACACTGCAAAAGGCAGAGCGGCACGCCGCCATAGAAACACTCAACAAGCTCCGGCAGATGACGTGGAACCAGGTCTATCGCGACAGCGGCCTGAAGTGGGAAAAAATTATCAGTTTCAAGCCACCACCCGGAATTGATGCTGTCTATTCGTTGCGTATTACCCAAGCACGACGAGCAACGGCCTATCGTGAGGGTGAATTTATCCGTCTTCTAACCATTGCCTCAGACCACGATAGTACCTACGGCAAGAAGTGATGGATTTGCCCATCGCAGTTTATTATTCGGGTACTTGTCAGCTTGACGTCTATTATCAATTACTAAAATTGGCTAATTATTGCGCAAACTGACAAACATTGCGACAGAACCATGCTGATATCCTTTTGAATATCTTTCTAGATATTTTTTTGATAACTTTTAACAGTAGCTATCTTTTAAAGTATCTTTTAAATATTTATTAAAGTATCTTTTAAGATACTCGTTTTATATTGCTATCTTTTTTGCTATCATTCTTTTACGGCTATCTTTTTGGATAGCGCCTTAAACAAAATCATCGGAGTGCGACACACATGCCAACAATCGTTTTTGCATCCTCAAAAGGAGGGGCGGGGAAAACAACCGCCGCCGTTATATTGGCTTCAGAACTTGCCAGACAGGGCGCAGCGAAAGGAATAAACATTGCTTTGATAGATGCCGATCCGAACCAGCACAGCGCAGCATGGGCAAACAAGGAAGGATGCCCTGAAAATATAAAATTGTTTGAGAATGCCACGGAGGAAAGCATTTTAGATGCGATCGACGAAGCCGAGAGCAACGCCGGTTTTGTTTTGGTCGATCTTGAGGGTGTGGCAAGCAGCGCGGTTATCGGCGCAGTCAGCCGTGCGGATTTGGTTGTGATTCCATGCCAGCCGTCGCAGAATGACGCGAAAGAAGCCGTCAAGACAATTAAAACAATTCAATACAGCGCTCGTGTCGCAGGACGCACAATTCCCTTTGCCGTATTGTTCACGCGGTTGAGCGCGGCAATCATCACAAAAACAGGCAAACACCTTGCCGCCGAATTTGACGGGGCAGGGATTGACCTCTTCGAGTGCTCATTGATTGACCGTGAAGCATTCAAATCTGTTTTTTCTTATGGAGGGACAGTCAACAGCTTAGAAGGCAGCAACAAGAGAGAGCAAGAAAGCATCAAGAAAGCCTCCAATAATGCCAAAATTTTTGCCGAAGAAATCAAACGCAAATTAAAAAACCACATAGATCAGAAGAAGAGGGCAGCGAATGGCTAAAGAACGCGAAGCGCTGAACTTGTTTAGCGACACAAGCGACGGCATCGACATTGAAGAGCTAACGAAAAAACCACCCAAGCCCAAACATATAGGCAAGGCACAGCTTGAAGAGATTGCGAAAAAAACGGGATTTGTAAGCCGTCTGCCGCGCAAAAAACGCAGCCGCACCAAATACACGTCGCAGCTTAATATCAAGGTCAGGGAAGGCATAAAGCCGCTCTTTCAAGAGATAGGAGAGCGTCTTGAAATCTTCGACAATGAAACATTTGAAAGGGCCATGTTAGCCTTAATTGAAAAAGAAGGCACAAAGGAACAGTTGATACGGTTTAGGGAACTCACAAAATGACAGACAAAGGAGGGAAAAATGTCGTAGCGAAGCCAAAGCCATCGAAAAAACCACCCTCAAAAGTGGTCAAAAGTGTTCAGATGGATTTGTTTTCGCAGTTCCTAGCCAATGATGTAAGCGAAGTTTCAAACACCGTTGAATATTGGGAGCGCATCCCAAAATATTTTATTTCGACGCAGGAGCAGGACAAATTAAGGACGGCGGAAGGACTAGCAAAGCCCTATGAACATGAATACAAACTAAAAGACAAAGAGGGGCGTGAGTTAACCTATAAAGTTGATATTCAGCCCGCTTTAATCAAAGAGGAAAACGGGAAATACAAAGCCTTCTTTCCGACCAGAACCGAAGAAAGCATCGAAGAAGTCTTAAAAAAGATATTCACCGAGCAAAACCACGGCATACACGATCCAAAAAATATCGAAAGCTGGGTCAGATTCAGCTATGGCATGATCCGCCGCGAACTTTACCGGATGGGTAATGGCCTTCGATACGACCAAATCAAGCGCAGCTTGGAAGTGATGAGCAAATGTATCTTGACCGTGTACGAGGACGGCAAAGAAATCTACACGGGCGCAATCTTGCAAGATTATTGCAGCGTTGATCGTGAAAAATATTTGGAGGATACAGACGCACTACACATCACACGGCTTCCCGTGTTCATTTCCCACGCCGTCAACACGCTGCAATACCGCCAGTTCAATTATTTACGGTTTATGGAGTGCAAAGAACAACTCACCCGTTTCTTGTATAAGCGCTTAGTCAATCGTTACATTCATGCGAACTATATGAATGATTACCACTTCATGTACTCAGACATCCAACAGGCTAGCGGGCTTTTGCGGCAAAAAACAGAACGTGATAATAGAAAAAAAGTCTTATCAGCCCTTGAGGAATTGAAGGAAAAAAAAGTCATTCTTTCCTATAAAACCGATGAACGCAAAGAGGGGCGCATGATTACCGATGTAAAATACACAATCACGGCACACCCTGAATTTGTCACCGAGCAAAAAGCTGCAAACAAACGCACGAGCATGCAGCAAATTGAGGCACAAAAATCAGGCGTAGTTGTGGATAAGTAGAGGCAAAGTAGGCACTTCAGCCCCCACTTCGCTCTACTAAGTAGGCACTTCAGCCCCCACAAAGTAGGCACTTCAGCTCCCGCTTTGAAAAGGACACTCAATTACGACAAGAAATAAGGCGGGTTTACATTGAGAAGGTAGGCACTTCAGCCCTCGGATGTAGGCACTTCAGCCCCCACTTAGTCAAAAAAGTAGGCACTTCAGCCCCCACTTAGTCAAAAAAGTAGGCACTTCAGCCCCCACTTAAAGCAAAGTAGGCACTTCAGCCCCCACTTAAAGCGACTAAAAGCAACATAAAAGATTGATAAATTTTGCATTTTTGGCTTGCCTAAAATCCTTATTCTTTTCTTTATCTAGTCTTTTAAAACTTATTCTTGCTTCTACGCTTGTGGAAAACTCGAAACTAAAAATCGGTAGTTTGCCGCGGATCATCAAGCATTCCCGCCTTACCTAAATCAAAGTAAGCACTTCAGCCTACACTTCAAACAACGAACAATAAAGCTATCCGAAAAGCACTACAGCGGTGAATTTAAAGAGCGTATCCCGCCAGAAGTGCATCGCATATTAGCCTAAATCGCTTAGCCAGCGCCAAGTTAGCCGGGTAAAATTTGGAAAAAAGATGAATGGCAAGCCAATTCACGGAAACTAAAAATTAAACACTTTCCCGTAATTGCCATCCTTGGCAATTGTACCATATAAACGGTTGATTTAGCTATGAATATTTATTAATAAGCCATTAATTCCTGTTCATACAACAGTACCTGCAAAATAATTTCCTTCAATCCCGCAAAGCTTTTGGTTTTACGCCAGGAAGGAATAGGGCAGGGTAGTTTTGCTAAAGTCCTTACTCGATCAGTGGCACATAACCGCCGGGGTTTAAAGACTAACAGATTTTTAGTTAGCTGTTGTTTTCTTTGCGCTGCTGGTTTTCGCCGGCTGATGGCTGCTAAGCGCCTGTGGCAGTTCTACGGCCTGGGCATCGGCTAATTCACGCTCGGCCTGTTCCCGTTGATCCCCGGCGGCTCTGACCACTTCGGCGACCCGGCGCTCTGCCGCTTTGACCGCCTTGTCGTTCAATTCAACAGGCAACATCGACAGGCGTTCTGTCCGTGTTTTAGTGACTATGGCCACCTCGATAGGCAACTCCGCCACCGATTCCGCTTTAGTCACAGAGTGGCTGGCCAGATATTCGTCCCAAACCTGTTTAAGCCGGCTGGGATTACCACCACCCACCTTCTGACGTAAAGCAAAGCCGGTGATATTGCGGCCAGCGTCACGCAGCTCTTGACCGGCCTGGATGATGGCTTCCGGCGCAAATTCGGCAGGGTGGCCGGTTGGTATCGTGGTGGTTTGCATGACCTTTATGGGTGAAAGTCTCGAAAAGGGCTGTTTGTGCGGTTTTATTGCTTTAGCCAGGGGTTTTGACTAGCCTGGATAAATCGCCGCTACGGGCTTGAAATAGCGTTATTTTGATTGAAAAACAAAAGCAATAGACGGCTTAAAGCAGGGGTAGGCGATGAGCTAAAAAAGTGTTGCCGGCAGTGCCGCTGAAATCATGTTTAGGGTGGCTTCATCGGCTTGCACTCGCCACCGGCAGGCGCAAAGGATTCCAGGCGATAAACCGCCGTATTGGGCATAGGGGGCCCGAGCGGAACTGGCGAAAGACTTGCTACCTTGCTGGTTTCTGGCGTTAACACCCAATCGCTTCCAGGTCAGCAAGGCAAACCGGATACCCTGCCCGAAGCAGACAGTTTTATGGGCATCAGTGGCCGTTAAACCGGGTCAAAAATAGTTAAATAAAACGGCCAGGCCGATTAGGACGCTCATCAGGAAATTGTTTCCGGATCACTGTCAGGCCATCCAGTGAGGTAAAGCGATCTAAACTTAAGCGCTTCAAGAGCCATTAAAATAACTCATCTGGATTAGCTACGGGATTCCACGGAAAGCCGGGTAATTCAGTTGATTTGCTTATCTGGGGGGCCGCTGCTTCCGGCTGATGGTTTTTTGGGGGTTCCGGATGGTGGTTTTTCCAGGCATTGACATGTTTTCGGAAGGCTTCATAACTGAAAGAAATAGCCCCTTCTTCATGAAGCGTTTCCCATATGTCTTTTACGGTCCAGTTCTCCCCTAACGCCTCTTCGACTTCATTTCGAACACTTAAAAATTGAGCCTTATTTTTAGCGTTCCTGCCCTGCGCCTTTGCTGTTGCCCGTTCGGCAATGCGTTCAGATAGTTTTTTAGTCATGTTTGAAAGTTGTTTTTTTCGTGTTTTAATCAGAGAAACCTGTTTTATAAGCTGTTTATAGCGGTTTTTTGGGTGAACTTATAGCATAAATCTTGTTTAAAACTTGTTTCATGCGTGTTTTTATGAATTTTACCGATCAATCCTATAAAACACGCTATTTGGTACTTTCAAACAACTTTTAAACAAGATAGTTGTTGATTTAAACCTGATACCGCCCCTCAACATCGCTAAAGCCCCCTTTCTTTTTTGTGTCCTTACTCTCCGTTGCAGCCAGCGAAAAGCCGTGCTACATTAGATATATAGTACACTTTAGGCACGTTGCGCATGTCATACGCCTATCGGCTTTGACCTGCGACCGTGCCAAGGGCTGCGCCCTTGAACCCAACACCGGGCCGCTATCGCGGAGGAAAACACCATGACCCAACCGCTATCGAAACGCCTCAATTTCCGGATCGACGAAACCACCTATGATGCTTTTGAAGCCAAGGTCAGCGCCGCCAACCTCACCCGTTCCGAATTCTTCCGCGATATTATTTTGAATAATAGAACCCAAGTCGTCGCCCGAAAAATAACCACCGACCACACCAAACAAGCGCTATTTTTTTTAAATAAAACCAGCAACAACATCAACCAACTCGCCAAAGCCGCCAACACCGCCCAGCAAGCCGGAAAAATAACCGACAAACTCTATATCTCCGTCCTGGAATCGTTAGATAAACAAAACCAATTACTGCAAGCCTTCCTGGACCATGTTAATTAGAATCTCCGGCGGCGAGTCCGGCATCAAAGACTATTTGGAAGACGGCCAAAAACAAGGCCGCGACTACAGCCGAGACGAACTGGACGAAAGGGTTATATTAGACGGCGATCTAATATTAACCGACGCCCTCATCAACAAAATGAATCATAACGGCGACAAATACCTGCATATCACTCTGGCCTTCAAGGAAGACGAAATCAGCCGGGATAGCTTGCAAGCCATCACCCAGGACTTCAAGGCATTTGCCTTCACGGCTTTTCAGGATGACGAATACAGTTTCTACGCCGAAGCCCACTTGCCGCGCATCAAAAGCTATACCCACGCCAAAACCGGCGAACGGGTGGAACGCAAACCTCACATCCATATCGTCATCCCTAAATACAACCTGCTGTCAGGCGAAAGCCTTAACCCGTTCGGCCTGGTCGAACGGCAAGTGAAATACCTGGAAGCCATCCAGGAAACCTTAAACAATCGCTACGGCCTGGCCAGCCCCAAGGACAACCGCCGGGCCTTATTCACCGACGACTCGGAAATGCTCAGCCGTTATAAGGGCGATGCCTTCAAAGGCGGCAGCAAGGTTTTTAAAAGCGCACTGCTGACCAAGCTGCTGGAACGGCAGATCGATAGCTACGACGACTTCAAAACCTTGCTGGCCGAACAGGGCGAAGTCAAAATCCGCAATGCCGGAAAAGATAACGAATACCTCTGGGTAAAACCCAACACCGGCGGAGACGGCAAAGGCATCAATCTACGCGACGCCGCCTTCAGCCGCACGTTCATCGAGCTGCCGCATTTGCAGAAAATGCAGCAATTAGCGACCGATTCCCGCTATGAAATCACCGCCCCGCCCCGGGATAACCCAACGCCCTACGACCAGACCTTACACGAATGGCACACCCAACGGGCCAAGGAAATCAAATACGTTTATCTCGGCAAGCGCAGCGAATATGACGCCTACCAACAAGCCACGGTCGAAGATAAAGCCCAGTTGCTGATCGACCGCGAACAGCGCTTTTATCAAAAACACCTTCCGGAGCCCATCAATGGATACCACCGAACAGACATTATTAGAGACCATCTCCGAGCAGCTGCTAATCATCTCGAAACAGCAAGCCGACACACAGGCGCTCTTAAAACAATTGCTGGAGACCTTGAACCAGCCCGCCGAAACGTCCTTGATCGACGACATCGCGGCGCTGGTCGAACCGTTGTCGAAACAACAGACCTTAAACCTGCTAGTCAGCTTGATCGAGGCCCAAAAACCAGCGTAACCGGTCAGCTGCTGCACGACCATAAGACCGACAATGAACGGGCCGCAGGCCATCGTGAATTTGCCGTCATCAAACAGAATCTGGATGCCAACCGCTTGTTGGCCAGGCTCTCGCACTCCCATGGCGTTAATCCGGACCAATACCCGATCAGCCAAGGCCAGGACGGCGGCGACAGAATCCAGGCCGGAACCCGGAAACTCAACGTCTCCGATTTTCTGACCAAAGAACTGAATCTGGATTACCGGACGGCTGGCCTGATTTTGCGGGAAGTCTACCAAGAGCAGATCGGATGGGCTGTAGAGACCACGCCACGGCAACCAGCCCACGCCGATCTATGGAAAGCTTACCAGGCAGAACGGCAAGCCGGCGCTGCGATCCGCAAAGCCGAACGCCAGGCGCAAGCGCAACAGCGCAAAGAAAACCAGAAAACCCGTCGCCAGACGATCAAAACCGCCCAGCAACGCAAACTGGCAGGGATACGGGCCAATCGCAACCTAAGCCCCGCCGAACGCAAGGCCGCCACCAGTATCGCCAAAATGGAACGCATCCAGGCCGAAACCGCTTTACGCGAACAAGCCCAAAGCGAACGTGAACGACTGGCTACCATCCAAAGCGATGAATACCGTAACGGCTACCGGAACTGGCTGGCTGGCCAGGCGCAAACTGGCAATGAAACTGCACTGGCCGAATTACGGCGGATGCAAGCCAAGGTTAAGAACGGAACCGGGCACCAGGAGATCCATTCCGGAACCGAAGCTAAACCGCAAAACCAAACCATTCCAGATGCAGAACCCTTACTGAAAGCCTATCAACTATCTTACCAAGTCCACCGTGACGGCGCTGTTACCTACCGACGCGGCGATACCGACGTGGTGCGCGATGAAGGCCGGTTTGTGAAAGTGCTGCAAACCCAGGACGAGACTATCGAAACAGGGTTACGACTGGCCCAGGCCAAGTTTGGACAGAAACTGACGGTGCGCGGCAGCGGCGCCTTTAAGGTCAATGTGGCGCGGGTCGCCGCCGAAAAAGGGCTGTGGGTTGAATTTACCGATCAGCACCTGAATCAGCTGATGGCGGCACGAAAAGCCGAAGTGCGGCAAGCAAGGACAAACACGGTCGAGCAGCCAAAATCACCCGCAAAACCCGTAACACCGATACTCAGGCCGCTCAGCATACTCAGCAGTCTTGCGCCGAATACCGACCGGGGGCGTTACACCGGCCAGGTTATCGGAATTGATAACCGTTATGTCTACCAGACGCATGGCAAGGACATTATCCGTCATGACCTGAACCTGTTTAGCACTGTGCCGGCACAAGGCGAACAAATCCGGATTAGTTACAGTCGGGGAGCAATGAAAACAGTGCTACCGGTGCTGGGTAAGGATAATGCCCGGTCGAGAGGGCGATGATGCCAGTGAGTAAGTGCGAAGCCATTTGATTAGACAGTTGGAATTATTTTGTCTAGTGTTTGGAAGTGCTATCGTTGATTTTAGCGGCTTCCAGACCTCCGATAATACCCAAACATTAGACAAAACGATAAACTATTTTCTTTGGCTCGCAGATAAGCCGTGTTATGATTGCATATAAATGCAATGCAAACATTATAGGTGCCATATGTCGACTACAACCATTACCATTCGTACCGATCCCGATTTGGCCGGAAAGG
This sequence comes from Candidatus Methylobacter favarea, assembly GCF_902806695.1. Classification (GTDB taxonomy): domain Bacteria; phylum Pseudomonadota; class Gammaproteobacteria; order Methylococcales; family Methylomonadaceae; genus Methylobacter_B; species Methylobacter_B favarea. The sequence continues at coordinate 6,030 of NZ_CADCXN010000090.1, read as the reverse complement.
TCGCCGCGCTTGCCTCGTCGATGGATCGTTCCCGCAACTGGGTGATTGAAGAAGCTTTGCGGCAATATGTCGAAACGCAGGCATGGCAAATTGAAGGGATCAAGGCGGCTATCGGCTCTCTCGATAGAGGCGAAGGCATCCCCCATGAGCAAGTCATGGCCGCAATGGAGGGGTTGCTCTCCGCACACGATAAACGCGCTTGAATATCGTATGGTCTCCGCAAGCCCTGAACGATCTCAAGGAGATTTATCTTTGGCTTGCGCCCGATAATCCGAAAGCCGCCCGCGCGCTCCATGAGCGCATTGTTGCTTGTGTGTCGCTGCTTTTGACATCGCCTTATTTGGGCAGGTCAGGACGTGTTGCAGGAACGCGGGAAATGGTGGTGTCTGGAACGCCTTATATAATTCCTTACCGCGTCGTTAACGAACGGCTTCAGATTCTTCGTGTGTACCACGCTTCCAGATCATGGCCAGATGCTTTTGACAGATGACCGACCGCAAACACCTCACGGCCAGAGAAATCGAAAAACTGATTACGGCGACCAAAGGCAGCCGGAACGAGGCAAGGAACAGGTGTTTCCTGTTGCTGATGTTCCGGCACGGTTTGCGCGTATCAGAGGCGTGTGCGCTGACCTTGTCCCAAGTGGACACCGAGAGCCGCGTTTTGCATGTCGCCCGGTTGAAAAAAGGCCTATCTACCACCCATCCCCCTGCGGATGGACGAATTGCGCGTGATCAAGGCATGGCTTGCCGAGCGCAAGAAGATGAAACCGGAAACGGATGCATTCTTCATTAGTGAGCGGCGCAGCCCGTTGAGCCGTAAAACCGCATGGCTGTTTATCAAGCATTATGGCGAGCTGGCCGATCTGCCATTGTCAGCTCATCCGCATATGCTCCGCCACGCTTGCGGTTATGCATTGGCCGACCAAGGCGCTGACACGCGGCTTATTCAAGACTATCTAGGACACCGGAACATTCAGCACACCGTCCGCTATACCGCATCCAATCCGGCGCGATTTGAGAGGTTATGGAAGTAAAGCCGAATTGAAAACAAGAGTTTAGGGTATGGCAAAACCGCCCCGTCAGAAGCCCCTGTTTTTGCTGGGTTCTGGAGAAGCGAATTCATAGGGGTTTTCGGTATGGGGTGTCTACGTAGATAAAATGGGTCTGTGAGTTGTTCGACCTAAACTTCATAACCCATCTATAATAAATGGAAATATTGACATTTTTCAGACAGAATCCTACAAATTACCACTATGTGTGTGCAACACATAGTGGTAATCATTGCGGTAATGATTAACACTATGTTAATGCAGGAAAAGTAGATTTTGAGATGAAATCTTCTGAGACGGTTAATTCCTGCAAATGATCACATTATTTCATGCAAAATACTTCGCGTACGAGCTTACACGACGGCATGCCCCCACTGGTATTGGGCGGCTATCTCAATCTTTATTTGATGCCAGTGTTGATCTGAATCCTCACCAGATTGAAGCGGCTTTATTCGCATTAAAATCTCCCTTATCCAAAGGTGTCCTGCTCGCTGATGAAGTGGGCTTGGGTAAAACGATTGAGGCTGGAATTGTCCTGTGCCAGTACTGGTCAGAACGCAGGCGGCGACTGTTGGTTATCTGTCCCGCATCCTTACGCAAGCAATGGGCACTGGAGATGGAGGAGAAATTTAATCTCCCTGCGGTCGTTTTGGATGCCAAAACTTGGCGGGGTACAATCAAAAAGGATCGATCGCCTCTTAACCAAAAAGCTATCATCATCTTGTCGTATAACTATGCCAATCGGATTCGTGATGAACTGAAAGCCATTGCCTGGGATTTGGTTGTCATCGACGAAGCGCACAAACTCCGCAACGCCTACCGGGAAAGCAACAAGATTGGACAAGGTTTACGCTGGGCGCTTGAAGATTGCCGCAAATTGCTGCTGACAGCAACACCGTTGCAAAATTCATTATTGGAATTGTATGGACTTTCTACACTGATCGACGAACATCTTTTTGGTGATGTAAACGCCTTCCGCAGCCAATATGTCTCGGCAGGCGGTGATTTGGATGGCTTGCGGCAGCGTTTATCAGGTTTTTGTCGGCGCACGTTGCGCAATCAGGTCACGGAATACATTCGATACACTGAACGAAAAGCCATCACCCGTCCATTTCGCCCAACTGATGACGAACACCAACTTTATGAGGCGGTGACTGCATTTTTGCAACGCCCCGACAGTTACGCCATCCCCAAACGCCAACGGCATCTCACCGAACTCATTCTGCGCAAACTGCTTGCCTCTTCTTCACTGGCGATTGCCGGAACGCTTGAAACTATGAAGCTTAGGCTGGAAGCCTTGCGTGATGAAAAAATCAAAGATGATCCTGAGTTCGCCGAATTCTTAATCGCCGACGAAGACATCGAAGATGAATTGCTTGATGAAATACTGAACATCGACCCGCCCGAAGAGAATGGCAATACACCTCAGCCCACTATCGACCGCAAGCAGTTAAAAGAAGAAATTGACTGGCTGGCGCAATTGGTTCAATGGGCACGCAGCATCGGCACCGACACTAAAACGCGCAGCTTGCTGAGTGCCTTGGAAATTGGTTTTCAGCAAATGGCGACAACAGGGGCGCAACGTAAGGCGCTTATCTTTACCGAATCACGGCGCACTCAGATTTACTTGAAAGATTATCTGGAAGCCAATGGCTATGCCGGTCAAGTCGTTCAATTCAGCGGCGCCAACAACAGCCCTGAAGCTACTATTATCTATGAAAACTGGCTTACCGCTAACCAAGGCACAGGCCGTATCGCCGGTTCCAGAGACATTGATATTCGCGCTGCACTGATTGAAAATTTCCGCGACCAATCTAGCATCATGATTGCTACTGAAGCGGCTGCTGAAGGGGTTAATATCCAATTTTGTTCATTGGTCATTAACTATGATCTGCCTTGGAATCCCCAACGAGTGGAGCAACGGATTGGCCGCTGCCATCGTTACGGGCAACAGCATGACGTCGTTGTGATCAATTTTCTTAACGAACGCAACGAAGCTGATCGCCGCGTTCTGGAGCTGCTGACCGAAAAATTCAACTTGTTCAATGGTGTTTTTGGCGCATCCGATGATGTGCTGGGCAGCATTGAATCCGGCGTTGATTTTGAAAAGCGTATTCTCTCGATTTATCAGGAATGCCGCACACCGGCTGAAATCGATGACGCTTTCAAAGCGCTGCAAGCGGAAATGGATGAACGCATCCAGGCACGGATGAATGACACCCGCAAACTACTCCTCGAAAACTTTGACGAAGATGTCCATGAGCGACTGCGCATACAGTTGAGCGATGCCAAAGCCCAGCTTGACCGCTTCAGCAAACGCTTCTGGTCGATTACACACTTCATACTCAATGAACGGGCGCAATTCAACGATGCCGCATTGACCTTTGATCTTGTCAAGCCGCCTACACAGGCTATTGCGGCAGGTCGTTATCATCTTATTTCCAAGACCACGCCTAACGCAAACCAGCCACACACATCAGAAACAGCCGGAGAAATGCACGCAGAATACGGCACATTCCTTTATCGTCTTTCTCACCCGTTAGGCGAGTTTGTTATCGATCATGCTAAAACACTAGATACGCCGCCTGCTCATATCGTTTTTGATGTGAGTCAACACCCCACACGACTGCATCAGATAGAAGCATTGCGCGGCAAACACGGTTATCTTGCCATGACCTTGCTGGCGATTGAAAGCTACGAACGTGAAGAACACCTGCTTTTCTCTGCTATTGACGACCAAGGCTTGCCACTGGAGCAAGAAACCTGTGAAAAGCTATTTAACTGCGCCGCAGAAAATTCAGGATCGGCCAACATCCCTGGTTCAATTACCCAAAGACTCGCTGCTGAGGCACAGCAACACACGAAAGCGACCATCAGCCAATCTTTGGAAGCGAACAATCGACACTTCAATGAGGCTCGTGAAAAGCTTGAAAAGTGGGCGGATGACAGGGTGCTGGCTGCCGAAAAAGCCCTGAAAGACACCAAAGAGCAAATTAAAATTCTTCAGCGACAAGCCAGGCTCGCCACTAATCTCGATGAACAGCATGATATCCAGCAAAAAATACAAAAACTGGAGAAACAGCAACGCCGCCAACGGCAAGAAATATTTCAGGTCGAAGACAGCATTATCGAAAAGCGAGATGCCCTGATAGATGCATTGGAACGCCGCCTCACCCAAAAAACCGAATCCGCACGGCTATTTACCATTGAATGGTCAGTCGTTTAATGCAATTTTCCTAAGGAGATAGGATACCCCCCATGAGCAAATACGATGACCTCGTAAAAAAGTTAAAAGAAATATTTCAGATTGATAAACCTGAACTGGATTTCGGTATCTACCGCATCCTGAATGCTCGCCAAGGTGAGATTAACGACTATCTGGATAATCGCCTGAAAGCCAAGGTGGGAGGAAGCTTGGCGGCTTCCGGTGCGGCGAATGTAGAGGGTCTGCAAAAGGAACTGAAAGAAAAAAAAGCGCAATACCGCAGCGACGGCATTGATCCTGATACCGTCCCCAAGATAATTGAGCTGAGGCAAAAAATCGCTGCCTATGGCGTCGGTACATCCGAACAAGAAAACGCAGTATTCACGCATCTGCTTACCTTCTTCTCGCGCTACTACGATAAAGGCGACTTTATCAGTCAGCGCCGCTACAAGGGCAACACCTACGCGATTCCCTATGCCGGTGAAGAAGTGGTGCTGCATTGGGCAAACAAAGACCAGTATTACACCAAGAGCGGCGAAAATTTTTCCAATTATGCCTTCAAGCTGGATGACGGGCGCAGCGTGCGCTTTCGTTTGGTCACGGCAGATACCGCCAAAGATAACCGCAAAGACAATGACAAAGAGCGGCGTTTTGTCCTGATCGAGCCGCAAACTCGCATTCTTACCGATGACGACGGCGACGAAGTCGAAGAAGCTTTATTGCCCGTAGCGGAGGAAAACGGCGAGCTCGTTCTGCGCTTTGAATACAAAGCCATGCCCAAAGGCAGCAAACAGGAAGACTGGGTGGCAAAAGCCGTTAAAACCGTGCTGGACAACGCAATCGTCAAAGCTCGCTGGCTGGATTTAAGCAGCCGCGAACCAACCGAAAAAAATCCGCAGCGCACCCTGCTGGAAAAATGCCTTACCAACTATACCAGCAAGAACACGGCGGATTACTTCATTCACAAGGATTTAGGCCGCTTCCTGCGCGGCGAACTGGACTTCTATATCAAGAATGAAGTCATGCATCTCGACGACGTGCAGAATGCCGAAAAGTTTGCCGACATCGAAAAAAACCTGCGCCTCATTCAAACTTTGCGCGCCATTGCGCTGGATTTGATTACCTTCCTTGCGCAACTGGAAGATTTTCAGCTTAAGCTCTGGCTGAAAAAGAAATTCGTCGTTGCCACACACTACTGCATCACGCTGGATCGAATCATCAAGGATGCTCCCAATCTGCTGGATGTCATTGCCGCGAATCAAAAGCAATGGGAACAGTGGGGAAATCTCGGTATGTTGAATGGCAAAGTTGATTTAATTAACCAAGCCGAAGCGGGCAGCGTCGATTACCTGAAAGAACATCCTTATCTGATGGCGGATACCGCCCTGTTTGATGCTGCATTTAAACAAGCCCTGCTGGCAACGGTGGACAATCTGGATGACAGCCTCGATGGGCTATTGATACATGGGGATAATTTTCAGGCATTGAATTTGTTGAAAGTGCGGTATCGGGAGCAGGTGAAGTGTGTATATATCGATCCGCCTTATAATGCTAAGTCATCGGAAATTCTGTACAAAAACGAATACAAGCACTCAAGCTGGTTGTCATTAATGGATAGCCGACTAGCAATATCCAAAAATGTCATGACTAGTACAACAAACCGCAAATAACCCGTAATAAAAATCTTGTTTCACTCGATCAAGCCAAATGGTTATAGTAAACGTTATTGACAACCCGAGATAATGTCATCAGGGAACCGATGAAAAGACGAAAA
>NZ_CADCXN010000089.1 GCF_902806695.1 Candidatus Methylobacter favarea | reverse complement strand
TCGGGTGAAGCTGATTCGCCCTCCTAATCTCGTTGAGCCTTTTGTCCCTCGTTGATCGTTTTGTTCCCTTTGAGCGCTTCTAAGGCGACTTTCGCTTTGAATTCAGCGCTGTGATGCTGTCTCTGCAAGAGCCTTCTCTTATCTCTTTGGGAGCCTGTGACTTGCAGAATACCACCTTAATTGACTGTCTGAAAATTGGGGACCCTTGTACCCTACTATTAATGCTCCTATGTTGCCAAGGGTATATTAAACTTGGCAGCGGGAGAAATTGTTCCATTTTCCCCTACTTGCCTTTGCGAGCCGCTAACCTCATATTCGTATAAATTTTATTATTAAAGCGCTTTTCGGCCTGCATTAAAAAAATATATTCGGCTTTCCTGACGGTTTAATAAAAAAACGCCTCCGAAGAGGCGCTTGATTACCCGCTACGATAAATTTTTAGAGAGACTGCTATCCAATATGATAAGCGGTTTCACCGTGTGAAGTGATATCCAGGCCTTCCCGTTCTTCCTGTTCAGGCACGCGCAAGCCAATTACTATATCAACCAGTTTATATGCTATTAATGAAACCACGCCAGACCAGATGATTGTAGTCAGCACAGCTTGAAACTGAATCCATACCTGACCCGAGATCGAATAATCAGGAGACATTTTGTTAGCCACATAATCAAATATACCTTGACCGCCAAGCGACGGCGAAGCAAATACACCGGTCAGCAATGCGCCTAAAGAGCCTCCAACGCCATGTACGCCGAACACGTCAAGCGAATCATCAGCTCCTAGCAGTTTTTTCAGGCCATTGACGCCCCACAGGCAAATAATGCCCGCAAGCACGCCTATCGCCAGAGCGCCCATGGGACCGACAAAACCGCAGGCCGGCGTAATCGCTACCAATCCAGCAACGGCTCCGGAGGCGCCGCCCAGCATGGTCGGTCTACCTTTAAACAGCCATTCCGCGAACACCCATGAAATAGTGGCGCAGGCAGTTGCCAGCAGCGTATTAACAAACGCCAGTGCAGCTATATCACCTGCTTCCAGGGCAGAGCCTGCATTAAAGCCGAACCAGCCGACCCACAGCAAAGACGAACCAATCATAGTCATCGTCAGCGAATGCGGAGCCATCGACTCCTTACCGAAGCCAACGCGCTTACCGATCACATAAGCGCCCACAAGCCCTGCCATCGCCGCATTAATATGCACTACCGTACCGCCTGCGAAATCGAGCGCGCCTTTTTGCCACAACCAGCCAGCCTTGGCAGTTGCAGATGCAAGGGTTGCAGCGTCAGTAATGCTGTCAGGACCCGGCCAAAACCACACCATATGAGCAATCGGTAAATAGGAGAAAGTGAACCACAATACTATAAACAAAAGCACAGAAGAAAACTTGGCCCGCTCGGCGAATGAACCAATAACCAAAGAGCAGGTAATAGCGGCAAAAGTTGACTGGAATGCCACAAAAACAAATTCAGGGATGACTATACCTTTGGAAAAGGTTGCCGCGGCGGCAAATGTTGCATTAACCGGATCCCAGATACCATTCAGAAATAGCCTGTCAAAGGAGCCGATGAAACTGTTGCCTTCAGTGAAAGCAAGCGAATAGCCATATATACACCACAGCACAACAATGAGCGAGAAAACCATGAAGACCTGCATCAGCACTGACAACATGTTTTTGGAGCGCACCAAACCACCGTAAAATAGGGCCAGCCCCGGAATTGTCATCAATATAACCAGTAAGGTTGCGACCATCATCCAGGCAGTATCTCCTTTATTGGTTGTTGGCGCAACGACGGCAGCCGGTGCAACAACTTCCTCTACTACGACTGCTACACCGGCAGGAGCTGAAGCAGCAGGGGCTGCCACACCAGCTTGGGGCGTATTTTCAGCGGATGCAGACTGCGCGAAGCCAATCACAAATAGCAGCGCACAGGCGGCCAGTAAACTTACAAATTGTGTTTTCATTTATTTCTCCTTAAAGTGCTTCTTCGCCTGTTTCTCCGGTACGAATCCGAACAACCTGCTCTAAATTAGTTACAAATATTTTACCATCCCCTATTTTGCCGGTATTGGCTGCTTTGGTAATTGCTTCAACCGCCTGATCAAGCAAATTTTCACCGACTGCAACCTCAACTTTAGCTTTAGGTAAAAAATCGACGACATACTCTGCTCCCCGATAAAGTTCGGTATGGCCCTTTTGGCGGCCAAATCCTTTTACTTCAGTCACGGTTACTCCGGAAACCCCTATATCTGAAAGCGCCTCACGGACGTCATCCAGCTTAAATGGTTTAACAATAGCGGTTATCAGTTTCATAATTTGCCTCTTGCTTAAATTAATTATTCGAATTACACAAAGCACAGACTATGCCAAGCTAAAATGTAAAAAAATGCCCTACTATCTTGATAGAAAATTATGAAGCCTAAATTATTGTGCACCATAATAGAATAATATATTTTTTTTGAACTAATATGGTGCATATAAAAATTTACGCTATGATTTTTCTGCTCTGCTTTAGCGTCTTTCACAGCTTAATAAAAATATCAAGATCGCCGAGATGCACTTTTTTGAATATTTATACGGCATTATTGATAATAACCACTATTTAATCTATTTTTCTAAATTGCTTTGATGGAACATCCTGAAGTTCGCAGATGGGTAGAATGAATTGACCTAAAATGATAGAGTTACTGACCTCTGTTTTTGCTATTGGCTAGGCAGCATGAGTAATAAATATCAGCATGCAGCCCGCCAAGCGAAGAGGGAAATATCCTAAAGCCGCTTATAAAAGCCAGGCAAGTTCAGGTAAGAGCAAGACAGCGGATTTAGATGTTGTCAGGTATATCAATAGTCATTTTTTTCCGGAGGAATGAGGAATGGAGAGATTTCCAGTCGGAGCGAATAATAATTTTTGGCAGAGCCTATAAAAACTCTTAACTTAATAAGACTCACATTATGAAAACATTCACCTTTACAAAAAATATCTTTTTTGCCGCCTTAACCAGTCTAGTTATGTTGCTAACCAGCATGGGCTGCTCAGATAATGAAGACAAAACAGCGACTGCTACGAGCGAACATAATCCATTTGACCATCCTCATGATTTTCCTGTAACTGATATCCAGAAGCACAAATTTGAGCATGAGTTTGCCAAACAGTGCGTACAAAATGAGTTGAGAAATTCAGTGAATAAAGAATTGGATAAGGAACGGTATACTGAACCTTGTATGTGTATCGCGACCTTCATGATGAAGGATTTAACGGCTCAGGAAGCGAAAAAATTTATCACGGAGCATGAAAATCCCCGTTCTTTACAAATCAAGTTTGATAGCGCGGCTTATCATTGTCTGCAACAAAAGGCTCAGGCTATAAAAGGGCCGCAATTGTTTGGCAAGCGTTAAGCTTGACATGAAAATAATGAGCAATTCCAGAGCCTAAAATTCACGTATTGCACAAGCTCTGGAGGAACGACTTTTTCTTTTCACCCATTTAATAACGAATCAATTACCATCCGCCTTGTCCAGTTAATATAGTCCATCACGCAACAGTTTTAGACAGAGGCTTGGCAACGGCTAAAGACCTGCCTCCTTTATTCAATTTTAGATTTTAATCTCTTCAAAAACTGGTGGTTATATAAGATGAAAATTGTCCAGTCACCCCCTTGCATAAAAGTATCCCGCCGAAAACCTATGGCGGAACGGAACGGGTGATTCCTATCTAACTGAAGCCTTAGTGTGCCAAGGCCGTAAGGTCACCTTGTATGCCAGTGCGAACTCTCGCACCCGTGCCAAATTGCAAGCGATTACCCCGGAAGCAGTACGAGTGGTGTTCACACAGCGCGATCCCTTGTCTTGGCATTTGCGGGAATTGGCTCATGTGAGCAGCGAAGCCGAACATTTTTTCTGCATTTTCCATTGTGGAGGCAGAGGTGTACGCCGCAATTGACGATCTTGTATAAAATGGAAGACGTCATACAAAGCAATAATCGCTAGTATATTCCGGCCACGTCCTCGTATGCCGATGATCGGATTCACGTACTCGAACCGGGCGACGGCTTTGCAGTTTTCAGTCGGCACGCGAAATCTGCTGGGTCGCTTCGGCGAGCAAGGGCTTTATTTTCTCGGCGACCTTCTGCTGTCATTCTGGCAACATCGACTCGCCGAACGCGAGCCGATGTTACTCAATTGCTGTGCGACTCTACAACCTGGCACAGCCTCTATAGACCTGATCGTGCGCCGTCATGAGGACATCGCCGTCAATATAGACAAACGCAGCGGAAAGAAATCTCGAGCTGATTGTCATTCTTTAAACGCAGGGATGTCGAATTGAAGAAGCGTGGAACAAAAGGCACGATATTAAACGTGCAGCGTGATAATTGATTTTTCAGCAAGCTCTCGCAAAATAGCCTGGCCGCATGCAATAATCATTTCCGGATCGTGGTGGTTTAACTCCTTCGCAACCTGTTTTAAGCATTGCTCCGCCTGCAGGCTTTCATTGTCCTGAAGTATTTGCAGTAGCCGGTAGGTGATCGGAGTAATTTCCAGAAACTTAACATTATCATCCTGATTGCGATAAACAATAAAGAATGTAGGTTGCTCAGGGGGTTCTGTGGGTAAAAGGGCAGGGGATATTCGCTGGACCGGATATTGATAGACCAGAGGCCTGGCTAAGGGTGATAAACAAATAGTTTTTTTAAGCAGATCGCCCCGGCTTTGATCAGAAGAAGCAGCAGCTACTTCGTCTTTGGCAATGGATAAGGCCATTTCCACCCATTCATAATGGGCCAGCTCCAGCATAAACGGCAAATCGTCCGGGCTATCCCGCTCATTTTGAAGGTAGGCCAGAAATTCTTCAGGAATTTCAGTAAAATAAGGCGTTCCACAACGGTGTCTGGCAAAAAAATCCTGAACCAGTTCAAGCCACTTCTGCTCGCTCAATATTTTCCGTAGCACAGGAAAATTACCGGAAAGAAAACTTTCAATATTATTAAAAAGCAACTGCCGGTACATAGCCATACGATGTTTTTGAACATCAGCAGGAGCGGGGTTATTTTCAGGGTCCCGGATATAGGAGGTAAATTCAAGCTGTTTGGCTTTAAAGTCGACGCTCATAAATTCAGGCCGATAATTTTTCAGCGTGTCTGCACCAGACATTTTGTACCGCTCTGATGGTATCAACTTCATTAAGCAATTGAGCTAGCGCAGGGATATTAAAATCCCGTTCTAAAAGAGTCGGAAACACGCCGTAAAGCTCATAAGCTTTGCCTAAAAGTTTCCAGACGGGATCAATAACATCTGCGCCATGGGTATCGATAAGAAAGTCTTCAGCTTCAACATAATGTCCGGCTATATGGGCGTAACTGATTCGATGGGCCGGAATAGCTTTTAAAAAAGCTTCAGCATCGTAATGATGATTAATACTGTTGACATATAAATTATTTATATCCAGCAGTATGTTACAGCCGGCTTCTTCAACCACGGCATTAAAAAAATCAATTTCCTTCATTTCCTGACCCGGCGCCGCATAGTAGGAAACATTTTCAATGGCGATTTTTTGCTCCAAAATATCCTGAACGCGTTTTATGCGAACTGCCACATGTAAAATCGCTTCCTGCGTGAATGGAACAGGCATCAGGTCATAGAGATGACCGTCTTTACTGCAATAACTAAGATGTTCGCTGTAACACTTGATGTGGTGATCCGCCATGAAGCGTTTCACGTCCTGCACCAGTTTCTCATCCAGAGCATCAGTACTGCCTAGCGATAAAGATAAGCCGTGGCAGACAAAATCAAAGCGCTCGGTCATGGCGTGAAATTGTTTGCCCGATTTTCCGCCTATGGTAATCCAGTTTTCCGGCGCAACTTCGTAAAAGCCGATATTTTGCGGAGAGGCTTCCAGAATTTGGTTTAAAAAAGACCGCCGTAAACCCAAGCCCGCGCCATGAACCTTATAGGGAGTTGTCGTCACCTGAACGCCTTAAGTAATTGAATAAGGGAGAGCATGACCAAGCACACCCTCCTTTATATAATTAAAATTTTATATAATTAAAATCAGGGGCAATGGTTATAGCCAGGCCCAACTTGATCGTTATTTATTGCCTGGAGCTTTTGGGGGATTCATGGTTTCGCCTTTCATCATGGCGCCGCATTTGCCCTCCTTGCCTTTCATCATGGCGCCGCAGACATTTTCCATGCCTTTTTTCATCTTGTCGCCTTCCATCATGGCGCCGCACTTTCCATCAGCCCCTTTTGCCGGTGTAGCCGCTTTCTTGCCTGCGCATGAACCTTCCTGTGCTTTAGGTGCAGGCATACCCATTGAAGCGCCGCATTTCATCTCGCCTGCTTTTTTATTTGCATCGGCCTCAGCGACCTGCATATAGCCAGCCGATAATTCGGTCATTCCGAAAGGATTGGCTTGCGCATTAGCCGCATTGACAGCGAAAGTTGACAGGAAAGCCGCGCTCATTGCAGCTGCTAAAGGTGTTTTATTTGTTTTCTTCATAATTATTCCACGCTAATATAGGGATGTTAAAACTCAAATTACTCATTTTATGCCGCTTATGGCGGAATTTCCTCAATTCTCAGCCCATAAAAAGTTTTAAATGGAGCCAATGATACCAAACCCGAATGAATAAAGAAGTAATATCCTTCAGTTCGAGAAAACTAAAAATCTAAGACTCGACAAGCCTGGGTGAGTTCCTTGCAGGTCGGCTTATCATCTCATTCTCAGCCAAGTCAGTCGTTTTTTCCTTATATTCACACAAATCTTCAATAACACAAACTGGACATTTGGGTTTTCTGGCAATACAGGTGTATCGGCCATGCAGAATCAACAAATGATGAATATCTTTCCTGTGCTTTTCAGGCACCCATTTTTCCAGCTTTCTCTCAACTTCCCGCACATTCTTGCCGGGAGCAATGCCGGTACGGTTTGACACCCTGAATATATGCGTATCCACAGCAATAGCATGCTGACCAAAAGCGGTATTAAGAATGACGCTGGCCGTTTTTCTGCCCACGCCCGGCAGTGCTTCGAGTTCTTCGCGGGTTTGCGGTACCTGGCCTGCATGCTTATCCAGTAATTGCTGGCACAGCTTAATGATATTAGCGGCCTTGCCGTGATATAAATTGATAGTCTGGATATATGTTTTCAAGCTTTCCAAGCCCAGCGATAACATAGCTTGCGGCGTATTGGCAATGGGAAATAGCTTGGCAGTGGCCTTGTTTACCCCTTTATCCGTAGCTTGAGCGGATAATACCACGGCAATCAGCAGTTCAAAAGGCGTGCTGTAGTTCAGTTCCGTGGCGGGATGGGGGTTGGCTTCAGCCAAGCGGTCAAAAATTGCCAGGCGTTTTTTTTGATTCATTCAGCAATTATCGTCTGCATTCTTAATAAAGCCGCTTTTTTCTTTTTCGCGCGCTCAGCTTGTTCAGACGCTTCTCGTTCCTTGCGTAAACAGCGCGCGTCATAACGCCGCTTTGCCAGTTGCGCCTGGGCGGATTTTTGCTCTCGAGAGCTATTTTCCTCCATTGGCGACGGCTTCATGATAATACAGTCTACCGGGCATGGCGCTAGACAAAGTTCACAACCGGTACATTCTGAAGCGACAACCGTGTGCATCAATTTTGCCGCGCCTGCAATCGCATCGACCGGGCATGCCGCTATGCATTTAACGCAGCCGATGCAGTCTTCTTCAATAATAAACGCGACGCTTTTAGGCCTGTGCTTCCCAAATCGGCTATCAAGTGGCTTGGCGGCTACGCCTAATAAATTCGCTAATTCACTAATACCTTCGTCACCGCCTGGCGGGCATTGATTGATGTCAGCCGCACCCGCTGCCATAGCTTCGGCATAGGGCCGACAGCCTTTGAAACCGCATTGTCCGCATTGAGTTTGCGGCAGCAGGGCATTTATTTGATCAATCATGATATTTTGCCTTTAAAAGACATCCTGCTGTTGACCCCATTTTATTCCAACAGTTTCAGAATTTCCCGAACAAGGCATCAGCACGCTGTCTTAATTCATCCGGCGACACGTCTTCTTTATGCGTGGCAATTATCCAGTAATGGCCAAAAGGATCAATGATTTTACCGCTGCGGTCGCCATAAAACTGGTCTTTCACGGGCATAAGCAAGCCCGCTCCGGCCGCAACCGCACGAGACACAACCATGTCCGCATCTTCCACATATAGCATAATAGATACGGCTGTGCCGCCGATTGTCTGCGGACTGCGCGCATTACAGTCCGGATATTCATCAGCCAGCATTATCGGCGAATCCCCTATTTTAATTTCAGCATGGCCGATTTTATTACCCGGCGCTTCCAGACGCATGAGTTCCGTAGCATTAAATGCCTGCTTATAAAATTCAATGGCTTTCGCGGCGTTTGCAACCACCAGGTAAGGCGTTGCCGTGTGGTAACCGTCAGGCACGGGTTTAATTGCGTTAGTCATTTTTCTTCTCCAGTGTTTGGTGGATTAGATAGCTTGCAGATGCAGCCATAAAAATATTATTTAACCCGCATTCCGGCCGCCGCCCCTTCATCGGGGCTTAAAATCCAGATATCCTTGCCGCCTGGCCCCGCCGCTAAAATCATGCCTTCGGATATGCCAAAACGCATTTTCCTGGGGGCAAGATTAGCGACAACCAGCGTCAATTTCCCTTCCAGCTCTTCCGGTGCATAGGCGGATTTAATGCCGGCAAATATGTTACGGGTTTCATCGCCTATATCGACCGTTAATTGCAATAATTTATCCGCACCTTCAACAGGATCAGCCTTGATAATTTTGCCGATACGCAAATCCAGTTTGGCAAAATCTTCAAAAGCTATGGTGTCGGCTATCGGTTCACATCGTTTTGCTTTGGGCTGTCCGGCAGTTTTTTCCAGATTTTCTTTGGAAGCTTCAACAATAGCGGCTATTTTATCGGCTTCAACCCGGGTCATCAAAGGCTTGAAGGCATTGATGACATGGCCTGATAACGGTTTTGCATCAGCCGGCCAGGATTGTGAAGCTATATTTAAAAAACATTCGGCATTTTCCGCCAAAGCGGGAATAACCGGTTTTAAATAAGCGGCCAGCAAGCGGAACAGGTTGATTCCCATCGAGCAAACTTCATGCAGATCCGTATCCTTGCCTTCCTGTTTGGCGATCAGCCAGGGTTTTTTCTCATCAATATAGTGATTGGCTTTATCGGCCAGCGCCATGATTTCGCGCATGGCTTTGCCGTATTCACGCGCTTCATAAAAGCCGGCGATTTGCTCGTTGACATTGACGAATTCCTGAAATAAAGCCGGTTCTGAACAGTTTGGGGATAAGCCATTAGCAAAACGCTGAGCGATAAAACCGCTGCAGCGGCTGGCAATATTGACGACTTTGCCAACCAGGTCTGAATTAACGCGCTGGCTGAAATCATCAAAATTCAGGTCGATATCATCAACGCCGCCGCTGAGTTTGGCGGCAAAATAATAGCGCAGATATTCAGGATTCAAGTGCTCAAGATAAGTTCTTGCGGTGATAAAGGTGCCGCGTGACTTGGACATTTTTTCGCCGTTTACAGTTAAAAAGCCGTGGGCAAAAATGGCGCTGGGCGTTCTGAAACCGGCGCCGCTCAGCATTGCCGGCCAAAACAAGGCATGGAAATAAATAATGTCTTTACCGATAAAATGATACAGCTCGGCATCACTGTCTTCAGCCCAGAATGCATCGAAATCAAGCCCCTGTTTATCACACAGGTTTTTAAAGCTGGCCATATAACCTATGGGCGCATCGAGCCAGACATAAAAATATTTGCCGGGCGCATCCGGAATTTCAAAGCCGAAATAAGGCTCATCGCGGCTTATGTCCCATTGCTGCAACCCCCCTTCCAGCCATTCACCCAGCTTGTTGCAAACTTCCGGCTGCAAATGCCCGGCTTTAATCCATTCGCTCAGCATACCGGTGAAATCCGCCAGATTGAAAAAGTAATGGAGGGAGTCCTTTTCAACCGGTTTTGCGCCTGAAATTGCCGAGACGGCATTTTTCAATTCAATGGGCGAATACGTGGCGCCGCACGCTTCACAGCTATCGCCGTATTGATCGGCCGCACCGCATTTGGGGCACTCTCCCTTGATAAAACGGTCAGGCAAAAACATGTTTTTAACCGGATCGTAGGCTTGGGTAATACTGCGTGAGCTAATGTGCCCGGCAGCTTGTAAACGCTTATAAATCAGCTCTGAAAATAGTTTGTTTTCTTCGGAATGGGTACTGTGATAATTATCGAAAGCGACGCCGAATTCGGTAAAATCGAGAATATGCTCTTTTCCCACCTGAGCGATGAGTTGCTCCGGAGTAATCCCTTCCCGATCAGCTTTCAGCATGATCGGCGTCCCATGCGTGTCATCCGCGCAAACGTAATAACATTCATTACCGCGCTGTTTTTGAAAACGCACCCAGATATCGGTTTGAATATATTCAACCAGATGACCCAGATGGATAGGGCCATTTGCGTAGGGCAAAGCGCTGGTGACGAGAATTTTTCTATTCGGCATAGTGTTTAAAAGTTCAAGCAATACAAAGACAAATGAGCTTAGCATTATGTCATAAATAAGCGCAGCTGCTGAGCATAGAGCGACTAAAAAAGTGAATTTTATTGAACTGTTGTAGAATGCCCTGCATCTGAGTAAATCATTTGCTTATTGTGCAGGCTTTACTCCCCTTTATTTGTTATCCGGAACATAGTTATGGCAAACATCGAAAAAGCTGCTGTAGAAGATCTGCTGAGAACCTTCATCGATCCCAATAACGGGACCGATCTGGTTTCCGCAAAATCGCTTAAGGCGATCACCATAGACGGCACTGATGTCAGCGTTAAACTGGAGCTGGGTTATCCCTCGAAAAGCTATCTTGATGAATTGAAAGCTGCTGTTGAACAGCACTTGAAAACGCTGGCCGGAGTCGGCAGCGTTAGTGTCGACGTCACTGTAAAAATCATTTCCCATGCCGTGCAGCAGGCCTTAAAACCTCAGCCTAATATAAAAAATATTATTGCCGTGGCGTCCGGTAAAGGCGGCGTAGGCAAATCAACCACTGCGGTTAACCTGGCCTTGGCATTGGCGGCGGAAGGCGCGAATGTGGGCATACTCGATGCCGATATTTACGGCCCCAGTATTCCAACCATGCTGGGGCTTTCCGGCTATCCGGCCAGCGTGGACAACAAAACCATGACGCCTAAAGTCGCATACAATGTGCAAACCATGTCCATTGGCTATCTGGTTGAAGCGGAGCAGGCGATGATCTGGCGTGGCCCCATGGCGACTAATGCCTTACAGCAATTACTGAGAGATACAAACTGGGTTGATGTAGATTATTTGATTATAGATTTGCCGCCCGGTACAGGCGATATACAGTTGACCCTGGCCCAGCAGATTCCCGTCAGCGGCGCAATTATCGTTACTACCCCGCAGGATATTGCCCTGCTGGATGCCCAGCGCGGACTGCGCATGTTTGAAAAGGTCAATGTGCCGGTACTGGGGCTGGTTGAAAATATGAGCATGCATATTTGCAGCGCATGCGGACATGAAGAAGCCATATTCGGCGAAGGCGGCGGTGTTGCAATGGCTGAAGTCAATAAAATTGACTTTTTGGGGGCCCTGCCGCTGGATATTAATATCCGCAGACAGGCGGACTCAGGCAGACCCACTGTAGTTGCTGATCCCGATAGCCGTTCAGCCCAAATTTACAAAGAGATCGCCCGAAAAACAGCGGCCAAACTGGCCTTGAAAGCCAAAGACTTCAGCACCCGGTTTCCGACCATAGTTGTGCAAAACACCTAAGTAAACCAGCAAAGATAGCTCCCGCTAAAACAAGGCCTTCTGTGCTAAAATTTGCTTTTTAATTAACAGGTTTTAGCACTGTATGAGCATTAAGTCGGACAAGTGGATTCGCCGCATGGCAGAACAAAAAGGGATGATTGAGCCGTTTGAAAGCGGCCAGATCAGGGATTCAGGACAAGGCAGGGTTATTTCCTACGGCACATCCAGTTATGGCTATGATGTCCGATGCTCTGATGAATTCAAGATTTTTACCAACATCAATTCTGCCATCGTCGACCCGAAAGACTTTGATTCAAACAGCTTTGTGGATGTGAAGTCCGATATTTGCATTATCCCGCCGAACTCGTTTGCTTTAGCGCGTACGGTTGAGTCCTTTCGCATTCCACGCGATGTATTGACGATTTGTTTAGGGAAATCAACCTATGCGAGATGCGGCATTATTGTCAATGTCACCCCGCTGGAACCCGAATGGGAAGGCCATGTTACCCTGGAGTTTTCCAATACCACGACACTGCCTGCAAAAATTTATGCCAATGAGGGCGTTGCCCAAATGTTATTTTTTGGCAGCGACGAAGTCTGCGAAACCTCTTACAAAGACAGGGGCGGTAAATACCAAGGGCAAACCGGCGTCACATTGCCGAAAGCTTAAATGATCCTGCTTAATTATAACCTTCAGCCACAATGGAACGGTTATGATCTTACAAATTCTCCAGGAACGTCACGCTGTATGGACTGCATCAGATATCCATACAACCAGTCATTCCGGCATAGACTACCGGAATGAGGCCTTTAAAGTGCTAATACTTCTGCTGAAAGTTGCAGGCAATCATATAAGCTATTGCTTTTTATAGTTTTGTATTACTGAATTTTTAAGGGAGACGAGACTTTACTCGGCGGCATCTGTACAAAAAAACCTTTTTCCTTAAGGCTTTGAATTACTTTTCCGGCATCTTCTCTGGCCAGCTTGCGCTCCGGAAACAGTTCCAGTTCCATGACAAACTCCAGTTTGCCCAGGCTGTTAAAAAGTAAATCCGGCACTCTCGAAAAATCGTCTTTTTTATCAATATATAAATAAAGGTATTCTTTTTTCAGGCTTTTATAGATAAAACATTGCATAAAATTGAGCGATAATGAATCAAAAACCTATTCTAACTATTTTGCCCGGAATGCCCTACCCTTAATTTTTCGAATATTACCCATGGATAAACCTCTACTCAACTCTGATAATTTCTTTAAAAGAGCCTGTTATTTTGAAGCCTCGCTTGTTTTGGTTGCCTTATTTTTAGGCTGGATTGGCGATATTAACCCTTTTGAACACCTTTATTTTTCCGAAACAGCAATCGCTTACGGCCTTATAGGAACAGTCCCTTTATTTCTCCTGTTTTTAGCGCTGGAATATCTGCCGGGCGAATCGGTAGGAAAAATCAGAAAGCTGCTGCTCGAAACTTTAGGCCCCAGTTTGCATCGTTACCATTGGACTGATTTGTTTGTTCTAGCAGCGATCGCAGGGATATCAGAAGAAGTTGTGTTCCGGGGGGTTATCCAGCCCTGGATGGAATCCTCCTGGGGAGTAACGGCCAGCTTAATCGGCAGTAATGTTATTTTTGGACTGGTTCATGCTGTGACGCCGCTTTACGCTTTATTAGCCGCTGTAGTAGGAATTTATTTGGGCTTGTCTCTGGATTATGGCGGCGATAGAAATTTATTAATTCCTATCATTATTCACGGCATGTACGATTTTCTAGCATTTGTGGTGCTTATGCGCGCCTATAAGTCAGGTCAATCTACAGAAACCGGGACGGATTGAATAAATCATGATATGTAGATTGCAGGAATCAATAAATTTAATATTTGAAAGTTAAAAAGGTAACTCGCATTACCTGGAATAGAAGGGAATCCGTCTTCGGAAATTTTTGATAACCCATTACGTTGAACTAAATAATACATCAGTATTTATAAATTAATAACAGTGAAACATATTACCCTGTTTATATATAAAAGTTATTATCGGAGTTAATTAATAATATAAATTAATCTCCTGTAATTTATATAAAATAACCAAAATACCTTGGTAGTTAAATTCATTAACCACGAGTTACAATTCTTTTTATGGACATTTTTTTCTTCGTTAAACCGATAAAATAGTGAGGACCAATCTCTCTTTGAGCTGATGCCTGTATCACGCATGACTGACAGTACAAGAGGTATATTTTTCCCGGTTATTCCATAACGATAGGCCCTTAGGAAAAAATCGTAATCCATATTTGTTTTAAACTTTGTATCAAAGCCACCTATCTTATTGAAAACACTTTTTTTACATAAAGCGCCCTGATGATAAACTCCATTTTTAAAATTTATTAAAAAATTAAATCCTCGAGGGTATAGTCTTTTTAAACCAGCTCCAAACAAGATGCTACATATAAAAATATCATTATTATCAAACTGAGCAATTACTTTACGAAAAGTATCGATATTTTCTAAATAATCATCTGCATTTATAAATGCAATATATTCACCAGTTGCAAAGCTTAAGCCTTTATTCATTGCGTCTGCAATACCTTTATCCGGCTCGCTGATCCAATAATCAACTCTATCTTCATATTGTTCTATTATTTTTACAGTAAGATCGCATGAGCGGCCGTCAATAATAATATATTCTATATTACTATAGGTCTGATTAATAACGCTCTGAATAGTCTGCTCCAGATATTGTTCGCCATTATAAACCACAGTAATTACAGAGATTAATGGTTGATTAGGTAGAGTATGTTTAAAATATCCATATTTGCGAAGGCCACCTTCGGTTTTCTCAGCTGACTGAGTTGTCGAGTACAAACTCGAGTGGATTTTATTAGTCAAGCTTTTTTCTATTAATGGCTCTTGCTTGCTTACTATTCGGGTGGTTGAATACCTGGAATCGAGTTCAAAAGTTTTATCTTTCATAATGCTACTTTAATATATCCAATAAATAGAAGTACTAACGCATGGCATTAATGGACTGTGCAACATTAACAATAGGTCAAAAAATAACATTTCCAAAAACTTATTATTTCGACTTTCATTATCTTTCACTAAATCAATTTCCTTTATGAAATTGACTGAATTAACTTTAAAATTTATGTTTTAAGTTAACGGGAACTGTTAATTAATTTATTAAAAAGATGTAAATATTGTTTAGCCATTGTTAATAAAGAAAAATGCTCGTTAACATAGGAATGCCCTGCTTCACCCATGGTGATTAGTTTATTTGGAACTTGAGTCAAATTTTTTACAGCATTTGAAAAAGCTTCCACATTATCAATCGCACAGAGGATACCGGTTACGCCATCTTTAACGACCTCCGTCAAGGATGAGCAATTTGTGGTTACCACAGGCGTGCCGCATGCCATAGCTTCAACCGGAGCATAGCCGAAGCCTTCAAAACGGGATGGGAAGAGCAAAATATCCGCCTTTCTATATTCATTACGCAATTCCTCATTAGTTAGCCGGCCTAGTGAATGAATATTTTTTTGATGGCTGAATAATTTATTTGCCCTTAACCCGCCGGTGTAATAAAGCTCATAATCCTGACCGAGCTGCTGCATAATTTTAGGTAATAAATCAATACCCTTGCGTCTGGATAAATTACCAACATAGAGTAAACGAATTCTACGCCCCTCTGTAGACTGCTTACCGGATGGCTCTGGTGTATAAAAGTCAGTATCTACTCCGTTATGAATCACTGTAATATTATCTGGATTAATGCCAAAAACCTGGCTTAAACTATTAGCTGTATAATGGCTTGGCGTGACAATGGCATCGGCTGTTTTGAAACTGGAGGCTTCAAATTGCCTCAGCATATATTCATGAAAAACTTTTTGCGCAAAGTTGCGGTAGGGTTTGTAAGCTGGATCAAATACGCAGTGATGTTCAACAATTACGAGGGGAATATTTCTTCTTTTAAATGCAAAACCCGCCCAGGTCGATGCTAATGAAACTCTGGTGCCATTTGGGGGGTTAACTCCCTTTAATAACCATGGAAAATATTGCAGTTTATGGGAAAAGAACGACTCGTTAGTCTCATAACCTAAAAGCTTTAATCCTTCTTTTAATCGTGTGATATAAATGTCAGCGCCCGCTTCGGCTTTTGTTGAAGGTAGCCATAGTTGCATTTTATTACTCTCCTTATTAATTTCCATAAAATATCAATGTTTTCTGAGAAGAAAAATCATGCTGGGAATTAAGGGGTAAAACAGTTTCAATATTGAAATTGGCAATTTTAAAACTATGGAAAATAAGAAGGGGACGCTTTCAAGGCTGGGAATAATTTTTATGGCTTTATACGTATATTGGTGCCACATAAAATTGGCATTTTTAAACAGTCGGGTTATCTGTGTATGACTGGGCGGATAACAGTCATAGATATTCCCTTTATTCATTAACTTAACATATCGATGAGCCAGGCAGTGAGGCAACCAGCTTAAAAAGAATAACTTGAAGTGAGGCTCAATCAAAGTCCATTTATTTGGCACTGCCAGGTAAACGCAGCCGAGTGGTTTCAAGACCCGATAAATTTCTTTTAAATGATCGAGTTGCAAAGCTTTGTCGCCAACATGCTCTATGACATGGTTTGAAATTATTAAATCGATAGACTCGCTCTCAAAAGGCAAAAGCGTTCCTTTAACCTGTCTGAACTCATAACCATTATGAATCTGCCGTTGATCCTCAACATCAATAGAATAAACTTTTCCCAGCGGTCCAACTTCATTGGCCAAGTAGTGGGCTATATATCCTGAACCGGTTCCTATATCCAGCATAACTTTATTTTTTATATCTATCATTTCTGAAAGCAATGCAGCAATCTTTTTGGCTTTCTGAAATCTGGAGTTCTTATCCAGGGCAGCATGAGAGCTGATATGATCTGTTGAATTCACAGTAATAGCTTCCCATATAAATTGGAAAAATTGTTGGCTGAAATTTCTCTGGAGTATTCGTGTATTACCTTTAGATAGGCATTTTCTTGAAGCTTCCCCATGAGATCAGGTTGTAAAATTATTTTTTCTATCGCTACAGCAATTTCTTCGGGACAGCGTTCCTTAACTAACAGGCCGGTTTCTCCATCTATAATAAAATCAGTTATCCCCCCCGTTCTTGTGGCAATAACCGGTGTATTAGCCGCCATGGCTTCTAAAAAAGTCAGCCCTTGCGCTTCTTTCCAGCCACTCTCTGATATACGTGATGGTCCTATAAAAATATCCGCTATGGATAAATAATCCTGTATTTTCTCAGGATCAATCCAGCCCGTGAAAGTAATAATCTGATCAAGATTCAAGCTTTTTGTTAAGCGTTCAAATGCTTCTCTATCCTGACCTTGGCCAATTATCAGGGCGCTCAACTCAGGTAATTTTGTTTTAACTAAGCCAATGGCTCTAATGAAATCTTCAACGCCTTTTTCATCAACCAATCGGCCTACGAAAATCAGCAGAGGGCCAGCGTTTTTTTTGTATTGTGCTTTAAGTGCCAGTTGATGCGAGTTTTCCTGGTTATTGGTAATCTCAACGCCCATCGGGATTTTGTGCAAATGTTTAAGATCAGGGCAAAGCTCCTGGACTGCTGTTTGCGTTGCAGAACTATTGACAGTAATGGCATTACAATGGCTGAGTGAGAATTGCTTGAATGTATTCAGCACTTTCCCCTTCAAAGCGAAAACATCACCTCCATGAACTGTAATGAGGTGGGGTATCGGTTGTACTTTAGTGGCCAAAACCCCTGTGAACCCTTGTGGCAAAATCCAGTGACTATGCAACAAGTCGTAGTGACCTTTTTTAAGCTTAAGGTAAATATTCAGCAATTCAAAGGCTACCAATGCAGGCAGCTTGAATAAATTACCTTTATTTTTTCTTAAATTGATTAATGCGCCGCCTTGATAGCACACTGTCTGCAATATTTCCGGCCATAGATACTGGAATCTTTCAACGCTTACGCCATTAATGATTTCATTTTTCTTCGTACCCGGAGCATGAGGCGCTAAGACATCTACTTCCCAGCCGATTTTGATTAAGTCTTGAGCTAAATGCAAGACAAAGGGAGTTGTGCTATCGCCCGGCCACCGTGGAAAATTTGATGTGACAAATAAAACACGGCGCTTCGCACTGAGCGTAGTCATTTTTGATGGTCACCCAGTTCAATTCTTCGCACTTTCTCCAGGGTGGTTTCCAACAATTGCCTGTTAAAGCTGATAAGATCGGCCAATATCGCCATAACAAAAGTAATAAACCCCATCAACAGGATAACGCTGCCTAATAAAAGCGATTGAATATGCCCACTGCCATCTCCCAAAAAATAATATATTAAAAATCTGGCGATTGGTATCAAGCCAATAACGGTTATGGTCAGACCGATATAAGCAAAAAAGCGCAAGGGCTGATACATTAGATACATGCGTATCATGCTGGACAATTGTTGTTTTATAAAAGCCGGGATGCTTTTGAACAGCCTGGACTCACGCGTTTTGGCATTGGTGCGGACAGGCACAGAGGCAATCGCCATATGTTTTTTACCGGCCTGAATAATGGTTTCTATGGTATAGCTGAACGATGAAACAATATTAATGCGAATAGCCGCTTCCCGGGAAAATGCCCTGAAGCCGCTCACAGTATCCGGAATGTCGGTGCCGGATAATTTCCTGACTGTGGCGCTGCCAAATTTTTGCAGCAGTTTTTTAAACTGTGAAAAATGTGAAATTGTACTGGTTTGCCGATCTCCTACAACAATATCAGCTTTGTCCTGAAGTATCGGGATAACCAGTCTGGATATGTCGCCGCCATAATATTGGTTATCGCCATCGGTATTTACGATAATATCAGCGCCAAGTTTCAGGCACTCATCAAGGCCCTTGCGAAAAGTCCGGGCAAGCCCCAGATTTTGTTTGTTGACGATAATATGTTCAACTCCCAGTTCCTTGGCGACTTCTACCGTCCTGTCCGTGCTGCCGTCATCAATAATCAGCAGCTCAACTTGATCAATACCGTCAATCTGACGCGGTATATCGGCGATGGTTTCGGGCAGGGTGTGTTCTTCGTTGTAGCACGGTATCTGTACAATCAGCTTCATTCCACAGTCCCGGTTTCAGTGTTTTCATTATGCTTGTTTTTAATGGGCACATTTATGGTTTTTCCAACGACGGGTAATCGTAATTTTATATAATTTTCAGTAGGTTGTTTTCTATCAAGGTATCGGTAGATTAAAAGCTGCTGGTTTTGCAGTAATGGCCGGCTGCTTTCAATTTCAATTGATTTTAATAATTGAAAAGGTCCATTTTTAAGATAATCACGAAATTTCTGGTGAATCTCAATCCCCGATAAATCCCTGCTTTCAACAATAATTAAATCCACTCCATAATCATCCAGTAAGCGTTTGATGCCGTCAGTTGTTTGAACATGCACTTCCAGCCACTGCTTGGAGGAAATCGAGGAGGAAGTGAGCAATTTATCGGCGCGTAATACATAGGTTGATTTATCCGCATCCAGGGCCCGCATGAAATAGGTCAGATAACCGTTATTGTAGGCATCAATGAAAACCGTTGGGACTTGCTGATTATCCAGGACAAATTGCGCAGCCGCGTCATAACCCGTGGCATAACCAGGCTGAATTTTATAAACCGTATAGGTTTGAAAGGCCGCAAGTCCTAAAATAGCAATACTCATCAGCCTGTAACCGATGACTTTATCTTTCAGATAATATAAAGGAAGAGTTGCAAACAGACAAAAAACCGGTATCCAGAAAATCGGATAGCGTTCATTTTTTCCTACGAGATAAGTGAAGAACAGATACGTACCGATAAGCAGCGAAAGGGGATAAAGTATTTTCCTGTCCTTTTTGATAAGTGCAAAAACGGCTCCGGCGATGCTCAGAATTAACAGCGGAAGCGTCAAATGGTATTTTTTTAGCTTGATCAAATGCAGGGTCAGATTATCCCAACTCCATCTGGCAAGGTGATAATGGCCCTCGCTTTCCCCAACCGACTGAGCCAGATTTTGTTTGCCTAACCATAAGGTAATGGCTCCCAGGGGAATCAATAAAATCAGAATCATCGCGGCCGATATCCAGACTTCCCTTCTTTTTAAGTAATTTAGCAGATTACCCTGAATCAGACTGTAAATACCGAACCATAAAACCAGGAATACCGCAGTCTGCTTGGTCCAGCAAGCAAGACTGAATATAAGAGCTGCCCAGTATAAATAGCCAGGTTTATTCGTTTCGGTGTATCGGTAAAACAGATAGCCTGACCATAATCCCATAGAAAGCACAGGCAATTCGGCCATGGTATACCATGCCCATCTGGCAATAAATGGCGTGGTTATAAGCAGCAGGGTGGCAGCAAATGCCGTTTGCCAGTCATAAATCCTGCTGATCAGCTTAAACCAGGCAATAATGCCTATCATGTAAAAGCTTAGAAGCGCCAGCCGGCTGCTCCACATGTTAATTCCAAAAATACCGTTAAACAAGGCTTCGA
The DNA here is from genome assembly GCF_902806695.1 of Candidatus Methylobacter favarea. GTDB lineage: Bacteria > Pseudomonadota > Gammaproteobacteria > Methylococcales > Methylomonadaceae > Methylobacter_B > Methylobacter_B favarea. The sequence continues at coordinate 5,271 of NZ_CADCXN010000089.1, read as the reverse complement.
TAAACGGAAAAAACGGCGGTCTATAACCAATGCTTAAGGCCGGATATTGCCCGAAGTAGTTAATGGTATAGTCGTAAACACGGGTAATTGGAAAATCACGCAGGAAGTCCAGAATGAATACCCCATCCATTAAAATTCTATCGGCATCCGGGTAGCCAAGGCTGGAATTGCCGATTTGCCTGAGCGACAAAATAGTCATGAATGCGAGTAATATAAAGATTGCAAGCTGACTTCCGAATGCTTTTATATTGCTATACATTATCTTCAAATTGATATAGTCCTGATTCATTAATGCAGGCAAACCAGCAAAGTCGGAGGGCGAAGGCCGCGCTTCGGCTAAATTCCGGTCTGAATGGTAAAAACTATGTTATAGATTATCTATTCCCTACCCTTGCGGCCCGGCAGAAAATGGCATACGTACTAAGAGTACTTTGAAAAGCAGGCAAGTCCCTTTTTCTTTCTTTATTTAGCAAAAAATCGTCAGCCAAATGGAACGTATTGCCTCTTTTAGGCTTCCGGCAGAGCCTGTACCGATCATGGATTCACTCCGGGCTATCCTGCCCGGAGCCCTTCGGGTCAATGCAAATCTGTTCCTGACGGATTAGTCACTCCGGGTTATTCTGACCCGAGCCCTTCGGTCAATGCCAATCTGTTCCAGACAGATTGGTGCCGTAAAAGCGTCGAAGCCCGAAAGCCAGAGAGGTCTGCGTAAGCGCTTCCCTACAGCTTAAAACTATCCTAACGGTTCTGTTTTAGTTTAGTTACGATCCGTTATTTTATTTCCATTGAACGACTGAACCTGCAACCTGCACACAGGCAAATTAGATAGGGCACGATCAAAAGCTGTTGATTATAGCCGGGGAACCGGTTTCCATTGAAGAAGTTTTAAATATATCGTTTCGGTCATTTGTCACTCTTGCAATTGAAAGGCTCAATAATCTGAAAATCCTGCGGCTAGTTTAATGTTGGGTACAAGCTTGTGAGAAAAGGTGGTTCCATTGCTTTTTACTCATTCTGCATAGTATTACAAAGCAATATCCACTTTATGCGAACCCAGCCATTGTTCCAGCATAATTAACAGCCAAATCATTACGCCATAATAGGACGCGTGTCCTTTTTGATGTAACTGAATCAGATTATGAATATAAGCCGGATTCATAAAGCTGCGTTTTTCAATACCGGCCAAATTTGCCTCGGCAAATTGTTTTAGTTCCTGATTATTACTCATCCATACGCCAAAAGGCAAGCCAAAACCCTGCTTGCTTTTTGCCAGCGTCTCTTTGGCAAGAAAATTCTTCATGCCCTGCCGGTAAAAGGAACGCAGTTCGAAGCCTTGCATCAGCCATTTGGAGGGAATCGAAGCGGCAAAGTCCACGAGATTTTCCTGTAGCATAGGATATTGCACGTCAATACCGGCAAGCTCGCACATTCGATTGACTTTTCTAAGATCATTATCCGCCAGGGTAAATTTTCCGTCTAAAAAGAGCATCTTTTTAACCAAATCATCGGAAGAAGACCGGTTATAGGTATGCCTGAGATTTTGCAGAGACATCTCAGGATTGATTTGTTTGATAAAATCCGCAGAAAAAATCTCCATCAATGGTGATCTGTGTAAAAAATTATAGGTCTCCATGCGGTCCGGCATAGCAATTTTAGCCTGGTCAATATAGCTTTTAACCTTTCCAAGCGGCGGCAGGTGAAACGCCAGGGGTTCCAATAATGACTTTCCAATGCCGGGGATGTGGCGATACAGATCGAACATTTTTTGCTTGGCATAGCGGGCATTACCGGCAAAAATTTCATCTCCGCCGTCACCGGCTAATAATTGCTGCATGCCTTGCTCTTGAGCGAATTTGGCACAATAGAAAGCAGGTATAGCGGAAGCATTGCCGAAGGGCTCATCATAGGTTTGTGCTATTAATGGAATCGCTTTTAAAACATCAGCAGGGGTGACATAGTATTCATGCAAATTGACATTAAAGTGTCTTGCCGTAGCCCTCGCATATTCCATTTCATCGTAGCCATCGGCATCAAAGCCGATAGAAAAAGCTTCTACAGGATAGTCCGTTATTTCCTGATAAATACCCGTGACTGTACTGCTGTCAAGACCTCCGCTCAGGAAAGTTCCGGTTTGACGATCAGGCAAGCAGCCGGCTACCGATTGTTTCAGCTGGAAATGCAATTGTGTGAGCAGCTCTTTTTTGGACAATCCACTGTCTTTATAAGGTAATTGCCAGTAAAAATCCCGGGTCGCTTGTCCATTTTTGAATTCCACAAACTCGCCGGGCTGAAGTTTTGATATGCCATTATAAACGGCGCCCGGACTTGGCACCATATGGAAATACAGGTAATTAAAAATGGCCTGCGGATCGATTTCGGCTTTAACTCCGGGATGTGCCGTAATTTGATCAAGCTGCGAACCGAATACCAGCAGATCATCGCTAATCTTGAAAGCAAGCGGCCGAATGCCAAGCCGGTCTATTGCCAACAAGGCATAGTGGTTTTCAGAAGCTATCAAACTAAAGGCAAAAGGCCCGCGCATTTTCTCGATGACCGAACGCCCATAGCGCACAAAACCTTCGGCTAATGCCTGGGCTGCGCCATGGGTGCGCGCAAGCGCAGCTAACGAACTGTCCTGCCATTGCGGGGCGCCATCAATAATAATTAATAATTGATCAGACTGGTAAATACTAGGTACTGTCTTGATGCCATTGCCGCCAACTTCAGCCATTTTCTGAAAACCGGCAATCTTCCCGGAAGTTACAGGCAGACCTTGGGAAGCTATCCTTTGATCCTCGACAAGGTTAGTGGGATAGATTATTTTCGGCGACCACCAGCCATAAATAGAACTCATGTTAATATCCCTGGATTTATCGTTATTAGTGTTAACATTTTATGATGACTTGGAGAAGGTTAATCGTTTAACCTTCTTTTTTGATTATTGCCAATTGTCTTTGTCCATTAAAGCTCAGGATTAGTAACAGCTTGACGCCCGGTTTATCTTACTTGGCCGATCCTCGGTAGCGGCTAAGAATACCTCTAAAGCCAACACGACCTGTCTTGACTGCTCAACCTGAGCCATGTGTCCACAGTTGGGCAGGACGATTAGTTGACCGCAGGTCAGGCGTTCTACGGCGGACTGGCCCTGCCGAACCGGGAAAATCTGGTCGCGATCTCCCCACAGCACCAGTACTGGCATTGTTAACTGATGGAGCCGATCAAGCACGATTACGGATTCCCATTGACTCCAAAGGGTGTTGTTAGTCCTGAGGGCGAGCACAATAGCTTCCATGTATCTAGGAATAAGAGCCAGTCGATAGAGCTGGCAGTACCAGGCCCAAGGAATTGACTCGGTCTTGAAAAACAGCAGTTGTGACAGCCCTACTGACCATTGCCAGGCTCCAAGAGGCGTTTTGCACCAGAAGGATAGAAATTCCCCTGCTCCTGGCACAATCAGCTTTCGTACCATAGGGCTTACCTCGTATCCTAATCCGGCAGAGCTTATAAGCGCCATGGCCACGACGCGGATTGGATGTTGGAGCGAAAGATGGGCGGCGATCAGCCCGCCTAGCGAATGGCCGATCACGCTTACTCGTTCAAGGCCAAGATAATCGAGAAAAGACAAGACGAAGTCCGTAAGGCGCCTGGGGGAATAATCCCGGCGCGCCGACTGGTCGCTACCGCCAAATCCCGGCAAACTCAGCGCATATAACGAATGTTCGGAGGCCAGATGAGGCATGATCCACTGCCAGGACTGAGCGCTATCCGCGGCGCCGTGGAGCAACAGGACGGGTGTCCCCTGTCCAGCCGTTAGATATTCAATACTGAAAAGACCGTGTTCGCCAGGCACAGTAATCATGTGCTGTTGAATGGTTCTATTCATGATGAAACCCCCTTAGTCAAAACTCTTAGGTTCGCGCTTGATCCGCCTGCCATTAAACTCCAAGCTCCTGCCCAACAACGCTTGTGCTCGGACGGCGGGTGTAGAGGTTCAGTGGAATTTAAGTCGCCAGCGGCGTGGTATTCTGTTGCTTCCTAACTAGCCAAGCGAAAATAATTAACAACAAACTACTCACAAAAAATACTATAGATAGAAAATACTTTGGATCATCTAAAAAATGAGGTCTACGCACAGTATTGGCTTCAATGCCCATTTGTTCCAAACTGCTGGCAATAAAACGCAACAGCGCATTTTTATTCCAATTCAAGGTGGTGGCAAATTGATAGTTTTCAATTTCTCGTTTGTAAAATGCAATTTTATTAGTATCGCCTCTTAACTGAACCAGGTCATCCAGCCTATGGGGTAAAATTGCTGGATTTATACGCAATTCTTGTAAGCCATAAAAACCATTATTTGGTTTAGGAAAAACGATATCATAAACAGGATCGGCGACGGCTTTTAACTGGTCGTCCCTCACTTCAACAATGGTATGAGTAGGCTTGCCGTCGACGCTATATAACATCACTAAGCTGGAATCGATACCGGCGGCTTCAAGCAGGGCCATTAATAAGCGCGATTTATCAGCACAATCCCCGCCTTTTTCCAATACTTGGACGGGCGTAGGTCCTAAGTAAGGAATGAGAAAAAACTCAGTATTTTTTTTAAAACCCTGGTTTTGGTAAACCCAATGATTAGCCGATTCAAATAAAGATGGCGAATTCTGAATCGAAATATGTTCGTGGACAATAGATTTTAGAAGCATCATATCTTTTTTATAACTAATATAAGTCAGTAACCCGGCAATAAACAAGATAAGCGCTGAGCATAGGAATAAGTTAAAGCACAGCTTGCGAGCATTCATAATCATTACTTCTCTCATGGGATAAAAAACACCTACTGTCTGCCTATAATAGCGGCGGTATTTTATATGTTTACAGAAGTCATACCAGGGACTCCGATACTGCCTCGGTAATCAAAGTCATTACAATGCCAGTTTTTTGAGCAAGGCAGATACATTACCAAACTCTTTAGAAAAGTCCAGTATACGACACGGCTTTATAAAAAAACCGGCCCAGGATATTCATTTCAACAGATTCTTGTTTATTTTAAACTTGTCGCCCGTTAGAGGTTTCACGTGTATAATAGGATTAGTAGGCGATGATGGAATCCTGTTATTAATCGCTAGAAAAATTAAAGTGAATAACTCTAGTACAACAAACCGCAAATAACCCGTAATAAAAATCTTGTTTCACTCGATCAAGCCAAATGGTTATAGTAAACGTTATTGACAACCCGAGATAATGTCATCAGGGAACCGATGAAAAGACGAA
>NZ_CADCXN010000088.1 GCF_902806695.1 Candidatus Methylobacter favarea | reverse complement strand
TTATACGCATATTCTGGCTTTTCATCAGTTGCACTGCTGTTGCCGAATCCTTTTTAATCGGATCAGAAACGGCAATGATACCCGCCGCCTCATTGTCGATTGCAAGCAGCACAGGCGTTTGACCTGATGCAGACAATTTTTCCAGCTTATTGTTATAGCGGGTAAATTTGACGCCTTTTTGATCCATTAACGCCTTGTTGCCGAAAAACACGCGCTTCCCGTTGATTATCGCTATTACCCCGCGGCCGGCGATGGCTTCAAACTGGCTAATTTTTTCCAGCTTCAGTTGTTTATGGTCTGCAGCCGCCAATATACTTGCAGCTAGCGGATGTTCCGAGCCTGATTCAATGCTGGCAGCCAATTGCAGTATGGTTTCCCGGCTATAATTGCCCAGTGCTTCAACAGTTGAAACGACCGGTTTGCCTTCGGTTACCGTACCTGTTTTATCCAGAACCAAACAATTCAGCTTGCCGGCCGCTTGCAAGGCATTGCCATTACGGATCAAGATTCCTGATTGGGCGGCTCTGCCGACAGCGACCATCACCGAAATAGGCGTCGCTAAACCTAATGCGCAGGGACAGGCAATAACCAGAACCGTCATTGAAGTAACGAACGCATAGCCCAGGTAAGGGTCAGGCCCCCATACATACCAGATCAGGAAAGTCAGTATCGATACGGCCACAACAGCAGGAACAAAAATACCGGCTACTTTATCCGCCAGGCGGGAAATTTCAGGTTTGCTGTTTTGGGCCTGACGAACACTTTTAATAATTTGGGCTAACGCCGTATCGCGGCCGATACGTATGGCCTTAAACAGAAAACTGCCGATTTGATTCATGGTCCCGGCTACAACGTCAGAACCAGCAGTTTTTTCTATCGGCATGGGCTCGCCAGTGAGCATGGATTCATCAATGGTTGAATGGCCTTCCAAAACTACGCCATCCACGGGAATTTTTTCACCAGGCCTGACCCTTAACGTTTCCCCCAAACCTACTTCCGTGATAGGAATATCCATTTCTTCGCCATTTCTGACTACTCTGGCCGTACGCGGCTGCAAACCAATTAATTTACGGATGGCGCTGGAGGTTTTGCCTCTTGCCAAGGTTTCGAGCGCAGTTCCAAGATTAATAAAGGCCAGAATTATCACAGCGGCTTCAAAATAGGCATGTTTTGCCAGTGAAGGCAGAGTATCGTAATAGTCAATAACTACACAGGAATACAACCATGCCGAACCCGTACCCAAGGCGATCAGGGTATCCATATTGGCCTGGCCGTGACCTAATGCCTTGACCGCCCCGCTATAAAAATGCCAGCCTGAATAAATTAAAATACTTAAGGTAATAAGCGCAATTTCCGGCCAGAACCATAGTCCTGTCTCTGAACCAATTTCGGGAAGCCAATTCAGGTGCTCGCCCGCCATTAGTGAAGCGCCAAATATTCCCGCTACCAGTGCTTTTCTCCTCAGTTTTCGGTAGCGCTGTAATTCCAGTTCTTCCTGTTCCTCAGGATCCTCGAATCCTTCCATAACAGCCGCCTCATAACCGGCTTCTTTAACCGCTTGTGTTAATAATTCAGGATCGGCATAGCCTTTAACCATGGCAGAATGATCCGCAAAATTGACCCGCACGGAAGTCACTCCCGGAACCGAGGCTAAAGCACTCTCAACAGCATTGACACAGCCCGCACAGCTCATTCCTAAAATGGACAAGCGTAATTCGGCCGTTGCAGTATCAGAAATTTCTTCCGTGCTCATGAAAATACCTTTTTGATATAAATAACCGATGAACCTAAGCGCCGCTACCTTACTCTACTGTGTAGCCGGCCGAAGTAATAGCCTCTTTGATGGCGTTCAGATCAGTTTTATCAGCATCATATTCAATGCTGACTTCTTTGTTTTGGCTCGAAGCCTTGACCGATCTGACGCCCTCAAGAGCTTTCAATTTCGCCGTTACGTTGGATTCACAACCAGCGCATTTCATACCGCTTACCGTTAACAATAAAAATTCAGTCATATTTGCTCTCCTCGAGTCAGTTTTTTTGGATATATCATACTCGCGACTGCCACAACGTCACCTATTTTGTATTGATGCTTAGACTACCAATATCATTTATAACTTTCCATATATTACAAATACATCACCGTGGCTAAAGATCACAGTATTGCCCTAATCATAATCAGAATATAAAACTTCCTTAAACTTATTTTTGACCTTTTTGCTTTTATTTCATGAACCTGGGTTATTTATTCCATTGCTTTTTGAATTCCGGCAAATGTCTGCCAAGGCATATAGGTAATGCGGGAATTTAAGTAAGCAACAAATCCTCTTTCACAGACTTGCCCGTGCCGTTATTTTTCATCAAATAGTTAATTTAACTGTTAAAATCATTATAATTTGAATTTAAAACCTTAAATCAACACAATGTCAGACTTTATTATCGGGCGGCAGCAGATTTTCGATCAGAAGCTGAATATTTACGCCTATGAGCTTCTTTTTCGAGGTCAGGATTTTGATTTAAATCATAAAGACGATGCCACGCAAGCCACAAACCAGGTCATTACGGATTGTATTCTGGAGCTGGGGATCAATAATATTGTAGGACCTCATAAAGCTTTTATTAATTTCACCACCCGGAATATTCTGGAAAAAACGGCATTAAGTCTTCCTAAAGACCGCATAGCCATTGAAGTTCTGGAAACTGTTGAGATTGACTCACAGATCATCAATAACTTAAAAGAACTATCCCGGCTGGGCTATACCATTGCTCTGGATGATTTTGTCTTTTCCGAGGAATGGGAGGCCCTGATAGAGTTTGCCGACATTATCAAACTGGATATTCTGGAAATGGGCGAGGCTAAAACCCGCGAGTTGATAAAACTACTCAAGCCCTATAACGTAAAATTGCTGGCAGAAAAAGTAGAAACACTTGATGAATTTCAGTATCTTCGCGATTTGGGCTGTGATTATTTTCAGGGCTACTTTTTCAATAAACCCAACATTGTTGCAGGCAAACGCCTTGGCATCAATCAATCCGCGGCCATTAGATTGTTAACTGTTGTTAATAATCCCCATGTTGAGTTTGAAGACTTATCCAAAATAATATCCCAGGATGTCGGGCTCAGCTATAAACTGTTGCATTATATAAATTCGGCCTTTTTTGCCTTGCCCAATAGAATTGAATCAATCAGACATGCTATTTCCTATCTTGGCCTTAAGGAATTAACCCGATGGATAAATATACTGACATTGGCTTCACTGTCCAATAAACCGGAAGCAGTGCTGCAAAATGCCTTGATCCGGGGAAAAATGTGTGAGCAGTTGGCAAGTCTTATTGGCGATAGGCCCGACCATTTTTTTCTAATCGGTATTTTATCAAGCCTGGACAGTATTCTGGACATTTCTCTGGAAGAAGCGCTTAAAAATCTGCCGTTGGCTCCGGATATTCCATCAGCCATATTAAATAAGGAAGGCGTAGGCGGTGAAGCTCTTAAATGCGTTATTAATTATGAGCATTGGGATCTTCTGGCCATGACGTTTAAGGATCTGGATCAAAAAAAAATTGGCGAAGCCTATGTGCAGAGTATTAACTGGGCTAAAGATGTCCTGAGCAATCTGAATTAGAGGGCCGGATCTCATACCATTCTGTAAACAGAAACTTATGCAATTAAACACCATTACCAACCAAACTATAGCGCTGGCCGGCATAGCCCAGGCAGCAGCCCTGGTTCAACAACTGGCAACCACAGGCATTGCCGAGCCGGCTGCTATGGAGGCCAGTATTGCCAGTGTTTTGAAAATCGATTCCGACAGTGTTACCGATATTTATGGCAGCTTAACCGGCGTCAAACTTGGCCTTGAACAACTTAACCTTCAAATGGCAGGGTATAAAATTGCCAATCCTGAGCAGGCCCGTTATTCCGCTTCGCTGATTTTTCTGGAAAAACAGCTAACCGCCCGGCCGGACATGATCAAGTCCATACACACCGGAATTACCAGAGCCCAGGCCCAAAGTGAACATTTTGGCCTGTTGCATGAAAATGTGCTGGCAAATCTTGGCGAAATTTATCACAGCACCATCAGTACCATGCAACCTAGAATCATGGTCAGTGGCGAACAGGAATATTTATCCAGGACTGAAATTGCCAATAAAATACGCGCCTTGCTGCTGGCAGGGATGCGTTCCGCCATTTTATGGAAGCAATGTGGCGGAACGCGCTGGAAGTTTCTGTTTTTTCGAAAGAAGATTCAGGCTGAAATACAAAGCTTGCTGAAACAAGTTTAGCCGTTAGTTTAACCACGGCTTATAAAACAAACTCTGCATTGATAACAACAAAAGTATATAACTTTTTTAGCCGGAATTTCAATTTATTAACTTTTCCTATTCCACAAAGTGTGCCGACTTATAAGATAGTGTTTTTATTTTTAAGCAAGCTAATTGGCAAAGCAGCACGGGTTGGCTGCACCATTGGGGGAAGGATTAAATTCGGTTTAGTTATTAAAACTTCATTACCGCAATATCGACCGTTTGCACTATATTTCAGCCCAAAATTACGTTGCGGAAAGTCGCTATAAAAAGCCTTAATGCGATCATTATTATCATAAGTTACTAACCACTTTTGCTTAATAGAAGTAACCAAGCCCGCAATCTCTGCATGATCGGCATAGTCATAGTGATTTTGATATAGCCCCTTGCCTTTTACATAGTAAGGTGGGTCTAAGTAGACCAAAGCCATATCAGTAATATTTGGAAGTTCATGCTTAATAAAAGCTGATGCATCACGATCATATAAAGATATTCGGTCTGACATTGCCGCTATTTTTTGGATTCGCGCCACAAGATCCGGCTTATTAAATCGGGCATCGAGTTTCCAGTGCCCGGCTTGATTCTTGCCGCCAATTGCGCCAGCCCCAATGATTCCAGAATGATTGGTCCGATTAAGGAAAAAAGTCGAGAAGCCCAAATCAAACATTGAGGCATTTATGTCAGATTGTACTGCCCGCTGCTTGGCCCATTCCTCAATAGTTACATTAGTCTTGGTAATGCGCTGGCACAACCTATCACTATTGTGCAATACGGTGTTCCAAAAGGCATAAATAGAGCGATTGAGATCATTGATATGCACCCGACTAACAACATTATTCAGAAGCAGCGTAATGGCGATGCCCGCTCCCCCAGCGTACAATTCTACATATTCCCCTCCACGCAAGCCATTGAGATCAATAGTCTCCCGCACAAAATTCGATAAGCGTCCTTTGCCGCCTGGGTATCGAAGTGGGGTATTAAAAGCCATTAATAATCCAAGGATATATTACTTTGTCATATATAGACCAAGTTTTGTCTCCGATAGCCATCTTTTATTTTGGCGATTCCGCGCTGTAATCTTTCTTTATACCAGGTACTTTAGGTACGCGAAAGTCCGGCTTTTGTGATAATGTCTAACACTTTTCCTCCAGGTGTAATACTGATCGAAGCGTGGCGGTGTGCAAGCGCAACAGGAACAATTGAACTATCGTAAAGGTCGAGTTCGAAGTGTCGAATAAAATCGCATGCTCGAACAATCAGAGATCCATATGCTTTGGGATCAGCCTTCAGTTGGGCGAAGTTCGCTCCGTTTTCGTTTTTTTTATTTGGATGCATATATGGAATGGCAAAGTTAAAAATCCTTCCTCGTTCAGTCTTGAACAGAAAATCTTGTCCAAAGTAGGTTTCATTGCCGAAATTAGCGGCAGGCGCATCGCTTCCTTTTATATATTTATTACGATAATCATCATCCAGAATTCGTAAAACACCTGAAGGAAGAAAACGCGACATCATGTTGGCATGATCCATAACCTCACCCGTTTTCTGTAATCCCAACACTAATAAAGGCTCTTTCTTCAATTCGGCAAGTTTAAGATTGACAGTAAAGAGAAATGCCATAATGCGAGCATGCAGCTTTGCCGGTTGCCCAAAAATTGCCAGTGGCCCATCTATTACAAAAGCCATCTTGGACAACGCTCGTACATCGGCTTCAAATACTTGACGGATAAACGCCATAAGAAGTAAATGCTCAATGCAGCTCATCATCCGAGTAATGGCTACTGTATTGTCTCCGAAGTCAGATATCCCCTCATGCAGACGTAACCAATCCGTCATGTAGATGATGGCGTCACATACCTTACATGGTAAAGTTTGTGTTTTGGGCACAAAGACAAATTCATGTTCTGAATTACATGATGGACAACGATTAACCACAACCTTATTGTTACTAAGTGCAAATAACGTATCAGTTAGAATAAATTGATACTTATCACCCCCGGCCCGATCTTCACCGAGTTGGGAATATACGGCATGTCGAAAGCCGTCTTTTACACTTTTCGCTCCTTTATATCTAATATTGCTTCCCGGGAGTGTGTAGGTAATAGGCGAAGCATTTCTATGTAGCTCAGCCACCTTGAATGGATCAACGAAGCGCGTTATTGGGTCTATGAGTTCGGCATACTTATTCATTTGAATGAGTACATGACTCACTTTTATGAAGCCAATTTGTGTGCTCGGGAGTTTTTCGTTAATCGGCTCATCCCTTTTGCTAGCATCAGATGCCAGAACATACTCTGGCAATCGTGGCGATACATCTGCAGGCGCTTTACTGAAGGATGCAGCCATAGCCTTGCCTTCTGCATCGCTAGGAGGCCGCATGTAGTCGCAGTCATGGAGAAAAGCCTGTACATCTGGATTGCGTACAAAGTCGGAATGTCCGCCTTTTCCCGCAGTCTGGCCGTTATATGGCATTACTCCTCCCGGTTGTAATAATTGATGCAATGCGCTGTTTGATCTCTTCCGGAGAGAAACGATTAATCTGGGTTGGGATCACAAAGGGTGATGAAAGAGTTTTAATACGTGCAAAGCCAACATCCTGGGCGGCTTTGAGAGAGCCTATGAAATCGCTATAATCATAGAACTTGCCTAGGGTTTTAAGCTCATCATCATTGTTAAGATGCGTAACAAACCAATTCTCGGTGTTTGCTAAGATGTTGGGGTGTACCGAAGAGGGTTCTTGGGTCGCATAGACAAATGCAATGCGTGCTTTTGCACCTTCCTTTGCGATGCGTGGCCAAGTGCTGTTGAGGTCGGCCTTTTTGCCAATAAGGTTATGCGCCTCCTCTACGTATAAAACGATATTTTTGGGCGTTTCATTCTGATGCATCGCCGCCATCTGACGTTCAAAAATTTGTCGGGCAATTCGCTCCGAAAGCACAGTACGTATTTCAACTGGACCTGCGGAAAGATCGAGAATAACAATCTTCCCAGCATCCAGGTGACCGATAACTTCTTCCGTTACATCAGCAGTTCTTCGGCTGGAGTGATAAGTCTTATACTTGCCGATAGCTCGATAGCCTCCAAATGGTCTATCTTGACTGTTTTGGCGCACAAGCATGTTTAAGTAGGATTCCATGACCGGGTCAATCCATGCGTTGCCTGGGGTACTCGACTTCAGCCCTAGTACTGGTTGTCTCGCCTCTTTTTGTTCTTCACGCAGTCTCAAATTTATAAAGCGCAAAAACTCAAACCATGCACTTGCCTCGCTCAGAGACACTTCCTCAGCACTGGGTATCGTTACTTCATGAGGGGGATTTTGAGCACTCGCCCAACGTTTGATTTGATCAAGAATAGACTTGCTTTTCGGAACGCGAACCTTGAAATTGCCGGGTACTGCGTAATCAGCTTTCTTCAACAGACATTGGAAAATTGCCTTACGAACCTTTCAACGATAGTGCTCTGATCGCTCATCCGTATCAGGCTCTTCTAATGTTGATGTCATGAAAGTGTCTAAATCTTGACCAGTAAAAGGTGATGTATCTTGTTTGAAAAGTGCTTGAATGAGATTTAATGCCTGATCAACTTCAGTATAAAAGTTAGTTCGGAGGTCTTCGAAGCCCTGTGTTTCCATTGCACGATAACGAACGGTTTGTCTCGGAAAAACATCAGCAATCGAACTTCCATCGTCCTGATGATTAGCATTTGCATACTCACCATTAATGTCAAAGATTAACTGTCCAACAGGGATACCATCGCTCATTGCAGCTAACGCAACGGCTGACACGGTTGTCTTCACAGTATTTGATTTGCCAGTACGGGTCATGCCAAACACTGCGGTACGACGAGCGAGGAAATCAGTTGGCTGAACCATCACGTCCACCTTTGCTTCACCTTTTCCTCGATGCAAACGTGCGGTTGAGGTGTAACGCACCGTTCCTATATGGATGGGGGATGGAATTTGATGAAACCCCGCTTTCTGAGCTTCTTCTGTTGCTTTCAATCGTATTTCTGGGTTGACATGATTAACAATGGTTGCAAGTGCGTCTCCACGCGGCTTAAATGCACGCATTCGCGATAAACTCATGAAATTTTCAATATCGCTACCTAGCCGTAGATGCCCGTCATCGTCTATGAAAAATGTGCCTAATACACTGCAGCCCAGCCCTCCCGCCTGGAGTTCATTAGCTGTAATCGGATCATGCCCATCATTAACGCCTACCGGATACTTCTCTTCAACAGTTCGTCGTTGATGATGTTCAATACGCGTACGTACAAAATCGCTGTCCTGTGGAAGTGGGACTGGCTCTAAAACTCGAAGCAATACTACTTCACGGTCAATATGATTCGAATCATTATATTTTTCTGGATGGAATCCTGCGGCGACTAGAAAAGAGTTATGTGGAATGCCATTTACTTTCCTCTTGAACTCGTCATTCGTTAGGACATGTGCTTGATCAAATTGCATGACATATACATACCCAACAAAGGAAGAATCAAAATCCCCTAATAACTTCACTAATGGTGACTCATTGGTAATGACAGCGTTGACAATATCTAACATGTTTTCTCTATTTTTTATGAGTTAAGTTGTGAAAAATTGTTCATGAGAATGCCCTGATTTTATGTAAGCTATCGTTTTTTTCCTCTTAGTAACAAAATTTGCCCTCATTTGAGTCTATTTTGTGCATTAAACATCCAGATTAGTTACATCCAGTGCATTTTTGGCGATAAAGTCCCGCCTAGGTTCTACTACGTCGCCCATCAGCGTCGTAAAAATCTCATCGGCTGCAATAACATCTTCAATTTTAACCTGAAGCAAACGCCTGTTATTAGCATCCAGCGTGGTTTCCCATAATTGTTCAGGGTTCATTTCACCCAGCCCTTTGTAACGCTGGATATGCTGGCCTTTCTTAATCTCTCTCATCATCCATTCAAAAGCTTGTTTAAAACTGCTGACATGCTGTTGTCTTTCTCCCATCTGCATAAATGAACTTTCGTTAAACATCCCGGCAGTATCTTGCGCATATTGCGCTATCTTCTGATAGTCTTTACCCGCGAAAAAGGCTGAAGGCACTACAAAAGTTTTGGTTATTCCATGTAGGCGCTTATTAACTACGGCAGAAAAATCAGTGCTAGCCTTGAAGTCCAGCTCGATGGAAAATACCGCTTTATTGTTTCCTTCCGTCAGTTGTCGCTCCATTTCGGCAAACCAGGCAGCCAACTTTTGCTTATCCTGCTTGTGCTCATCATTGATAACTTCCATACAGGAAAACTGCTCCAGAAAGGCTTCATCGTAGCGCCTGGATAATCTATTGATTACACTGGCTACACCGATAAATTCTTTTGCCAGTTTTTCAAGGCCATGACCTTGAATGGGAGGCGCAGCTTCATCAGTAAAAAGCTGGGCTTTATCCAATGCCATCTGAATCAGATATTCGTTTAATTGAACATCATCTTTTACGTAATGCTCTTGCTTACCTTTTTTAACCTTGTATAAAGGCGGTTGGGCAATGTAGATGTAGCCTTTTTCTACTATTTCAGGCAATTGCCGGTAAAAAAAAGTTAGCAATAATGTCCTGATATGCGAGCCGTCTATATCCGCATCAGTCATGATAATAATGCGGTGATAACGCAATTTGGCCAGGTTATATTCATCCTTGCCTATACCGCAGCCTAATGCCGTAATTAAAGTCCCTACCTCTTCCGAAGAAATCATTTTGTCAAAGCGGGCTTTCTCTACATTAAGAATTTTTCCCTTTAAAGGCAGGATCGCTTGTGTACGCCGGTCTCGGCCCTGTTTGGCTGAGCCGCCTGCAGAATCCCCTTCCACCAGAAACAGTTCAGATAATGCCGGATCTTTTTCCTGACAATCCGCCAGCTTCCCGGGTAATCCTGCAATATCCAGCGTTGTCTTGCGACGCGTCATTTCACGGGCTTTACGGGCTGCTTCTCTGGCACGGGCAGCATCTACAATTTTGCTAACGATAGCTTTTGCCAGCTGCGGTTTTTCCAGCAGAAATTCCTGCAATTTCTCATTCATTGTCGATTCAACTAGCGGCTTAACCTCTGAAGACACTAATTTATCTTTAGTTTGAGATGAAAACTTGGGATCAGGCACTTTAACCGAAAGCACTGCTGTCAATCCTTCTCGGGCATCATCGCCGGTTGTAGTGACTTTCTCCTTTTTCGCTAATCCTGTGGATTCAATATATTGATTAATGGTTCGGGTTAATGCTCCTCTAAATCCTGCCAGATGACTTCCGCCATCACGTTGAGGAATATTATTGGTATAGCAAAAAACATTCTCCTGATAGGAGTCATTCCATTGCATGGCTACCTCTACGGTGACGCCCTCTTTTTCTGCAATAAAATAGAATATCTCTGAAAATAGCGGTGTTTTATTTTTATTGAGATGGGCAACAAAAGCACTGATGCCTCCTTGAAATTCAAATATATCGTGTTTATCGGTATTCTCGTCCTCCAGGCTAATGCGCACACCGGAATTGAGGAACGATAATTCTCTCAGTCTTTTTGCCAGAATGTCATAGTGAAACTCAACATCACCGAAAGTCTTGGTACTGGGCTTAAAATTTATTAACGTGCCGGTTCCTTCCGCTGGACCCACTGCCGCTATGGGAGCGACAGGATTACCCATACGATATTGTTGCTTGTATAGTTGACCATTCTTGCGTACTTCAAGATTCAGTTCTTCAGACAAGGCATTGACGACCGATATCCCCACGCCGTGTAGTCCACCTGAAATCTTGTATGCATTATCATTAAATTTACCGCCTGCATGCAGCACAGTCATAATGACTTCTGCCGCCGATCTTCCTTCTTCTTCATGAATATCGACAGGTATGCCGCGACCATCATCAGAAACTGTGACAGAGCCATTGGTTTGAATAAGCACTTTTATTTCTTTACAGTAGCCCGCCAAAGCCTCGTCAATGGAATTATCGACTACTTCAAAAACCATGTGGTGCAAGCCGGAGCCATCATCTGTATCGCCAATATACATACCCGGGCGTTTTCTTACTGCATCCAGTCCCTTTAAAACTTGAATATTCGTACTATCGTATTGATCTGTTTTATTTCTCATGAGCACTTGTGTTTTCCTGTTTTGAACGTTCCACGTGGAACATCATAGCGGTTTAATTGTTCCATGTTCCATATGGAACATTTTATAGTTTTTAATGCGGCTCAAATCCCCAAACTCAGCTACTTCCATAGCAGTTATAAAAACCTGACATTGGATTTCAGATAAATAATGTAATAATTTGGCACGGTTAATAATATCCAGCTCTGCGGCAAAATCATCAATTAAAATACATCCCCTATTATTATTTTCAATAGCCAGCAATTGAACCTGCGCCAACTTTAAACTGATTATTAATAGTTTTAATTGTCCTCGGGAAACATAATCTTTCGCCAATTTATTATTCACCATTAATTGAAAATCGCCTCGATGAGGCCCGCTATGGGTAAAGCCGTAACGAATATCCTTCTCAATGTTTTCAGTCAAAACATCGTAAAATTTCTTTGATGAATCCCAACCGGACAGAAGCTTCAAGTCAACTTCTTCAATGGTCAGAAATCGCTTTATAATTTCAATAAAGACCGGCTTAACCTTTTCCAGGTATCGCTGCCGACAGTCATGAACAATTTGACCGTAATAGACAAGTTCTTTATTCCAGATATTAATCTGGTCGAGTTGTCTTGTTTTTAATAAAGAGTTGCGTTGCAGTAGAGCTTTCTTGAACCGCCGCCACACCAGTAAAAATTGCATTTCATCATTGAAAACGCCCCAGTCTAAAAATTCTCTTCTACCCTGCGGCCCGGCATCAAGCAGTTCATAGCTTTTTGAATGAATAAGTTGCAGCGGTAAAGCATAAGCTAAATCGGATTTTTTTTGCGTTGGATGGTGGTTAATATGGCAACAAAAATTTTTACTGTCTTCCTCCATCTGAATGCCTAAATGTAGATAATTGCCATTCGGTTGCATAGCTTGTGCAGAAACAATTATATGATCGTGGGCAAAATTAATAACAGGCTTAATAGCCGCTGAACGAAAAGATTTTGCCCGACCTAAAATATAGATGGCTTCAAGAAGCGAGCTTTTGCCGCTGGCATTTTCTCCATAAATAAAATTAATTGCCGGAGAAGGAATAATTGATTCATTGAGGATGTTTCTTACATTATAAATATTCAGCCTCAGCAAGCTCATGCTAAGATTTTTAAAGTCTCATTGGCATAACAATAAATTTATATGCACAGTCATTAGGCTCATCAATAAAACAGCTACTGGCATTATTTGCTATGGTTAATACAGCAAGTTCGGAATCAAGATTGGAAACGGCATCCAATAAATATTGAGCATTAAACGCAATAGATAAAGGTTCGCCGGTATATTCGATAAAAAGTTCCTCTTCGGCTTCATCATGCTCGGGATTATGGGTACTGATTTTTAAACTGTCCGCATTAATATCAAAAGTGACTCCTTTGAACTTTTCATTCGATAAAATGGCAACGCGGGTTAAGGCGTCCTTTAAAAGTTGTTTTTGAATATGAAGCGGATTGCCTAACTCCTGCTGGAAAACTTTACCGAAATCAGGGTATTTTGAATCCACCAGTTTGGCTGAAAAAACCAGGTGGCCGATAAAAATCCGGATATTGTTGCTGGAAAACTCAACCTTCAATTCCGCTTCAGGGTCATCAAGCAATCGGCTAAGTTCCAGAACACCTTTCCTGGGAAGAATGATCCTGGCTTCATAACCTGTAGACTGATCTAAAGTATCCTCGTAAATAGATAAGCGATGGCCGTCTGATGCCACCAGCTTCAGTTTGCTGTTGGAAATATTAAGCAATAAGCCGTTCAGATAATAACGCACATCCTGATTAGCCATGCAGAATAGAGTCTTATCCAGCGCCTTTTTAAACTTGCCTGCGTTAATTGAAAATTTTTTCTCTAACTCGGATTCAGCAAATTCAGGATAGTTTCCAGCAGGCAGAGAGCTCAAGGAAAAGCGGCAACGGTTGGCTAGAATTTTTACTTTATCGCCCTGTTGCTCAAGCTTTATCTCAGTCCCCGCAGGCAACAATCGACAAATATCCAGGAATTTTCTTGCCGGCACGGTAATCGTGCCCGGCGTTGCGGCGGTTATGTTGATTTTAGCGATAATCTGAATTTCCAGATCAGTGCCTGTTAAAATCAGCTGGTTGTTTTCAATAACCATTAGCACATTGGCCAGGATGGGCATAGTCTGTCTTTTTTCTATGACACTGACTATCTGTTGCAAGGGAACCAGGATTGCTTCTCTATTAATATTGAATTTCATAAAAGACTTTTTCCATATTACTACCCGCTTATATAACTGTTGAAAACAGAATGTGACTGTTAATAATCAAAAAGAGGGATGGTGATAAACGAGATTGTTAAGGTTGGAATTTGCTGTGCATGGCTGGTAAGTAAATAAAGAGTCTTAATAAAAATATATTTTATACACAGATTTTCTACAGGCTTGGATAATTAATGAGACAATGTTCTCAACAGATTGGAATAATCTTCGGCAACCTTATTATCCGCCTCCTTTAGCTCGTTAATTCTTTTACAGGCATTCATAACGGTTGTATGATCCCGCCCGCCGAAAGCATCGCCTATTTCCGGAAAGCTATGGGAAGTCAACTCCCTGGCCAGGCACATGGCTATCTGACGCGGCCTAGTGATTGATTGTCTTCTGTTTTTACAGGATAAATCGGCCACTCGAATTTTAAAATATTCAGCAACGGTCTTTTGAATATTATCGATATTGACAAGTTTATCCTGCAAGGAAATCAAATCATGCAGGGCTTCTTTAGTAAATTCAGTAGTAATTTCCCTGCCGGTAAATTGCGCATTAGCTATAACACGTCTTAAAGCGCCTTCAAGATCGCGGACATTGGAAGGAATTCTTTTGGCAATAAAAAAAGCCACCTCCTGGGGTAGAACCACATTCGCCAGGGCTGCTTTTTTCATTAAAATAGCGGCTCTGGTTTCCATATCGGGGGGTTCGATTGAAACGGGGAGGCCCCAGCCAAACCTTGATTTTAAACGGTCTTCAAGACCGATGATTTCTTTCGGGTATTTATCACAGGTTAAAACCACCTGATGCTTCTTTTCCAATAAAGTGTTGAAGGTATGGAAAAACTCTTCCTGTGAGCGTTCTTTACCGGCAAAGAACTGAATATCATCAATTAAAAGTACATCAACCCCACGGTAATAGTCTTTAAAAGTATTGATGGAGTTCTGTTGCAACGCTCTAACCATATCCTGAACAAATTTTTCCGAATGAAGATAAACGATAATTGCTGATGTTTTTTTTTGTAAAACGGCATTACCTACGGCATGCATTAAGTGAGTTTTACCAAGACCTGAACTGCCGTAAATAAGCAAGGGGTTATACGCTTTGCCAATATTTTCAGAAACCTGGATTGATGCGGCCTTCGCTAACTGGTTAGATTTTCCTTCAACAAAATTATCAAAAGTAAACGCATAATTAAGAAAGTGAGGGCTAGCTTTTTTTGCTTCTTTTGCTATAACCGGTTTTTCTGTAGTAGGCGGCATCGATTTTTTCGAGCCAATTTCCAGATTCAAGTCCAGTTTGCCGTCAGAAAATTCATGAATAGATTCTTCAATTTTTGCAAAATGATGTTCTTTAACCCAATCCAGTACAAAACGATTAGGGGCAAGCAATTTTATTTGCCCATTACTTTCAATTGCCTGAAGAGGTCGTATCCAGGTACTGAAATCTGAGTCGGAGATTTCG
This sequence comes from Candidatus Methylobacter favarea, assembly GCF_902806695.1. GTDB lineage: Bacteria > Pseudomonadota > Gammaproteobacteria > Methylococcales > Methylomonadaceae > Methylobacter_B > Methylobacter_B favarea. The sequence continues at coordinate 10,495 of NZ_CADCXN010000088.1, read as the reverse complement.
TTTTCAAGTTTAGAAAGACAGTTATTCCAAATTGAACTCATTTAAATAGATAACCGTTGATTTAATTAGCGAAAACGTCTTGTATTCTGCTACTATACAACAATAAAACACCGGACTACAGAATTGACAGACTAGGGGATTTATTTTATCATTCTCTGGCTTTTTTATCTGTTTTTATTAACCCCTATCTGATCAGGCTTTAAGTAAATGAAAAGAACATATCAACCCAGCAAGATTAAACGTGCCAGAACTCACGGTTTTCGCGCAAGAATGGCAACTGTAGGTGGTCGTAAAGTTCTTAATTCCCGCAGAGCAAAAGGTCGCGCCCAGTTAACTGTTTAATTGACTATGGGACGACGCAGAAGTTTTTTTGTTTTCCCTCGCGATTACGGTTAAAAAAACCGGCTGAATTTAAAAAAGTTTTTGACCGGCCCGTAAAATCAGGTGACCAGTATTTTACTCTTTTAGCCATAAAGAATGATTTTCAATATTCCAGGCTAGGCTTGGCGATTGCCAAAAAAACTATAAAAAAGGCAGTACATAGGAACGTGATTAAACGCGCTGTCCGGGAAAATTTTAGAACACAACAACACTTGGGAAACCTGGATATTGTTGTACTGGCTCGCAAGGATGCAGCAGATGCTCCGCCGGAATTATTAAGGAAATCCCTGGAGCGGCATTGGCATAAAATAGTAATCCGATGCGCTTCATGCTCATAGCCATTATAAAGTTTTATAAATACTTTATTAGCCCCCTGCTTGTCCCAAGCTGCCGTTTCTATCCGAGCTGTTCAAGTTATGCCTTGGAAGCACTTCAACGCCATGGCGCCTTTATAGGTAGCTATCTCGCTCTCAGAAGATTATTAAAATGCCATCCTTTTCATCCAGGTGGCATTGATCCGGTCCCAGAAAAATTTGGTAATAAGAATAATGGATAATATAAGATTTTTACTGATCGTTACTTTTGCCATGCTTGTTATTATGTTGTGGCAAGCCTGGCAAGCAGACTATGGCCCAAAACCTGAACCTGCAACCGCTGTAAATCCTCCGGTCAACAATATTCAGGAAGAACTGCCTACGGGCGGAGGAGCACAAACTGAAACGGCAGAGAAAACATCTGCAACCCCTAGCGATGCTCCCGCCACTACAGCTAATATTGTTACTGTCAAAACAGATGTTATTGCGCTGGAAATCGATCTGCAGGGAGGCACTATCCGTAATCTGGACTTACTCAACTATCCAGTAGAAAAAGCCAATACCTTTGTAAATAATTTACGTAACATGATCGGTCTGTCAATTCCGGAAAACAAACCGGTTCCCGTACGTTTATTTAACAGCGATGAGAAAAAATTGTTTATCGCGCAAAGTGGTTTGATTTCGGACAGCAGTTCCGCATCTGCGCCTAATCATCAATCCGTTTTTACCTCCGAACAAGACCGCTACACCTTACAACCTGGACAAGAGAGCTTGGCAGTTCCCTTGAAATGGACGGATAACAATGGCCTTATGGTGACTAAATTATTTACCTTTAAACCTGGAAGCTATGAGATAACGCTTGAACAAAATGCCATAAATAATACCGGAACAGCATGGTCAGGAAGACAATACAGCCAATTATTAAGAGTGCCCAATAATGAAGGCAAAGGCAATATGCTAACCGGCGGTTTAAGAGCGTATGATGGTGGTGTTATTTATACGGAAAAAGATAAATACCAAAAGATAAGTTTTGATGATATGGCTGAAGATAATCTTGATGTGGCCAGTAAGGGCGGCTGGGCTGCGATGATTCAACATTATTTTGCTTCGGCATGGATTCCTCAAGCTGATCAGGAAAACCATTTCTATACTAAAGCGCTTAAAGACAACCGGTTTGTCATAGGCTCTTATACGCCTTCGAAAACCGCAGCGCCAGGTTCAGAAGTCCAATTTGTTTCGCGGCTATTTGCCGGCCCAAAAATCCAGCCGATGATGGAAAAAACAGCAAAAGGACTTGAGCTTACGGTCGATTACAGCGTTTTAACCTTTATTGGTAAACCTATTTACTGGCTATTGAATAAGATACACAGCTTCACGGGTAACTGGGGCTGGGCAATTGTGGGTGTAACCCTGTTTATTAAATTACTGTTATTTCCATTGTCGCAAGCCAGTTACAAATCAATGGCTAAAATGCGTAAAATTCAGCCGCGACTTAAAGAGATGCAGGAACGTTTTGCGGATGACAGGGCCCGTTTCAATACTGAAATGATGGCGATGTATAAGAAAGAAAAAGTTAATCCTCTGGGCGGCTGTTTGCCGCTTTTCGTGCAGATTCCGGTGTTCATGTCCTTGTACTGGGTACTGAGCGAGACGGTTGAATTTCGCCAGGCGCCTTTTATATTATGGATACAGGACTTATCCATACAGGATCCTTTTTTCGTATTGCCTATTATAATGGGCATTACCATGAAAATTCAGCAAAGTCTGAATCCAGCCCCTATTGATCCTATTCAGGCCAAAGTAATGAAGATGTTCCCTATCGTCTTCACTATTTTCTTTCTGTTTTTTCCGGCGGGTCTGGTCTTATACTGGGTTGTCAATAATACCTTGTCTATTATTCAACAGACCTATATCACCAAAAAAATAAGTGCAGCTGAACAGCACTAAGTGGCTATTGAAAACTGTGACACCATTGCAGCTCGTGCCACGCCGCCAGGGAATGGCGGTATTGGCATCATCCGCATTTCAGGCGCTTTGGTTCCTGACATTGGCAGACAAATTCTTACTAAACCTTTAGTTCCGAGACAAGCGCTTTATTCGTCTTTTATTGAGGACGACGGCTCAGTCATTGATTCCGGTATTGCTCTTTTTTTCCCTGCGCCTGCTTCATACACCGGTGAAGATATACTTGAACTTCAAGGGCACGGTGGCTCAGTCGTATTGGATATGCTGTTGAGCCGGGTTATATCTGTCGGCGCGCGGCTGGCAAATCCCGGAGAATTTACCGAACGCGCTTTTCTTAATAATAAACTTGATTTGGCACAGGCCGAAGCGGTCGCTGATTTAATTGAAAGCAGTACAGAACAATCAGTCCGTTCTGCACAAAAATCAATGCAGGGCGAGTTTTCTTCCCAAATCAATGAGCTGGTCGAGGAATTGACAGAGCTTAGAACTTATGTTGAAGCCGCTATTGATTTTGTGGATGAAGAAATCGATTTTTTGACCGATGGCGTCGTCGAAAACCATCTGATAAAGCTATTGCACAGCATTAAGCAAATACAAAAAACTGCCCAGCAAGGTCGTATATTACGCGACGGTATGACGGTTGTCCTGGCCGGCAAGCCCAATGCCGGCAAATCAAGCCTGCTCAATGCCCTGGCCGGACATGAAGCGGCTATTGTCACCGATATAGCCGGAACTACGCGAGACATATTAAGAGAACGCATCCAGCTTGATGGTTTGCCCTTGCACATTATCGATACGGCGGGTTTACGCGAAAGTGACGATATCATAGAAAAAGAAGGCATCCGCAGAACCCACGAAGAAATCAGCAAAGCCGACAAAATTCTACTGCTGATTGACGTAACCGAACACGAAACAGAATATGAATTAAAAACCCTGCCGCCAAATATTGATATTGTCAAAATATACAACAAAATAGATCTTATAGGCAGGGCGCCTGAGATAAAACAATCCTTAAATGATACACAGATTTATCTTTCCATTAAAACAGGTGAAGGCGTGGAGTTGTTAACCCAACATCTTAAACAAAGCGTTGGCTTTAATGATGCGGCTGACAATGTTTTTATTGCCCGAAGAAGACATATTGAAGCTTTAAAAAAAGCCGATGAATTTATCGAAAGCGCCTTAAACCAATTACAAACCACTCAAGCAGGCGAACTGATCGCCGAAGATCTAAGCCAGGCGCAAATGAGCCTTGCAGAAATTACCGGACGATTTACCTCGGAGGATTTGCTGGGGAAAATATTTTCCAGTTTCTGCATCGGAAAATAAAGCGCTAAAACAATCGAAGATAACAAATAAATAAAGTCACGCAATATAAGGTCGGGAAGCGATTCCGGCCTTTTTTGCTTTTACGGTTAGTTTACTGTTTGTTTCCTGCCATTAATTTATCCTATATTACTGTTCTGATATCTGAAAAGGTAAAAAGGGCTAAAAATTTAGAACTTACGACTTGATACCCGACTGAAATCGTAGATTTATAGGCACCGAGCTTGCATAAAGCCGCCACTGAACGCAGCGATTGGCTGAGCAAATTCTTGTAGCGTGTAATTATTGATCAATCCTGGGCGCCCAGCCTCTGCAACTGCTCATCGCAGCGCACTCAAGGTTTGTCAAGTTGTTGGGATTGTTCATGCAATTGTAGCCGCTGTCGCCGCAGACCACAAAGCTTGCGATTGACCGATAATTTTCAAATTATCGGCCGTTTTAAGGTCCGGGATTACAGGTGCGGGGTGTAGCCATAGTTTATATACCTGGGCATGCTCTGATCAGGCATTAACATAGCGTGCGATTACAGACTGCAACCGGTCTTTATCCAGCTGCTGGTTATCTACTTTAAGATAAGCCACGGCATCTTCATAACGCACAGTAATCTCTTCTACGCCGATGACTTTCAGCATCTCCGACACCAATTCGTCGGCGTCCTGTTCATTGAGTTTTTCCAGGGAAATAAGCAGATTTGCCCAGTATTTTGGCGGTTTCATACTGAGAGATACCAGCAGCCAGCTGAATCCGGCGGCGGCGCAAAATAAAAATACGCCACTGGCGCCAAACTCTCCATAGCACCAGCCGCCGACGCCTCCGCCGATGCCCGCACCCATGAACTGGCAGGTGGAATAGACACCCATCGCCGTCCCTCTTAAATCCCCCGGTGCAGTTTTCGATATTAATGACGGCAAGGTAGCTTCTAGTAAATTAAAGCCGCAGAAGAACAGCCAGAGAAAGCCGATTATTCCAGGCAAAGTTCCATGAAACAGCATTAGACCGGTATCAGCCGTAATCAGCACAGCTATGGCGCCGGTAAAGACGCCTTTCATTTTGCGCTTTTTTTCGGCCAGAATAACAAACGGAATAACGGCAATCATCGACAGAATAAAAACCGGTAAATAAGCCTGCCAATGCTGGGCAGGCAGTAAGCCCGCGTCGCGCATTAGCAGCGGTAAAACCACAAAACTGGCCGTTAAGATGGCATGTAAAACAAAAATACCGTAATTAAGGCGCAATAAATCCGCGCTTTTCAGAACATAGGAAAATTGCCCCGGTACAAGCTGGGCATCACGATGTTTTTTAGACTGCTGCGGACCGGGTACGAGAAAAAGAACAATCACTATAGCCAGTACTGCCAGTAAGGCGATCAGCCAGAATATTCCATGCAAGCCGATAATTCCTGCAATCACGGGGCCTGCGGTAATTGCGACGCCAAACGATACGCCAATGCTTGCGCCGATTAACGCCATGGCTTTGGTGCGGTGCACTTCCTGAGTCAGATCGGCTACCAGCGCCATAATAGCAGCGGCTATTGCACCCGAGCCCTGTATTGCTCGTCCTGCTAAAATTCCGTAAATCGTGGTTGAAACAGCAGCCACAACGCTGCCGATAAAAAATAGTATCAGACCAACAATAATAATTTTTTTCCTGCCCACCCGATCCGACAGCAAACCAAAAGGAATTTGTAATAGCGACTGGCTTATTCCATATATACCGATAGACAGCCCGATTAATGAAGGGGTTGAGCCCTCAAGCTGTTCGGCAAACAGGGACAGCACCGGCATGATTAAAAACAAACCCAGCATACGCAGCGCATAAATGCTCGCCAAAGACCAGGTAGCGCGTTTTTCCGATGCGGTCATCGGGCTCGTAATATCCTGCACGTTTGTCAAAACCAGCTTCTCCTTTATCTATTCCCCGGAAATATTAATAAAAATATTGCGATGGCCGCATTTTAATTGATTTATAAGGTCTAGAGAGTAATATTTTATGCTAATAAGGCATCTCCTTGATAATTGGTTGAGCATTTATACAGATGCGAAAGAGGTTGAAATGTATGGCCACAGATAATCTGATAGAAGCGGCGATTGATGCAGGCATTAATCAAGCGGTCACTGTTTTAAAATTCAGGAATGAGGCGCTCGCTAAACGAAAAGCAGTTGTGCAGGCGAATATCGATAAAATGCAGCTTATCAAGCCGGCGCCTCCCGGGCAAAATTCAACTATCGAAAGTCCGGTGTCGATACCCTTGGCCAAAGATGCTGACAGAGAGTCAGTGGGCGTGCTTGTGGCTGAGGGTGATTCCTGGTTTGACTATCCTTTCCATGACATTCTGCGTATTCTGGAAGATGATTACGGTTACGAGGTTGAAGCTGTGGCCCATAAAGGCGATTCTATAGAAGAAATGGCCTATGGCGGCGGACAGCTTGAAGAGCTTACGCGTCACATAGAAAAAATTTTACGGCGGGGCATGACGTCTCCGCTGGCCATACTGCTGTCGGGCGGCGGCAATGATATTGCCGGTAATGAGTTCGGGGTGCTTCTAAATCACATGGATTCTGCCGCGGCTGGTCTTAACACTAAAATTGTCGAGGGCATAATTGATGAAAGGATTCGTTATGCCTATATAACGCTAATCAGCGCCATTACGGAGGTATGCATGCACAAGCTCGGCAAGGCCCTCCCTATTCTGATACACGGCTATGATCATCCGGTTCCTGATGGCCGAGGCTTTTGGGGAGGATTCAAGCTGTTGCCGGGTCCCTGGCTGGAGCCTGGCTTTAGAAAGAAAGGATTTGATAAATTGACCGAACGCATCCTCCTTGCAGAGGAGTTGATTGACCGGTTGAATGCAATGCTTGAGGAAGTTGCCAGCCTAGGTCGGTTTTCTCATGTGCATTACATTGATCTTCGCAACACTTTATCGAACGGCGGCGATTACCAGGATTTGTGGGAAAATGAACTGCATCCCAGTAAAGCCGGTTTTGAACGGGTGACCAAGCGCTTCGCCGATATCATCCAGACTTTGCCCTAGTCTCGGTAAAGTTTATCAGCTGCCTGCATTTGTTATTGCTAACTACATATCTTCAAACGAGGCAGCCCGCAACTGTTTATTTTTTGCTTCAGTCTCCATGGCGACCAGATTTTGGAATATCTGACTGATCTTTGGCAGTTCGGATTCATTCGCGGCCTCTTGGAAAAAATTCACGAAGGCTTCGCCGAATTCACAAATCAACTGAACGATTTCATCCATCGACATTTCAGCGCGTATGGGATGACTGTCGATCAATTGGTGAAGATCAATACTGGGAGCGTATTGCAACCAAGTGTCCAGAATGGACTGCTGAGTTACGGCCTCGAAACTGGCTAACGTCTCTTCGGTATGGCGTTGGTCTTCAATCAGATAATTCAGCAACAATTTCACGCGGTCCGACTGACTCTTTTCATTAAGCGCGAGATAATATTTCCGTAAGCGATCATGTAGCTTCTTGTTATAGTCGATTACATCTTTGACCTGTTCAAAAGTTTGCATATAATCCTCCTGGCTAACCAGATGGCGTTGTCATAGGGTCAGCGACTTGCAGTAATTAAAATTCTGGAGCTTCCAGTGTCAACAGATTTTATATGAAATATATCCCGCTTTTTAATTTTGCGGACTTTATATTTTTAAAATAGCAGATAAATTCACTAAGCTGGTAAAAAGCATGGCAAGAAATGCAAAAACCGCTTGCGTTAATGCCGGGTCTGCGAATCGGAAAAAATAACCGGTTCTTCAGCAGGCATCAGCAAAGCTTGCGATGCTCCCTCAGCCATCTTCACTTTCTGTTTCTTATTCTGTTCTGACACATAAGTTCCGCCCATAATCACCGCCATAATCAAAAGATAAACCACAGCAGCAAGGCGCTTGGCTTTTTTTACCTGGTCGTGATCGCTCATTGCCAACCCTCATGATTTTGGAAGGGCAAATCATACAACATTTATTTAATTAGAGGCAAAATCACTAAACCAGGCCAACAGGGAAGCCTGGAAATCAGTCGTGACAGCAGCATTTAGTTGCGATTTTATTTGACATTTTTACGCTGTTGAGCTGACTATTTACCAGCACCATTAAAATCAAAGGTGCGGGTAACCAATAATAACAATTAAGAGGTATTACTATGGGCATCGTTACAACAACTATCGGTATTGAACTGCTCTTGAGGTGGGGACATTTTCTAGCGGGCATTACCTGGATCGGATTGCTTTATTACTTTAACTTTGTACAAACTGAATATTTTAAAGAAGCCGAGGCGGCGGCAAAATCGGATGTTACACAAAAACTGGTTCCTCGGGCTTTATGGTGGTTTCGTTGGGGAGCCATGTTTACTTTAATAACCGGCCTGGGTATTTTCGCCGTTAGAGGCGGAGGAATGTCGGTTGATATTTACGTCGGCGCCCTGCTGGGCATCTTTATGTTTTTGAATGTCTGGTTGATCATATGGCCGAATCAGAAAACAGTGATTGCTTCAGCGAAACAGGCAGCCGGCGGCGGAGAAGTGTTACCTGAGGCTGCGAGCGCTTTAGCCGCCGCCGGCTTGGCCTCAAGAACTAATGCTTTATTTTCAATTCCGATGCTGTTTTTCATGGCGTCTTCATCTCATTATCCGCATAGCTTTAAACTGCTAGCGTTTATTATCGCGGTAATCATAATTCTGGTGCTGGAATATAACGGCGCATACCCCGCTATAAAAAATATTAACGTGATGAAGAAATTACCGGCCGCAGGGAAAATGGGCCCTTATGCCAGCATTCAAGGAGTGATTTACTGTGGATTAGGTTTAACAATTGTATTGTTTTTGCTGTTGGAGCTATTGTAATTTAAATTTTTCAACCGCTATAAATAGCCGCCTTTGGGCGGCTATTTTGTCTGATTGCCTTTGGCAGACCTCACAAGGCTCAGACTGTCGTCGTTTAAATTAATAGTGAAGGCCCGGCCAAAACCAGCGACATACCGCCCGCTTTCAGGACCTAAAGCAAATAAATGAAAATCTGTTAATAAGCGTAATATTCCAACAACTTCACCGAATTTTTCCTGTAACGCGTCTAGCCGGATCGCATACATGTCATCATCCTGGGTTATTTCTTCAACACGGCAGCTAAACACAGCCCGTTCTCTTACAAAAAGATTAGGCGACTCAGCTTCCCGGCGTATAAATAATATCGATGCCTGCGGATTGTTCAGTAAATTGGCCGTATGGATGGCCAGTTCGCTGACATAAATATAGAAAACGCCCGCCCTATCCCGCACAAAAGGCGCATAGCTGATGTCAGGCATGCCGTTTGCCGAAGCAGTGGCCATCAATAAGGTCTGCTGGGATGCCATCAGCTCATGGCAACTTCTCGTTAAATCATCAAGCTCTTCGTTGCTGATCTCGATCATTGTTCCCGACCTCTGATAAAGACAATAGTTGTCATTATAAGCCTCGGTTTCAAAAAGCATATCGGTTATTATGTTGAGGACTGAAATATTAATCCGGCCTTGATATCAGCTATTAATAAGGCTTTCCTTCATTATCCCTGAGCATTGATTGTTCGGCAGAACGACATACAATCGCCAGCCAAGGCTGCTCATGGATAGGTCTGCCAGAAGGGCGATAATAATAATGGATTATTTCAAACCCTGACTGCTCAAGGTAAGTTTTGCTGACCTCCAATTCCATATAGTGGCCATAGCGCTGTCCGAACCAGCCCTCGTTATTACCGCGCGGGTTGGATAAGAATAAAATACCGTCAGGGCGCAATGCGTCCTGCAATGCATTGAGCACCCGGGGTAATTCGAGGCTGGGAACATGGAAAAGTGAAGCATTGGCAAAGATGCCGTCGAACGCGTGCCGGGGCAAGTTTAAGTTAAGAAAGGTTTGCTGGAGAATCTGACAGCCTGTATATCGTCGCGCCATGCGGCAAAATTTTTCACTTCCGTCCAGACCGGTTGGCCGGTGGCCTAATGATTGAAAATAGCGTATATCCCGACCTGGCCCGCAACCAAAATCGAGGATATCGAGTTTCTTACCGGCCGGAAACGGCGCTAGAAATGCGGCATAATTTTGCGTCACATCATGATCTTTAGTGCCTTCCCAAAAGGCATCGGCATGCTGGTTATAATGGCTCAAAGTGAGCATTTCGATTTCTTCCAATTCTTCAGATAGTGGTTTCACAGTTTCCAGCCCTTTCTCATTACTCTGCATCTTCATAATAACAGAGCAGAAAGTATGCCTCATCCCGATTTGTTATTTATTTGTAAAACCGGAAGCATCATATTTTGAAATCAGAGCACTTTAACTTACATGCCGCACCCTCATCCTGAACTGGTCTACAGGCGCAAATAGCGCCGTTGCAAAGAAGTCCCAAGACAGTACCAGTGTTTTGGAGCAGGCCTTAAAGAAATCAGGTGGGCGAGGTTCGATGCCAACAGGGGTGCGCCAGAACGCGCTTTATCATCGTCGACGCACAGCGTGTGAAGAACACCGATA
>NZ_CADCXN010000087.1 GCF_902806695.1 Candidatus Methylobacter favarea | reverse complement strand
TCGCTTTCTTCGCGGACATCAACAACAACGATATTGCCTTCCTCCAGCAGTTGCCTGGCTGTAGCGGCATTGACTTCGGTAATGTGCTGTTTGGCTTCGGCTACCAGGTCTTGAACGCTGAGTTCATTGCGCACAGGGCGCGCCGTTTCTTTAACAGCCACAGCATCCTGGCGTTCATCTTCTTCCAGGCCGCAACGCCGGTTTGCAGGCACTGCTTCATCGATTAGTCTGGGTTTGGGTAAATTCAGCTTGTTCATGAGTTCGATGAACTGCTCGCGGGACTTTCCCGCCAAACGCGGATTGGTCGTGCGCTCCTGTTTGATAGTGCTCACCCAGTGCTGCTGGTAGTCATGGCCGGGATAAACCAGGGTTTCATCGGGCAAGGTAAACAGCCGCCGGGTAATGCTGTTATACTGTGCGCTTGCATCCCCGCCCTGAAAATCGGTGCGCCCGCAGCCGCCGATAAATAAAGAATCACCGGTGAACACACGATCACGCCATAAAAACGAAAGACTGCCGCGGGTATGGCCGGGCGTGGCAATGACTTTTATCTGTTCGCCGCCGGCAAATTCCAGCACATCGCCATCCTGAAGCTGAATGTCCGCCGTCTCGGCCCCGCATAGCCGGCTTACACCGGTGGCGGAGCCCAGGCGTTGACGCAGCAGCCCGCTTGCCGTGATGTGGTCGGCATGCACATGCGTTTCTAGGGAATATTTCAAGTGCACGCCCAGCTCTTCCAGCAGGGCGATATAGTCATTAACATGGGTGTTGACAGGATCAATCAGAACCGCCTCTTTACTGGCCGGGTCGGCATGCAAATAGGTATAAGTCCAGGTGGCGTCGTCAAATAATTGTTTGAATATCATGGTATCTCTCCGATTATTGTGGGAATAATTGATTTAATTGGGTATCACGCCTTTCAATGGCTGAATTTCCGGGTTATTGAAAGCGGCGGCAGGCAAAGGATAGCGCAGATTAATGCGGTGGCCCGGCGGATTTGCTGTCATTTCAGGCAGCGTTTTCAGATAGCGCACGACAATTTCACTGACATCCAGCGGCTGGCCGTGTTCATCTTTTACCACCTCAATAGCACCGGCTGATGCGGCGCATGATCCGCAGTTGTTGATGGTCGCGGGGTCATCGGCATACCAGTAGCCGGCCACGGAATACGGCGCCGACGGCTTATGCGGCGCCTGGTATTTGCCTTCATCTTCAGGATCGATGGCCTTGCCGCCAATTTTAATATTGGAGCCTTTATAGCCATAAGGCGCATACACATCGAGATCAAAGGTGACGTTGCTGTAACCGAACATCCAGCCGCCGGTCCACAGCCCCGGTATGGCAGAGAACGAGCCGCGGGTCGAGTTCTCGATTTGCTTTTTGAGCTGGGCGCCAAAGATCGGATAAGCTTTGGCAACGCGCGCGCCTATCGGCAAATAGTGGTAAATATCGGCCATAGTAACCGGCCCCGGTTTAACATGGGTGCCATAGCGAAAGCCGCGAATGGTTGCAAAATCCGAACCGGCCGCCCAGCGCATCGCATCGGCAATCAAATCGTGGGAACTGCCCTCGATAACGCCGGGGCTCCCTGTTTTGCTGTCAATAAAGTTTGAGCGGTGCAGAGCGACTGCCGTATAGCCTACCACCGTATCTACCGGCCGCCGCAAGGTGCTGGCGTTGCCGCCGATAGTCACCGTCTGACCCGCCACAAAAGTGCCGCTTATAAAAGGCGCGCGAACTTCTGCAACCTTGCGGGCTACCGCCGCATTTTCTTCGATTGCGTCTGTGATAATGTGCGGCGTCCATGTCCAGCTCAGTTTGCCGTCTCCGGGCAGTTTATGACCTTTTTTGAGCTTCATGTGAATTTCGCCCAGCATCGTGCCATCCTGCCCTTCTTCCACCAGTACCGTGCCGGTTTTAAGAACGACGGGTTTGATGGTGCGCTCGTGCATGTCTGCATTCAGAATGAAATCAATGCCCCGATAGCGGGAAGCCAGATCAATGGTTCTGGCCAGCTCAAGTTCGGAGATCATCACAATAAGGTCAACCTGCTCGACATTTCGCAGTTTGTTGATGTAGTAAGGCAGCTCGTTTTCACCATCCGTATAGACAAAACCCTTGGTGACAGCCGGGCCGACCGCGCGAATCGCGCGTGCCGTAGTCATGCCCAGAATGCCGACTTTAACGCCGTTGACTGTTTTCACGAGATAAGGCGGCAGGGGACGCTGACCCGCCAGCTTGGAATAAGGCGTAGTGGAGTCAGTCGACGGGAAGTCGATAAAGCCCGGCGCGCCGGTCGTTTTTTTGTCCACGCCAAGCGCCGGGCGATCCGATTTGCCGGCTTTGTCAGAAACCTGGCCGGGGCAAAGGGGTTCGGCTATGCCGGGACAGACATAATACAGATTTGCCGCAACGGTCTTCGTATGCAGCAGCGGCGGCCTGCCGGAAGAGCCGGCGAAAGTTTCCAGGAAGCGCTGCGGGCCATAAAGATAGTCCCAGTTGCCCGGTTCATTAAAGTCGGGTTTCAGCAGGTTCATGACATCGATCAGCGCCTGCCCGCGTGTGAACAGGGTTTCGGCCGAGCCTTGCAGGGTATCGCCGGTGTTGAAATAAAGGGTGGTTCCGGGGTGGGCTTTGCGGATGCGGCTGATGACTGTCGCCATGCGCGCAAGGCCGCCTTCCATATGCCCTGTGCTGTCACTGCGGACATTCTGCCTGGGCACAAGATGGCCGTGAATATCGCCGGAATGAATCAGGGTAAGCTCGCCGCTGCCGGCAAGAGCCGCCCCGGAAATCATCAATCCGGAGAATACCGTTAATTTTTTTATCAAATTGCCTTTTATCACTATACGCCTGTAAATATCGGGTTTTTACTGATCATTGTTAAATGCTATGTCAATTTATATAAAGCTAAAACCGTCTGCCCTTGGCAATCTGTAAAATCGCCCGCGCCAAGTGTTCCCGTATCTGCCGGGATGGCGATGGGGCGCTGTAATCAAGCAGACTTTATCCCTGGATTGACATTGACACTACTGGTACGGAGTTTTAAATTAATGTCCGGTGATCAAGTCACATTGACGATAATTATTCCCGATTGAAAAGCATAAAGACTAGGATTATCCCGATCATGACAGCCGGTATTACGAAAAAGCTGACCTGAGACTCTTCCACATTTTCAGTGCCTTTGCGAAATAGGGGGTCTTTGGCTTCGTCATAGGACTCCTCTTTTTTCACGGTAAAAGGATGCGGCCAATCTAGCTTGCTATCAAAGCCAATGCCGCGGGTAAAATTTAGCTCGCTGAAATCGCTGTTGGAATCGGCAAAAACTTCACTCATTGGAACGCTTCCCAACACCAGAATGATGCTCAAGATTAAAATTAATTGTTTTGTCATGTTATCTCCGGGCTAACTGGCAAAGTTAACAGAGGGTCTTAAATAAAAGCCAAACTATTTGGGCGGCTGTTGACTGGTTAATGCTTTCATAAAGGCCGCTAAATCGGCTTTTTCCTGCTGCGTAAGATGCAAGGGGAAAATCTTGGCGTCAATATAGCGGATTTTATCGCCGCCCTTGTCATAATGTTCGATAACCTCTTCCAGCGTTTTCATGCTGCCATCGTGCATATAAGGCGCGGTTAACGCAATATTCCGCAGACTCGGCGTCTTGAATTTACCCAGATCGCCAGGTATTCTAGTAACATTAAAACGTCCCAGTTCAGAACGCTGCGCATTGGTTAACGCTAAATCATCCGGATTTTTGCCTGCCGCCAGCGCTTCTAAAACCGTCGTTAAGCGTTTAAAACCCACGCCAATATTATAAAAACGGTTGTCGGTAAATAAAGCTTTATTCCAGGATATTTCATGGCAGACCAGACAATTTCCCTTACGCTTGAAAATCCTTAAACCCCGCTCGGCGCTCTCCGATATGGCCGATTGATCCATGCCAAAATAATAGCGGTCAAAAGGTGAGTTGCCTGAAATCAAGGTTCGTTCATAACTGGCAATGGCTTTGACGACATGATTAATGCTTATTGCCTCCCTCGGAACATGAAACACTTTATTGATTCGCTTCAGGTAATCCGCATCCTTCCGTATGACGTCGACAATGGCCTGGTGACTGGTCAGGCCGTGTTCAATCGGATTGATAAAAGGGCCTAAGGCCTGCTCTTCCAGGCTGTTTGCCCGTCCATCAAAAAACGGCGTTTGATAAAAAGCCGCATTAATCACCGTTGGCGCATTGCGGGCGCCGGCTTGTCCATTTAGCCCTTTGGCTACCGGCCTGCCATCGGTAAAGGCTTTATCGGCTTGATGGCAGCTGGCGCAGCTCACTGAGCCATTCGCGCTAAAACGTTTATCATTAAACAACCTGCGTCCCAAGGCTGCTTTTTCTGAAGTTTGCGGATTATCGGACGGAATCGTTAACGGAGGCAGGCCCAGGTTAGTGTCCGCTAATGCGTTGCTTGAAAAAATCAGTCCCAGCAATAAGATTGAAAAAAACCGCATAAAGCACCTTAAAAAAAGCCAGCGGAGGCTGTGGAATCCTTTATTCCGCTGACCGGCAAAGCTGTGCACTTTTAAATACACAGTAAGGAGGACTTTTTAATCCTGTTCAGGCATGTCTTGCACAATCACTACGTAAGGCTCGCCTATAGGATATTTATTTTCGGGTTTCTGGAAATAAATCACTTTTCCATAGGTTTCGCGCACAGCAGGCAAGATTTTAGCGGCTTCTTCCTGGCTCAGATCGGGAAACGACGCGTGCGCTCTGGCAAGTTCGGTTTTGTGATAGTGCCAGTAATGTTTTTCTGCTTCCGGCAGCGTATTGTATTGCGCAGTGGTGATGATGTATTCGAAACCGATCGGTTTGTCCTGATCTTTCATGCCGGAATGAAACATCAAACAGACCAGGGCGCCATCGTCATAGGCTTTACAGTGGTGATGCACAGCGACTTGCAATTTGGGGTCATGGATACTGGGGGTATCGGGGATAAGATGCCTGATAGCCTGTATGTGCAAGTCGTTAAAACCTAAATGATCAGGGTGTTCTATTTGATGCGGGTTTAAGGTTTCATCGTATAGCTTAGACTGTCCGGCAACGGCAGCCATTGCGTGTCCGTGTTCAGCCTCGGCCGTTGTAGTTGTTGCTGTAGTTGCACAACCTGCTGTTAAAGATAACAAGCCGCTTATAAGTAACATTTTCGATTTCATCTGATCCTCCTTAGGATAATTATTGTATTTATATTTATGAAAGCCAGATCTTTGTAACTTCCACAACATGACTAGAGCCAAAACCATGCCAAGAGACATAAATATTTTTAAGTTACTGAATATTAATGAAATTATTAATGCTTAATATTATTTGCTTTAGTTTTGTTGTTTCATATAAAGTATCAATATGACCAGTAAATGAAACATTGAGACAGGTATGAAACAAACAGCTTTATTTTCCGAAAATAACTTTAACTGGCTCGCGCAATTCGACAGTGCAACGCTTTTGGCCAAAATGCTCGAGCTTTGTGATTCAGCGGCTGTTTATAGTGTCAATAAAGATCAGGAAATCCTTTATTGGAATAGGGGCATGGAAAAATTATCCGGATTACGGAGAGAAGATGTAGTGGGAAAATCCTGCCGGCAGGAATATGTGATGACTGAGGCAAGTAGCAATCAGGAGCAGCTGATAAAAATAGGCCGGACTGACGGGAGTAAAATCGAGGTAAAAAAAGTTATTCAGGTTTTACCTGATAAGGAAGGCGCTTTTGCCGGTGGTATAGGCTGGCTGAGAATTTTATCTGAACCGGCAGCAAATGATCTGTTACCAAAAGTTTCAGTCGAGATTAATAAACCGGCTATGGGCAGCCGGAATTTTCACGGCCTGTTAAGCCGTGCGCCGGCCATGAGAGACGTTTTTCAGATTATTGAAAATGCCGCGGAAACAGAAGCTAATGTGCTGGTAAGGGGAGAAAGCGGAGCCGGCAAGGAGTTGGTCGCAAAAGCAATCCATACTCTTAGCGCCAGGCATAACGCGCCTTTTCTGGCTATAAATTGCGCGGCCTTATCGGCCAACCTGCTGGAAAGTGAATTGTTCGGTCATGTGCGCGGCGCTTTTACCGGGGCGGTCAAAGATCATAAAGGACTGTTTCAGCGTGCGCAGGGCGGAACCTTATTCCTGGATGAAGTAGCTGAACTTCCGCTTGAATTACAGGCTAAACTGCTCAGGGTGATACAGGAAAGAAACTATATTCCGGTGGGCGGCGACCGGTCGATTGATGCCGATGTCCGCATAGTCGCCGCGACGCATCGCTCATTAAGGGAAGAAGTAAAAAGCGGGCATTTCCGGGAAGATTTAATGTACCGGTTACGGGTCGTCCCGATTTTTATCCCGCCATTAAGGGAACGCCGGGAAGATATTGGTTTATTGATATGGCATTTTATCTCTCGGCATAATGCCGAAAATTTCAGAAAAATTGAAAAGATTGAGCCGCAGGCCATGCGGATTTTGCTGGATTATCCATGGCCTGGCAATATCAGGGAACTGCATAATGTTGTGGAATATGCCTTTGCAGTAGGGCGAGGTCCGACCTTGCGCTTGTCTGAATTGCCCCCTGAGTTTAGGGAAACGCGTCCAACTGCTGACCAACCCTTGCAATCCACATCCTCCAGGCAAGCATCGCCGCTATCTACAGAACAAGAAACCGCTGCAATACGGCTGGCGCTGGAGCAAAGCAATGGAAAGGTAACGTCAGCTGCAAGTTCGCTGGGCATGAGCCGGGCCACTTTCTGGCGCAAACGCAAGCTGTATGGGATCTGAGATTTATATGGGCTTTATTGCCAACAGGATGTTTCCTTATTGTTTTAATGACTCCCCTTCAGACAGAGTCAGGAGCCGGAAGGGTATCCTTGTTCTTCCCGCACCTTGCCGCGAAAAACCGCGTATTGATAAGCGTTGTAACCGAGCATTAGCGGAATCAGCATGCCAATGCCGGTCAGCATGAAGACCAGCGTTTTAGGGGAGGCGGCTGCCTCGCCGAGCGTTACGGTCGTAGGAATAATGTAGGGATAGAGACTGACTGCAAGACCGGTGAAGGAAAACAGGAAGATGCCTAGACTCCAGAAAAAGGGCGCCCGCTCCTGGCGCTTTTGAAGACTTCGCATCAGCATCAGAAAAGAGCAAAAAGCGCCAGCCGGAAGCAGGGCGATGTAAAAGAAATTCGGCCAGACAAACCAGCGCTCCGCCACATAGGCATGCCGCAGCGGCGTCCAGATCGAGATGCCCGCGGCTGCGAGCAGCATCAGGCTAGCCGCAATTTTGGCATAGCGGTAATTAAGCTTCTGGATTTCGCCCTCGGTCTTAATAATGAGATAGGCGGCGCCCAATAACGCATAGCCGAACACGGCGCCTGCCGCTACCAGCAGCGAGAAGGGCGTGAGCCAGTCCCAGACATGCCCTGCATAACTTCGGCCATGCATCGGAATGCCGCTGATAAATCCGCCCAGGATAAGACCCTGAGCCAGCGTGGACAGGAGGCTTCCGAGGCCGAAAGCCACATTCCACGGCCTTTTATTGTCGGCATTCTCACGAAACCCGAAGGCCATGCCGCGGAAGATCAGGCCAAAAATCATCAACAGCAGCGGCAGATAAAACGCCTGCAGCATTACTCCGTAGGCCAGAGGAAAAGCGCCAAACAGCATGCCGCCGAGGATGACCAGCCAGGTTTCGTTGGCATCCCAGATATAGCCCAGGCTGGCCATCATAATGCCGCGGCTGCGCTCGTCCCTGGCGAACAGCGACAGCATGCCGACGCCCAGATCGAAGCCGTCCAGCACCACGTAAAGCACCAGCACCAGCCCGAGCAGAAAGTACCAGATATTGGCGAGAAACATTTGAAGATCCTGCATGGCTCAGTCCCCTCCCAATGGCTGCCGGTCTTCGAGGGCAGGGCCTGCGCCTGCCGGAGAAGGGGAATGCTGTTCAGGAGCCGGCAAAGGACTGGTCAAATCCGGCCCCTGCCTGATAATGCGTCTGACGAAGAATAGATAGCCGAACAGCAGCAACCCATAGATAAGCGTGTAACCTGCGAGTGAAGTCATGACCACGCCTGCCGGCAGTGACGTGGCGGCATCTTCGGTTCGCATCATTCCATAGACTACCCAGGGCTGGCGTCCTACTTCACGGGTGATCCAGCCTGACTCGACGGCAATGTAGCCCAATGGCGCCGAGCCTACCCAGGCCCACAATAAATGACGCTGACGGTCAATATGCGCTAAAGTCAAAGGTTTCCGGATGAATACCCATGCGCTCCATAACATCAGGAATGCCAGCAAAAATCCTATAATGATCATTACCCGGAACGCATAAAACGGCAGCGCCACCGGCGGCTGATTTTCCCTGGGAATATCGCGAAGCCCCGTAACCTTGCCGGTGAGCGAGCGGGTGGTTAAAAGACTCAGCCCATACGGGATTTCAATGGCCCACGTGTTAGCCTGTTTTTCCGGATCGGGCCAGGCGAGCGCCACCCACGGGGCGCCTTGGCCCGGCAGGTTGGTCTGCCAGTGCGCTTCCATGGCTGCGAGTTTGGCAGGCTGATGCCTGGCTACCACAGCGCCGGATAGATCGCCCAGGACAATCTGCAGGGGAGCAATTACAATGACGCTGAGCAATGCCAGCCGGAATGAGATCAGATAAAATTCGCGGCAACGGTTTTTTAGCAGATGCCAGGCGCTAATGCCGCCGATAAGGAATAATGTAGTCTCAACGCTCGCCACCCACATATGGGTTATTGACGTGAAGGCGCTGGGATTGAAAATCGCGGCCGAGTAACTGTCTACGACCAGCCGTCCGTGCTCAAGATGCACGCCGTCGGGCGTTTGCATCCAGGCATTCGCCGCCATGATCCAGAATGCCGACAGCGAAGCTCCAAATGCCACCATGGCGGTAGAGAACAAATGCACGCCGGGCGCGACCCGGTCCCAGCCGAACAGCATGATTCCCAGAAAGCCGGCTTCCAGCATAAAGGCCATGGCCGCTTCAAAACCCAGAATATTACCGAAAAAATCGCCATTCTGTATAGAAAAAGGCGCCCAATTGGTACCGAACTGGAACTCCAGCGGTATGCCCGTTACTACGCCAATGCCGAAGTTGAGCAAAAACAGACGGCTCCAGAACCGGGCCTGGCGGTAGTAAACTTCTCTGCCGGTCTTGAACCAGAAGATTTCAATAATCAGCAAAAACAGGCTGAGGCCGATCGAGAGCACCGGCCAGATAATATGAATGATAGTAGTCAGCGCGAACTGCAGACGCGACAGCAACAGGGAATCCAGGAAAAAGTCCATCGTACCTCCTTTCACCGGCCGCGGCGTTGCTGCCTTGGCTAATGACGTTTGCTAAGAGTTACTACGAAAACAAGCTGTAAACAGCCGGCGGCAGCTATAACTGCAAGCCCTTTTTATAGAGAATCAGTACTTTTGAACCAGCTAAACTGAAGATAAGCGAATTGAACTATCCGGATTTTTGCTTTAAAGTCAAGCTTATTTATCTTCCCTGGCTTGCCTCTCCGCGTTGCTATAGTTTTATATTCAAGTAGTTTTCACGAGATAAACGATCAGCAATATGCTGACTAAAAAAATACATGCTGTAAGCACTGTAATGAGCAAGGATGAGGAAGCGTAGTAGCCTGCCCGTAATTGCTTTTCAATTTTCTTATAGCGGATATAAGCCAAAATAACTGTAACAGTGCCCATGCCTACCAATACAATTCCCACAATTTCTGAATAACTCCGGTTCGGAGTTATATTGGTTTTATGCAGCAGCAGGGCTATTTGTTTAACGAATAATGAAAATTTTACGACTACGAAGCCAAAAGCCATAATGCCTATGCTGGTGCGTACCCAAGCCAGAAAAGTGCGGTCATTGGCTAAATGGTCGGTTGGATTGCCTGGCTTTTTAATGTCCTGCATTTAAACAAAATGGGCTTATTGTCGATAGGGAAGATCAAGGTAAAGAAGCCTGCCTGCTATCGGATCCGTCCGTTAAGATAGTATAACTTTCCGGTTCGTGTGAGGGCTTTTGAATGCAAGCCTGTGCCGGATTTTAAAAATCGCTGCCAGCATGAACTCTGGGGAGTAAACTTCATCCGGTCAATGTCAGGGCATTTCTTCAATTCGAGTCACAAAATATTATGTAACACCTGCATTGCGAGCATTATTTCTTTTAAATCATTAGCTCTTGTTGTTAAATCATAATGAATGGTATAAAGACCGGAAACAAGAGCAAGCCTTGTTAACAATAATACTAATAAAATAATTTTAACCAGCGAAGGAGAATTTATGCAACCACGATTCACTATGCTTTTGGCTGAGGCCGCACTGTTTCTGTATGGAACAGCACAGGCAGATATTGCCGTACAAATGGCCACGGTGGATGAAAAAGGCATTGGGAAACCGATTGGCCAGATCGTCATTAGCGCCACTCCCTATGGCCTCGTATTCAGCCCTGCGCTTGCAGGGCTTCCGCAAGGGCTGCATGGTTTCCATGTCCATGAAAGTCCGGCTTGCGAGGCCAGGGAAAAAGACGGCAAAAGGGTGCCTGCCCTGGCGGCAGGAGGGCATTTTGATCCGGGGGCAAGCAAGCTCCACAGTCTGCCCTGGGGTGCGGGGCATCTGGGTGATGTGCCGGCGCTATTCGTGGATGTCAAGGGTGAGGCAAATACTCCTGTATTGGCGCCCCGGCTTAAAATTACTGATGTAAAAGGCCGCTCCTTAATGGTTCATGCAGGCGGCGATAACTATGCTGACGAGCCTGCGCCCTTGGGCGGAGGCGGAGCAAGAATAGCCTGCGGCATTATTCAGTAATTCGGCCGGGCAAGCGCCGGTCCGTATGGATTAAAGCTGACAGAACAAATGGATATTTTTTAAAGGGAGTGAAGACGGCGTTAACTCAGGTTCATAAAGTCCGGCTGCAGGACTGTGGTCCGGGGAAATTTTTGCAAGGGCGGGGGTTTTTTACTTATTGAATTTTAGGAGCGCAGCCGAGTAAGGCTCCTTTACGATCCTGAATAACTTGATTGAGTTAAGGGTTTTTACCTCACTCAGCCCGGAAGGCAGATATTCTGCCCGGGTTTTCGCTAATACCAGGCCGGAAATTATGCATAAATTTCCGGTTTCCCCGCCTCCACCAAGCCTGCCAGGCTTAAATAATCCTGGCGGACTTGTAAGGACAAGTTTAAACAGTCCCGAATATTATATTCGTTTAAGCTTTGTCAAAGGATTATAAAAATAATCATCTATGGCCACTAGCTTAACCTCCGGATGTTTGGTGCTCATGACGGTTTTAATAATATTTTCCAATTCTGCCCGGGCATAAATCAGTATTAAATAGTTCCCGGCTTGTATTTCTTCATGGAAGACGGCGATTTTTTTATTCTCGCTGCGAATGCCTATGAAACCCCCTTCCCAGGCGCCAAATAATGTCATTACGCCGATAATTGCGTAAGAGACAATGGTCGGCGTGTCCGGGGCCAACAGCTTGAGAAAATTACCTATCCACACTACCAGCAAGCCGGCAATAAAGCCTGTGATGGCTCCAATTACGCCGTAGCGCAGAAGATTTAATTGTTCAAAATAATTACTGGAGCGTAGCTTCTCTTTTTTAATGCCTCCTTCGTCTTTACTTAAAATGTGTATCAACCAGTCGTTAACGCCGGCCTCATGTAAATCCTCAGCAATGTGACCGGTGCTATCGAGCGTAGAGGTGAGGTAATACATACATTTCATCGAAATTCTCCTGTTGAATGATGGCTAATGATCTGCATTTTAAATACATGAATTGATATTATTATAATGATTACTCGCCAATTTCAGTTTCAGTAAATTTTTACAGATCAGACAGTCCATATTACTTTTTTAGCAATCAAATGACAAAATACTTTAGCTGTAAACAGCTTTTCCTTTAACAGAATGAAGAATTGAGCGCAGTTCGGGAACAATGCGAAGCCCAGGCAGGAGCTTAAGGGATTGACGGTATTAAGCCTTGGGCGTCGAATTTTCAACTGGAAAGACCACACACCTTATGCAAGCCCGGATTTTGAAAATCAACGAAGCCGATGAATATTACTTTGAGGAAGGCTGTTTTATTCTGGAGCTGTCCAATTCTCCGGCCGATCCTGAGGTATCAATCGCCAGGGCGCGGGTTAAGCCCGGTGTGACCACTAAACTGCACCGTTTAAAAGGCGTTGTCGAAAGATATGTGATTATTGCGGGCACGGCGGACGTTGAAATCGCCGGCTTGGAACCGCATTCCATTCAGCCAGGCGATGTCGTAATTATTCCGCCTCTGTGTGCGCAGCGAATCACCAATACCGGCTCGGAAGATTTAGTCTTTTTAGCGATTTGCAGCTCCCGCTTTACCAAAAACAGCTATGAGAATATAGAATAATTTGTAATGGGCAAGGGGGACTCCTTCGCTAAGGATAAGCCCTGGCTCATTGAGCAGAAATACCGCATTAGCCACTAAGCGGTATGATTGTCTATGGTTTTTCTTTAGCAAGCTTATCGGCCTATCTTAAAAAACAAAAAGCCATGAATACCCTCTCTACTGGAAATTCAGGCAAGGAATAGTTAAAACAGAATTATCGAATAGCGATATGGTTTTTTACGAGGTCGTTTTTTTGTAGTCGGTGAAAACGCCCGCTAAAATAATAATGATGCCGATCAAAATATAAAAATTTCGAGCGACGGCCACATCGGCGAAGCCTAAAATAAAAGGCGATACCACAAGCAATGGCCCGACCACACGCTCAATCCAGCCATGCAGGGGGAATGGCAGTATTTTGGCCACGCCGGAGGGGAAATCAGTGCCAATTGTAACCAACAGATGGATGATCGCTAACGCATAGGCAAGCATTGCGGGCAGCCCGCTTAAGCCGAATAGCGTGGGAGCCAGTAAAAATATCACGACGGTAGCAAAATCAAGATAGCCGTGGGTAGTGGAGGAGATAATTTTCATGTTATTGTTCCTTCTGTTCAAGGTTCACCACAATGATCACCTGCGTCCAAGCTTAATGGAAGATTATCAATAATGTGTGTTAGCTGGAAAACACAAACTGCTCTGATGGAGGATTTTTACTCCTGTTTACCGGAAGTTGAAAACAAAATATCGTTAACGCAAATGAGTTCTCGCGTGTACTCAAGTATTCCGCGGCTGCGAAGATCATTCATAATGGTGCTGACCGCCGGGCGACTGGCGCCGACTAAATCCGCCAGCTCCTGCTGGGTCAGATGAATTTCCAGGGCATATCCGTGAGCACACCGGATGCCAAACATTTCCGCCAGTTCTTTTAACATCGCTATAATCCGGCTCTCTACCGGCTGGGCGAGAATATTGAGCAGTTTGCGTTCGGCCTGTTGCCTTCGTATGGATTGCGTTGCGAACACCTGCCATGACAAGTCCGGTTGATGAGATATCAAGGCTTTAAAATCATGATATTCGAGACGAAAGAGAGTGGCCTCGCCTACAGCTTGCGCTGTTTCTTCCATTAGCGAAGAAGCTCCAGCCGCCGGCAAGCTGCCGGTAATATCTCCGCTTTGAAGGAGGGCAACGATCAACTCGTTGCCCTGTTCTGTGATATGAGAAAGTTTAATAATCCCTGTGTTTATCCAGAAAACATGGGAGCATGAATGGCCTTGACGGTAAAGAAATCCCTTGTCAGGGATATTAATTTTTTGAAGGGACGGATAATTTTTTCGCCACTTTTCCAGCTTGTCTTCCGTAAATACACTGGATAAGTGGATTTTTATACAATGTTTTTGCATGAATTGCCCTATTTTAATTTATGAGGATAAGGCATTGATTTTATCTGCGTTCATCGTCCTGTCTGCAATCGTCGCAACCATAAAATCTTCCCCTGCCGCCGTCAGTTTCGCTTTGAGAGTCTGATTTTCAACCGATTCCTCATTAGCTAGCGCACAAGTGACACGAAGATAATTCGGCGTATAACCAAAAACCAGCTTTTTGCCTTCCGAGCAGGGTTCATTGTAGCCTTCCCATAATACCGGAAACTCATTGCCTACATTATCCCGGCAAAACTTCAGTTTCATTTCATGAGCCAGTTCATGCAGCTTCCGGCTGCGCTGTTTTTTGATGTCATTGCCTAGCTGATTGGGCAGGGTTGCGGCTTTTGTGCCTTCCCGTCCGGAATAAGTAAAGATATGGATGTGACCAAAACCGGTTTGCTTGATGAAATCAAGGCTTTCCTGCCATTCCTGTTCGGTTTCGCCGGGAAAGCCGACAATAATATCGGTGGTGATATTAAAATGCGGTATTTGCCTGCGTAACCGGCTGACGATGGCGTCGAACTCTCCGGTTCTGCAACGCCGCGCCATCCGGCGCAGTACCGAATCCGAGCCGCTTTGTAAAGGCAGGTGCAAATGCGGCATCAGGCGGGAATTCCGGAACAGCTCAAAAAAATCTTCTGAAAATTCCCAGGGTTCCAGCGAGCCCAGTCTGAGCCGCGGGATATCAGTATGCGCCAGTACGGCTTTAATCAGGTCGGGCAGATTAAAGCCGAGATCGCTGCCGTAGCCGCCCAAATGGACGCCGGTCAGTATGACTTCATTAATGCCTTGCCGGTGCAGCGTATTGATTTCATCAATAATCGCCTGCATGGGGCGGCTAGTTTCCTCGCCGCGCGCCACCGTGACAATACAAAATGTGCAGCGGTAGCGGCAGCCGTCCTGCACTTTAACAAAGGCGCGCTGCCTGCCGCGCGTGAACAGGGAGAATTCACCCGGTTCGGCGGACATCGCAGGCATGGAATCCATGTCCAGCTCAGTCAGGGTTTTTTCTACCAGCCGGTCTTTATCCTTGTTGCTGACAATCAGGTCAACGCCCATTAGCCGGGCGGCTTCCTCCTGATTCAAGGTGGCATAACAGCCGCTAATGACCAGTCTGGCTTGCGGATTATCCCGGTGCGTGCGGCGGATGAGCCGGCGCGATTTGGCGGCGGCATCCCGGGTTACCGCGCAGGAATTAATAACAATCAGATTGGCGGTCTCGGCCTGGCGGGTTATCTGATGCCCGTATTTTTGAAACGCCTGCGCCCAGGTTTCAAGTTCCGCTTCATTAAGGCGGCAACCCAGGGTTTTAAGGTGAACTTTCATTACTTATCCAAAGAACCAGTAGCCGACAAGAATGGCGGCGATTATGCCGCCAAAGTCGGCTATTATCCCACAGGCGGCAGCATGGCGAATATTTTTGATGCCTACGGCGCCAAAGTAAATGGCCAGCACATAAAAGGTGGTTTCGGTGCTGCCTTGCACAATGGAAGCCAGACGCCCTGCAAAGGAATCAGCGCCATGCGTCTTCATGGTATCGATCATCATGGCTCGGGCGCCGCTGCCGCTGAAAGGCTTGATCAAGGCAGTAGGCAGGGCATCGATAAAGCGGTCATCGAGCCTGAAAAAATGCACGACGGCGCGCGCCAGATCGGCAAGCAGATCCAGAGCGCCGCTGGCCCTGAATACCCCGATGGCAACCAGCATCGCAACCAGATAAGGTATGATGGTAACCGCCGTATGAAAGCCTTCCCTGGCGCCTTCAATAAAGGCGTCGTAGGCATTGATGCCCTTGTAAACAGCGCCGAAAATAAAGGCGATGACTAGCGAGAACAAAATAATATTGCTGACGGCGGCCGATTGCTCAAGCATTTGCTGTTGAGTCAGGCCTGAAAAGTACGCCAGAATGCTGCCTACCATCAGGGTAAAGCCGCCAACATAGGCCATGACGACTTTGTCGAGCAGGTTGATCTTCTGGACGAAAGCGACGGCCAGCAACCCTGTCAATGTCGACATATAGGTGGCGATTAAAATCGGGATGAATACGTCAGTCGGATTGGCCGCGCCTAACTGGGCGCGATAAGTAAAAATGGTTACTGGAAACAGGGTCACACCCGAGGTGTTGATAACCAGAAACAGAATTTGCGCATTGCTCGCGGTTTCAGGATTCGGATTCAGCGTTTGCAGTTCCTTCATGGCTTTAATGCCTAAGGGCGTCGCGGCATTGTCCAATCCCAAGGCATTGGCCGATATATTCATGACGAT
Source organism: Candidatus Methylobacter favarea (assembly GCF_902806695.1). GTDB lineage: Bacteria > Pseudomonadota > Gammaproteobacteria > Methylococcales > Methylomonadaceae > Methylobacter_B > Methylobacter_B favarea. The sequence goes on along the minus strand of NZ_CADCXN010000087.1, from coordinate 9,536 downwards.
GGCGCCCAAGGCCGGATGGCCTTTGGGCACATCGGGCATCAGCCGGCTGAACAAGGGCGTAAGGCTTTGCGTTAATAACTGGATAAATCCGCTCAGTTCGCCAATACGCATGATCCCCAGCCACAATGCCAGGATGCCGGTCAAGCCCAGCGATATTTCAAATGCTGATTTTGACAGGCTGAACATGGCCTCCATGAGATGAGCAAAAACCTGCTGGTCATGGAGAAATATCAGTTTAAATAAAGCAGTGAAAAAAGCGGCGAGAAAAAAGCTGATCCAGATGATATTTAGCACGAGGCACGATTGAATAAATAAAAGTGCGAATATTCTAGTGCAATTGTCCTGTTTTGAAATAAAAAAGGCTGTGCCTGAAACGGCACAGCCTGCGAGCCGATGATCAACTCAGTTTTTACGAGGAGGCGTGGCTAACTTCAATAAATTAATCACGTGATAAAGTATAGTTAAAGCAGCATTATTTGCTGTGAATTAAACCATAGGGAAATTGTTAAATTTTTAACTATTCATAGGAATGAAGCGACTTTTTAAGGGTATGGATTAAATTCAAACTTCAGATTGCTGAATCGCTACAATTTCCTTGGCCAGTTTTTCAGCATAACCTGTGTACGTGCGCGGCGTTAATTTCAGCAAAGCGGCTTTGGCTTCGGCGGGGATTTCGAGCTTTTCAATAAAAGCCTGCATTTTTTCGGCAGTAATGCGCTGGCCTCTGGTGAGCTCCTTTAGTTTCTCATACGGTTTTTCGATGCCGTAACGGCGCATGACGGTTTGAACGGGTTCGGCCAGCACTTCCCAATTGACATTGAGGTCGGCTTCTATGGCTTCAGTATTAATCTGTAACTTGGAAAGTCCCTTTAAACTTGCCTGTATCGCTATGCTGGTATGAGCAATGCCGACGCCGATATTTCTGAGCACGGTCGAGTCCGTTAAATCGCGCTGCCAGCGGGAAACGGGCAGTTTTTCGGCCAAAAATGAAAACAGGGCATTGGCAAGACCCAGATTGCCTTCAGAATTTTCAAAATCGATAGGATTGACTTTATGCGGCATGGTTGACGAGCCGATTTCACCAGCAACGGTTTTCTGGCGGAAATAGCCCAACGAAATATATCCCCAGATATCGCGGTTAAAATCCAGCAGGATGGTATTAAAGCGCGACAGCGCATGAAAATATTCGGCAATATAATCGTGCGGCTCGATCTGAATCGTGTAAGGATTCCATTGCAAGCCTAAAGACTCAACAAAGTTTTCGGCAAATTCAGCCCAGTCAACATCAGGATAAGCAATGCAATGGGCATTATAATTGCCTACCGCGCCGTTTATTTTACCGAGGAGCCGCACAGCTTCCAGCTGACCCTTCTGGCGCAGCATGCGTGCAGCTACATTGGCGAACTCCTTGCCGGCGGTCGTGGGCGTAGCTGACTGGCCGTGCGTGCGCGACAGCATGGGCTGGGCGGCGGTTGCGAGGGCGATTTGACTGATTGCGGTTATGCAATCGGTGATTTGCGCCAGAATGACCTCGCGGCCTTCCTTGAGCATCAGCGCATAAGACAGGTTATTGATGTCTTCGGAGGTACAGGCAAAATGAATGAATTCGCTGACCTGTTCCAGTTCCGCGTTGCCTGCGATTTTTTCTTTCAGGAAATATTCAACCGCTTTTACATCGTGATTGGTGGTTTTTTCAATGTCTTTCACGCGCCGGGCGTCGGTTTCTGAAAAATCGCTGATAATGCCGTTTAATAACTTATTTGCAGACTCGCTGAACAGGCGGACTTCACTTATCTGCGGATGACTAGCCAGCGCCTGCAGCCAGCGCACTTCGACCTGCACCCGAAAGCGAATCAGGCCGTATTCGCTGAAAACAGGCCGCAGTTCCTTAACTTTATCGGCATAACGGCCGTCAATAGGAGAAATGGCGGTCAGGGCAAAATTAGTCATGATTTACTCGGGTATTTTTATAAAAATTTATTGATAACAAAGAAGGAGGCGGGCTGAGTCAGTCCGCAATGATGAGCTTTTTCTTATCTCAAAAAAATCTTGAGCCCTAAGGCTAAAATTGTTCAGGGTTCCAAACCCTCAAGTGCCGCCACTGTAGCACGATATTTATTTTTCCTTCAAGCCGCTCCCGGTAATAGCGGTATAATGAAATTTATGTCAAGGGCCGGTTTTTTGGTTTTCGGCAATTATTAACTTCCGGAGGAGCAATGAGCGAAATATATGGAGACCAGCATTTTGCCATGCAGGATGTATTTGATACGCGAAACATGGCTCAGCGAGTAGATGAGAGCATTGTGCTGGCGGAAATTTCTGACGAGCATAAGGATTTTATACAGAGCCGTGATATGTTTTTTCTGACCACCATCGACCACCGCGGCTTTCCCACCTGTTCCTATAAAGGAGGGAAACCCGGTTTCGTGAAAATAGTAGACAGCAAAACCATCGCTTTTCCCAGTTACGATGGCAACGGCATGTATCTTTCGCTGGGCAATATTACCGCCAACAACAAGGTCGGCCTATTATTCATTGATTTTGAGACGCCGCATCGTATGCGGGTTCACGGGACTGCCTCTATTGATCGTATAGATCCTTTAACGAGCGATTTTCATGGCGCCGAGCTGATCGTGCGCGTTAAAGTCACTGAAATCTTTGTTAACTGCCCGCGTTATATCCACAAATACCAGCGCATGAAAACATCAACATACGTGCCTGAAGCCGGACTTCAACCGCCGCCGCCGCAATGGAAACGCATCGATGCCTTGCAGGATGCGCTGCCGGAACGCGATAAAAGCATTGCCGAGCTATTGGGAGGCACGATCACGCCGGAACAATACAGTCTTATGGTCAGGAAGGGCGAAGCCTGAATTTAACGAATTTCAGCGGCTTTAAAAGCTGCCTGATACTTGCAAGCATCAGCCAAATCGAAACGATGAGAAGCTATCAAAGGCCATGAGCGCCGTCACTCCAACAGGGATTGCTGGAGTCCAGACTGCACGGATGTGAATTTAAAGATCGCTCCACCGATAGCTTAGGTCCCTGTGCTGCGCACATCCAAATTCGCTCCCGGCGAATGAGTCCGCTATGACGGCTACTCAAAGAGTTGACAATCTGGCTGAAAGTTATACGCAATCAGGAAAAGATAAAGCCAAAACTGGAGTAACATGGCGGCGCAGGCAGGCTGGAATTGTAAGGTCTGCCGCTTTCCAGGTAATTGTTTTAAAAACAATTAACTGCAGGTCTTCAAAATTCCCATTCCCATGATCCTTCCATGCTGAACAGATTTATTTTACCAGAGGTTTTTAATGTCTTTTGACCAGCTCGGTTTAACCGAAGAACTCCTTAAAGCCGTAACGGAACAGGGTTATATCACTCCCACGCCGGTGCAGCAAAAGGCCATTCCGCTTATTCTTGAAGGACGGGATGTGCTGGCCGGCGCACAGACCGGCACCGGGAAAACCGCCGGCTTCACCTTGCCTTTACTGCAGCGCCTGGCGGCAAATAGAGATGCGCATCAAAAGCCGCGCAAAATCCGTGCGCTTATCCTGACGCCGACGCGGGAACTGGCGGCTCAGGTGTATGAAAGCGTGAAAACCTACGGCAAGCATCTGCCTTTGTCCGCGCAAGCGATTGTCGGCGGGGCCAGTATCAATGTCCAGATACGCAGCCTTCGAAAAGGCTGTGATATTGTCGTGGCGACGCCCGGCCGCTTGATCGATCATGTGCTGCAAAAAAACCTCGAGTTGTCCACGGTAGAGATACTGGTGCTCGATGAGGCGGATCGCATGCTCGATATGGGCTTTATGCCGGATATTCAAAAGATTATTGCGCTGATACCCAAAAAGCGGCAAAGCCTGCTGTTTTCGGCTACTTTTTCCAATGCAATAAAAACCCTGGCAAGGCAATTATTGCACAACCCGGCCGAGGTTGAGGCCGCCAAACAAAACGCTACGGCTGATAATGTAACTGAAAAGGTCTATGGCATTCATCGTGAATACAAGCGCGAACTGCTGTCTTACCTGATTGGCAGCGGCAACTGGCGGCAGGTGCTGGTTTTTGTCAGAACCAAACACGGCGCTGATCGATTGGGCGCGCAACTGATTGAGGACGGCATCCGTACCGGCGTGCTGCATGGCGATAAAACCCAGGGCGCCCGGAACAAGGCCCTGGAGTATTTCAAGACCGGCAAGGTGGCCGTGCTGGTCGCTACCGATATTGCCGCGCGCGGGCTGGATATTGACGATTTGCCGCATGTGGTCAATTTTGATTTGCCTTATGTAGCAGAGGATTATATCCACCGCATCGGCCGCACCGGCCGCGCCGGGCTAAATGGCGAAGCTTTATCTCTGGTTTGCCCGGAAGAAGCGTATTTGCTGGCGGCTATTGAAAAACTGCTGAAACGGTCAATTCCCCGCGTTGCCGATACCGGCTACGAGCAGGTTTCCTTGAAAGTTTTCGATGCTCCCAAAAAGCATGCGCCCGATAAAAATACCGGTAAAAAGGATTACCGGCAAACTAAAAAAGCGCCCAGACGCGGGGCCAAACCGGCTAACAGCAGGCGGACTCATGCAAAAAAGGCGGGTAAATAACCAGTACTCAGTCGCTTTTATTTTGTCGAGTACTATTTAACACGCCGCTCGCCCTGAGCCCTTCGGTTATACTCAGGAGAGCCTTGTCGAAGTGCTTGTGTTCATGGTTCGACAAGGATCTCCTGAGCTTAGTTGAAGGATCTGTGTTCATGGTTCGACGAGCTCACCACGAACGGATTTTAAAAATCGTTACCTGGCATAACTAAATTGACTGAGTACCAGTTAAAGGCGGACAGTGGAAAAAACAGGGATTGCCGGAGCACAGATGCTGACAGTTTGCACTCATGAGAACGATAAGCTGCCCGCGAAAAGACCTTGAGGCGGGCAAAACCGCCTGCCCGCCCTGCTTACTACATATCAGGCTTATTGCGCCCGCAGCTTCTCAAGCGGGATGTATCGACGCCATTTGAGCTATCGCTATCGAATGACCCATCGAAGCCGCTTTGGCAATCCACATAATGGCCAGATTATTGTCTTTAGGTCTGCCTTTCCCCTGCAAATAGCAATCGCCCAGCAACTGCATCGCATCGGAGACGTTTTGCCCGGCGGCCAGTTCCAGCCAATGCACGGCAGTTTTGGATTGTTCGTTTTCCAAAAACAGCAAGCCCAGGTCATTTTGCGCGTCCGGATCGCCGCTGTCGGCGCTTTTAATCAGTTCAATATCGTCCGGGTTCAGAGCAAAAGGGATGTCGGCTTGAATTGACTCGAAGCAGACCGTCTGCTTGCCGCTGTCCTCATCGCCGCCTTTATTTTTTAACAGGCCGGCAGCGAGGCGGCGGCGGATCGTGCGGGTGCTGCACTGGGTTAAGGAGGCGGCGGTTTGAATAGTAATCTGCGGCATGTTATTCCCCGGCGGTGAAATTAAAGGCCTGGCCTGATTTTGTCCGGCATTGTTGCTGTGTCAGCGTTTTTTAAGGACATTTTTCAGAGTGTCACAGTTTTTTGATGACACGTCCTTTTCATTGGCCGGGCTCGACTTTAAAAGCATAGCTAAAATTGGCCCGCTTACCATACAGGCATCCCCGGTCGGACGCGTTATAAAAGCTATTGGCTTGATTTAACGGCAATTTTTAAGCCGCCATAAAAATAATTTAACGACTGGCAAGAGTATTGGCATTGGCTTTGCTTTGTCCTGTGTGTAATTAACATTCCCACTCAAATAAAGGAAAAAACACCATGAAAAATCAAATGATGAAAACTCCAATGCAAAAAGCACAGCAAGGTTTTACGTTAATCGAATTAATGATCGTTGTGGCGATCATCGGTATCTTGGCCGCGATTGCGATTCCGGCTTATCAGGATTATGTTACTAAAGCTAGGGTTCAAGAAGCTGTGAGTCTGGCTAGCCCAGCAATGACAGCAATGGGTGTAGCATGCAGCGAAGGCACCCTCAGTAGCGCAGATAATGCAAAACTTGGTTTAGGCACAAATACAGACATTAAAGGTACATACACAAAGTCAGTCACTGCTGCAGGCTCATCTGATACAGCAGGTACTGTAACGATTGCGATGCAAAAAATTGGCTCAGCTATTGCGGCTGATGAGACGATTATATACAAGGCTTTATGCAATGCCGATTCAGGTACATCTTGGTCAGTTGACGCAGCAGCAAGCACTGTTAACGATAAGTACTTGCCTAAGACCTAATCAGAACCTCAATAAAATCCACCGGGTTAAACGCGATTGATCGGACTTGGCGCTTAACGCCGCCTTTGGGCAAAACCCTGGGGCGGTTTTTTATGCGTGAGGATTTAACAGGCTTGGGTTTTCGCTATCGCCAACCCAACAACACTCATGATAAGATTTATTAATGAGTAAACTGGATGAAGTTAAAGAAATATTAAACACATTACGCATAGCAATGAGTATTTCGTTTGGCATACTTGTTGTTACGATAACCGGTCTTGTGGATCGATTGGATAACGGACATGTTGATAGGCTTTTCTGGGCGGGTATAACCTTTTCTGTTTTGATAATAATTGTAATTTTTCAACTTATTTATAAAAATATCCGATAAAACCAAGGAAATAGGAGATTTGTAATGAATACAGGTGCTTTAGCGATAATAATGGTCGGCGCTTTAATTATTGGCTTGTTGTTTTTTGGTGTGTCAAAGCTGTCTGAAGAATAGCTTCGCAGGTCGGGCTTCCTCTTGTCGCAGTCTGCGCTCCTCGCACAGGCAGGCAAGCCGGCATTTCTTAGTTAAATAATACAAAACAAGCGCTGCGTAGGGTGCCCAGCGCCTTTCTGCCCGCCATAGACCCTGCTATAGTCATTGCAGGAAACTAAAATTCGATCGTGAAGTCAGAAAATCAATTGCTGATGAATTGAAAAAGATTTCCAATTATGGCGGCGTCGGATTGGGCTTCATGGGCTATTCAAGCAACAGCCCCATAATTCTGTTGGGTGCGTTTATCTGGTGGATAGTGTGTCAAACCATCTCGCATTTGCTCATGGCTATCCAGGACGAAGAAGGAGAATGAAATGACCATTGAAATTGCTGCACTTTCAGGAATGGGGCTTATTGCTTTATGGGGTGTGATTGCCTTGTTGCTTGCTATCAAATCAGCCAAGATTAATCATAAAATTGATACTGGCGCGATTCATTCTAACTAAAGCCGGGTAGCCCTGTAGGGCGGGCAGCGCCAAGCTGCCCGCCACAATACTTCCTCTTGTCGCAGTCTGCGCGCCTCGCACAGGCAGGCAAGCCGACATTTTATAACCGGCCTTCATCCTTGCTATACTGTAGCCCTGTTAATGGGGCCCGCTTATTGGTATGACGACAATTACCTTTGATACACATAAATTTGTACGTAGACTGGAATCGGCAGGTTTTTCTACCGATCAAGCCGAGGCGGTCGCTGATGCTTTCAGAGACACGTCGGCTGAAGCAGATATTGCCAGTAAACGGGATATTCGCGAGTTAGAGTTAAAAATGGAGTCCCGTTTCGAGCAAGTCAAGGGCGAATTGACTTTAATCAAATGGATGCCGGGTATTATGCTCGGCGGAGTCATGGCGTTAATTCTCAAAGCCTTCTTTCCGGTTTAAGCCATCAATGCTGCAAGGCGGATTCGCCTTCAAAACCGGCACGGCCTCCAACAGTTTCCTGGTGTAGGCGTGTTCAGGTTGTGTCAGCACCTGCCGGGCGCTGCCATGCTCGATAATTTTACCGCGGTACATGACCGCGACCTCATCGGCAATTTCTGCTACCACGGCGATATCATGGGTAATGAACAAATAGCTCACGCCTTTTTCGCGCTGCAATAATTTGAGCAAGTCAATAATCTGCGCCTGGACCGAGACATCGAGCGCGCTGGTGGGTTCATCGCAGACAATCAGTTTGGGATCAACCGCCAGGGCGCGAGCTATGCAGATGCGCTGCCGCTGGCCGCCGGAAAATTCATGCGGGTAGCGCTGTGCTGAATCTTCAGGCAGACCGACCTGCTGTAATAATTGGCTCACTCTTGCCTTGCGGTCAGTCCGGCTGACTTCAGGATGCAAGGCCCGGATGCCTTCGTCAATAATATCCCCGACCAGCATTCTTGGATTCATTGATGAAAACGGATCCTGAAAAACAATCTGGATATCGGCGCGTTTTTGCCGTAATAATTCGCCGCTTAAGCTGTTAAGCTCAACGCCGTCGATTTTAACCTGGCCGCCGCTGGCCGGTATCAGATTTAACAGGCCTTTCCCTAATGTGGTTTTGCCGCAGCCCGACTCGCCGACTAAAGCCAGGGTTCTGCCTTTGGGAATGTCAAAGCTTACGCCATCGACTGCCCTTACATAATCGACAATGCGTTTGAAAATACCTTTTCGAAGCGGATAATAGCAATAAAAATCCTTGACTTGCAGTAAAGGCGGTTTTTCCCGCGCACTGCCATGATTAATCAGGTTCCTGCCCGCACTATCGATGGAAGGCAGCGCATTAAGGAGCTTTCGAGTATAGGTGTGCCGGGGATGATTAAAGAATTCGGCGGTCGCTCCGGTTTCGACAATTTTTCCCCGCTGCATTACCGCGACCCGGTCCGCCAGGGTGGAAACCAGCGCCAGATCATGACTGATCAGCCACAAGGCCATGCCGGTCTGTTCCTGCAGATTTTTCAGCAACCGCAATATTTGCGCCTGAATGGTTACATCCAGAGAGGTGGTAGGTTCATCGGCGATTAACAAGTCCGGCTTGCCGGCCAGCGCTATCGCGATCATTACCCGTTGCCGCTGGCCGCCGGAAAGCTGATGCGGATAATCATTGATTCGCTGCTCAGGCTCCGGAATTTCAACTTGCTGCAGTAATGCGAGCACGCGTTGCCTAAGGCCAGGGCCGGACAAGGAGAAATGGATTTTGATGACTTCTTCGATTTGGCTGCCGATAGTCATTACGGGATTCAATGAAGACATGGGATCCTGAAAAATCATGCCGATGCGTTTGCCGCGGATTTTGCACAGGTCCAGTTCCGACCGGCTTAACAGATTATCACTGCGCAGGCTGATTTTGCCGGCATTGAGCCTCGCGCCGGGGGGCAGTAATCTTAGTACGGATAGCGCCGTGATGGATTTTCCCGAACCCGATTCACCGACCAGGGCAAAGGTTTCGCCCGAATAGACGGCAAAACTGATGTCATCCACGACTTTCTGCTGATGATTAAAGGTGACGCTGAGCTGTTCGATGGAGAGCAGGGGACTGTTCATTGCTTTGGTTTTTTTGGTAAACGCTTTGCTCGTATTTGGCAGGACGCTAAGCTTCAGTAGGCTTCAAAAGTTTCTGTTTTCAAAAAATCCTTCATAAAGCCATTAACATTCCTGATGCGTAGAGGAGTCCATGCCCAGGGTCAGGTTTCAGATTAGTCTGTTTTATCAACTTTTATCAGAATGCGCAACCGGCTTTCATCGGTTTGCCGCCTGCGTGAAAAATGTCCGTCACTGCCGCTTTGACTGTTTTCATC
>NZ_CADCXN010000086.1 GCF_902806695.1 Candidatus Methylobacter favarea | reverse complement strand
CGCGTCGTCTCAGTAAAGCCTACGAACGACTGACTCGCATCGACGAAGCTTGGATTTACATCGCCATGACTCGCATCATGGTGAATCGTTTGGCTTGACGCGATAATTTCCAAACAGCTTCTTAGCCAGCAGCCAGTAAATGCATGACCTTTGGTAAAGATAATTAACGCATTTAAACCCGATTGCTCAAGACATGATGCAAACAATAACGAAGTATCCAAACACGTTGCCAGACGGGTTTCTGCAATTTTTGAAGGTAAGCGTACTCGCTGTCCTTCTGCTTCAAAACTAGCTGGCGGGGTTGTATAGCTGAGATCTAATTTACATACTGCACTCCATAATGCACTGACAATAGTCCCTACGCGTCGGGGACTATTGGAATGATAGCCTTCAATCGAAGCTGACTGACCACCGGCCTCAAGCATCTTTGACGCATCGCGTAAAATAGCTTGAACCGCTGCATCATTAGGCTGTACAAAGGCCGCTAGAATTTCTGGCAATATCCGTGTGCCCACCCATTCATCTTTAGCTAATAATTCAACTTTTTTAGTTTTAGTATCAAGTAATTCAGTTCCTGACCTTAGGGAAAACGTCATTTCACCCTGTAGTGATTCGTGAATAGCACGCAAAAAATCGGCATTTAGCTCAACTCTGATATCCTCTAAAATCACTTGCGTATCAGCGGGAAGCTTATCGATGAACCAAGTTCGCTCAATAAGAAAACCGGGCGTGCTGGTTAAAACTAATTCAAGATCACGAAAACTCTGATCGCTATAATTCCTTAACTCAATTTCTGTGATTAAGGGTAAGGAATTTTGTTGAAACGCTAGGTTTAGCTTAGGAATAACAGAGATTAAAATAGCTATTTTTTTATCTGACATAATGAAGATCCATAGATTTTGCTGAAGTGCTTTTTCATTAAAACAAGTATAGGAGTTTAGCAATCGAGGCGCTGTCAGATATTTTCATTGAATATGATAACCAAACAGAACTAGTACTCAGTCAATCTTGATGTGTGGGATAAGTACCCACCCTGTAAAGGAATTTACGTGATGAGGGTGTTGGTTTGGCTAAGCAATACATAATGCGGTTCACGAATGAAGAGAGTACAGTTTTAGAAGATGTGATTTACAAGGGAAAAGCAGCGGCGCACAAAAGGCTTCATGCCCAAATTTTGCTCAAGGCCGATGTCAGTGACGCAGGCGAAAAAAGGACCGATAGCGAAATCGGTGAAGCCTTAGGCCTTTCAACGCGCACTGTTGAACGCGTCAGGCAGCATTTAGTACCAGAAGGGTTGGAGGCGACGCTCAACCGGGCCAAACCGCCGCGGGTCAGAAGTCGGGTGATTGACGGCGAGACTGAAGCGCATCTGATCGCGCTGGCCGGCACGAACGCGACTGACGTGCGTAGTCGCTGGACCTTACGCTTGCTGAGGCAGCGTATGGTGGAGCTGGGCTATGTGGCGAGGCAAAGAACCGAAGTCTCCAGAAACCGGCACCCAAGCGAAAGCCCAGATCAACCTTACCGGCGAAGAATCGCGCATCATGCCGAGCGCCGACGGCTTCATACAAGGCTATAATGCACAAGCTGCCGTCGATATCGACAGCATACTGATCATCACCGTCTTGCTCACCCAATACACTAACGATAAGCAGCAAGTCGAGCCGATGTTGAGCCAACTGAAGGCTTTGCAAGACAATTTCGGCAAGCCGGAAACACTGCTGGCCGACTATGACTATTTCAGTAACAATAATATCCAGGCCTGTATGAAGCAGAAGATTACACCACTCATCCTATGCGGCCGCGAAGCCCATCACCTGCCACTGGAACAGTGCCTGAGGCTCGACGCGCCGGAACCTGAAACGGCTGATACGCTGGTCAAAATGGACTGGAAACTCAAAACCCAGAGTGGTGGTGCGCTTTAAGGTAAACGCAAAAGCACGGTTAAGCCGGTATTTGGAATCATTAAGCAGGTGCTGGGCTTTCGTCAATTCTCGCTGAGAGGCCTCAACGCCGTAGCGGGTGAATGGAAGTTCGGGACGATGGCCTTCAATTTAAAACGGATGCATGTGTTGGCGGCAGGATAGCGGGGCAAAGAACCAGAAATCACGCTTGTCTGGGCAGAATTGAGATTGTTAGGCTATTTCAATGTGAAGTCGAGATATTCGGTTAACAAACAGAAGAATTGATGCCGTCAAAAATACTTATTGGCAAAACAATGATCAGGATATGCAACTTGTCCGACAGGCTCTTAGTGACATTATAAATTTGCCTCTAGATGTGTCCTGGTTAATTAAACCATTACAAGAGTCAGTCGCGATGGCAACGGATTCACCGTTCTTGATGCGATCGTTGACGAATCCAATAACGTCCGAAACCGTGTTGTCTTGCAGTTTTCCAACGCCCCAAGCACCCATCTTTATACCCTATGCATTACAAGCAATGATTCTGATCTATTGCAATTTTCCCTTCAGGACAACAACCGAAACTCGCCGATAACGACCGTCTGTTATCTAGCTCTAACTAGTCGAGAAAACAGTTGCTATGAAAGGCAGTTTTGGGTCGGGCTTTACCTTTCAATAGTTAGCTATTATTCAGTTCTGAACGTCCGCTTTCGTTTCCTTTGAGACTTTAGAATTAAGTATCATCCACATTTAAAATGATCATTCTCGGCGGTTATTCCAACCAGATTTTGCACAAATCGGCATAATTTTAAAATCAGTGAATCAACCCAGTTTTGCACAAATCAGAATAATTTCGCTATGATGAGATTTCGTTTTACCCTACCCGATTTTGCAAATAGCCGTATTATTAAATCCCGCCTATTGTTAGCTGTATTACTGATGCAGTACTACTGGTTTCCACGACATAGTAAAGAAGGCTCCAAACGTTTCCGTATTAACTGTAACTACTATAGTCCGGGCAGCTGCCTTTTTTAAGGGATCATAAGCCATAGCCTGTGTGATCTTTTCAAGCCCTGCTAAAACATCGTATGGGCGCTTAGGCGAAACCGTGGTACCGCTTCAAATCAATGCTAAACATCGCATTTTAGTGCACAAATAATACGCACCGTCAAAAATCAATCAACACCTTAAAGCAAAGCACAACGACTTGGAACTACTCTCAACTTATGCTATCCTATTGATTATAGGGAGATAAAAGGAGTTTAAAGTAGTAAGCTATGGACTTTTAATGCGATGGTCATGCGTTCGAATCGCATGCGACCCACCACTTAAGTATTTGAATTACAAAGAAATCAACAAGATTGCCCGTCGAGTTGAAGCAACATAACCGCAGTTAGGCGCAAATTTAGGCGCACTTCTGCATTGTTTTGCTCAATGAGGTGGCGTAATGATCCTAAAAAACTCCAAAATAGTCCAATATTTGATTGGCAATCATTGTCGATTATTTGGCTGCACCCACAAAAAACTATTTCAATTTGATACCAGTTCGATAGCTAATGCTTTTGGAAAATGTTATCAATTCCTTACGTTTGGGGGAATTGCATAATGGCTTACATTCGCACATTATCAAGTGGCAACTTTCGTGCAGATGTTCGCATGAAAGGCATCGTCAAAAACAAAACCTTCTCTTCCCAAGCATTCGCTCAAATCTGGGCGGATAAAATCGAACACAATATCAAAACCATTCCTAATCTGGATCAAGTGCAATTGCTGGCGCTGTCCGAGGCCGATATTGATGGCATGGGCGGCGAGGAATTATTCAAGCAGTTAGGCGTTGATCTATTTGCACTCCGTAATCAGACCCGGTTAGAAGCCATCAATGCCCTAAGCAAAAAAGATTTACTGCAACTATCCCCACAAGAAATTGAATGTATGGGCGGTGCTGAGCTGTTTTTGCAAGCCGGTAAACGCATACGCTATAAAACCTTTCGTGAAGTCTGCAATGAATACCTGTCACGCTGGAACAAGAAAGATTATCAAGGCCAGATGCAGCGGATTGATTACTGGTGCAAAGTATTCGGCGACCGCATTATGACCGACATTGATATTTTCGATCTTCGCGAACATATCGACAGCATGACGGATGAAGGCCAACGCGCCACGACCATCAACCGCAAGAAAGCTGTGTTATCCAGCGTCTTTAAGTTCGCCTTGAGCCGTGGTTACGTTGATGTCAACATCGTTCGTAATGTCGTCATTGATGATGATACCAAGCGCCGGGATCGGGTGTTAAATGACGACGAGCGGCAGAGATTAATCAAAGCCTGTCAGGAATCGCACTGGGATAAGCTTTATCTGTTGGTACTGATGGCGATGACCACTGGAGCGCGTAAAGGTGAATTAATGAACTTGCGCTGGGGCGATGTGAGTTTTAAAGACAATACGGGCTATTTAGGCAATACCAAAAACGGCTCCAGCCGGGAACTTCACTTTGCACCGGTCGTAATGATGGAGTTGAAACGTTTTCAAGAAGTCGACACAGGCTTGATATTCCCTTCCGAGGAAAAACCCAGTCAGTCAATGGATTTCCGCAAAGCCTGGAGCAAAGCATTAAGAATGGCGGACATTTCTGAAAAAGACATACTTAATGCGGATAGCAGCGTCAAGTTGGAAAAATTCACTTTCCATTGCTTGCGGCATGGCTTCTGTTCGGCGCTGTCCGACTCCGGCAAAGAGATCAATCAAATTGCCAAGCTGGCAGGCCATAAGAGCATACAAACCACGATGCGCTATATACATCAAGGCCGTGACCAAAAACGCCTGATTGTAGATGAATTAGCGCAAGCATTTAGCTTATAATTCATTTTTGCCAGTCTATCCCGTCGGAGAAAAGCGGAGTCATTACCTGACTGGCTAACTATTCTTAATGACTTGCACTTTAATGGAGCGCATTTAGTGAAAGATCTTCAAAAGCAAATTGAAGTATTTAGAAATAACATAGAATCCGAATTTTCTAGGGATTTTGCAGGGTTAAAAAAAAGATTCGAAGAACTAATAATTCAAGCTGATGAACAGCTTAACGCTGCGAAAAATATACTCGATGAAAAGCAGAACGCTACATATCCGGATGCCGCTTTAATTGATTTGCTTAGCGAATACATAGAAATCTTAAAAACTGAAAATGAAATTTCAAATTTAACAATTGCCTTTCTTAATCTGGAAATTAAGCAGTACGAAGCTGTAAAAGTTTTTTCTGATTTAGGTTTTAAGTTTTCTGATATAAGTAGGGATATTAAAGAAGAGATGATTAAATTTCAAAAAAGTAAGATTGAAAATCAAATCAAGAAACTAGAAAAATATACAACAGGGACAAAAAATAGATCAGCAGCAAAACAACAACAATGGGCGCTTGCTCAACTGTATTTCGCAGAAGAAATTCCAAAGCATAGAACGCTACAAAGTGCTAGAAAAGCCGCAGCCAATAGAGCAGGAATTAAGGTTAATGATCGGCGCTTAATTGAAATGCTACCCAGCGAAAAATAATTTTCATGCGATATTGCAGTATTGCATTGTTACTTAGCATCTAGACACTGTTATATTGCTATTAGACAATTATATGAATTAAATCAATCTATTAATATTGCATTGTAGTCACAAACAACCCGCAAGGAGGGTGAAGCAATGCAAACACAAGCAACAACATCACTGAACGACATCGTTCCCTATCAATCTATTCCTGAGCGCTTCCCGCACCTATACAGCGTCAAAAGCTGGACAGCGTCAAAAGCTGGGCGTGGGCTGTCAAGCAACGTCACCACAATGGACTTGCCAGAGCCTTCCGTAAGGTCGGCAAAAATCTTTTTGTAAATACCCAAGTGCTGGCTGAGTGCATCGACGCACAGCTTTCTGATTGAATCGCATAACAAATGCGGTGCAAAGCCTTATTACATGGGGCTTGTAATCAATTAGGCGTAAATTTAGGCGCAATTTCCCCTATTTTAATCAAAAGACTTCAATTCGACGGGCAAACTCGAACGGGAAAAAGCGCCAAATAAACTGAGGCGATTATGAAAAGATTTTCGAAAGAAACAACCGCTCCCGACAGAACGGCACACCAACAACTATCGTCGAGATGACGAAAGGACTTTAAATGAACGAAGATAAAAAAACCGCTTGGTACTCTAATACCAAAGCGGCCAATTTTCATACCTTACAAATTTATTTTACCACAATTGCTTTTTGCATAAAGGCTGAATTTATTCGATTGACTGTATCGCTCTCAATTGGCGGGAGTTCTCTATGTTAGAACTCATTGAACTATTATGTAATGCTGGTTTGTCATTGGTTGCAATTCCCCCCAAAAGCGGCAAACCGACCAAAGCTCCGAACTACGAAGGCTGGAACCGCCAGCGAAACGCTAATAATCCCAAGGGCTATAGTAATAACGCGGCTGATTTTACCAACTGCAATGGCTTCAATTTTGGGCTTTATCATGGCGCTAGTCATACCTTGGCGCTTGATATGGATGATGTGGCACTGACGCGTAAAGTATTTGAGGACACTACCGACTTAGAACTACTGGCTTGGTTAGAAAATGATTTGCGCGTCGAGATTAAAAGCCCTAAAGCGAACCACGGTAAGCTGTTGTTCAAACTACCAACGGGCTTTGATGACACTGGACTTCATCAATTCAAGCATAAAGGCAAGGTTATCTTTGAATTACGTACCGGCAATTGCCAAGATGTTATTTACGGTAAGCATCCCGAAGGGGGTGAGTATCAATTAATCGGAAATCCAGCTGCAATCCCAGAAGCACCAGCTGTTTTACAGGATATATTGTGTTTCTGGGACGACTGGAAAGCTTGCTTTGATTCTGCTCTGGGTATCGATCCTGAACCGCCTGAAATCGCACCACAACAGCCACAGCAAGGCGAACACTTAGACGGTAGACGTGACCCTATAAAAGAATTTAACCAGTCTTATAGTATGACTGATGTGCTAATCAGAAATGGTTATAAATCTGTTGGCAAAGATAGATTCATTCGTCCCGGTAGCTCATCTAAAGCTCCAGGTGTGGTAATCATGCGAAATTGTTTGGACGGTATTGAGCGCGTTTATTCTCATAGTGGTGATGTTCTCAATGATGGCTTTGCCCATGATATGTTTGATTGTTACCGTGTGATTGAATATGGGGGGAATTGGGATAAGGCTCTTGCCTGGAATCCTGAGATTACTAAACATAATCAGCGATTGTTCATGCAGGAACAGGCTAAAAAAGGACAACAACAGCCACAACAGCATGAAAGCAACATAGCCCACATAAGAAAATACCAAGATCAATCTAAGTCCATAAGCAGAGTAGAAACCCCACTACCATTTAGCCTTAATACCTTTTCACTCAATGGTAATTCAAAAACTATGGAATTAAAAATGCTTGATGATGAATTTGTACTCGCCCGGATCGCTATATTGGGACAAGCAACGGCAATTTATGCGAAACCTAATACGGGCAAAACTTTGTTAATTTTATGGCTATTAATTCAGGCAATCATATCCAAGGCGATAAAAGGTGATGATGTTTTTTACATAAACGCAGACGATAGTTACAAAGGAGTTGTCCAAAAATTGAAATTAGCAGAACAGTATGGATTCAAAATGTTAGCACCTGGGCATTGCGATTTTGAATCCACGCGATTGCTTGAATATATGCAGCTGATGGTTAAGGAAGAATCAGCATCAGGAAAGATAATCATTCTGGATACATTGAAAAAGTTCACAAACCTGATGGACAAAAAAACAGCCAGTGACTTTATGAGAGGTGGAAGGGAATTTGTAGCTAATGGAGGAACGCTAATTCTTTTGGCTCACACAAATAAGAACAGGAATGGTGAGGGAAAGGTGATTTTTTGTGGTACGTCTGACATTGTTGATGATGTTGATTGCGCCTATACCCTGGACGAAGTAGAGGCGCATGGTAGCAAGAAGCGCGTTTTATTCGAGAACATCAAAAGCCGTGGTGATGTCTGCCGTGAGATCGCCTACAGCTACGCAGTAAAAGAGGGACAGACTTACAATGAATTACTTGATTCAGTTGAGGTATTAGACGAAGAAGCAGTAGAACAGGCGAGAAAAGGGAAAGCGATAGACGACAAGCTCAACAAAAACAAGACCGCTATTGATGCCATTATTGAGGCAATCGAGCTGGGCCACACACTCAAAACTGATTTACTGGAAGTAGCCCATAAAGATTCTGGTATCAGTAAATCTAAACTGTCAAGTGTGCTTAATGAACACACAGGAAAATCGCTGGAATGTGGCCATAGGTGGCAAGTCACCAAGGGTGATAAAAACGCCAAGAATTACTGTTTGCTAACACCTGCTAAACCCATTTTAGTAACAACTGTAGGAGATTATCGAACAGCAAAACAGGGCTAAGAGTGAAAAACGAAGGGTGTCTTTGAAAAACTGGAAATTTAGGAAGTTTAGAAAAACAGGAATTTGGGTAAGCGTGTGCATTGGCTTTTCTAGCCAGGCTTTCGGTGACATTAGCTATTGGGTAGGGATGGTATTTCCTCTGCAAGTACTGTTAATGCTTAGTTTCTCTAAATTCTCTAAAAACTTTAAAAAACTATACTTTTCTAATCCCCCTAAAAACTCATAAAAATACGCCAATGACTAAAAAGATCACCAGGAAACTGAATGCATTTATTATCAAAAGATCAAGAATCAACACAAACTGCCTGGTTAAAATGGAGTTGCAAACAGTTGGTTGAATTGCACCCACAACTCATTATTACAAACGAGATCAAAGTTAAGCCGGATGGCAGATTTTGAACCTTGTCGAGTGTGTATTTTAAAAGGAAATAAACATATGTTAAAAATTAAGCAAGAGAAGTTTTGTCAAGAGCTTGTGATGTGTGGCAATCAATCTGAGGCTTATAGAGTCGCCTATAATTCGGAAAATATGCAACCCGCGACGATACACAGCCGTGCAAGCGAGTTAATGAAAAACAGTAAGGTTAGGGCTAGGGTAAGTGAATTACAAGCCGCTATAGCAGAGAAAAACGCCATTACAGCCGATGATCTATTACAAGAGCTGGAGCAGGCGCGTCAACTGGCCTTATTGACACGACAGCCTTCAGCAATGATTACGGCGACCATGGGCAAATCTAAAATACTTGGTTTTGACAAAATCATTTTGTCGGGCGATAAAGATAATCCACTACAATTCAAAATAAATCAAATGTCCGAGGCTGATCTAATGGAGGCGGCGGGGCGAATTGCTGAACGATTGAAGAGAGATGTAAAGTTGATTTCCGGAGGGGATAGCCAAATAACGGCGCTTCTTCAAACAGGATAGGCCTAATACCCTCCCACTCCATCCAATTGTCCACCCCTATACCCCCATTTTTTCCTATATAGCCGACCCTTTAGCGCGTACATATCATGGAGTCTACAGACCTTTCAAAATAATTTTTAAAAAAATCGCACTAATAAAATGGTTAAAGAACAGGCTCTTGCGCTTGCTACGACTAACGGGCTTCAATTGCCCGCCGTAGTTCAGTCAATACGCAAGAGCTTGTCTACTCATGTAATCAATACTAACTAATCCGTCAAATATTGCTTAATTGCGTCATAACCACTCATTAATAGTCCGTTGTAGGCACTGATTGAAAAGAGAATAAAAAGAGACAATTAATTGCATACAGAACTGCATACAATGCAAAAGAAACAGCAAAATTCCCCAAAAGAAAATGGAAGGAAACAAGATAATGACAAGGCTTTTATACTAACATTACCCTATGGTTTTCATGAGGCAGGCATTTATAGAAGAATATCTTATAGACTGGAATCAACCGTTGGAATTTTTTATGGTTTTATTTAATACTGCCAAGATGAAATCCATAAGGCAGAACAACCCTCTTTAATGCTGGAAATATCCAGAACAATACAAAATAAACTCGCTATCCTGCAACAGGGACATTTATGCGATGCACTGGCTAAAAAATAACCAAGCCATGCTGGATAACGAACTGTACAAGGACGTTAAAGCCCTCGGAGAAACTCAAATCTGGCGGCTGAATGCTTGTGTGGCTTTGTTTTGGAAAATACAGCAGGTAAATAAAACTAATCACCCTCTATAATTCAGCACAAAATCGAAAACCATCAACCGGGACAGTTAAGAAAATAAATGGCCATTAAAAAAAGCGAACTTTACAGCTCTCTATGGAGCAGTTGCGATCAACTGCGGGGCAGCATGGATGCCTCACAATACAAAGACTACATACTGGTACTGTTATTTGTTAAATATGTGTCTGACAAATATTCGGGCGTTAAAGATGGGCCGATTGAAGTGCCTGAAGGCGGTAGCTTTAAAGATATGGCGGCCTTAAAAGGGCAAAAAGACATCGGCGAAAAAATTGACATCATTATTGCCAAACTAGCCGCAGTCAATAATCTTAATGGCGTAATTACCGTTGCCTGTTTTAATGATGAAAACAAGCTGGGTAAAGGCAAGGAAATGCAGGACAGGCTATCCAATCTCGTGGCCATTTTTGAAAACGAAAGCCTTAACTTCAGTAAGAACCGCGCCGATGGGGATGACATACTCGGTGATGCTTACGAATATTTAATGCGCCACTTTGCCAGTGTATCAGGCAAAGACAAAGGGCAATTTTACACGCCGGCCGAAGTGTCGCGCGTGGTTGCTAAAATTGTTGGCGTAACGCATGACACCAAGCCGGAAAAATCAGTTTACGACCCGACGTGCGGTAGCGGCTCGTTACTGTTGAAAGTGGCGGATGAGGCTGACCGAGGCCTATCCATTTACGGACAAGAAAAAGACAATGCCACCACCGGCTTATGCAAAATGAACATGATTTTGCATAGCAATGAAGATGCCGAAATAGCACCCAATGGCGACACCCTGACCAGCCCTTACTTTAAAGACAAACAACGCAGCCTGAAAACCTTTGATTTTGCCGTTGCCAATCCGCCTTTTTCGACCAAATCATGGAGTCACGGCATCAATCCGGCGGATGATGACTATAGCCGGTTTAGCTTCGGAATCCCGCCCGAAAAAAATGGAGATTATGCGTTTTTACTGCATATCATTCGCTCCCTTAAGCCCAACGGCAAAGGCGCGGTTATTTTACCGCACGGGGTTTTATTCAGAGGCAATGCGGAAGCGCGAATCCGTGAAAACCTGATCAACAAAGGTTACATAAAAGGCATTATCGGTTTACCCGCCAACTTGTTCTATGGCACCGGAATCCCCGCTTGCATTATTGTTATCGACAAAGAAAACGCAGTCGCTCGCAAAGGTATTTTCATGATCGACGCGGGCAAAGACTTTATTAAAGACGGTGATAAAAACCGCCTGCGCGAACAGGACATCCATAAAATTGTCGATGTATTTAACAAACAAATCGAAACACCGCGTTATGCGCGCATGGTGTCCCTGGATGAAATCGCAGGCAACGGCTACAACCTCAACATACCGCGCTACATCAACAGCCAGGAACCCGAAGACCAACAAGATATAGAAGCGCACCTGTTAGGCGGCATACCCGACAGCGATATAGACGCGCTTAACGATTATTGGGCGGTTTGCCCGACACTACGCGCTGATTTATTTACCGCCAGCAACCGCCCCGGCTATAGCCAGCTTAATACCGCTGAAAATGAGATAAAAACCACCATTTATCAGCATCCGGAATTTGCCGCCTACAGCCGGCAAATACAAAACACCTTTAGCGAATGGCGAACACGGCAAACGATTTTTTTAAAGGCGCTGCAAGCGCAATGCAAACCGAAAAACATTATTCACCCGTTATCAGAAGATTTACTCGCCGCGTTTGCTAACACACCGTTGATAGATCAATATGACGTTTACCAGTCGTTAATGACTTACTGGCTGGAATCCATGAAAGATGATATTTACCTGATCAGCGAAGGCGGCTGGAAGGCAGAATTAACCCATGTGCTGAATAAGAGCGGCAAAGTCAGCGAAATAATCTGCGAGTTAATCCCCAAGCCGTTAATGATTAACCGTTACTTTAAAAAAGAACAAGCCGCAATTGACGCCCAGGAAATCAGCAAAGAAAAGATAGTCCGGCAAATGGAAGAGCTACAGGAAGAGCACGGCGGCGAAGACGGTTTATTCGCTGAAGCGATCACCGACAGCGGCAAATTAAGCAAAGCCAGCATCACCGAACGGCTTAAAAACCCAATAACTGAGTTAGATGCTGAGGAGATAACACAACTAAATGCCTACCTGAAATTGCTTGAACAAGAAACTAAAGTCAATAAACAGATAAGAGAAGCCACGGCAGCGCTCGATAATCTTGTTTTGACCAGATACCCAACTCTATCCGAAGATGAAATAAAAACCCTGGTCGTCGATGATAAATGGATGACTACGATTGCCGAGGCTGTTCACGCAGAAATGGACAGATTATCGCAACGTCTGACTGGGCGCATCACCCAGTTAGCCGAACGCTTTGCCATGCCTTTACCTGCTTACATTAATGAAGTGGAAACCCTCGCCGCCAGCGTGGACGAACACCTGAAAAAAATGGGGATCGTATGGAACTGAGGCCGGGGTACAAGCAGACCGAGGCGGGGGTGATTTTAGAAGATTGGGATGTAAAACAACTTGGGGAAGTCATTGAAAAGATTGTTGGGGGTGGAACTCCTAGCCGCTCAATCCAGCATTACTGGGGGGGAGAGATTCCTTGGGTGACGGTGAAGGACTTCGCAACTTTCAATCCACGCCATTCACAAGAAGCGATTACCAGAACAGGTCTACAAAACAGTGCATCGCACTTGATTCCAAAGGGAACGCTTATTACCTCAACAAGAATGGCGCTTGGTAAAGCTGCCGTCTACGAAGTGGATGTTGCAATAAACCAAGACCTCAAGGCTCTCTTCCTAAAGCCAGTGCTAAAGACTCAATTTCTTCATTATTGGTTTCAATATCATGAGAAAATAATTGATGATATGGGGAGCGGTAGCACTGTAAAGGGCATTTCTTTACCCGACCTCAAGAAAATAGAATTTCTTCTTCCTACACGCCCAGAACAAGAAGCCATCGCCGAGGCGTTGAGCGATGCGGATGCCCTCATCGAATCTTTGGAGCAACTCATCATCAAGAAACGCCACATCAAACAAGGCGCGATGCAGCAGTTGCTCTCCGGCAAAAAACGCCTGCCGGGGTTCAGTGGGGAGTGGCAGGTGAAAAGGTTGGGGGATGTGGTCGAGATTGTGAGCGGCGGGACACCGAAAACAGGCGTTTCTGCGTATTGGGACGGAGACATCAAGTGGTGTACACCCACTGACATCACGGGAACTGCTGGGAAATACTTATCCGAAACTGCAAGGACAATCTCAGGCGTCGGCTTAGCGAATTGTTCCGCTCGCCTACTTCCCGCTGGTGCTCTCCTTTTGTGCAGCCGTGCAACAATCGGCGAGATCAAGATAGCCACCGGCGCGATATGCACTAACCAAGGCTTCAAATCGTTGATTTGTGGCAAAGACGTAAGCAACGAATATCTCTACTACCTGCTGCTCACGATGAAGGCGCGAATAGTGGAGAAGGCTATCGGCTCCACGTTTCTCGAAATCTCAAAAAAAGATGCATTCCTGTTGGAAGTTTCCCTTCCGCCAATAGATGAACAAACCGCCATCGCCCAAATCCTCACCGACATGGATGCAGAAATCGCCGCTATCGAAGCGCGCCGCGACAAAACCCGCGCTATCAAACAAGGCATGATGCAGGCATTGCTTACCGGCAGAACGCGCTTGATATGAGCACTACAATAGGCAGACTGTTTTAAGCAGAAAAAATATGACTAGAAATGAAAAGAAAATCTTAAAAACAGCGATTAATACCGTAACCCACCATAATAAAAATATTTGGTGGGAACTTAAAAGAGAAATTTTTGACCACGGATTTCAGCCTCATTATTACTGGCAATCAGAGTTTGAAAATATTGCCCATCGAGTCATTAATAAACTTTCCGATGCCGATAAACAACTACTATTTGCTGAATGGAAAAATGCAAAACCGCCCCGCACTGTAAAATCAGACGAAGAAATTTTAAATGCTTATACTCAGCTTATTATTGAAGAAGTCGTATCAAGAGCAAGCGTGGCAGCCAATCGAACAGAAAACTGGTAAATCACAATGAAAGCCTGTCATTATTGGCGGTTCACTCGAAGACAATAGCAATGATTTTCGACCTGATGTAACCCATACTGACCCGTGATATAAATCGAGTAAATTCGCCTAAAATTAAGAGTCATGTAAAAACAAGGGGAAATCATGTTAGAAAAAACAATTAACATCTCATTTTCAATAAAAGAAAACTTATTGCTGTCATTACGGGAAAGCCAGGAAGAATTTACTCAAGACCTGCGCTTTTTATCCGCGTTAATGCTTTACAGAAAAAACCGCTTGTCATTAGGCAAGGCGGCAGAGCTGGCAGGCTATAGCAAGCTTGATTTTATTGAAAAGCTAAAACTGGAAAAAGAACCTGTTTTTGATTACAACGCTGATGAAATGAATGAAATTTTTGCCGACGTTAAGTTGGTGCCATGAAAGTGGTTGTTAATACGACCCCTATTATTTCCTTAGCCTCTATAAACCATTTACCTGTATTAGAAAAACTATTCGGCAAAATTATTATTGCTGAGGCGGTTTATCAGGAAATAAAAGCCAAACAAAGCCATGCTTATCATGAAATAGAGTGGCCTTTTATTGAAGTGCAAAAAATTGAAGGCTATTTATACAAAGAACTATTACTCAACCAGCTGGATTCGGGCGAAGCAGAAACCATTATTTTAGCTAAAGAGATTGACGCTGATTTTGTCGTTATTGATGAAAATCTTGGCTATAAATTTGCCAATAATGCCGGACTAAAAACAATCCGCACACTGTCAATTTTGCTTAAAGCCAAAGAGAAAAACATTATCAGCGAAATAAAACCATTATTGGATGAAATGATCATTAAAGGACGCTGGTATTCAAATAACGTCTATCAAACCTTTTTAGAACGCGCTGGCGAGTTATGAGTGACATCGACGAAGCTGAACGCATGACTCAAAACCGCGTCATTACATTGTTTACAGAACAACTGGGCTATGGCTATTTAGGTGATTGGCGGGACCAACAGCGTAGCAGTCCAATTGAAGAAGACCGGTTACGGAGTTTTTTACTAAGGCAACAACGTTATAGTGACGTGCTGATTGACCGCGCCCTGAAAAAATTTACCGCCTTGGTCTCCGACCAAAGCAAAGGCCTGTACGAAAACAATAAAGCCGTTTATGAGGCGTTACGTTACGGCATTAAAGAGCTGGACGAGACCCATCAGCTGACCAAAACCGTTGAGCTAATTAACTGGAATAAGCCGCTAAACAATGATTTTGCCGTTGCCGAAGAAGTCGCCTTTAAAGGCGAAAACATTAAACGCCCCGATCTGGTGTTATATGTCAATGGTATTGCACTGGGCGTTTTAGAGCTAAAAAAAGCCACGCAATCAGTAGCTAAGGGCATACGGCAAAATCTGGATAATCAGGAGTCGGTTTTTATTAAGCCCTTTTTTGCCACCATTCAACTGGTGATGGCAGGTAATGACGGGCAAGGCGTTCGTTACGGCACGATAGAAACACTAGAAAAATATTATTTGACCTGGAAAGAACCCTCTGAACATGAAAACTTGTTAACGCGGCATTTACTGCAACTGTGCAATAAAAGCCGCTTGATTGAGTTACTGCATGATTTTGTTGTTTTTGATGGCGGCACTAAAAAACTTCCGCGTCCGCATCAGTATATTGGCGTTAAAGCCGCCCAGCAATTTATCCGTCGCCGTGAAGGCGGCATTATCTGGCATACCCAGGGCAGCGGTAAAAGTTTAACCATGGTCTGGCTGACCAAGTGGATCAGAGGCTTTAACCCTGATGCGCGGGTGCTGATCGTGACCGACCGAATTGAGCTGGATAAACAAATCGGGGGCGTGTTTGCAGGGGTCAATGAAGTAATTTATCGCACTAAAAACAGTCAGGATTTAGCCAGCCGGCTTAATGCGACGAATCCGTGGTTACTGTGTTCTTTGATTCATAAGTTTGGGCGTAAAACCAAGACCAAGACTGATTATGATGAATTTATTGAACAGCTCAAAGCCAGTTTGCCGAGTAACTTTAAAGCCAAGGGTGATCTTTATGTGTTTGTTGATGAATGTCATCGGACGCAATCGGGTGATTTACACAAAGCCATGAAGCAACTGTTACCCAATGCCGTATTTATTGGTTTTACCGGCACACCGCTACTTAAAAAAGATAAACAAAAAAGCCGCGAGATATTTGGCAAATATATCCACACCTATAAGTTTGATGAAGCGGTGACTGATGGCGTAGTGCTGGACTTGCGTTATGAGGCGCGTAAGGTTGAGCAAAACTTGGGTTCCAGGGAAAAAATAGATGAATGGTTTGAAGCCAAAACCAGAGGTTTAAACGAGTCCGCCAAAACAAAGCTAAAACTACGTTGGGGAACCTTGCAAAAGGTGCTGAGTTCTAAAGACAGACTCGGCAAAATCGTTGCCGATATTATCCTGGATATGGCGCGTAAACCACGACTGGAAAGCGGCAAAGGCAATGCAATGTTGGTAGCGGGCAGTATTTATGAAGCCTGTAAATACTATGAGTTGTTTCAACAAGCAGGCTTTACTCAATGCGCGATTATCACCTCTTACGCACCTAAACTTGCCGATATAAAAGGTGAAGCGCTGGGAGACAAAGCCAAGACAGAAAATCGCTGGCAATATGATGTTTATCACAAAATGCTGAACGGTAAAAAGTCAGAAGTTTTTGAAGATGAGGTAAAAAAACAATTTATCGAACAGCCAGCAAAAATGAAGTTGCTGATTGTGGTTGATAAATTACTGACCGGATTTGACGCTCCGCCAGCGACTTATATTTATATTGATAAGACCATGCAGGATCATGGTTTATTTCAGGCAATCTGCCGTGTCAACCGCCTGGATGGTGATGATAAAGATTTCGGTTACATCATTGATTACAAGGATTCATTTAAAAGTCTTGAAAAAGCGGTCGGCAATTATACGCAGGATGCTTTTAAGGATTACGAACCTGAAGATGTTAAGGGTTTGTTAAAAAACAGGTACAAGCAAGCCCGTGAACATCTGGATAAGGCGTTAGAAGCTGTAAAAGCTTTGTGTGAGCCGGTTGCTCCTCCTTATGCCGCCGAAGATTATCGTCGTTATTTTTGTGGCAACAATCTTGCCGAAGATAATCAGGTTAAAGACAATGAGCCTAAACGCTTGAGCCTTTATAAGCACACTGGCTCGTTAATGCGCGCTTATGCTGAACTGGCTAATGAAATGCTTGAAGCCGGTTATAGCCCCCATGAAGCCGCGCAAATAAAAACAGACGTTAAGCATTATGAGGCGGTCAGTACGGATATTAAACTGACGAGCGGTGATGCGCCCGATTTAAAACAGTATGAACCGGAAATGCGCTATTTGATTGATACCTATATTCGAGCCGAAGACAGCGAAGTCATCACTAACTTTGATGATCTGACCTTAGTGCAGATGTTGGTTAAACAAGGTGAATCCGCAGTTAACAATTTGCCCCCGTCTATTCGTAAAGACAAAGAGGCTGTCGCGGAAACGATTGAAAATAATATGCGCAAGCTGATTGTCGACAAGAACCCGACTAACCCCAGGCATTATGAAAAAATGTCGAGACTGTTGGATGATCTGATTATCGCTTGGAAGAAAAAACAACTGAGTTATGGCGCCTATTTAAAGAAACTGGTTGATTTGGCCCGACAGACTGAGCAAACAAATGGCAACGATACGCCGCGTCCTGAAACACTGGTCACTAACGCGCAGAGAGCCTTGTATGACAATCTGGACAATAACGAAGCGTTGGCGTTAGAACTTGATGAAGCGATAAGAAACGTTAAAAAAGCCGATTGGCGAGATAATCCAGTCAAAACGAGGGCAGTTAGAAAAGTCGTTAAAGACCACGTTACAGAAGATAAAACTGAATACATATTTGAGTTGGTAAAAAATCAGAATGATTACTGAATCTTCACATCAAATTACCGTGGGTAAATGGGTGGTTAATATTGTCAGGAAAGACATAAAAAACCTGCACCTTGGCGTTTATCCTCCCGATGGTCGGCTGCGTGTGGCCGCGCCCTTAAAGGTATCAGATGATGCGGTGCGTTTGATGGTCATTTCTAAAATGGCCTGGATAAAAAAGCAGGTTGCTCAGTTTGAAGGGCAACAACGGCAATCCAAACGGCAATATGTTTCAGGCGAAAGCCATTACCTGAAAGGGCAGAGGTATTTATTAAATGTCATTTATCACAATACTGCGCCTAAAGTAGCCATTCGTAATAAAACCCATATAGACCTTTATGTGCATGCGGGGAGTTCTGAACAAAAACGCCAGAAAGTAATGGCAGAATGGTATCGGCAACATCTAAAAGAGCAAATACCCGCACTTATTGATAAATGGCAGGCAGTTATTGGTGTAGACGTTCGTGAATGGGGCGTCAAGCAAATGAAAACCAAGTGGGGAACGTGCAGTATTGCCGCCCGCCGTATCTGGTTAAACCTGGACTTGGCTCAAAAGCCTGAGAACTGTCTGGAATACATTATTGTTCATGAAATGGTGCATTTATTAGAGCAACATCATAATGATAAATTTACCACCCATATGGATAAGTTTATGCCGCAATGGCGTAATTATCGTGATGAGCTGAACCAGTTTGTGTTGAATTATGCGGATTGGAGTTATTGATAAATTGTACTGACGAAGGAAGTGCATTAATCGCGAATGATGCGCCTTGTTCCTCGACAAATTTATGGCCATTTTGTCTAAAATATCGGTTTTAGTCTTTTACTTACAATGAATTATAAATATAACTGCAATCTGAAATTTTAGTTATATAAATTGGAGAAAGTCGATGGCACTAAACATAGAACCAAAACAACAACTGGTAACGTTACTGGCAAAGCGCCTAATTAATCTGGAGTTTCAAATGAACAACAAGGATTGGTTAAGCAAGAAGGAACTCGCGGAGGTAAGGGAGAATTACTGGCAGGACAAGGACGCGCTAATGCAGTTGATACTGGCAAAGGCCAAAGAAATGAATTACCCGCCACCAAAGGACTGGCTGGACTCGAACCCGATGGGAGAGATCAACAAACTGTCGAACAACAAGATGGCGAGAACGGAAGCGTACCAGGACATCCTGGGGCAACTAATTATGATGTAATGAATAACCCTAATATCACCCTAATACCCGCGAAAAAAAGACCCGACATCAATAGGTTCTTGCTACCGAGATACTTAAAAAGCCCGTAGAGAGGCCGAGAGTGTAAAAGAATCTTTGTAAACCACCGTTAAATAAAATTAGGCATCCCGCCCTGATACATAGATACATAATCATAAACTGATTAATGGCGGGAGCACCGGCTTTAGTGGTTGTATCCAGCAAAAAGCTAGGCGTAAATTTAGGCGCAACAGTCAAAGTATAGCAAGGCAAAATCAAGCAATATCGAAACAACTTGAAACTGTGTATATATAAGGAGTAAAGTGTAGCTTCAGGTTGCTTCAATTCGTTGGTGATGCACTTTTAATGCGATGGTCATGCGTTCGAATCGCATGCGGCCCACCACTTAATATCATAAAAATCAATAAGTTACCTTCATATCGTAGCCGATTTTTTAATGCCATAAAC
This sequence comes from Candidatus Methylobacter favarea, assembly GCF_902806695.1. Taxonomy (GTDB): domain Bacteria; phylum Pseudomonadota; class Gammaproteobacteria; order Methylococcales; family Methylomonadaceae; genus Methylobacter_B; species Methylobacter_B favarea. Next base: position 6,129 of record NZ_CADCXN010000086.1, on the reverse strand, counting down.
TTTGTTACGCGAGATTTACGCGACATAGAGTCTCAACAGCTTGCTTCAACTCCTCAATTTCAGCCCTGCAATAGTGATCCGTGATCCGCGAAGATTTGTGCCCCAACAGGTCTTGCCGGTTTTCAAAACTCACCCCTGCCGCTCGTAATCGTCTGCCAAAGGTATGACGCAAATCATGAACCCGGCATTGGCACAAGTTTGCGCGCATACGGGCTTTGCGCCACGCATGGCCATTTATGCGCAAAATTGGATTGCCTTTAAAAGTAAAGACAAAGGCCTCATGGTTACCTCGTTGAGACTCAATAATCGCCATTGCCGTCGTGTTTAAAGGCACAATGCGATCCTCGCTATTCTTAGTCCGATGACCGGGCAGTATAAAATATTCAGGTTCCGAATTTCTTCACTCCACCGCAGGCCGGTTAACTCCGACTCTCTTAGCCCTGTGTTCAAGGCAAACAAGACCATAGTCTGTAGATGTGCAGGGAGTTCGCGCATCAAGCGCTCCTGTTCTTCTTCATTAATAGGATAGGGTTTTCGGTTATCTGACTTTAAAAACTGAATAAGGGGCGGTTCCAGTAACCAAGAATTGCCCAATTTATCCCGCCATAAGCGAGCAGCCAGAATCAGTACGCGACTGATAATGGCTAGGTCTCGATTGATAGTGCTGTTTTTGAGTCCTGACTTTTTTCTGGCCGAAATAAATGTTTCCAAAGTACCCATATGGATTTGTTCCAAAGGCAGGTCACCAATAAACGGTATTGCCGCCTTTAGCGTCACGGCATCTCTATCAAGGCTTTTCTTTTTTACGTCCTGAAGATATTTAGTTGCCGCTTCAATGAAGGTGTATGACTTTCTTTCACCGTAAATCAGCTGTGCTCTGAATTCCGTTATTCGTTTCACTAAGTAGCGTTCGGCTTCTTTAAGATCGCTAGTGCCAGTGCTTTCGTAAAGTCTCTTTCCTTTGATGACTTTGTTGATATGCCAGAGTTCGTTCCTTTTGGTGAGTCCCGGTGATCTTTTTGCCATTCTATGTTCTCCAGTTGGTGTGTATCGGGTTGTTCGCTGCGGCTTTTCAGGTCATCGACCCAGGCATCCAGATCAAGGCGATCAAAGGCGATGCCCTGAGTGCCGATTTTCATCTCGGTGAGCTGCGGTCTGACTTCTTGGTTAAAACGGTTTTTATCCATGCCCAAATAAAACGGCGCATCTTTAATGCGGATAAGGCGCGGCAGAAGTGGGGTGAATGTTTTAGAAGTTTTAAATGTTTTTGTGGGCATAAACTGCACCGGGTAAAGTTAAGGTGCAGTTCAATTACTATTTTCAAAAATGCGTGTTACCCGCGTTTTTACGGTTTTTTTGTTTCATTTTTTTTGTGGTGTTTTTTAAATGTTTTTTACCTTTCTTTTCGCCTTGGTTCGCCGTTTTGAAATGACAATATTCTGTGCAATTGGCGATTTGCCGATTTTGCCGAAAGTGTTTGATATTCTTTAAGCTTGCAAAGCTCTGTTAAAAACGAAAATTCGCCAGCGCCTGCCGCTGGCTTTTAAGGTGCCGCCGGTCATATAAGGCCGTAGTCTGAAGCTGCTCATGCCCGGCTAATTGCCGGGCAGTATTGACATCAACGCCCTGCTCCAGCAAACGGGTGACGAAGGTGCGGCGCAGATCATGCGGTGAAGAGGGCGCAATGCCCGCCGCTCGTGACCTGCGCCGCAACAGGCCGTAAACCTGTTGACCGTTCAGGCGAAGCTTGTAATCACATTCGCCGTTTTTCGTCAGGCGGCAAAACAGCGGACCCGGCCCAGCCCCGCGCTCGTGCAGCCAGCGCCTTAGCCAGGTTCTGGCCGCTGTCGGCAACACCAATTTACGCTGACGTTGGCCTTTGCCTTCGCGAATGATGAGTTGGCCGCTGCGGCGGCTGTAATCAGCCACCTTGACACTGGCAATTTCACTGCGCCGCAAGCCCGCATAGGCCAAGAGCGCTATAATGGCCGCGTCACGGCAACCGTGGCTGGAATCGTTTTCACAGGCTTTCAACAAGCGCTTGACCTCACTGGCGCTTAAGCGTCGGCCTGCAGGCAACGGTTTTCCCGGCATGCGGGGTATGGTTTGAATCCGCTGCCATTCCAGGGCCGGATACTGGCCGGACAAAAAGCCCGCTTTCAGGACGCCTCGAAGCGCTGCCAGGGTGGTGTTAATGGTATTGGGCGCTTTGTCAGTCCGGCGTAAAGCGGCCCGAATTTGAGCGACCTGCGCATAACGCAAGGTCAGCCACGGCATCTGTTCTAAAGGCCCCGTCCATTTATTCAGTAAGGCTGCCTGTTGCAACAAGGAACGCATCGACCGTCGGCCGCTGGGCGCCAGATTATCGAGATACAACGTCAAGGCGTTGCAAGCGTGCGACTGTTGACGTTGTTGTGTTATGCGTGACGTTGATTTGTTATTCATAGCGCAGCCGCCTTGCAGGCAAACCCTGATTCCGCCGTGATGTTAATAGGCATTAACATGATCTTCATAACAGCCCGTGCTCGGCAAAGGAGAACTGTTCCGCGCCGCCAATAATAAAATGATCCAGCACTTTTACCTCGACCAGACCCAAAGCCTCGATCAGGCGGCGGGTAATGGCCCGGTCCGCCTGGCTCGGTTCGGCCAAACCGGAAGGGTGGTTATGGGCCAGGATCAGCGCCTTGGCGTTGAGTGCTAAGGCGCGCTTCACGAGTTCCCTGGGGTAAACCATCGCGCCGTCAATGGTGCCCTGGAAGCAGCATTCGGCGGTGATGACCCGGTGCCGGTTATCGAGGAACAGGCAATAAAACACCTCGCGCTCCAGCAGCGCTAGCTCCAGCATTAAAAACTCCCGCGTCAGGGCGGGCGTGGTCAAGGCTTTACCGCGGGCAAACCGGCGCTGGATCAGCTTTCTGGCCATCGCCAGGATTTCTTCTGTACTCACCGGCCGCAGTACCTGAAAAAGGCCCGGGGTTTCGTGCGCCTGAAAGGGCTGAGTCATGGGGTATTCTCCGAACAAAGGACGCGACTTCGCCTGAGCCGGGCTGCCCATCAACGAATCACGTCCGGGTTTATAAAGACCTGTCAGCTAACCTAATAGTCAGCAACAGAGGAAAGAACAGAAAAAGCTGTCAATGAAAAAAAGGGCTTAGCTTTCTATGTCCAGCGCCTCGATATCCGTCAGGATGTCGCGCACATTGGTTAAGGCGCGGCGCAAGGTTTTGGCCGTATGCTTGCGGGGATCCAGGCGTTTGACGGTATCGCGCAGTTCTGTGACCAGCTCGATCAACTCCGGCGACCAGTCGACCGCACTGCCTGGAACAGCGCGGCGTTTATTGATCCGCTCGGGCGGGAGCGCTGCGGTTACTACCGGTTTTGCCGGTGTAGTTTCTGGGTCAATATCGGCTTTATTTGCCGGCACTTTTTCGTTTTTCTGGGTCATGGGTGCTCTCCAAAAGGATGAATGAACAAAATAAGAAAGGCAGAAGCGCTAATCGCGCGGGTCTGTTAAGGTTTACAGCTTGTCAATGATAAAGAAGTCAAGACTTTGGCTGGGCGGTTGGGCTTAAAGGTTTAGCCCGTATTACGAGAACGACTATGACGGTGATTGACTCTAACGGCCGATTCTAAGCTGACCATGAAAGCCTCAGCCAATACGTTTGTGAACGGCCTGATCAATACTCCTCCGGCAACAACAAGGTAGTGACGCTGCGGTCGGCTTCGGTGATGACCCACAGCTTGACCGGCGCCACGGCTTCATGCTCGGCTACTGGCGCTGCCAGGATATAAGCCGATAACAGCCGCGAGCCCTCCCGTAGGGCATCCTCGTTGGCCTGGGCATCTTCCGCGCAGACCTCGCCCCAGTCACCCCGCACATGACGGGCAAGCAATTGGAAGGGATTAACGTGGTAACGCTGCAAGGCCTCTTGCGCGCCCGGGGTGTAACACAACTCGCCGAGCTCAAAGCGCGGCAACGCCGGGTGGTTTGAATCGGATGGGATTTTCATGGAGGTTCTCCTGTTCTAAAAGATTTAAATAAAATAGAGGGCGGTAAACCCTTCAGTCATAGACAATCTGCCGCCTTATTTCGAAGCCGCTGTGATAACCACGGGATGACTTTACGTTGTTACTCGACATCTTCCTCTTCAGGCATGTCGCCCTCGTCGTCCCACTCTTCGAGCTCGTCCTCGAGGCCGGACGAATACTTGATAGCGGCAATCACGATCTGGGCGTACCGCTCTGACAATACACGCAGGCTATGCCCGGCCTCGGCACAGTGATACGACTCCGGCTGATTTAATAAGGGCTGATAAGTCTCGCTGGTGCTTGACAGACAATTGGCCAGCACGTGCAGGACTGGCGGCAGGGTTGAAAACAGTTTTATAAAACTCTCCATAAACAACAAGGGATAAAATCTACCAGGCCCGCCAAAAACCTTCGCGCACGAGAAAGCCTCGGCGATCAAAGCGGCTGGCTTAGGCGGGCAGCGTGAAGAATTCAGGGGCGATGGAGGGGATGACGTTGATTAATTGACATACTTATCAACGTTGATATATTATAATATAACATATCGAGAATCTCAAGCATAAGTTATTGATTATATTGATATAATAGATTACCTAGTGGAAAATATCTACCTCTTCACATTACGCATATTTGAATATTATCAGGGTACATAGTATGGTTGATAAATCGTAAGGTAATTGCTGAACATTCAAATTCTGGAATATGATGGTTTTTATTTTTGTTAATAAGAAACTGACAATCACAGACTATTGCTCAGTTATTCAGGCACCCAAAAATGCATTTTTTTTACAATTTTTTAGGCAAAAAAGTTCATGAACGAAATGATTAATAAAATTTCCAATCTGACATTCCAACGGGATCCATTAGGCCTTCGAATTCCTGCCGATATGTCGCGGTGGTGCTCTTATTCTCTTTGGACTCTTCACCAAGCCGTAGCGGTGTTATTAGATTTGGAACCCAATGAGAAATTTGAAGACTCTTTTTACACCCCCCGTGAATTGGATGAAATCTATGAGTGCCTTAAAAATGATATCTTGACCGATCACATAGAAGGCATTGTTGACGGGCCTTATATAAAAATAAAGCCTGAACTTTTTGTAAAATGGGCCGATGCTTTTTTTGCGAAACCGATTTATCTTCCCGTGCCTGTAAATTCTAGAGATCAGCGGATCGAAAAACTCAAAACGAATTTGGCGGAAATAAAGTTGAGTCTCCAAACAGCTAAAAGTAGGAAGGTCGAAACTATTACCGGTTATTGATTTAAATGGGCATCAACACCTGAAAATCTGGAAACTATCAGAGACAGGCTAATCCGCTATAAATTAATCGCAGACATCCCTAAAAACGAGTTTATTAAAGTATTCTGTTTTGGCGCTTCTAATCAAAAAATTGTTTGGCTGGGTACACTTGTGTCCTTGCGTTACTTTCTCGACGAACTAAAAAATAAAGGATTCATTGAAAACGACGATTTATTCGCCCAAGCCGAGAAGGTGTTCCAAAACCGTCGAAAGAATGGACTCGCTGAAATACAGAGAAAGGTTTTGTACGTATCGAACCAATGGAAATTTGGCGATCCTAATAAAACCAGCAAGCAAAAACTGATCGATTCGTTAATAATTGACCTTTGCTAAAGGTTTTGCCTCAACATACGTAAAAAGCATCACAGTTCAGGGCCAGAAAACCTGATTGTCGTGCTGATCTTCAGAGTTTGGTGTCATCCCTTCTTCCCACCCACCTTATTAAAAGTCGCTAGCCTGCATCCTATGAGATATATAAACCTTACTAAATAATCAGTCTGTGAACTATACGAAACATGAGCGCTTCGTTTTTCCCCCTAAAAAACCATATTTTTACAGCCATTCAAGTACTTACCTAATATTCATTAGCATCTTGGCTCCTCGCACGGACCCTGAGTCTTTAAGCTAAACGAAATCTCCTTTCCAGCTTGGCCACCATACTTAGCCTTAGCTAAGGCTAAGAAGCTGTTTGGAAATTCATCTTTTCGCCCATAAGGTATCAATTTTGATTATGAAATAAATAGTATGAGCACAAAAAACGGAAAAAACGTTACCCGAGTAATTTGAGTGAGGGGGCATGGCG
>NZ_CADCXN010000085.1 GCF_902806695.1 Candidatus Methylobacter favarea | reverse complement strand
AACCGCCGAAAACCAGCCACTTATCTATTCCCAAGTGCTGGCGGATGCGCTCCATGTCAGCAATTAAATCGTCAGTGGTGTTGTCTTCCAGCTCGCCAAAAGGCACAGATTGGCCGCAGCCGCGCTGGTCAAACAGGATAATACGGTAGCGTTCAGGATTAAAAAATCGCCGGTGATCAGGCTTGGTGCCGGAACACGGCCCGCCATGCAGAAAAATGACCGGGATGCCCTCCGCATTGCCGCAAAGTTCTACATACACCGAATGCTTGCTGCCGGTTTCAAGAAAAAAGGTATGGTAGGGCTGGATTTCAGGATAAAGAATTTTCATGTGTTAGATTAATGTCTTAACTTCAATAGCCACTACTCAACTCAACGCTAAAAGTAGCTCTATCAGCTTGTTATGAGCGCTGCGGCATAAGCGGCAAACTTCTTCATTCGAGCTCATATTTTCAGTATCCAAGCTCATGTTTCATAATGATACCGGCAGGCAATGATGGTTAAGTGCTCATTATCCACGGCATAAACCAGACGGTTCGATTCATCGATTCGTCTTGACCAAAAACCTGACAGGTTTTCTCTTAACGCTTCCGGCTTGCCCATGCCCTCAAAGGGTGTTCTTTTTACGTCGGCAATTAACTTATTGATGCGTTTTAATGTTTTTTTATCTTGCCCTTGCCAGTATAAGTAGTCGGTCCATGCAGCCTCCGTCCATGCCAGCTTTCTACTCATCAATAATTGCTTTTTCTTCGACCTTGCCGGTTTTGTATTGCTCAATAGACTTGGCAAGATGCGCCGCATTCGCAGGCGATTTTAGTAAATGTACGGTCTCCATTAAACTGGTGTAATAATCCATGGACATAACGACGGCATTTTCTGCGTCGCGACGGGTAATTACCGTACAATCGGCATCATTAACCACATCATCAAGAACCGATTTCAGATTGCTTCTTGCCTGGGTAAAAGAAATAATACGCATCGCGCGCCTCTTATGTACTTAAAATGGTACAAGTCTAATGCAAAAAGATTCAGGTATCAAATAATGTTTTGTTTTACGGCGACGCCTGTTTAGATTTTTCAGGCAAAAAAAAGGAGGGGTTAAAATCCCTCCTTTTTTATCGGATCAGTTTTAAGCGCTGGGCCTAGAAACCGATGCCGAGGTAACCGCCGGCTGTTAAGCCATTAATATTAATTCCATCAACGTCGCCCGGTGCATAGTGGTAACGCGCATCGGCGCCGATAAACATGTCTTTCCATATCCTGTAATCAGCGCCAAGACCAAACTGCATACCTGGAGCTAATACGGTAATTGCATCGGATGGAGGACTAATAACGCTCAGCTCAAAACCAACAGGAACTATCCAGGGTCTGAAATCACTTTCTGCCATGAATTTGATTTTTGGTGAAGCAGCTAACCTTAGCATATTGACAGTTGCTTGCTGAGTGTTAGCCGCGGGCAAATTTGCACCTAATGATGCTAGGACGCTTGTTTCTGCTGGAGAAAGACCATTGTTCTTATGGGTGCCGAGTTCTACGTAATCAAACATCAATTCACCCAACACCTGGGTATTGTCCATCATACCCCACACGTCATCGGTCAAGCCGAAATCAAAACCAGCGCCGAAATAATAACCATCTTTATCGGATATCGGACCCACCGCCACGCCGTCACGGCTCGAGCCGACACCTGGAACCTCAGTAGGATCCAGCGTACCGCCTCTATCGTTATTTTGATGAGAATAACCGCCGCGGAAGAACAGAGTGTTATCATGGTGTTCTTTTGTTTTAGCCGGCTCAGCTTTAACCGACGCCATCCACTGATCCAGCTCCTGGACTTTTTCAGAATCGGCATCCATGCGCGGACGGCTGGCTTCCGCTCTCAAGTTGGCTAATTCAGCCTGCATGGACTGAAGTTGAGCCTCCAGCGCGTCCACTTTATTGTTTGCAGCTTCGGCAGCGCGTTCTGCCCTGGAAAGTGCGGCAGCCTCGGGTGAAGCCAGTACAGCCGCCATTGTGAATGTGGCTGTGGCAATGCCCAGCGCCAGTTTAGTTTTCTTTATCATTAGTCCCCCTCATGAGGTTGTTATTTTACAAAATTGACTTTCATACAACAAAGTCCCTTCCACAGTGGCGATAGTAGCAGTAAAACGGATTCACGACAAGTTTAATTGTTGTTTTTTTATTATTAATAAATCCTTTTATATCAATAAGTAAGAAAATAACTTTTATTTAAGTTATTAATTGTATAAAAAAAACAACAAATTTATTTCAGAGGATTTCTTAAATTGTTTGAGATTTCCCCCGTTATCACCGTCCTCTTCCAGTTTGCATACGGACCCGGGATGGCCGTCAACACAGCATTTTAGCTTTATGATGAACAGCTGCGTTATAATTGATTTCCAGATAATTCATCCACCTTTTGCCAAATCGTTATTGCTCTGACCTGTTTTAATACTGATGACTGAAACTGCGGATATCACCATTATCGGAGGCGGCATTATCGGACTGCTGACCGCCCGCGAATTTCGCCTGGCCGGCGCCACGGTCATGATTGTCGAAAAAAACCTGCTGGGGCAGGAAGCTTCCTGGGCCGGCGGAGGGATTTTGCTGCCGCTTTATCCGTGGCGTCAGGCAGATGCAATTACGCGGCTGATTTTACAAAGCCTGAAATTATACCCGCCCTTGGCTGCGCAGCTAATTGCCGAAACCGGCATCGATCCCGAATGGACTCCCTGCGGTTTACTGATTACGAAAAATCCTGATATTGCCGCGGCTGTCAACTGGTGCCAGATTAACGCTATCCCATTTCAAAAAGCGGGGGCCGATTTTTTCAAAGCGCTTAATACCAGCCCCGACAATCCGCTGTGGCTGCCTGAAATTGCCCAGGCCCGCAATCCGCGCCTGGTTAAATCCGTGAAACAGGACCTGATCAATAAAGGCGTGGCTATCCGTGAGCAGTGTGAAGTAAAAGCCCTTACCCTGGCCAAAGATCATATCACCGCGATCCAAACTACAGGCGGGCAATTTGCGGTCAATCAATTGATCATTTCCGCCGGGGCATGGACGGGCAAGCTGTTCAGGGAGCTTTTTCCTGTGCTTGCCGGCGAGGCGCCCGACATTATACCGGTTAAAGGCCAAATGCTGCTGTTTGACGCCACACCTGCAACCTTGCCTTATATGGTGCTGGATGAGGATCACTACCTGATCCCGCGGCGCGACGGTAAAATTCTGGCCGGCAGCACGGTAGAGCTGAATGATTTTAATAAAACGACCTCGATGGAGGCACGGAATCAACTGACTGATTTTGCCTTAAATTTAATGCCGTCCCTTAAAAACTTCCCGATCATCAAGCACTGGGCTGGATTAAGACCGGGCACCGAGCAAGGCGTGCCGTATATTGACAAGCATCCTGAAATCGTCAATCTGGGCATTAATGCCGGACACTTCAGGAACGGGCTGGCGATGGGCCCGGCCTCTGCGCAACTGATGGTTGATCTGATTTTAAACCGGCCGCCTGCGATCTCGCCCGAGCCTTATAAGTTATCCAGCCCGCACTGAGCCATTCAGCTGATTGGCAAAATATTGATCACCACGCATGAATCTTTATCCATTCATTCGCCCGCTGCTATTTTCTCTTGATCCTGAAACGGCTCACGATGTAACGCTCAAGCTGCTAAACCTGGCTCATATTTCCGGTTTAGCAGGATTGCTTTATCCTGCGATTGAAGACAAGCCTGTGCAAGTCATGGGACTGACATTTAAAAATCCGCTCGGTCTTGCTGCCGGGCTGGATAAAAACGGCGATTATATTGATGCTTTAGCCGCCCTGGGTTTTGGCTTTGTCGAAATAGGCACGGCGACCCCGCGTCCGCAGCCCGGCAATCCGAAACCGCGCCTGTTCAGATTGCCTGAGCAGCAAGCCATTATTAACCGCATGGGTTTTAATAATCGGGGTATTGACTACCTGCTGGCCAGGGTTAAACAAAGCCGTTATTCAGGCATTCTGGGTATTAATATCGGCAAGAATTTTGATACGCCGATTGAAAATGCCGCGGAAGATTATTTGATCGGTTTGCGCAAGGCCTATGCAACGGCCAGCTATATTACCATTAATATTTCTTCGCCCAATACCAGAAACCTGCGCCAATTGCAGCAAGGCAATGTGCTTAAAAGCCTGATTTCAGTGTTGAAAGAAGAACAGCTTAAGCTGCAACTGGAGCATGGAAAATATACGCCCTTAGCCCTGAAAATCGCCCCGGATTTAAGCGGCGATGAAATAAGCCATATTGCCGGCCTGCTGCTGGAATTTGAAATCGATGCGGTCATTGCAAGCAACACCACCATTGCGCGGGACGGAATTGCCGGTCACCCCCTGGCCAAGGAAACCGGCGGCTTGAGCGGCGCGCCGGTCAGAGAAAAATCCACTGCTGTCGTGCGCCAGTTGGCCATTGAATTAAACGGCAAAATCCCGGTTATTGCAGCCGGCGGAATTTTAAGCGCCGCCGATGCGCAGGAAAAGTTAAAGGCGGGCGCAAGTCTGGTACAGGTATACAGCGGCCTTATTTACCGCGGGCCGCAGTTGATTGAAGATATTGTCAAATCACTGTAAGAAATGATTCATTCCCCGGCAATCGACATGCGCTCAACCAGTATCGAGCCGGTACGGATATTGCCGCGATAGTCGACATCGTTTCCTACGGCAATAATGCCTTTAAACATGTTTTTCAGATTACCGGCTATGGTTATTTCTTCAACCGGATATTGTATTTCACCATTTTCCACCCAGAATCCGGCTGCGCCGCGGGAATAATCGCCGGTGACCATGTTAACGCCCTGGCCCATCAGTTCGGTGACTAAAAGACCCGTATTGAGTGCTTTTAACATGCCCTGATAATCAAGCTTACCCGGCGTTATCGTTAAATTATGCACGCCGCCGGCATTGCCCGTGCTTTGCATGCCCAGCTTACGCGCCGAATACGTGCTTAAGACATAGCTCTGTAAAATTCCATCGCTGACAATGTCCCTCGCCCTCGTTACGATGCCTTCGCCGTCATAAGCGGCGCTGCCTAAAGCGCCTTTTAAATAGGGTTGCTCATAAATATGGATAAATTCAGGAAAAACCTGCGTACCCAAAGCATCCAGTAAAAAGGATGACTTGCGGTACAAATTGCCGCCGCTGATTGCGCCGATAAATGAACCGAGCAAGCCTGAAGCAATCTCTGCGCTATAGAGCACCGGACATTGCCGGGTGCTTAAGCTGCGAGCTTCCAAACGCCGCAAGGCGCGCTGCGCCGATTTTTTACCAACCTCAACAGCAGGCTCCAGATTGAGCGCATCCCTGGCCACGCTGTACCAGTAATCGCGCTGCATGCTGTCTCCGCGCCGCGCCAATACCGAACAACTCAAGGAGTGTCTAGTTGACGCGTAGCCGTGAAGAAAGCCCAGCGTATTTCCCATCACCCGGATGCCTTGATGAGTATTGACTGACGCGCCTTCGGAATTGCTGATTTCCGGATGAAAACTACGCGCTGCATCTTCACATTCAATGGCCAGAGCAATGGCTTCATCGGCGCTGATAGTCCAGGGGTGATAAAGTTCAAGATCCGGAAGTTCTGTCGCCAACAGGTCTTTATCCGGCAATCCGGCATACTCATCGGCGCTGGTATAGCGGGCAATGCTGCATGCTGCGCTGACTGTTTCTTTAATTGAAGCAGGCGAAAGGTCGGTCGTACTGGCTGAACCTTTGCGCTGGCCAAAATAGACTGAAATTCCCAAGCCCTGGTCGCAGTGATGTTCTATAGTCTCAACATCGCCCATGCGCGCCGATACGGATAAGCCATTTTCCTGGCTCAAGCCCGCCTCCGCTGCGCTGGCTCCCTGCTTCACGGCCTCGTCCAGTAATTCCTGGATGGTATTTTTTAAGCGTTCGATTTCTTGCTGATTTTGCACGGTATTCTCTGTATTTGGCGGATGGGGTTAATGCAGGCGCAACCCAAATTGAATGGCTTTAACGGTAGATTAAGCGATAAAGCAGCTAACCCAAGCTGGGATGTTATTCTGAGTTTTAGGCCGTTTGTCGGCTTATCTGCTGAAATGAAACTTCATTTATATTGGCTTGAGATAACGCATGCTCAATGGTCATGCCAATCAAATTTCCTTTCACATCCAAATCCAGGTAAATATTTTCATTAATTTCCCTAGTCTCAAAAACAGGACGTTCTGAAAACTCCAGCAGTGCTGTATCAGTATCCTCAAAATATTTAATCTTCATTAACTACCTCTTTAAAATTTCTATCAAAGAAAGCATTATGTACCGTCTCTTCATCTTCGAGCAAAATTACTCTTAGATATCTTCCCTCTTCTTGAATGAACCCCCACTTTTTAAATCGTCCATCTGCTTGCTTTTTTATTTCACACGGGTTCTTAATGACACTTTCAATCCATTCAAGTTTTATAATAGATCTATCAGGTCTATTTCTTGTGTAAAGAAAATATTGAGTAATCTTCACAACTCAACCTAAACGCTTGTCCCGCCCACAGTCAAACCATCAATTTTCAGAGTAGGCTGGCCTACGCCGACCGGCACGCTTTGTCCGTCCTTACCGCAGGTGCCGACGCCGCTATCCAGTTCAAGATCATTGCCGACCATGGACACTTTAGTTAAGACATCAGGCCCATTACCGATCAGCGTGGCGCCTTTAACCGGACGGGTTATCCTGCCGTTTTCAATCAGATAGGCTTCGCTGGCGGAAAATACAAATTTACCCGAGGTTATATCGACCTGGCCGCCGGCAAAGTTTTTCGCATACAAACCTTTTTTTACGGATTTTATAATGTCCTGGGGAGTATGCAGTCCAGGCAGCATATAGGTATTGGTCATGCGCGGCATCGGCAAATGCGCATAAGACTGACGGCGGCCGTTGCCGGTAGGCTTGACGCCCATTAACCGGGCGTTGAGCTTGTCCTGCATGTAGCCTTTCAGGATGCCGTTTTCAATCAATACGGTTTTTTCAGTGATCGTGCCTTCATCATCAATGCTCAGCGAACCGCGCCGCCCTGCCAGGGTGCCGTCATCGACAACCGTACATAAAGCCGAGGCCACCCTCTCGCCGACTCTGCCGCTGAAAGCGGAAGTGCCTTTGCGATTGAAATCGCCTTCGAGGCCATGGCCAATCGCTTCATGCAATAGAATGCCGGGCCAGCCCGGCCCCAGCACTACCGTCATATTGCCGGCCGGAGCTTCAGTTGCTTCCAGACTCACCAGCGCCTGTCTGACCGCCTCACGGCCGTATTCAAGCGCCCGATTCTGTTCTATAAAGCAGCTATAGTCACTGCGCGCGCCGCCGCCCATGCTGCCCTGTTCGCGATGACCGTTCTGTTCTACGATGACAGTCACATTCATGCGCACCAAAGGCCGCACATCGGCTGCCAGCGAACCGTCCTGATTGGCTACCAGAATACTGTCGTGCACACCGACCAGGCTGACGATGACTTCTTCGATGCGGCTGTCCAGTTTGCGAGTTTCGCTGTCAACCGTACGCAACAGGTCGATTTTCTGCTGATCCGTCAATGATTTTAACGGATTAATTGAGGGATAATAGGGCGAGCGGTTTGCGGCTTTGACCAATCCGACCTGCGCTTGCTGGCCCTGCCGGACGATGGCTTTAACATTATTGGCCGCTTCCAGCAATACCGGAAGTTCAATCCTGTCGCTATAGGCAAAGCCGGTTTTGTCGCCTGATACTGCGCGCACCCCGGCGCCCTGATCGATATTATGGCTGCCTTCTTTAATAATGCCGCCTTCCATTACCCAGGATTCCGAATGGCTGGCCTGAAAATAGATATCCGCCGCATCAACCGGCGCACTGAGCAATCTGCTCATAATCTTTTCAATATCGCCATCCTGTATGCCAACAGGCGTCAGAATGGAGTGTCTTGCAAGGTTTAATATTTCCATCAGAACTTTTAGTTAGTGTAAGGTGTTTGTAGAAGGCCCGATTGAAGGCAGCTGCATTATGTTTATAGCTATGATATTCATAGCCTCAAAGAAAACTATTTTTCCACCCAATCATCATGCAGTGTTTTATATAATGACCGTAACAGTTTTTCTGCCCCATCAGCCGGTTTCTTGTCGTAATAGCCGTCCTGATGGTCAGATACATGACTTTTTTCGGTATCTTCAACCATCTCGGCGCTTATTTGAGTTTCTGAATCCTTCCTGTCTACTATCAACTGATAGCCTTGTTCGTCATACTGATTGCTAAAAAAGGACGTGATTTTTCCAAAAATACTGGCATCTTCAAACCCCTGCCTGTCGGGATCATAGGTTACATAATAAAGGCCTTTATCATGTTCACGATCCGTTATTTTGATATTATTTTGCTTTAATGCCTGGCCCACAGTCTCCCAGGCCTTATCAAAAGGCTGCCTGATTATCAGTACAGGAGGCGTTGAAGCCGCCATATAAACTTCTGTACCGAGACCGGTTTCGGCCTTCTTTCTGGAAGAGACAGCACTATCATCAGTTTCAACCTGGTTTCCAGCTTTCTTTTCGACAACAACGACGGGCGGACGTTCAAGCATTCCGGTATCCCGATAACGGCTTTCGTCAGGCGTACCACAGGAAACAAGGACACAGGCAAACAGTAAAGCACTGCTGAAGCCATCAGATGTCAATCGCATTTAGACCCCTGTTTATTCACAATAAAAGCGGCGATGATTAAGAGCAGGAAATGCCGCGCGCACTTTTTCCAGATGTTCGATATCTATGTCGGCGGCTACAAAACCGCTGCCGCTTTTATGACAATCCATCACCACCCCCCAGGGATCAATAATCATGCTGTGGCCAAAGGTTACGCGGCCATTGATATGAAAGCCGCCCTGATTTGGCGCAATCACATAACACAGGTTTTCCACTGCGCGCGCGCGCAACAATAATTCCCAGTGCGCAGCGCCGGTTTTTGCCGTGAATGCAGAAGGAATTATCAATATTTCCATGCCCGACCTGACCATTTTCCGGAAAAACTCGGGAAATCTCAGATCATAACACACGGCAATACCCACTTTGCCGAAAGGACTATCCATTACTTGGGGTTCACTGCCCGGCTCAATTGAATCCGACTCGCGATAAACCTCGGCGGTCTCTGGAACGCTGACATCAAATAAATGCACCTTGTCGTAACGCGCAAGCCGCTCGCCCTTGTCATTATAAACCAGACAGGCTGCCCGGACTTTACTGTTATCACTGGATGCAAGCGGGATAGTGCCGCCGACTATCCAGATAGAATATCTTTTGGCAGCTGCTGACAAAAAATTCTGGATTGGCCCCGAACCATCGGCTTCTTTGGCTTTAATTTTATCCAGCTCATGAGCTCCCATGAGGGCAAAATTTTCCGGCAGCGCGACCAGTTTCGCACCGGCTCTGGCCGCCTCGGCGATAAGCTTGTCGGCTTCCAGCAAATTAGCGCTGATATTGGGACCTGACGCCATTTGAATGGCAGCGCATTTATTCATTGTGTCTCCCTGGTATTATTATTTTTTTGCTGTTTTAACCAGGCAAAATCGGTAAGCCCATGCCAGGTTTTCTGCAACAAACCCTCATTTTCATGCAGCGGAATAATTTGCGCATCGCCCCATCCGCCTTTGACCAGATACTGCGAGCCGAAGAAAAAGCCTTCCTGCTCGTCACCGGTCAGGGAACGCGCGATCAAAGCCGCTACTTTTCCCATAATTGTACCAGCTATAGGTACGGCCTCGGCACCTTTTGGCGATACGTTGACTATGTGGTCAACAGTGCCGTTAACAAGATCAGTGTCTCCGATAATAGTGATTTTTGCCGGAACCGCATCAATCACAAGGTTATGGGTGATGGCCTTACCGTCTGCTAAATCGAATCGTCCCTTGATGCTGTTAAAAGTCAGCCCTTCCTCGTATACATCACTAAAATCAAGCTGCAGACGCTTTATCCATTGAGCCAATGCCAACATACCCAATAGCCGGCCGAAGCCGGGTTCTATGCTTAAAATGCGCCCATTTCGTAAAGTGGCGTCCACTTGACCCTTCAAATCCGCCAAGGAGAATTGATACGGCGCGCCCTTCCAGGCGACAGTAAAATCAATGGCTGCTTTGGTTTCCATCAGATCGTTGGTAATACCCAGTTGAGTAAACAATCGTCCTGCTCTGGGAATTTCCAGATGACCGCGAGCGTGGGTTTCAGAATGGATTCCGTTTACTTGCCAGTCGCCGGATAATGTCAGTTTTTGATCGGCGCCCGCCAGTTCCATATTTTTAAAAATAATGCCTGCCGGTATTCGTTCTGTTGTCAACATTAATTGCCCCAGATCAACCGACTGCCACAAGGTTTTATGACTGCTTATATTAACTAAAGGCAAAAATTCCGGCGCCGCAGCCGGCTCCGGCGCATCATCCTGAAACTTCACCTGCTTTAGCGCGAAAAGGTCCAGCCAATCCATATTCAGATTAATGCTGTCAGTACCCTTAAGATTAACGGGAATCCGTATTTTTCCCTTGGCGAATGAACTGCTGACATCTCCGGCCCAATCATTACCTTCACGCTTTAATGTCAAATCAAACCTGCCCAAGGCGGTTTTTTTCCATAAGGCCTGATCAGTCTGGATTTTTATTTCCCTGATCGGTATTCCAGCTCCGGTTTCACTGCTTTTATCCCGGGCAACCGCCAAACTTAGCCAATCCTGCAAGGCCAGTGGCGCGTGATTGATCTCCAGCTTTAAGCCCGATTCCTGCCTCTGGCTGACATTGCCGGTGCCGATCAGCACATCTCCCGAATCAATAATCTGTTGTTTTACATTAAATTTAACGGCCGCTTTCAATTTATTGCCGTAATTTAATAAAACCGGCACTAAAAATCTATCGCTCAAGCCGATTGAGAGAGTCGATAGCGCGGTTTGCATTGCGGTTTTCGCCAGTGTCCCCGGTAAATCCAGCGCCACGCCAAAAAGCGTGGATTCCAGATGCAATTCCGGTGAATTATCCCCATACGGCAAAGCCAGCCGCAGCTTATAATCCGTTGTGCCTTCGGCCTTTTGCAAGACTGGTATTTTAAATTGTTCCTGCACCTCACTGACCTCAACATTACCGGCTATGTTGACGGTGGCTTGATTAGCCGAACTGCTGATATTAATTCGAATCGGCTGCTTTAAAGCCCGGGCACGAATAGTGTCGCTAAAAACCCCGTGCTCATTAAACTTCAATTCCCCTTCGATCCTGCTCACTGATACATCAAGCGCTTTCACCTTTAAACCGGCATTATGCAGCTTGGCGACGCCGTCCACTTTTGTGCGTGCTTCTGCTGATAGAGGGAGTTTCATGGCTACGGCTATCCGCGTGCCTCCCTCGGGAACGATCGCATCCAGCAACGCATCAACCGATGAGTTAAGCGGCGTCTGCTGCATAAAACCGGAAATGTATCCGATTTCCCCTTCAATCTCGCCTTGCACCAGCACATGCTTACTTTTACCCAAGGATGGAATAGTCACTTCTGCCTGCCTGATTAGTGCTTTATGCGCTTGACCCTGATGTATGTCAACCTTGAGACTATTCTGTGAAAACAGGACTTCGGCAGCCATATCGGTTACCGCCGGCCACTGGGGATGATAAACCAACTCCAACTGCTCAACATCAAACAGGGTTTCAAAAACACCTTCTCCGCCGGTAAACGGGAAATCCTCAAGATTTCCTGATATCAACATACCGCCGCTCGTCACGCGGCCATTGACAAAAGCATGATCAAGCCAATTAACCACCTTTTCTTTCATTATGCCTGCCGGCACATAGCGGGAAATCCCCTTGATATCATCGCTGACAAATGAACTTTGCAGGTCCATAAAGAGCTTCCCGTCCGTTTTGGGTATCTTTACACGCATCCGGTTTTTGCTCTGGAATCCTGGCGCATCCAGTTCGATCAACTGGCTCGTTAACGTCCAGTCGTCCTCATTTTGCCGCCAGACAAGCGCGCCTTCAAGCGTGTTGACCGGCAGCGGTTTACGAAACAAATCTGGAAATATAATCACAGCGTCTTCACTTACTACGCGCAGCAGGCCCTGGTTATTGCTGCCTTTTATCCGGCCGCTTAAATTTTCTATTCCGGGAAATGAAGACATCGAGGCAACACTGATTCTGGAAAATTTACCGTTAACAGTAAAAGATTTTTCGTCCCTATCGGCAAACAACGAAAAATTTTCCAGTAAACCTTTAATATGCGCCTGCGTCAAAAATTCTGACTGCTCTTTTGACAACGGCGCAAAAAACTGTAATAGCTGAGATGCCTGCTGCAAATCCAGCTGTTTGGCAAACAGCGAAAGCTTATGCGGCGCCTTATCTTCTGCGCGGTTAGCGGACACACTGAAGGCGGCAAGCGGCCATTTTCTGTCAGCGGTTTCCAGCAAAAAATCCTTAATATCAAGCTGCCACTGCCGATCAGTCAGGCTCCAGTGAAACCGGGTTTTAAGCTGATTCACAGGGAATGTATTGTTATCAGGCCGGATAAATTTCAACTGTTGAAGCTGAGCTTCTCCCCTGACCGAAACCGGTTGAGAATATCGCCACATGCTCCAGACTTTAAAATCTCCCGTACCAGAGCTAATGGTCATGGCAAAGGGCAAATCCGTGGCCATTAACTCAGGCAGTTTTATGTTTTTCCCTTCAATAAAAACCGCGCCCTGCACAGATGAAGGCTCGAAAGCATTGCCGTTAAAGTCCATCGAGATTCTTAATGCGTTGCCATATTTTTTCGGCAACTTCATGAGCATATTAACCTGATGCCGCTGGTTATTATTAATAATTGCCAGATCCACTGCTTCGAATTTCAGCGGCCGGCCCTTTCTTTTTTCGTCCTGCCAGATAATCTCACTTTGCAACACTTCGTATTTACTTCCCTGCAATAACCAAAGCGGCTGTGCGCCGCCGGCTTTCAAGCCCGCAATAACAAAACTTCCATCCGGTTTATGTTTTATGGAAAGTTTGGCGCCTACCAGAGTAATCCAGGATGATGCCAGTAAATCCCTGCTCACCAGCATATCGAGCAGATCAATACCCAGACGTATTTCTTCAAGTTGAATGGGAGATTTCGCCCCCTTGATCGCGGCTAAAACTGCAATATCCCTTAGCACCAGCTCCGGGCTAAAACCCCGTATTTTTGCCCCAAGACGACCTATTTTTACCGGCGCACCCACGCGTTCGCTGATAGCGGCCGCCAAATCAGCTTTATAACCCTCAATCCCGGCTACTAACAAGCGCACGCCGGTCAGACCGATCGCTGCCGCGATCAGCGACCAGAAAATAAGATGCCGCGTTGCACGCGCTACATGACGAATCACTAAAACCGGCTAAAGGCGCAAAGAAAAATGAGTTTTCACGGTTTTGGCCTGGCTGGTGAATCACAGCAGCACAACATCATATTGCTCCTGATTATATTCAGCCTCGGCCCTGAACTTGATCTGCACGCCCAGAAATGTCTCTAATTCAGCCAGCATTTCCGCTTCCTCATCGAGCAGCATTTCTACCACTTCATTCGATGCCAGAACCAGTAACTGCTGAACCTTGTATTGTCTGACTTCACGGACAATCTCCCTGAATATTTCCAGGCATATGGATTCCGCGGTTTTTAAAACGCCGCGGCCGCCACAGGCGCAGCAAGGCTCGCAAAGTATATGTTCCAGACTTTCGCGGGTGCGTTTGCGCGTCATTTCCACCAAGCCCAGCACTGATACTTCGGTAATCTTGGTTTTCGCGCGATCTTTTTCCAGGTTGCGTTCAAGCGCCTCTAACACCTGCCCTTTATGGTCTTCGCTTTGCATATCGATAAAATCGATAATGATAATACCGCCCAGATTCCTTAACCTGAGCTGGCGGGAAATGGTCTGGGCCGCTTCCAGATTGGTTTTAAAAATCGTCTCTTCCAGATTACATCCGCCCACATAACCGCCGGTATTAACGTCGACAGTGGTCATGGCCTCGGTCTGGTCGAATACCAGATGACCGCCTGACTTCAGGTTAACTTTACGCTCGAGGGCTTTCTGGATTTCATCTTCGACGCTGTAGATATCAAATACCGGGCATTCACCCGTATAATGCTCAATAACAGGAACTATTTCCGGCACAAAAACTTCCGCAAATTCAACCAGGCGGTAATAGGTTTCCTTGGAGTCCACCCGAACCCTGTCAATGCCTTCCTTATACAAATCCCTCAGAGTTCTGATGCTCAGCGGCAAATCCTTATGGATAAATTCCCTGGTTTTTGCGTTGGCGATTTTGGCTGAAATAGACTCCCACAATTTCAGCAGGAAAGTCATATCGGCAATCAATATGGATTCTTCCACGCATTCTGCTGCGGTCCTTGCAATAAAGCCGCCGCAATTATGCTGCTTCCGGTACTCTTCCAGACAGGTCCTCAAGCGGGTGCGTTCGGCTTCACATTCAATCCGCTGCGATACACCTGAATTGTTGGCATACGGCATATATACCTGAAATCTTGAGGGAATGGATATCTCGGTGGTCAATCTTGCGCCTTTGCTGCCTAAGGGGTCTTTGACTACCTGGACGACAATATGCTGGCCTTCATGTAAATAATGCTCGATATTTTCCGAGCATTTTTTTTCCAGCTCCCGGCTGCATAAATCGGAAAGATGAAGAAAAGCGGCTCTGGGTAGCCCGATATCAACAAACGCCGCCTGCATTCCCGGCAAAACCCGGCACACTTCCCCCTTATAAATATTGCCGACCAGTCCTCTCTTGCGGCTTCTTTCTATAATGAGCTCCTGTAATATACCATTCTCGATGACTGCAACCCGCGTTTCAGGCGGCGTAACATTGATTAAAATTTCTTCACTCATTATAAAAATTCTATTCCTTGCCTGGATAAAAGTTCCGCAGTTTCAAACAATGGCAAACCCATCACGCCGGAGAAGCTGCCTTTTATCGACTCCACAAATACCGCGCCCATTCCCTGAATGGCGTAACCGCCGGCTTTGCCGGCCGGCTCGCCGCTGTTCCAGTAGGCAAGGATTTCCCGCTCCGCCAAATGCCTGAATGACACGTCAGTAATGCTGACAGCCTGATCATGTCCACGCCCTCTGAGCGAAACCGCCGTATAGACCTGATGCGTTTTACCGGACAGCTGCCTCGACATGGCCAAGGCATCATGCTGATCTTTGGGTTTTCCCATCACTCGATTGTCCAAAACCACGACAGTATCCGCGGCTAACACCGGCAAGCCGAAAGCTGCGCTATTTGCAAGGCCTAACGCAGACTTTTCAGCGGCCATCCTTTGCACATAATTTAATGGCTCTTCATCAGGCCGGAAAGTTTCATCAAGATCAACCGGCCGGACCACATAAATGACCTTTATTTGACCCAACAGTTCCTGCCGCCGCGGCGAAGCTGAAGCCAGAATAATATGCGCTGTCATTCGCGGTGATAAGGATGATTGTGGAGAATACTCCAGGCCCGATAAAGCTGCTCGGCCACCAGGATGCGCACCAGGGGATGAGGAAAAGTCAGGTTTGACAGGCTCCACGATTCATGGGCCCGTTGTTTGACGAAATCGGGTAAGCCTTCCGGCCCGCCTGCCAGCACTGCTATATGCTGTCCGCTCTCCAGCCAGCGTTTCATGGCCTGAGCCAGTTCTGGAGTAGTCCAGGACTGGCCGGGTATGTCGAGGATAACAACATGCCCGCCCTGAGGAATGGCCGCCATCATCCGTTCGCCTTCGTCTTTGACAATTCTGGCGATATCGCTGCTTTTGCCTCGTTTGCCGGGAGCAATTTCTTTAAGAACCAGCTCGCATTCACGCGGCAGGCGCCTGGCATATTTCTCATAGCCCTGTTGCACCCAGCCCGGCATACGACTGCCCACTGAAATCAGATTTATTTGCATGAAATGCAGGATACAGACAACATGCGCGGGATGCAATGCAGTCCAATAGTCGAATTACTGACCACTAGCGCCTATGAAATGAAACTCTGGCTGCGGCAAACTGTTTCCGCTTTTAATCCCTCTTGCCTAGCGCCAAAAAAATGCCGCTCTGCGGGAATACAAAGAAGGTATAGGGATCAATATTTTAATAAAAAAGCACAGGAGAAATTTTTGGCTTCCTTTTTGCTTGATAATTACCATGACCTGCCTGGAGCTCTATAATGCAAATTAAATCAACCTTGTCCCTGATCGGTTTACTATCCATATGTTCGTGCGCCTGGAACAATGCAACCCCTACTACCCGGCAACAGAATGCTAATGTAATATCCGGCCGGGAAGGAGCAGTCAGTTTATATAGCCTGATCCACAACGCTGTCAGGGATACGGAAAGAGCTTCTTATAAGCTGATGTACGGCATACGGGACGGGGTTGACAGTGTTATTTATGATGGTGAGAAAGCGTATTATGAAAACTATCAAAAATAAACATTACGCTTAATCCGGAGAGTGCTCGACCTGACAATTTGAATATTTTCCTGCTCATGCTGAAAGGGGATGCCGCAGCCCACTTTATGGAAATTAATAAACAATGGCGCTATTGATTGGGGCCCTGTTCAAAACAGTAAATCAAAACAGTAAACGGCTTTGCTTCGGATAATTTATTCGAGCGCGCCTTGAAAAAATGCGTTTAAATAAACTCAGGCAACCTGAACAGTAATAGAGGAAGAAGAGCGCAACACCTGATTTTTTTCGTTAAAATAAATCAGCGCAGGCTTGTAATTTGACAATTCTTTTTGATCCAGTATAACAAATGCGCAGACAATAATCAGATCCCCCGGGCAAGCAAGACGCGCGGCCGAGCCATTAACGGAAAAAATGCCCGAGCCATTTTCGGCCCGAATTGCATAGGTCGTAAAACGAGCGCCGTTATTAATATTGAATATCTGAATCTGTTCGTATTCCCTGATGCCTGCCAAGTCCAGAATGGTACCGTCAATCGCGCACGAGCCTTCATAACCCAATTCCGAACGGGTTACCGTAGCTCTGTGCAGTTTCGCTTTAAGCATTGTTGTTTGCATAACTCAATATTAATATCTGTAAATTAAGCCTTTATTATCCTGTAATTGCTGTTATCTTTCAACTTTTTAGATTTCCACATCTCGCTAGTGACAATATTTTTCACTTGCCTGGATTTAAGCTAATTTCGATTATTGTCTTTCATTTAGCCATTTATCATGCCCAAGCGGCGATTTGACCTGAAACTCTACCGGCTGTTCAAAATTTTGCTTACGAAAATTTTAATTTCCTTGTTTACTGCCTATTTGTTAGGTATGGAAAAACGGATATTATCAATCAATCGGGTTTTACCGAGCTTTGCCGCCGCCAGTAAAACCAGATTGCCATCACCTGTCTCTGCTTTTTTTAAATCCCGGCTCCGGCACACGCAAAAGTAATCCGTCTGAAAACCGGATTCCTGCAAAAACAGCCCTGCATTGTGCTCTATTTCCGCATACGACCTGTGTCCCGCTAAAATTGCCGCACGCGCCGCACATAATGCTTTATAAAGCTTTGGCGCTATAGCTCTTTGTTCAGCAGTCAAATAACTGTTTCGTGAACTCATAGCCAGCCCGCTTGCTTCCCGTACCGTTTCCACACCAATAATTTCAACAGGAATATTCAAATCCCGGACCATGATCTGGATAATTGTCAGTTGCTGAAAATCCTTTAGACCAAACAGGGCAATATCAGGCTGCACCATATTGAATAACTTGCAGACTACGGTTGCAACGCCTTTAAAATGTCCCGGTCTGGAGGCGCCGCAATAAAGGTCGGACAAGCCGGTTACGGTTACAACTGTCTTGGCATCTATTGCATAAACTTCCGAGACAGCTGGTAGAAACAATAAATCTGTGCCAACAGCATGCAGTTTATCCTGATCTTCGCGTTCGCTGCGGGGATAAGTTTCAAAATCTTCGCCGACCCCGAACTGGGCAGGATTTACAAATATACTGACAACCACTCTGGCGGCTTTTCCCCGTGCTACCTCAACCAGTTTCAGATGGCCTTCGTGCAAATTTCCCATCGTCGGCACAAAAGCAATGCTTTCACCGGCTAAACGCCATACCCGGATAGCATTACGTAATTCAGAAACTGTAGTGATTGTTTGCATCAGATTTAAAAGCTGTGTTCAGCCGCGGGAAACTGTAATTGCTTGACAGCCTGATGATAAGCATTGATAGCTTGTTCAATGTCCGCCGCCTCCACCATAAAATTTTTCGAAAAACGCGGCCGTTTAATGATGCCGATATTGAGCATGTCGTAAAGCACTAATACCTGTCCGTCACACTCGACGCCGGCGCCGATACCAATAACCGGAATGCTTAGCTGCATGCTGATTTCCCTGGCAAGGCCGGCGGGAATGCACTCCAGCACCAACAGTCCGGCTCCCGCTTGTTCAAGCTGATAGGCATCGTCAATAATTTTTGCCGCGTCCGTCTGTTCCTTGCCTTGCACTTTATAACTGCCTACCTGATGAATCGATTGCGGCAATAAACCCAGATGGCCGCAAACCGGAATACCCTGATCGACAAGAAAACTGATGCATTCATTTCTTGGCCCTTCCAGCTTGACCATTTGCGCGCCCGCCTGCAATAACCGGGCTGCCTGTTCGGCGGCAACAAGGGGTGTGTAATACGTCATAAACGGCAGGTCAGCAACTAAAAATGCCCGCCGTCGTGCAGCAGCGACGCACCGCGTATGATAAATCATGTCGTTAATGGTAACGGGCAGTGTCGTTTCATGCCCCTGGATAACCATTCCCAGGGAATCCCCCACCAGAATAATATCTATCCCAACCTTATCAAGCAACGCGCTAAAACTCGCATCATAGGCTGTCAAGCTGCTAATTTTCTCGCCGCGCTGTTTCATGGCGGCCAGCTGATTAATCGACAGCCGCTTTATTCCGGATCCGCTGGCATACTGATTCTTTTTCACAATAACCGTCCCAACCCATTAAGCGGACATTTTGCAATCAACTCTGCAATATTGCCCTTGCCAGGCACTGATACCCAGGGCGCAATCTCAGCCAGTGGATACAAAACAAAAGACCTTTCGGCAAGTCCTGGATGAGGTACGGTCAATTCGGGAGTTTCGATTTGCTGATCGCCATATATCAATAAATCCAGATCCAGCGTCCGCGCTCCCCACCGTTCAGCCTTTCTTATCCGGCCGTGTTTGTTTTCAATAGCTTGAAGACAGCGCAACAAATTTATCGGGGGCCTGTGTGTTTCCACAGCCATAACGGCATTAAGATAATCGGGCTGATCCTGCGGACCCATTGGCGGGCTCTGATACAAACCGGAAAAGGCCAGCTCTTTTACATCAGTCAGTGAAGCAATTGCAGCACGCGCCGATTTAATTTGTTCAGCAGGGTTATCAAGGTTGCTGCCCAGGCCTATATAAGCTGTTGCTGCTTCAATTTCCGAATTTTTCATCTGGATAATTCATAACCATTCAGTACAAAACCGGATAGTCATCATGCCAGCAGGGAGCATAATCCTGTACCTGACAAGCTATGCCGGAATAACGAACTTTCCGGAATTTTTTTACTTCAGCTCTCATTTCCTGTAGCGTTACTACTAGGGTTTTTACGAAAATTCTTTTTCCGGCATGACTTTCCATGTTGAAGTCTGCGCGAAGGCTGGGTCATTTTTCTTTGTTCGGCTTCACTGGCATCCTGATATCGGCGCCACCAGTCAGCCAATTCCGGATCAGCGCCTCCGGTTTCGGCGCGCAACACAAAAAAATCATAGGCCGCCCTGAAGCGCGGATGCTTTAACAAGCGATTGGGTTTAGAGCCAATACGCGCGGCAAATCGGGGCTGCAAATTCCATACTTCGCGCATCGCCATGCTGATATGCCGAGGCAGAGCCGTGCTTTTAATCTGCCGCGAAATAACCTTCCCTGCGGCCTCCTGATAAGCAATATATTCAACCATGCCTTGAATCATATTTTCTTTAGCCTCCACCTGAACCGGTTCCCATAAAAAAGCAGCCAGGAGAAAATACGCCGTTACCGTTTTGCCCTCGGCAATCCGATTGTCGGAATTTTCCAGGGCTTTAATCAGCAGCAATTTGGGAAACCCGTTTTCCTCAATTGCCAGGCTGCTCTCGGTGGCCGGGAATAATACTTTAAACAGTCCATAGTGCCGGAGCATTTCAAACGTTTGCAAGGCGTAGCCGCTTAAAAACAGCTTTAATGCTTCATCATAAAGCCGGGCGGAAGGAATATTTGATAATAACTCAGCCAGTTCAGGAATTGATTTCTCACAGTCTGGATGCAGCTTAAAACCCAACTTGACGGCAAAACGTACGGCCCGGAGCATCCGTACCGGATCTTCGCGAAACCGCGTTTCAGGATCTCCGATAAGTCTGAGCATTCCGGCTCTATGGTCTTCCATACCGCCGGTATAATCCACCACGGAAAAATCCCTGATATTGTAATACAGCGCATTGACAGTAAAATCCCGACGCCAGACATCTTCCTCAATAGTCCCATAAACATTATCCCGCAACAGACGGCCTTCCTTATTAAGCATCTGCCTGTCATTTTGCTCTTCCCCGCCTCCTCTGAATGTTGCCACTTCAATTACTTCCCTGCCAAAATGCACATGCGCCAGACGAAAGCGCCGGCCGATCAGGCGGCAATTGCGAAATATCTTCCTGATTTGCTCGGGATCTGCATTGGTGGCCACATCAAAATCTTTAGGCTCTCGTCCGAGCAGTAAATCACGTACACAGCCGCCCACAAGATAGGCATCGAAGCCTGATTTTTGCAGCCGGTATAAAACTTTCAAGGCGTTTTCACTGATCTGGGTCCGTGAAATAGTATGTGCTGAACGTGGGTATATTTTGACTTCTGCAGCGCTGGGCACAGTTTCATTTCTGGCTGAATTAACAAGTTTTTTAAAAAAATTTAAAATGGTTTTTATACTCGGGTTGTTTTTATTATTATACTAATCGTATTGTTACATACATTCTAACGCAACCGGCTGCTTTGTTTTCTATTACATTTGCGGTTTGGATATAGTAGAATTGCAATTTCATA
This sequence comes from Candidatus Methylobacter favarea, assembly GCF_902806695.1. GTDB lineage: Bacteria > Pseudomonadota > Gammaproteobacteria > Methylococcales > Methylomonadaceae > Methylobacter_B > Methylobacter_B favarea. The sequence goes on along the minus strand of NZ_CADCXN010000085.1, from coordinate 5,626 downwards.
AGTTACAAGAAATGCTGATCACCTTATATTTAACTAAATAGAAGATCAAGCAACTATTTTTTAAACACTCGCATCAGAGATTTGCGTATTTGACTGGATTGTTATGTTCAAAAAGATTTTAACCGGCTTAATTGACCATCCTTTTTTAACCAGCATCTTTGTTACAGATTTCTTTATTCTTCTGTTTCATAAACCGCCTTTCTTCTTTTCCCTGGTGATGCTGGGAGTATTGATGGGAATGTGTATGTATTTTGGTCAAAAACTAGCCTTATTTAAAGATTAATTTTCCTTGCCGTAAAAAACAAGACTCTCCGTTATAATCAGGCCATGATGTCATGTCTGCACCTGGTTTTTTACGCAGACTGGCGGCCGTTTTTTATGATTTGCTGCTGCTGATAGCCCTCTTTTTTATTGCAACAGCGCTGCTGCTCCCGTTCAATGCAGGTCAGGCATTCACGGCAAGTCATTTCTTTTATCCCCTTTATCTGCTTGGCGTCAGCTTCTTTTTTTATGCCTGGTTCTGGACTCATGGGGGACAAACCTTGGGCCTGCGCGCATGGAAAATAAAAGTTCTCACCCTTGACAGGAAACCTGTCAGCTGGAAACAGGCTTTGTTGCGATTTGCGGCCGCCCTCATTTCATGGGTATTTTTCGGGCTGGGCTTCCTGTGGGTTCTTATCGATAAAAACAAGCTCAGCTGGCATGATCATTTATCCAGAACTGCTCTGTTTTTTGACACTCAAAACAAGTAATTGTCGATTTTCACGGCAACCCTGGCCGGCCATTTTTTTTCCCTATTACTGTTTCACCGCAAGCAGTTGGTATAGTATTCCTGCAATACTCCCGGATTTTCGGTGGCACTTTGCATAAAACCAGTCCCCTAGCCATAACTTTTTATTTTCAATAATTATCCTATGAATAATCCCTTATTACTAAATTCCGCACTTCCCTTATTTTCAAAAATAAAACCTGAACACATAGAGCTGGCCATTGATCAACTCCTGCAAGAAGCTCGCGCAGTGGTCAAACAGCACCTTGAAGCAACTCAAAATTACACGTGGGAAAATCTGATTGAACCATTGGAAACTGTCGAAGACAAGTTAAATAAAGCCTGGTCTCCAGTCAGTCATATGAATGCAGTGGTCAACAGCGATGAATTGCGCGAGGCTTATAATGCCTGCCTGCCTAAACTTAGTGAGTATTCAACTGAAATGGGGCAAAACGAAGCCTTGTTCAATGCCTATCTTACCCTCGCCAAAAGCGATCAGTTTTCCTCACTCGATACCGCTCAGCAGAAAATCATTCAGAATGCTTTAAGAGATTTCAGATTATCCGGCATTGATCTGGATAATGAAAAAAAACAGCGCTACAAGGAAATAAGCCAGGAGTTATCGCGGCTGGCCAGCAGTTATGAGGAAAATGTCATGGACGCCACCAATGCCTGGAGCAAACTCATTACCGATGAACAGGAGTTGGCGGGCCTGCCGCCGTCGGCATTGGCCCAGGCCCGGCAAAGCGCCGAAAGTCAAAATGAAAACGGCTGGATGATTACCCTGCAATTCCCGTCTTATATCGCCGTGATGACCTATGCCGATAACCGGGAATTGCGCCGTGAACTTTATGAAGCTTTCTCAACACGGGCTTCAGATCGTGGACCTCATGCGGGGCGTTGGGACAACACCGAAATCATGGAAAAAACTCTGGCGCTGCGCCATGAAAAAGCCCGGCTGTTAGGTTTCAACAATTACGCAGAACTGTCTCTAGCCACAAAAATGGCGGAAACAACCGATGACGTCACCCGTTTTCTGGAAGGTTTAGCCGACCGCTCGTGGCGGCAGGCCCGTAAAGACCTGGCGGAGCTGCGTGAATTTGCCAGCAAGCAATATGGCATTGCCGACCTTCAGTCCTGGGATATGGCCTATACTTCCGAAAAAATGCGCCAGCATTTTTACCAGTTGTCGCAAGAAGAAGTCAAAGCTTACTTTCCCATCACCCGGGTTCTGCCCGGACTGTTTGCGGTCGTGGAAAAGCTGTACGGATTAAAAATATCCGAACTTACCGGTTTTGACAGCTGGCATCCGGATGTGCGTTTTTTTCAGATCCATGACAAAAATGACCAGCTCCGCGGCCAGTTTTATACCGACCTGTATGCGCGCCCCAAAAAACGCGGCGGGGCCTGGATGGATGATTGCGTAGGCCGAAAAAAAACTAAAGACAGCATTCAAATCCCGGTCGCCTACCTGACCTGCAATTTTACCCCTCCCAGCGGCGATGATCCGGCCCTTTTGACGCATGACGAAGTCATCACCCTATTCCATGAATTCGGCCACGGCTTGCATCATATGCTCACGCAGGTTAATTATCTGGGCGTTTCCGGCATTAGCGGCGTGGAATGGGATGCGGTCGAACTGCCCAGTCAATTCATGGAAAACTGGTGTTGGGAAAAGGAAGCGTTGGCGCTGATTTCAGGCCATTATCAAACCGGCGAAAAACTGCCGGAGGCTCTGTTAAATAAAATGCTGGCGGCGAAAAACTTTCAGGCCGGCATGATTATGGTGAGACAACTGGAATTCAGCCTGTTTGATTTTAGAATTCACCGGGATTACAACCCTGACAAAGGCGGCCGGATTTATGAAATTCTGGAGCAGGTCAGAGCTCAGGTTGCTGTCGTGAAGCCGCCTAAGTTCAACCGCTTTGCCCACAGCTTTTCGCATATTTTTGCCGGCGGCTATGCAGCCGGATATTACAGTTACAAATGGGCCGAAGTCTTATCCAGCGATGCTTTTTCACTGTTTGAAGAAAACGGTATTTTCGATCCGGAAACCGGCCATGCATTCCTGACTCACATCCTGGAGCAGGGAGGCAGCCAGGAGGCCATGCAACTATTTAAAAATTTCCGCGGCCGCGAGCCTGAAATTGACGCCTTGCTCAGACATACCGGCATTGCTGCATGAAGTATAGGGATTTGCGCGATTTTATTAATCAACTGGAAAAACAAGGCGAGCTGAAACGGGTCACCCTCTCCGTTGATCCTTATCTGGAAATGACGGAAATTTGCGACCGAACTTTGAAACAGGGCGGCCCGGCGCTGCTGTTTGAAAATCCCAAAGGCGCCAATATTCCGGTTTTAGGGAATCTGTTCGGCACGCCGCGCCGGGTCGCGATGGGCATGGGCGCCGATTCCGTTGATGAGTTGCGTGGAATTGGCGAGTTGCTGGCTTACTTAAAAGAACCCGAACCGCCCAAGGGCATGAAAGACGCCTGGGAAAAATGGCCCGTGTTCAGGCAAGTGCTCAATATGGCGCCTAAACTGGTCAAATCGCCGCCTTGCCAGGAACTGGTCCGGGAAGGCAATGAAATCGATTTGAACGATTATCCAATTCAAACGTGCTGGCCGGAAGATGCGGCGCCTTTGATTACCTGGCCGCTCGTGATTACCAAAGGCCCCTATAAGGACCGGCAAAATCTCGGGATTTATCGCCAGCAAGTCATAGGCAAAAATAAAGTCATCATGCGCTGGCTGGCTCATCGGGGCGGCGCTCTGGATTTCAGGGAATGGCAAAAAGTCCATCCCGGCCAGCCCTTCCCCGTTTCAGTTGCATTGGGAGCCGATCCTGCAACCCTGCTTGCCGCTGTAACGCCGATTCCTGATACGCTGTCTGAATACGCTTTTGCCGGCTTGCTGCGCGGCAGTAAAACGGAGCTGGCGGCCTGCCTGATTAATGACCTGCAAGTACCTGCCAGCGCCGAAATAGTGCTGGAAGGCTTTATCTATCCCGGCGAAACCGCACCGGAAGGTCCGTTTGGCGATCATACCGGCTATTACAATGAAGTTGATAACTTCCCGGTTTTCACCATAGAACGCATCACCCAGCGTCAGTCACCCATTTATCACAGCACTTACACAGGCAGGCCGCCCGATGAACCGGCGATACTTGGGGTTGCTTTAAATGAAGTATTTGTCCCCATTTTACAAAAGCAATTTCCGGAAATTATCGATTTTTACCTGCCGCCTGAGGGCTGTTCATACCGGCTGGCCGTCATCAGCATGAAAAAGCAATACGCCGGTCACGCCAAACGGGTCATGCTGGGTACCTGGTCATTCCTGCGGCAATTCATGTACACCAAGTTTGTAATTGTCGTGGATGACGATATCGATGTCCGTAACTGGCAGGATGTGATCTGGGCGATAACCACGCGCATGGACCCTGCCAGAGATTTAACCCTACTGGAAAACACACCGATTGATTGTCTGGATTTCGCGTCCCCTGTTTCAGGCCTGGGCTCCAAGGCAGGCTTTGACGCCACCAATAAATGGCCGGGAGAAACCAGCCGGGAATGGGGCAGGCCTATTGTGATGTCGCCGGAAGTCATTAAAAAAGTGGATAGGATGTGGGAGTCATTATTTTAAAGGTGACATCAGCTAATTGAATCTACTCATACAGGTCAGGGCCAACGAGGGTTGCCATTGTGCCCTGGCGATATATTTACCGGGGGACGCGATAGAAATGCCTACACTAGAGTATTGGACTAACATGCTACTGGTACATAGTAATTGCCCGGTGGTCGTCTTTGCATAAACCCGTCTTTTTTTCCAATAGAATGACAATTTGGACACGAATGACAAGTTGGCCCGTATATTTTACCGACTTACCCTATAGAATTTTACCGCTTTCTGCGGCTTCGACAATACGCACGGGTAAACTTATTGAATTAGGGCAGAGCATAAGGCAGGGCTTTGGTTGCGTGACTCTAGTTTCACTTTAACAGAATTGCTTTAAATTTTATTCTGTAAAAATTTCAGCTTAGTCCAATTAAAGCCTAGACAAAAGCAGAAGCCCTGAATTTTTCAGGATAGTTTCTTAAATCGAGAAAATTTTTCATTAGTCTCTCATTATTCTCTCATGATATTAAAAGCATGCAACTAAGTGACGTTCTGCTATAAGAAATGAGATGCCTGGGAGAGCGCTAACCCGGATACGGGCGGGACAAGTAAGGAAATGGTAAGCGCGAGCATTGACATAAAGTGTCAGTGGCGGTTGAATAAAGAAAAATTTCCGTTCATATCCAAACCTAGCTCCGCAGAATGGTTTTTCGTCATTGAAACATAGGCAGTTAAATTATGAGAATTTAAGTACTCTAGGAACGGCAAGTTTGAGTGGGATTAACCAGGGGGCATAAGGTATAACAGAACCTCCTCAAGACTACGGTAACAGTCGCCAATAGTCTTTAAATGGGAATTTTATAGAACAACATGGCTTAGAACCTGTTCAGGATTTTCTAATAAGCAAAGACAGGAAAGCGAGGACGACCATCCGGAGACTGAAGTTGAGTTTGCGCTCGCAGTTTTTCCAGAGACTGCGGCATTTCTCGATCCCGGCAAAGGAGCCCAGGAATATTCTGCATACGATCATCATGCGAAGTTCTGTGGTTGAATTAAACCGTCTGCGGGCATATCTTTACCGCATGTCTGGGCTGGGCATTCATTACGACCACGATTCTAAGAACCTGTTCACGATCTTCTGAGTAAAAGCGCCAAGAAAGCCAAATGAACAGATTGCAGGCTGGTATTGAGCTTGCGCTCGCAATTTCTACCTGAGCGCCGGCATTTTTCCAGCCCAGCGAA
>NZ_CADCXN010000084.1 GCF_902806695.1 Candidatus Methylobacter favarea | reverse complement strand
ATCAGGGTCCAGAGGTTAAATACCTCTCCCAAGAGACCGAATATATGGCTGCAATCTTGATTTCTGTTGGAAACATCAATTTCTGTAAAAACTTGGCTTGCAATTGGGGAGGAGTCCATATATGACTTGATCAAGATACCTGTCTAATCCCCCAGATTTACTTAAATAGCCAAATTCTGACCGTAGACCTAATGTTGGGGCCACAAGAATAATATTCCGTTGGCTTTCATTCGTTTTTTCCCTTAGCGGGAAGGTGGACGAACGCCAATATGAATCGATCGCCCAATCAGACTTACCCCCGCAGGGGGTCTTGTGTCCATGAAGATAAAGTATGATGTCGATTTTAGGTTTAGGTACATGCTTCTCGGGAAGAAAAATTCCGGTTATCGGTTCAGCTTCCCCCTCACAACCTAAAGGAATCTTTACATACAGTGTCCGGCCAGAAGGTGAGTGGGGTTCTTTTTTGTTCACGAGAAGGGGGGTTCCATGCACTGGAACTGATGCCTGATCCCTGCTTAACAGCGGTTGCACAATTCGATTGCGGATATCGACCCATGCTTGTCCAAGCGTATTAAAGAGCGGCTCTCCTCTTAATAGTTTGCAGCCGTAGCGTTCGGGATGTCGCGCAAAAAACACCAGATTGGTTAATACGTTTGAGTCGTTCTGACTTTGTCGCATAGCCATCTGTATGGCGGCTTCTTCTTTCCGTGATTGCAAAAGACTAATGACCGAAGCAGGAAAGGCACTTAAATCAAACCGCTGTCCGCTTTTGCAAGGTTGAATATTTGACGCGGCTTCGTTGATGATAAAAGGCGAATACCTATTATTCCATTCTGGGCATGCTTCCGGCCCAACTGATACTGCTTTGTTGTAAATACTCATTATTTATCTCTATACAGAGGGTGCCTGGCTCAGCAATGGTAATCTGGTTGTTTTGGAATAGGCTGTTGTAGCGCTTTGTAATAAGTGGGAAGGCAGAAACGGACATGAAGATGATTATGATGGCCGGACCAACGACTCAGCTTTGGATCGGATATTCCCCTGTCACAAAAACCGATTGTTTTCACCGGCAATATACCGTTATTGATGATCAAATCGATTAACTCTTTCGTAAGCGTTCGCGAGTAGTGCGATTCGCTGCACGCTGTCCCGGATTCCTTGTTATCGTTTCTCATCAAGCCAATGTCGATGTCTAGCCCTTTTTTATGGCTTTTATGAGGATCAATGTCGCCCCCGCCACGCTTGCTGATGTCTGATATTACGATTCGGGGGCCTTTCGGATGCGCGAAAAACCAGCGTTGGGCTATGAGCGTTAATGCTATGATGGTTTCAGGTAAGCCCCAGCGGCGGGAATCCGGTTTACGGCAGAAAAACCCTGGACGATCCTTAGGCATCAACGTGTTCACCTCGGGATTAGGTCCGCCCTGTTGGCTAATCGCCGGCTCTACTAATCGACTACGGATGTCCAGCCATTCTTTTTGCAGTTGTTTAAATTGTGGATCACCTTTTGAGATCGGTCGTCCCATTCCGCTAGTATCCCGCCTTTCTGAATGCCGCCAGAAAAACACCAGATCAGTAATATCTTCTCTGCTAAATCCACGCTGAAAAGCGAGTTTAACAGCTTCTTTTTCTTTTCCGTCGCGCAGGGCTTCTACGATGGGCTTAGGAAAAACAGATAGATTGAATTCTTCTTCGACTTCCGGGCAATCAGGGCAGTCGTCCTCGTATTCGTCAAACCATTCGGTCGATTCTTCCCCAAGTTCGTACCGATCAGATTCTCGCTCCACGGCTCCAGCTTGCGGTATTATGCGAACCGTATTGTTAGCCAGGTTTGCGACCCGAGCTTGTATAAAGAACGTATTCTTTTTTTGATTAAGGCCATCTACAATACCAATCCAGTACCAACGCTTGTTCTGAGCATAAGCTTGAGTGAAACGAAGCCACTCTTGATCGCTCGGATTGCGGCCATATCGATCACGGAAGTACACATGAGTTGAGCCGAACTCACTCGCGTTTCCTATGGGGTTTGGGATTCGGCCTGTCACTGCTTGAAAAGCCAAGGCACGAGCCTCGCTTGGAAGTTTCTCCCACACTGTCTGCTGAAGCTTGAGAAAATTGCGCAACTGCCCTTTGGGAATATTATCATAAGGAGGTTTGTAAAATCCTCCAGTCCTCACAAAATCCGGTTTATTCATGTGGCGCTTGGCCGCACCCCAGCTCCTCAGAATGGGCTGCAAGGGAGTAGAGTATGCTCTAATAAAATTATGGAAAGTCTTATAATAGCGGTGGGTAAAGAAAGCAAAGCGGTTGAACATCGCCCAAATAACTGCTTGGTTATCCAGATTGTTTCTGCCGCCTGCTTCCCCTACGATAAAGCGGGCTATCCATAGCAGATCATCAGGTGTGAATACATAAGTGAAGCGAAATTGACTTGGTTGCGAGATAGTTAAGGTTCCGAAAGGCCCAGTAGGCAGTTTGTCTATTGTTCTACCCCCGCTTAGTTCGAAATCGGGATATTTCAGATTAAGATCAAGCGATCCGGATTCTTCTGTCAATTCAGCTAACTTATCGAACGACGCCTCTATTTCCTTGGACTTCGGCTTCGAATCACATCGGCATTGACTGGCCGTTTGTTCGTATTCCTGGTAATCAAACTCTCGGAAAAAATCAAACGGTTCTTCCCGAAATAGAACTTGACATCTCATCGCTTGTCTCCTGTAGTAAACTGATTTACTTTGTAGGTCAATTCACAGGCGCATCCGAGACGTGCCTAAAATCTGCCTTCTAACACTCACTCCGACTCCATTTTTCCCCATTTCTGGAGTTGGCTCGGCTTTGAACAACCCGTCATATCAACGATCAGGTAAGGTGGTCGCGCCGGAAAATAGCAGCTGCGGTGACGTACGAGTCAATCCACTCGCGTCGTGTCCATTGTTTCTGAGAGCCTCGGTAGGACTGGTCTCCCATTCGATGACTAAGATCACGCCAGAAGATCCGGCGTTGATTTTGAGATAGAGCACGTCCATTAACATAGCCCACCAGCAACCCCATTTTGTAGTTTGCGATTGCGATTGAGCGACTCCGCGGGAAGGCCGAGTTGGGTGGAAAGTAATCATTCCCGAAATAGTTCTTGACCAATTGAGCCTGTCGTTTGTCTGCATCCATTACAACGCCTCGCGAGAATCCCGAGGAGGCCCAGTTGGCTGAAATCTTTTTTGCTGCCTCAAGATACGGGGCTCCCAATGCGAGAAAGTTTCCCACCGCCGCTGCAGCTAAGGCGATACCACCGAGAAGAAGCCCAGCCACAACAGTTGCTTCTGCAATAATCTCGGCCGCGGTAAATAAGACATGAACTATCTCAACACCATGATGGATCCTCAATCCTTTGCTCAAATCATGGGCTGTCTCGCCAACGATTTTTTTCGCATTCAGTCTGTAGTTAATGGGAACATACTTCTGAAAATTCGGATCATCCGGAATCACGCGAGCAAGTGCGAATGTGGATCGCTGTGGGGTAGTCGATGCGCGACCAACTGCTTCTCCTTCAAATTCATACTCAGTAAAATATCGCATTGTCTCATCGTTGTTGGAGTTCTCCCATTCGAAGTCAAATTCTGCAGCAGGTGATGTAGTGGCTGGCTCGGCTGGTCCCGACATGGCAGGCTCAGCAGACTGTCTAACACCGGCTCCGGGCGATTTTCCACCTCTCGCCGCTATTAACGCATCCCTGGTTTCAGGTCCCGCGATGCCATCGATCGGCAAGCCTTGTTTCTCCTGAAAACTGCGCAAGGCGCTGCGGGTCGCCGGATTCATAAAGCCGCTGACCGGTAATTGCAGATTCATAATTTGGTTCAACGCGCTCTGCACCCAGCGCACATATTCGCTGCCATGCTGCGGGCAGTTAGGCGCCGGGCAATTGCAAACTGAGGGGCCTCCAATTACCTGGACTGGCCGGCGAATCACGCGTGGCCGAAATCGCGGGCGGCGCATGCCGGGGCGGGTTCTGACGCGGGGAGTTCTGACGCGGGGAGTTCTGACGGGGCGGGTTCTGAGTGAACGTTGTGGAACCCGCCGTCCGCGCATCACTTCCGCTTCCCACTCCGATCCGTCGTATTTCGGGTTAAACTTAGCGCATGACTCGCATTCATGCTCCGTGTTTTCATCAAGTTCCTGAAAGCTATCGGTTTCCTCATCTTCAAATTCATCCAGTTCGGAATAGTCATCCAAGGCTTCAGGTTCAAGATTCAGTGCATATTTCATAATTGATCTCCTTCAGTCTTTAATCCGGGCCTTAATTATCCCGGTCAATGCGCAGACGGCGCGGCATTTTGCCAGTCAATGATGCATTTTCAGATCGCTTGTCGTTAGCTAAACGGCGCGTAGAGCCGCCGGTAAGATTATTCTTTGGCTGCTGCGATGCCAGACGTTTTTGTATCAACATGGAAGGCTGCGCATAACGCGCTTCTGCGGAGCGGGTATCGACGGTTTCAGCCGTCAGGTCGACCCCTGAGACCGCATGGTAAGCATGCATATAGCGCTGAATTTCAGGCCGCCAGTCCCTCGCCCAATTTCTGGCTTGCTCCTGATCGTTGACAACGATCCAGTCGCCATAGCGGATGGAGAGCACTATCTGCTCACCATATACCCCGAGTTCATGGAAATGGGTAATAGTGACATCCGACCAGCCCTGCAGCCGTTTCATGTCATCCACAGCCCCCATCCACGTCTCCTGATAGGGCACTGAATAACGGCCACGCAGAAATTCCTTCATCTCGGGGCGCGCCAGCATCCATTGCATCGTCAACATTTCGTGGCGCGCAGTCCACGGCAGATCGCCGAACTGGTTGTGCGCACCCTCGGCAAGGATGATATGAACTTCCCTCAAGGCGTTGAGCAGCGAGAAGGCGTCGGCGGTGACAGTGGCGTCATCGTCTTCGCGGTAGAACATCGCCGTACGGTAAAGCAAATTATGAAACGCCTTGATGAATTGCGAACGGCTATCGGCGGATTCCAGTCTGGGCACAGCTTTGCCCACCAAGGTAATGCCATACTGGCTGTCGTATTCGTAGGCACGGCGCTGCACGCTCAAGCGGCTATTTTCATCCTGAATAAATCCCCAGACGATATTGTTTAGCGGACGCAAAGGATCGAGTGCTAGGTTCGCCAGGGGATCTTGCGCATGCCGCCGCTTGTTTTGGAAACGCAACGCGATGGCGTTCATCGTCTGCACCAGCATGCCTTCCTCGTGCCAATACGACCAGATAAGTTCCAGCAGGCTGGGGCAGGTAAGCCGATGTTGCAGAATGTTATTGCAGTAGGGCGATCCTTCTTCAGAGCTCGAATTCAACGAAGGCAGGGCGCTGACGATCCGTTTCAGATAAGGTAATCCGGGCCCGCTGACACTGCCTACGCTGTTGGCGAGATAGGTTTCCAATTCCGTCTGGATGCCTCCAAAGGTAATCGGCATGTCGCGCCGTGTTTGTTCTGCGGGCACCACATCATCGCAATCACGCGGTTTAAAGCCGTCGGGGTGGGCCCTGTCGCGCGGAACAGGAACAACAAACTGTCCGTTCGTAGGCCGCCTCATGCCTTCGATCACAACGCCGCTTTCAAATAGCAAAAAGGCTTGTGTCGCCAGTTTTAACAGCTGGTAGGCATCGACGCCGTAGATGCCGGGCCGCCTGAGCAGCTCATCCCTTATGGTTGCAACTGAAGGTGATCCAATTGCATCAGCTTTTAGATCGCCCTGAACAGCCTGATTATAGGCGCACCGTTTGGTGCCTTCAGGAATTGCTTCACAAGCTGCTCTGCCACGATCTACTTCAGGAGGCTGGCAAAGTACCCGATTAATAAACTCATAATACCGCTCAAAGCTGATTGCATTGGTGCGATCCCGGATCGCCGCCCAGAGCGCCTGATCCGGCGTTGACCGCCCCGCTGCACGTTTTAAAGCTGTACTTGTGTTGAGGACGAATCCGTCTCCGTCGTGGAACGCTGCGGCTTGTCGCAGCAGACTAGCGGCATCTCCGGTCATTTTTAACGTGTGGACAACATGTCCGGTAGCATCGGTAATTTCGATGCCTTCAATAGGTTCTTCAGCCATAATATTTCTCCTCAATTAAAATCAATTACACCATTGCTGTAATGTCGCCCGAAGGCCCATGAACATGCATTTGGTGGCGGTGCGCTGCATCATGCTTTCCACAGGCCGCAGCGGTACTCAAAATGTCACAAACTGCCCAATAGGTCAGCAGCTTTGCCAAAATTGTGCTCTCCTGTTCCGGACTCATCCTGCCATCGGCCCGCGCCTGCCCGATCACCGCGAATACCAAGGTTGGGGCAGAGCGATACATCGCTGCCGGCATACGCTGCCAGTGTTCGTAATAACCGGTTAAACGATCAGGCTGACGGTTCCCGGTATCCATGACTTCGATCAGCGACCGGCCACGCAAGCTTCGAGGCTGATGGTGAATCAACAGATCGACGAACTCGGGGATGGCGGCTTCAAGCCGATTGAGCAAGGCATAACGCGCCGCATCCAGGCCGGTCTTCGGATAAAATGACTCCCAAAGCCGGGCCAGCCGTTGCCACTGCGGATGGGGATAAAGCGCCTCACCTATGGCGCAACTCAGGATGACCCGAATCCACGGAAAAGGATGAGGATCATTCCTATTGATGCGAAATACAAAGGCCCGCGGCAGACTCACTACACCCATCAAGCCAAGCGTTGAAGCCACACCTACCCTGGCGACCGACCAGAAATCGGCGATAATTTCTGATATCCAGCGTTCCCAGTAACGCCAAATGCTATTCTTGGCCTCGCGCTCCTGCAGCTGCAATAGCTGTCGAAGAGAGTTGACCAGATCCAGCAACTCCGCCGCCTGATGGCCGACTTCATGGATCAGCGAAGAGGCGATGCCGCTGCCGACCATGCGCTCGCGCGGCACCCGAATGACGGCTACCGGATTTTCTCCGCCGCCCGGCAGCCGGGTCCGGGCCCGGCGGATAGCCGCGCCCGCGCCACGATCCAGATAACAGATCACGGGAGGAACTGCGTAATAACCCTCCAGCCGCAGCGCATCCGCTGCCACCACATCCAGTCCCGCCAGCCTGACGCCGGTTTCATATTCACTGCGTTGGGTCAAGGCATCGGCGAAAATATCAAACTGCGAAAGCGTGACATTGAATCGTAGCCGCAGCAGACTCAAACGGTGCTGCGCCTCGGCTGGATGAGTGTTATCGTCGTCCAGTCCACGCAGCCAGCGCAAGTAGGCTTGCACTTGTAAACGCAGCGCCTGCCGTCCCGTGATCAAATAGCGATCAATCGCGGTTTGGGCGGATAACGAAATATTTGCCGCCGGCACGGCTGACTCAGTTAATGCAAACGGTTTCACCTGACCCAATCTGGCAAGCAAGGAACGCGCCTCCTGCATTAACATCCAGCGCACATAAGCAGGTTTGGTCATCATGGGCGACACGCCAATCAGCACGATAGCTGCTTAGACGTTGTACAGGATGATCTTGCGGCCCCGCCGCATCCAGCGTCCGCTGCGGCCGCTACCCGTCATGGGCGTGGCCGCCATGGAAGACATGGACGAACCGGGAGTGCCGGCAGAGCGTAACAGTCCAGGCGCATGTTGTTGGGCTGCTGTTACCGCCGCGGATTTTGCCGCTATTTTCGGCTCGACATTCGGGGAAGCATTTGCCGCCCTCTCCGCCGCAGTGCCTGCAAACCGGACGAACTGCTTCGCCATCTCAAATTCCTGATCTTCCTCACTTAACCCTTCCAGTTCCAGGCCAAATATTTGGCTTCCGGCGGACGCCAACTGACTGCCAATTGCTCCACCTGCGGGACCGCCTATCATGGTGCCAAGCGCCGGCAACGCCTTCTGCGCCGCGCTCTTTAAAATGCCGCCGAGTGCTTTACCAACCGGTGATTTGATAAATTTGCCGGCAGCGCGCCCAACCTTTTTGAACAGCTTGCCGAAAAACTGGTCGAGTTCCGCTTCATCCATGAGGCCCAATAATTCCGAAGCCAAGGCCATTTCCTCGGCTTCATCGAGTACCCCTTCCATATCCCCATATTCAAATTCACCGTCCTCATAATCAGCTTCAAATTCCATTTCCGGTTCATATTCCATCAGTGTGCGATCGATATCATGCATGGCTCTATCCTCTTAAAAATGTTGATGATTGCTGGCTGGCGACGCTTCGAGCCCAAGTCCCGGCGCATCGCCTGCTGCAAAGGCAAAACCGCTACTGGCCTTAGCCCCTGAAATTACGCCTAAATACAAGCCCGATGCCCTTCGCCAACGGGCAAGGCTATTCTGACGACATCCTGCAAAACGCCGCTTGCCGCCTGACCGATTGGGGATCTCAACCTCTTGCCGATGGCCCTTCCTGCTTTCTTGATCAATCTATCCAGAAAGTGTCGGTCACGCTATTAACATTGCATGCGCTGTGCCAGCTTCTTCCAGTATCCGTGTAAAACGATTTAACCTATTGAAATATAAATATTATATTCATTAGTATGAAATTAATGCGGGGACCGCATTCATCTGGCTGGGCGAAATTGATTTCGGCGAAGCGAGGTGGAAGCCGGTAACGGACGAAAAACCTTTCGCTAGCGTTGACGGTTTGAGTGCCAGCATTTGACATAGGAGCAGCCACTAGTCCTATCGTTCTTAATTGCAGCGGCCTAAACATTCAGTTTAATGCCCAGAATATCAAACGGCGAAAGCACTCGGGCATTCGGCGATAGCCGCAGCATTTGGACAAGATGGTCATGCAGATCAACTGATGAGGCAGGCAGAAAAGAAGATGTTGCAGCACATGTCCAACTGACTGATACAATTAAGCATTTAAAAGATAAAAAAAAGCCATCGCTCATGCCAAACAAGGTTTTAATGATGTCATTACCAAAACATGCTAAAGAATCAATAATACCTGTTGCGCCGATCTGGCCAATAAGAAAACCCGCTTTTTATACTTCTCCATAAATTTGCCACCTGTTAATCACCCAGTAATTCCTATGTCAAATAAAAAATATACCCTTGGCTTTATCGGCATCGGACTGATGGGCAAGCCCATGACTTTGCGCTTGCTGAATGCAGGCTTTAAAGTCCATGTCTGGAATCGTACGCCGGAAAAATTAAAAACCGTCACTGACGCTGGCGCCTGTGCGTGCGCTGCCATTGCCGAATTGGTTAAAGCCTCTGATGTGATAATGTTGTGCCTGGCTGATACGGCTGTCGTTGAATCGGTGGTATGCAATCATATTCTGGAAAACGGTTCAGCAGACAAGCTGCTGATTGACTTATCGAGCATTCATCCGGAAAACACCCGGCAGTTGGCATTAACTCTTTATGAAAAATGCGGCATGGGTTGGGTTGATGCGCCCGTGTCGGGCGGCATCGCCGGGGCAGAGCAAGGCAGTCTGGCCATCATGGCAGGCGGCAGCGAGGAAAATATTGCCATCGCACGCAAGGTCCTGGCTCCGCTGTATCATCAATTAACGCATATGGGTGATGTTGGCAGCGGCCAGGTCAGCAAAATATGTAACCAGATGATTGTCAGCTGCAATGTACTGGTCATCGCCGAAATGATTGGGCTGGCCAAACAAGCCGGTGTTGATGCAGAAAAAATACCCGCAGCGCTGGCCGGAGGCTTTGCCGATTCCAGACCCTTGCAGATCGTCGGCCCCGAAATGGCGACCGGCACATTTGAACCGGTTAAGTGGCGCGTTAAAACATTGCTGAAGGATTTGCACATGGCGGTTGATTTGGCCGCTTGCCAAGGCAATGCCACGCCTATGTCGGGCCTTGCGGCGCAACTCATGCAACTGCATGGCAGCCGCGGCTATCTGGAGCAAGATCCTGCCACTTTAATCAAATTATTTACCCGGTCTGATGCTTAACTTCAGCGCCAATATCAGCTTATTGTTTAACGAAACAGAGCTTATTGATCGTTTCAAGGCCGCAAAACAGCATGGTTTTAAGGCGGTTGAAATTCAATTTCCTTACAGCCTGAGCGTCGAAGCAATACAAAAAACGCTGGAAGACAATGGATTAAGACTGGTTTTGTTTAATGTGGCAGCCGATGATTTGTTATCAGGCGGAGAAGGACTTGCCGCTGTTCCCAGAAAGCAGGATCAGTTCCGGCAGGCTGTCGCTCAGGCCCTGGCTTATGCAGAAATTTTAAAACCGGAAGCTGTCAATATCCTGCCCGGCTGCTGCCATGATAAAAACCGGCAGCCGGATTATCTGGAAACTTTTAAAGAAAATCTGGGTTTTGCAGTCGAGGCATTTGCGCCTTTAGGCATTAAAACGGTATTTGAAGCGGTCAATACTCGCGATATGCCGGAGTTTATCATCCATAGCGGCGAGCAAATGCTGGACATCCTGGATCAGCTTGATAGCCCGAACCTTTTTATGCAGTACGATATTTATCACATGTACAGGATGGGCGAACAGCCTGAGGAATTTATAAACCGGCATGCAGAAAAAATCGGCCATATCCAATTTGCGGACTGTCCGGGACGCGGCCAGCCCGGTACCGGACAGATTAATTTCAGGCAGCTTTTTTCGGCCATCGAAAAATCTTCTTATTCGGGTTGGACGGGGGCGGAATATAAACCGGCGGGGCTTACCAGTGAAAGTCTGGGCTGGTTTGGAGCAAATACAAAGCCGGCGGATAATTTCGCTCGGCAAATCTAATTATTGCGTCAGCTTCAGATATTTCTGATACAAACTTTCGTGATCTTCGATATGCAGGGGATCTTTCGTTATGCAATCAACCGGGCATACTTCCATACATTGAGGCACGTCATGATGCCCCACGCATTCGGTACACAGGTACGGATTAATAATATAAATGTCTTCACCCTGGGAAATCGCGCCATTCGGGCATTCCGGTTCACAGACATCACAATTGATACATTCATTATCAATAACAAGAGACATATGGATTCCTCTAATTAACTTTAAATTTATCGATTAGACTCTGGTGAACAATATCAGGAACAAAACAGGATACATCACCGTTAAGCTGCGCAATTTCCCTGATCATGCTTGAAGAAATAAAGGCATAGCGTTCGGCCGGCGTTAAAAACATGGTTTCCACATGGGGCGCCAGATGCCGGTTCATGCCGGCCAATTGAAACTCATACTCAAAATCAGATACCGCCCGCAGTCCCCGCAAGATTACCTGCGCTCCGTGCTCGGTGGCAAAATCAGCCAGCAGCGCATTAAATCCCAGCACCTGTACATTCGGATATTCTGAAGTCACCGCCTCAGCCAGGGCCAGGCGCTCTTCAAGAGAAAATAGCGGGGTTTTTCCTCGATTAACCGCGACAGCTACAATAATTTTGTGATAAAGCCGGGATGCCCGCGCAATCAAATCCAGATGTCCATTCGTTATGGGATCAAACGTGCCCGGATAAATCGCGGTAATCTGCATGGCTTGTAGTCTTCAAAAATGCGGCATTTTATCGATACCGGTTAAAAAATATTGATTTGGGTCATTATACTGTATTAAATAATCACCTGATACATAGAGGTAACTCTGTAAAAAAACAGGGAGAACGAAAATAGAGGAAATTAAACGAAGTTATTTGACCGCATTTGAAGATTTCAAGGCCAAAATGGCTATTCAGTATTAGCCGTTATATTGGCTCAGCGACAAAGCCAGGTTAGTCTGTTTGGGACTCATTATACATAAAGTAAGAGGGCCAACGGTTATTATGGCGATTTTATTAATGCCGCCGACAATAACGATTTGCTGTATTTCGCCCAAGTGAAGAATGGCTTCACCTTTCTGCGCAATACGAACACTTTCCTGAATCATTGCACCCAATGCATCAGTATCCGGCGTTGTTCCGGATTGGGCCAGAATGAGCCCTTCATGGTAGGCGTTACAGGCAGTTACGCCGGCTGAATTAATGACTCTATTGACCAGAGCTTGAACGGCTTCGATAAATTCAGTACGTTTTTGACGGCCTTGCTCACTCCTATTTAATATATCATTTCCTTCCTGTTTTTGTGAGAGGCTGTAAGCCTCTGCGAGTTGATACAGCGTCAGAAGTTGAGATTCAAACCAATGCATCGAAGGACTCAGCCGGCCTATGAAAAAATTTTAACGTTAGAGGAAATTGACAAACAGCTTCTTTAAAACAGGGATAGTCTCCTTGAGTTCAAAACGAACCCGGCCCAGCAGGGCTTCCCGTTCAGTTACCAATGCCAGCATGAATCCAGCCTCAACGGGAGCCAACAGAATATATCCTTCGGTGTTTTCGCAAATTACCATATTGGCCAAATTATGGCCTACATGCCGGGCAGCTTTAGAGGCGGCCCCGAACACAATCTGGACTGAGGCACCCAGGGCATCGGTATTGACTTCAAAATCCCGGTGAATATGGGTAACCAAACCATCGCTATCAATGATCGCCGCCGCCGTAACCCCCTGCAAACTCATGAGATTACGCAGAATGGAATCAATCTCACCCGAATGCGATCTGCGAAATTCGATAGAGTGTATATTGCTCATAACATGTTCCTGAATGACCTAGCCTGATAATTCGCCGGATTAAAGCAGGTCAACCCGAATCAGGCAGGTTTTATCGCCAACGGCATTGCATTTAGTCTCTGTGGCGCGAACATTGCGGCCGAAAAAGGTCTTGACAATGCCCCCGACCATACCCGCCTCGAAGTGGCAAATGGGAGCGGACACATCATGAACCCCGGCGCAGGAAACACATTCATCAACTCTTAACTCAAGAACACCAGCGCTCAGGTCAACTTTTTCAGGGACAACCAAACCTATACTCAATTGGCGGCAAAGCTGTTCGATTTTACCGACATAGGTTTCAATATCATTATTGGCTTTTTCCACAGCAATATGACCTATTGCCTGTCCCAAACCTTGACCGGAATGATAGACTAGAGCTGGCGCTCCGTTGCCCAGCATGTCTTCAACATTCGAACCCATGGCAACCATACGCAAAACCTGGAATAGCCGTATCGGCACCATTGGCCCTAAATCCTCCCGATTTTCAATGCCAAATTCCCCGGCAATTATGGAGTCAAAAATCTGTTGCTGGGCAATCTGGTAATCTGTTCTGGTATTCTGGCTCATGATAATATTCTCCTCTTTATTTTTATTATTGCTTCCCTGCGCAGGATAATTCGGCGCGACGGTTAAGTGCCCGTCCGGATAGAGTGTCATTCGATGCGACTGGAGTGTGCATGCCTTTTGAAGCGGTTTTGATCCTTTCAGCCGGAACGCCATGGCTGATAAGTAACCGTTTTAAGGTATTGGCTCGCGCCCAGCCCAATGTTTGATTGTGGTCAGGCGAACCCAGACTACATGTATAACCGGTAATTAAAATTTGATTATTGCACTTTTCCGCAAGACGGGTCAAATCCGTTTTTTCGGTTTTCGATAAGTCTACGGTGCTGGATGCAAACTTGAAATACACTTTAAAACCGTTGCTTATCAATGACTTGTCATATTGATCTTTATCTTTTTGAGGAATTGCCGCTGTAACCGGTTCACTAATCGGAGACTTTTTTGAGGCGGCCATTTCAGCTTCGGCAGACTCCCCGGCATGAGAAGTTTGATTTTCCAATGCTGCCGGTAATTTATTTGGCGATTCTTTTTCAGCACGGGTGATTTTATCATTTAATTCAGTCAGATTTTCCGGTCTTGCAGAAGTTTGAAGCGGATGGCGCTGCAGGTTTTTTTGCAGCCAGAACGCGGCTATCGCCATGATTATCAAAATTGCCGCGAGCCCGAATAATTTAAAATAGAAATATTGGGGTTGAGGCTGACGCGACGCTGGCAGGATACCGTCCAATCCGTCGTGATCCAGAGAGTGTGGTTGTTTCATTTAATTCTCCAGTTAATTATTGCGTGAAAACCTACACTGGGAAACATGGTTAAGTGTCTCTGACAAAGGGTCCTTAACGCGTTAACCGCCACATAGTACAATAGAATCGATAGAGCTTATAGAAAATCGGATTTGTTATTGGCGATATCCTGGCTATTAACCACAACTGGAAGACTTGAATTTGAAGGTAATCCTTATACTCTGACCGTATACGCTGATGGCAAAAGAACATCTGCAGACTCCCTCTTTCCTTTCATTGTGAGTAAATAATTGGAAGATAACGTAATCTTTTTTACGCCCAATCATTATCGCGGGTTTCATGCAGCCTGTAGACAGCAAATAGACTAATGGCTGCGGCTAGTGATACATAGCCTCCAACCCAGGCCAGTCCGCCTTCATTAACAAGCCGCTGCGCGATATAAGGAGCAAACGATGCCCCCAGGATGCCGCCCAGGTTATAAGCTGTTCCTGCCCCGGTGTAGCGCAGCTCGGAAGGAAACAATTCCGGCAGCAAGGCTCCCATAGGTGCAAACGTGGCTCCCATCAGAAATAACTCCATCGACAGGAAAGCCGTAATCATCACGGGTGAGCCGCTTTCGAGCATAGGTTCCAAAGCGAAACCGGACAGCAATGCAGCGCTGCCGGCGCTCAGCAAAACCGGCCGCCGTCCGAAGCAATCGCCTGCCCATGCCAACAGGGGCGTGGCTGCGGCCATAAACAGCACTGCCACAGATAACATGCCGAGAAACTGCTGGCGCGGAATATGTAGCGCTGTGGTGCCATAGCTCAGGGAAAATACTGTCGAAATATAAAACAACGCATAGCACACTACCATAGCCAGCGCTCCCAGAAGCAGCGGGGCGGCATGGCGCCTCAGCATATCTCCGAAAGGCAGGCTAAGCTGTCGGCGCTGTTGCAGCACTCTGGCAAACACAGGGGTTTCAGCCAATGCCAGGCGTACGTATAAACCGATCGTGACCAGAACCGAACTGGCAAAAAACGGAAGCCGCCAGCCCCAGTCCCTGAATTCCTGCTCGCTAAGAAAACGGGCCATCAACAAAAAACTTCCGGTCGCGCAAAGAAATCCAACGGGCGGGCCCAGCTGAGGAAACATGCCGTACCAGCCGCGCTTTCCGGCCGGCGCGTTCTCGGTTGCGAGCAGCGCCGCCCCGCCCCATTCTCCGCCCAGACCAATGCCCTGGCCGAAGCGCAGAAGGCACAGCAAAATAGGAGCCCATACGCCAATAACCTCATATCCCGGCAACAAGCCGATCAATGTAGTTGAGGTTCCCATGACCAGCAGCGCTGCCACCAACGTTGTTTTACGTCCGATGCGATCGCCGAAGTGCCCGAACAGCATCGCGCCCAAAGGCCGGGCGAGAAACGCCACGGCAAAGGTAAGAAAGGCATTGAGCGCTTGAACTGACGGGTTGCTGCCGGGGAAAAAAACCGGCCCGATGACCAATGCCGCCGCCATGCCATAGATATAGAAATCGTAGAACTCGATGGCGGTGCCGATAAAACTGGCCAGGGCGATACGGGGAATGGAGGGTTTGATGAGGGTTTCGGTCAACTGATGCCTTACAGTATGTCGGCGATTAAGTTTCAGTATTCTTAAAATTATAAAGAAAAGTAATACGCCTTAATTTTCAGCGCCATTAACTTTCTTCGTTTTGCCAGGAATTCTGAATAATCTTCACTATCCATATTGATGATGTCAACAGGAATGCAATTAGCCGCTAAGTTTGCGGTCAAGTCTTCGGTGCAGGATAAACCGCTTATCAGTTTATTATTGTTCTCAATCTGGCTTTTTATTTGATCAAAGTAATCTTTGGGGGCTTTGTTGCCCACCTTGATGTTTATCTCGGATTGCATATAGATATAGTTGGCTATTTGATTATAGTGGCACGTTCCAAGCCTTTTTTCTTCAAATAATCTTTAGGGAAAAGATGATGAATGTCGCCTTTTATATTAATTAGATCCCCCACTGTTACATCTTTTGACAAGAAGCCTTTGTCATTAGCCTTGACCTGGGCTGCCAAAAATACATGAAAATAAGGACTGCTCGCCACTGATGTATCCAGGCTTTGCAGTAAGGCTGCGCTCCAAAATGCCTCTGATAATTCTCCATTGCCGAATTTTGTACTTCAAATATCTCGTCCATAGGATTAAAAGCAATTTTTATTTTAACCCTTTGATAAGTCTTATTAACTACATACTCGCCCAAAATAGCGGCCGTAAGAGCAGTAACACGTTGCTGACCGTCAATTAGTATCTTTTTGCCTTGGCTTATGCCGCCATTCTTTAAACGCACATTAGGGTTTTGCCAGGCGATTACATAGCCGATCGGATACCCTTGATATAATGAATCCATCAAATCACGCACTTTAGAGCTATCCCAGACAAACGGTCTTTGTATTTCGGGAATGGCTATTTCACCGGCCCTGACATAAGATAACAGGGTTTCGATTAAATGTTGGTTTACAGAATATTTTTGCATTTTAATGTTCAGACCTGAAGTACGACGCTACGAAAAGATACGCTAATGTGGTTAATTTTAATTTTCTGACGGTCTGGCAAACCTAACCCCATTGAGTCTGAGTTGAATCTGCTAATGCTGATTTAACAGGTAAGAAGACTCGAACCGCCTGCTTCGATAACCCGAAACCTTCTGCCATTGCCGCATCCAGCTCTCGTTAATACCTTCAGCCAGTTCAGGGATCACTTCCATCAACTGCAACGAAAGTCAAGTATTGTAAGTATAGATGATAATGCCAAGGGCGCTAATGTTGAGGACGGGGCTTTCGCCTATTGCGAAAAAATCGAGTACAAACCGTACGCTTGCTTGGTATTAGTCGTAATAATTTTACGACATAGAGGGCGGCACTATGCTTTTTGGGCTTTTGGGCGTATGCAAGTGCATGAATCATAATTCCAGAAGTTGCAAAACAAATGGCAACTCCAGGATGTAATTTCATAAGCCTGTCTGATCAATTGCATTTAATCTATTTTCAATACCTTGGCGCCGCGAATTTTCCCCGCTTTCAACTCAATCAACGCTGCATTTGCCTGTTCCAGGGCAAACACCTGAACTTCGGGTTTAAGCTGCATGTCAGCCGCCAGTTTCAAAAAATCGTTGACATCGCGGCGGGTAATGTTGGCCACGCTCTTTATTTCTTTCTCGAGCCACAGATGAGCCGGATAGTCCAGATCCAGCAGACTGCTTTTGTCGCCTTCCTTGCGGATCGCATTAATGACCAGCCTGCCGCCGGGTTCCAGATTTGCCAATGCCTCAATGACAGGCCGCCATGCCGGCGTCGTATCAATAATGCTGTCCAGTTTATGCGGCGAACGTTCAGTGGTATCGCCTGCCCATACGGCACCCAGTTCCCTGGCAAACGCTCTCTCCTCTGCACTGCGGGCAAAAACATAAACCTCGGTGTGCGGATACTGGTATTTTGCCATCTTTAGCACCAGGTGACCGGAAGCGCCAAAGCCCGTCAGTCCCAACCGCTGCCCATCTTTTATTCCGGTCAGGCGTAATGACCGATAGCCGATAGCGCCGGCGCACAGCAAAGGCGCAGCCTGCACATCAGTAAAAGCGGCCGGTATGAAACAGGCGAAGTTTTCTGCAACGGTCATATACTGGGCGTATCCGCCATTGACATCCCGCCCTGTTGCCTGAAAATCAGGGCACAGATTTTCATGACCGGCCAGGCAGAATTTACATTCCCCGCACGCAGAGAAAATCCAGGCAACGCCCATTCTGGCTCCGATTTTTATTGCGCTTACCTTGCTGCCGGCAGCTTCGACCCGGCCTATCACCTGATGGCCGAGGACAACCGGCAAGTGCGAAGGCGCAGTGCGCCCTTCAATTTCATCAAGCTCGGTATGACAAACTCCGCAGGCTGAAACTTTAAGCAGAACCTCGTGCTCACGGGGAATGGGGACGGGCAGGTCCACAAGCTCCAGCGGAGCCTTGTTTTCTTCAAGATTAGTCAGCTTTTTCAATACCATGGCTTTCATTGAGCTCACCTTTTCTGATCTGGAAATATAGGTATTTGGTCTCTAAATAAAAACTCAACCCCGAAATAACTTTAACCCAAAAGGTCTATGAATCGATCGACCTCATCCTCTTCAGTAGCAAAACTTGTCACCAGGCGCAATAAAATTTCATTCTCACCGAGCAGCCCTGGTTTCGAGCGCGGCGGATTCCAGGCATAAAAGACGGCTCCTTTTTGCCTGAGTTGGTCTTCTAATTCCTTATCCACAATGCAGAAAACCTCATTTGCCTCAGCTCGCCAGGCCAGCCGGGCATTTTTAGAAGTTATTATGCCGTTTTGCAATCGCTGCCCCATATTGTTGGCATGACGGGCCATATCCAGCCACAGATTATCGTTCAGGTAGGCGTCAAACTGGCTTGCGATAAACCGGGTTTTGGAAAAAAGCTGCGCCGCGCGTTTGCGGATAAACGGCAGATCCGCGGCCATCTCCGGGTGCATAAAGACCAGTGCTTCGGCGCACCAGCAGCCGTTTTTTGTGGCTCCGAAAGAGACGATGTCGACACCCCGCTTCCAGGTCATCTCGGCAGGCGAAAGATTTAGCGCCACAAGCGCATTGGCGAAACGCGCCCCATCCATATGCAACGGCAGTCCGTTATTTTTAGCAATTTCGGAAATCGCCAGAATTTCATCAGGGTGGTAGAGCGTGCCTATTTCAGTCGCCTGGGTGATGGATATCGCCATAGGCTGACCGGCATGAATAAAACCGGGAGGAAAGCGGTAAATCTCGGATTTGAGGCTCTGCGGATCAATCTTGCCGTTTTCACCGTCAACCGGAGCCAAGCGTGCGCCGTGGGTAAAAAATTCCGGAGCTCCGCATTCATCCTCAATCATATGAGCTTCGCGATGACAAAAGGAGACGCCTCCCGGCCGATTGACCGCAGCCAGAGCCAGGGAGTTTGCTGCCGTTCCTGTGGCGACAAAGAATACCGCGACTTCGCGCTCAAAAAGCTCATTGAATTTTTTCTCCACGACATGGTCCAGCTCGCTAGCTCCATACGGCACGGAAAAGCCCGCGGCTTCATCCGAAAGCCGCCTTGTAATGGCTGGATGCGCCCCTGCCCAATTGTCAGATGCGAAGATCATTTTATCGATGACTTTGTTTGGAATCCCTCGCTTGCCTCGACCACACAGAGAGCGGTGAGATTTACGATCCGGCGAATTGTCGCGGCGGGGGTTAATATATGAACCGGCCTGGCGCAGCCAAGCAGCACCGGGCCGACCGCAACACCGTGGCCGGCAGCGGTCTTAAGCAGATTATAGGAAATATTGGCGGCATCAAGGTTGGGTAAAACCAGCAAATTGGCGCTGCCTTTCAATTTCGAATCCGGCATTAACTTCTTCAGCAACTCTGCATCAAGAGCGGTATCGCCATGTATTTCTCCCTCAATTTCAAGTTCCGGCGCCTGTTTTCGGAGAATGGCCAGCACTGCCCGCATTTTTTGCGCGGATTCGCTGTTGCTGGCGCCGAAATTGGAATGCGACAGCAATGCCACCCGCGGCGCCAAACCAAAATGGCCCATCTGCTCCGCGGCCAATAGCGTAATTTCAGCGAGCTGCTCAGCGGTCGGATTTTCATTGACATGAGTGTCGACCAGCACAAGCTGCCGGTCAGGCAAAATAAGGCCGTTCATCGCCGCATAGACAGTTGCGCCTTCACGTTTACCCAACACCTGATCAATATAATGCAAGTGCGAGGCGGTAGTGCCGAAAGTACCGCAAATCATGCCATCGGCATAGCCTTTATGAATCAGCATCGCGCCGATCAGGGTATGGCGGCGGCGCATTTCCAGTTTGGCATACTGTTCGGTGACGCCTTTACGCTGGGTCATTTGCAGATAAGTCTGCCAGAAATCCCGGTAGCGCTCGTCATATTCCGGATTGATTACGGTGAAATCCATGTCAGGCTTGAGGCGCAAGCCGAATCTTTCGATGCGTTGCTGCAAAACCGCCGGACGGCCGATCAGTATGGGCTTGGCGATATCTTCATCGATTAAAATCTGCGCTGCGCGCAGTACGCGCTCTTCCTCGCCTTCGGCGAATACAATACGTTTCCTGGTAGCCGGCGCACTCTTCGCGACATGAAAGATCGGTTTCATGAAGCTGCCGCTGTGATAGACAAACTGCTGCAAACGTTCGATATAAGCTTGTATATCCTGGATAGGGCGCGAGGCTACGCCCGATAGTGCCGCCGCTGCGGCAATTGCCGGAGCAATTTTGGTCATCAGGCGCGGATCAAACGGCAGCGGAATCAAATAGTCCGGCCCAAAGGATAAATTACCGCTGCCGTAGGTAGGCGTAAACATCTCCGATTGTTCGGCTTGAGCCAATTCCGCAAGCGCGTGAACGGCGGCAATTTCCATTACGCGGTTTACGGTTGTGGCGCCGCAGTCAAGCGCGCCTCTAAAGATGTAAGGAAAGCATAGCGCGTTATTGACCTGATTCGGATAATCGGAGCGGCCGGTAGCAATGATTGCATCCGCACGCACGGCTTTGACTTCTTCGGGTAAAATTTCCGGCGTCGGGTTGGCCAGCGCCATGATCAACGGTCGGGCCGCCATGCTTTTGACCATGGCCGGTTTCAGCACGCCGCCCGCGGACAAACCCAGAAATACGTCGGCGCCGGGTATGACTTCAGCCAGGGTTCTGGCGCTGGTCTCCTGGGCAAAACGCGCCTTATTATGATCCATCAATTCAATTCGGCCTTTGTAGACTACGCCAAACAAATCGGTAACGGTGATATTCTCAACCGGAAAACCCAGGTCAACAATCAAGTCCAGGCAAGCCAATGCCGCAGCGCCGGCCCCGGACACAACCAGCTTACATTTTTTAATGTCCTTGCCGACTACTTTCAGGCCATTCAGAATGGCGGCTCCGACGATGATGGCGGTGCCGTGCTGGTCGTCGTGAAACACCGGTATCTTCATCCGTTCGCGCAAGCGGCGCTCGATATAAAAGCATTCGGGCGCTTTAATATCTTCGAGGTTGATGCCGCCGAAAGTTGGTTCCAGGGCTATGATAATGTCGCACAACTTATCCGGATCAGGCTCGTTAATTTCAATATCGAACACATCGATGCCGGCGAACTTCTTGAACAGCACCGCCTTGCCTTCCATCACCGGCTTGGCAGCGAGCGGCCCGATATTTCCCAGGCCAAGCACGGCAGTGCCGTTGGTAACGACCCCGACCAGATTGCCGCGGGCGGTGTATTTAAAAACATTGGCCGGATCGGCGACAATCTCATCACAAGCTGCTGCGACTCCCGGTGAATAGGCCAGGGCAAGATCGCGCTGATTAGTCAATTGCTTGGTCGATATAACACTGATTTTGCCTGGCGCGGGAAACTCGTGATATTCGAGCGCCGCTTCTCGCAACTGCCTGCGCAGGTCTTCTTTTGGATCCTCGAGCGAATTCATTCTGTTTGGCCTTCCTGTTTTTTTGTTTCTGGCTAGCTGATGATTTTAACAGAAGGAATCTTCCGGTTTATTTGTTTTGATGTGCCAATTCAGCGGATTTTGTAAGGCTCAACTGAAACAGGACACTGACCCTATAAATTTAACAATGCGCGATTATAAATAGCTCGTTGCAACACCTTGTTAAATTAATAGGCCTGCATTCAAGATAAATGGCCCATCTTGCCGCCCTGATAATCCGCCATGGCCTGACGAATCTCCTCAGCCGTATTCATCACAAACGGCCCGCTGCCCGCGATAGGTTCATCTATGGGTTCGCCGCCGAGCAGAAGAACCGTTGCGTCGTTGGCGCTATCGATCCGAATGGTTGTTCCGGCACGGTCAAACAGGCCGACTTCGGCCGGGCCGATGACTTCGGAACCAGAGACGCGCACAGACCCTTTTAGCACTACGAGCGCTGTCGTATAACCGTCGGGCAGGTTCAAATCCATCTGTTGATCACTATTCAGCCGCATATCTTGGACATGGATAGGCGTGAAAGTCTGGGCAGGCCCCCTCGCGCCTTCGAATTTGCCGGCAATGACACGGACAGATCCCTGCCCGTTTGGCAAATTAACAATGGGAATCTGGCTATTCAAAATACTCTGGTAACGGGGTGGCGTCATCTTGTAGCGGGCGGGAAGATTTACCCAAAGCTGCACCATTTCGAACTTGCCGCCGCGCCGCGCAAAATCGCGGCCATGAAATTCTTCATGCACCACCCCGGAGGCGGCAGTCATCCATTGTACGTCACCAGGGCCGATACTGCCGCCGCCGCCGGAAGAGTCGCGATGCTCAACGCTGCCGTCATAAACGATGGTTACGGTCTCGAAGCCGCGATGCGGATGCTCACCCACTCCCCGGCGCTCATCCGTGGGAGGGAAATTCACCGGGCCTGCATAATCGAGGAGCAGAAACGGACTCAGAACCGAGCCCAGATCTGAGTAAGAAAAAAGCGTTCGCACAGGGAACCCGTTACCCACCCAATGACGCCCTGTGCTGCGCTCGATGCTGAGAAGCTTTTTGAGGGGATTTTGTTCGTTGGTTGTTTGCATCTTGTTTTCCTGATTAGCAAGAATTTTTCAGTCAATTTGTAACACATACTCTATTCCGTCGTTCCGGCAGAGCCTGCCCCGGTCAGGGATTGCCGGGGGAGCGCCGGAACCCAGAGACCCGGGATGGGTTACATAACTCATATCCCTGTAGCCTGGATAAGGCCATCCATGCCGGTATGACGTTTGGATTATTTGATCTTATCTATCCAGCGGGCAACTGTCTCATGCAACTGCATTCTGTATATTAGCCGGAATCAAGCTATCACAATTCAGAAGCTGGCTGCAAATCAATGCGCTTCTTATAGTGTATGGAATAAGGTAAAAGTCCGGGTCAGCCTTGAATGCAACATACTAACGCTGTCCGATTGAGTTTTGGTTTTTATTAATAATGTGGTCGTTATCAATCCCCCCTTTGCATCCATTTTAAGCAGAACGCTTTAAGGATGCCATCAAAGACAGGACTTCGTGTTCGGGAACATCCAGCTCCAGCAAGGTTTTTTTAAGGTGTTCCACTACCTTATCCAGTTGCAAGTCATTTAAATGTTCGTTGATCATTTTTCTATAGGTTTGACGCAGGTTTTCACTGGAAAAATTTTTCGCGCTTGCTTCACTGCCAAAAACGCTTTTCAAGAACTGTCTTTGTTTATTCAGGAGCGATTGAATATTGATTGCTTCCAGCAGATGGCTAAGGGTTTTATCCAGCAACAGCTTCCGGACAAGGCTGTCTGCAATGACCTGAATGGCGCTTTCGCCGCCTAGTCTTTGGTACAAGGGAATACCATGCAGGGCAAAAAAATCGCTCCGTTTCAGGGCCTCATCGTCCGTACCCCAGACAATGTTCTTTTCGGTTTTTTTGAGCAAAGGGATATGCTTGGAGCAGTGTATATAGGCTTCTTCAACTTCCGCCATTATCCAGCGTTCGGGTCGGTGTTTGCCTTCAGCATTGATTTCCTGGTGATGCCGGCAGAAAGATCTTTGCGGTATTTCAGCAGCTCATCATGTTCAACGATTTTGGCTTTGCCGTTGACATGCAAGCCGACGCTGCTTTCGAAAAAGTCCACGAAAATCATGCCCATACGGTGATTATCAATAATATTGCCCTGGCTGGCCATGACGCCGTTGCCCCGGTATTCAGGATAAATTAAGTACTTTTCATTCAGCGGCCTGACGAAACCGGGCTTGCCAAAACGGAATGAACAATCACAGTCGCCGTGCTTATCGGCAGTTGCAATAAACAGCACTTCCTGTTTGGCGATAAATTCCAGCATGACAGGAGACAAGTAATTCAACACCGGCTTGTTATAAAAACGCAAGGCGCATTGCGTGGTGCCATATTTAAGCTGCAAAAATGCTCGCCCTTAGAGCCAGGCAGCAAGGTAACCGGAGTTGACGGAGAAGCAATTTGCTTTTGCCTGGTCTTAAATAGAGGGAACATGCTGGCTTTCCTTATCCATATAATTAATCATATTTTAAGTGCCTGGCAATAAGCAAGCATGAAGTTTGCCTCCATCTTTGCTTTCGATTTCCGCCACTCCCCCGGACACGGATTGCCGGGGGAGTGGCGGAAATCGAAAATTGATACATTTTCATATTAGTGGGCATTCTTGCTAATCAGTTTATTGTTAGACCTTATCAATTTATTATTCTGTCGCCTACCAAAACCATTTTTCCAAAGGGTGGTTTGCAGCTGCTTATTGATTTACACTTGGGTTTGCTATCGGAAAAAATAAAATTCATATTGGAGTAAATTAATGGAAGCTTATCCTTCTGAACTTTTGCTGATCGTCTTTATTGCCATGCTGGCCCCGCTCCTTGCCGAGCTGCCGGCCGGGTTCCGCTTGCCAGTCGTAGCTCTTGAAATTTTGTTGGGCATACTCATAGGCCCTTATGTATTTGATTTGGCCCGCCCCGATGGCATAATCAATATATTGAGCGAGCTCGGGTTGACGTTTTTGTTATTTATGGTCGGCTTTGAAATCAATCCCGACAAAATACGCGGCAGGCCGCTAACACTGGCAATAGGCGGCTGGTTTCTATCGTTTCTGCTGGCGATTGTCTGCATGTTCCTGTTTCATGCCATCGGACTTATCCAGGCTCCGCCTCTATTGGCGGCAGTCGCATTATCGACCACTGCCTTGGGCATACTGGCGCCCATTTTGCGGGATCAGGGCGAACTGGATACCAATTTCGGGCGCTATATGATTGCTGCGGCAGCTGCGGGCGAGTTCTGCCCTTTAATAGTTATTTCAATGATGCTGATCCCGATGCACAGCACTTTTGTACATATGCTGTTCATGGTAACGTTTATTATCGTTGCTCTGGTGACGGCGAATATTGCCCTGCGGATGCGCTCAGCCAGAGTTATCGAATTGCTGGCGCGCACCTTGCAAAGCAGCGGTCAATTGCCCGTGCGAATTTGTATTTTGCTGCAGGCGTTGTTTGTCGCGCTTGCCGCTAAATTCGGCCTGAATATCGTCATAGGCGCCTTTGCCGCCGGCCTGGTGGTTGGACTAGCGAGCCGGGGAGAAAAAGGAGACTTATTGCGGCATAAGCTTGATGCCATTGGCTATGGCTTTCTTATCCCCATATTCTTCATTGTTGCGGGTATGAAATTTGAAGTCAGCGCTTTGTGGTCGGCTCCCATGGCTCCCCTGCAGGTAATGTTGTTGTTGGGATTGCTGGTCGTGGTAAGGGGCATACCTGTAGTGTTGTATAAAAAAGATTTGACTCCCGAAGCAAGAGTGCCTTTTGCGCTTTATTCCGCTACCGGCCTGCCCTTGATCGTTATCATCAGCGAAATCGGTGTTTCCTCGGGGCTTATGGCGCCGGACAGGGCGGCAATACTGGTCAGCGCAGGCGTAATATCGGTCTTGCTGCTGCCTGTTTTAGCTGTGAAGCTGCGCGGAAAATTCAGTTTGTCCTGGTAAATCTCGTTACCAGGCTATATGGAAGCAGGTTTTATCGCTGTCTATATAACTTCTGCCAACAGTATCAACAATAGCGGCCAAGTGGAGTGATTCTACGACGTCAATACCAACCTTTCACCCCTCCTGCTGTTGTGTATAACGGTAGCACCTGTATCCCCTCGAAGTTCCTAACTCAATCTTTGGCACTAGCTTTCAGACATAAACGATAAAGCGGAATGCCCGGACATCTTGCGAATTGTAATTTACAGATATTCCGAAGACGGTCCTGACAATTCCAGCAGATTGATTAGCTTCATCCTGATAGCCCAATGCGTAAGCTCAATATCGCTGGCCACGCCCAGTTTTCGCTTGATCAGGTAATGGCAGTTTGATACGGTTTTGGGACTGAGATTGAGTGTTTGCGCGATATCATCCGTCGATCGGGCTTCAACCAGCATGCGCAGTATCTCAAATTCACGTACGCTTAATTCCTGCAGCGCCTTGTGGTCACCCCCCAATGTTTCTAGGGCCAATACCTGGGCAATGTCAGCACTCAGCGTCAGCCGTCCAGCATGGACATCCTGGACAGCCTCAATCAACACCTGCGGCATACTGCTTTTGGTGACATAACCCAATGCCCCGGCGTGGATAGCCTGGACAGCGAAACCGGGATTCTGGTGCATGCTGAAGACCAGAATTTTTGCCGCCGTAGCATTCTGTTTAATGCGGGCGATGGCCTGCAGCCCTCCCTGGCCGGGCAAGGAAATATCCATGATCACAATGTCGGGGCTGTATTCCTTAAAGCGCCTGTAAGCCTGCGCTCCGTCAACCGCTTCGGCAACCACGATCATTCCCGGCTGCTTCTGCAAGAGCGAGCGGTAGCCTTCACGGATAATGGCATGATCATCGACCAGAAGAATGCGGATGCTTTTCGCCGCGCTCATCCCTTCGCCTCTGAAACAGGCTGAACAGGAAGCTCCACTTCAACAATCAGTCCGGAAGGTTTACCTAAAGCCAATATCACCCTGCCTCCAAGAGCGATGACTCGCTCCTGTATGCCGGGCAGGCCAATGCCTGAACTGTGTTTAAACGGCAGATTATCGGCTATGCCGTTATCTTCAATTCTCAGAATTATACGGTTGGCGTCGCCTGCCGCCAAAAAAGAGCCTGTAGTCAGCGTTATCTTCGCATGCGTAGCCGCTGAATGTTTGGCTATATTGGTGAGGCCTTCCTGAACAATGCGGAAGACAGTGACAGGAATGGGTTCGGGCAGCCGATCAAGGCCGCCATGCATGTCCAGGCTATAATGAATTTTGCCGCCGCAGCCGGCATTCCATCCAGCCACCAGACTTTTTAGAAGCTGTTTGGAAATTATCGCGTCAAGCCAAACGATTCACCATGATGCGAGTCATGGCGATGTAAATCCAAGCTTCGTCGATGCGAGTCAGTCGTTCGTAGGCTTTACTGAGACGACGCGAA